>JBOGKQ010000013.1:0-69192 GCA_050747905.1 Terriglobales bacterium | reverse complement strand
CCACTGAGCTATATAGGAACAGTTCCGCCTGGGGCTTGAGGTCATCTCCGCGCATGTCCCTAAGATCCGCCCCACCCCAGCGCGGTTACGCTCTTTTTCAACAAGCTCCTAGCCGAAATCGAGCGGGCGGAAGCGGCGGCGCGGGCGGCGGCGGGGCAGCGGGCCGAATCCCTGCTGCGGCGGAAGTATGTGCTGCCGTTCGTGCTGGCGTGCGTGATCCTGGTGCTGAACCAGACGACCGGGGTGAACTCGATCATTCAATACAACGCCAGCATTCTGATCCAGAGCGGGCTGAGCGATCTGGCGGCGCACTGGGGCTACATTCTGTTCACGCTGGTGAACTTTCTAGCCACGATCGTGGGCATGGTGCTGGTGGACAAGCGCGGGCGGAAGTTTTTGCTGACGCTGGGAACGGCGGGGGCGGTGATCGGGCTGATGTGGACAGGGGCGATGTTCTGGGCGAACCAGCGGCACGCGGTACGGGTGACGGCGGCGGTGCAGGCGCTGGTGACGCCCGAGCAGACGCTGCGGCTGCGCTTGACGCCGGCGCTGGCGCATGCGCTGGCGCCGGCGGTGACGGGGCCGGTGTCGCTATCGGTGATCTACAGCTATGGCGGCTTTGGCTCGGCCACGCCGGTGGAG
This sequence comes from Terriglobales bacterium, assembly GCA_050747905.1. Classification (GTDB taxonomy): domain Bacteria; phylum Acidobacteriota; class Terriglobia; order Terriglobales; family SCQP01; genus SCQP01. The sequence continues at coordinate 68,550 of JBOGKQ010000013.1, read as the reverse complement.
CGTTCAGATCAGACGGTGGTCGAACCGGTGGAGATCACGCGGGCGGCGAGCCTGCCCAGCAACGGCGTGCTGGCGTTTTCGGCCAACCCGTTCGCCTCGCTCGCGGCGGCACGGCGCGCGCCGCTGAAGATCGTGCAGGCAACGCTGACGCCGCTGCCGGGGGAGGCGTGGGGATGGCTGACGGCGCTGAGCCTGTTTTTCTTTATGGCGAGCTTTGCCCTCGGGCCGGGGATTGTGGTGTGGCTGGCGCTGAGCGAGCTGATGCCGACGCGCATCCGCTCGAATGGGATGAGCATCGCGCTGGTGCTGAACGAAGCCGCCGGGACGCTGATTGCGGCGGCGTTTCTGCCGGCGGTGGGCGAGTACGGCTACGCCACCATGTTTTTCCTGTTCGCGGGGGCGACGGTGGTATATTTCCTGGTGGCGCTGGTGTGGCTGCCGGAAACCAAAGGAAAGAGGCTGGAAGAGATCGAAGGATTTTTCCAGGCGCGGCGCCCAGGCGCGGATTCGGCCGCGGCGCCGGGCTGAAAATGAATGCGCCCGCGGCCGTGTGGCACGGCCACCTCTTGCGGGAGCCGCCCTCCCGCTGCCGCCGTGCCGCCTTTGCCCTCAGGGCGTCCCCCGATGGAGTGTGGCGGGGCCGAGAGGCGCGAGAGGGAGAAGGTTATGAGTACGAAGACGACGCAAGCGGAAGCGGTGGGGATGGAGATGATGCGGATGCTGTGGCCGCCGGCCATGGCGGCGCAGGCAATCCATGCGGCGGCGCGATTGGAGTTGGCCGACCGCTTGGCCCAGGGGCCGAAAACCGTGGCGGAGCTGGCGGAAGCGACACACGCCCACGCGGACGCGCTGGGGCGGCTGCTGCGGGCGCTGGCGAGCCTGGGGATTTTTGCCGCCGACGGACCGGGCCGGTTCCGGCAAACGGAGATGAGCGCAACCCTGTGCAAGGACGCACCCAGCAGGCTGAGCACCTGGGCGATGATGCTGGGGGCGCATTTTGTGTGGCGGCCGACGGGCGAGCTGACCGAGGCGGTGATGAGCGGGCAGGCGCCGTTTCGGCGGCTCTACGGCGCATCTTTTTTTGAGCACATGGATGAACACGCCGACGATGCGGCCTATTTCCATGCCGCCATGAGCTCCTCGCCGGAGTGGACGGCAGCACTGATGGGCGCCTATGAGTTTTCGCGATTCGGGCGGCTGGTGGACGTTGGTGGGGGACAGGGACGGACGCTGGCCGCGATTGTCGACGCCCATCCGCGGCTGCAGGGCGTGGTTTTCGATTTGCCCGGCGTGGTGGCAGGAGCGGTGAGGCATGAGCGCTGCGAGAGGGTAGGGGGCGACTTTTTCCGCGAGGTGCCCGGGGGCGCGGACGGCTACCTGCTCAAGGGCGTGATTCACGACTGGGATGATGAGGCGGCGGAGAAGATCCTGAGCAACGTCCGGCGGGCCATGCGGCCGGATGCGACGGTGCTGATTGCCGATACGGTGCTGACGGCCGAGAGCGAGCCTCCCGCGGCGATGATGGACCTGCTGATGATGGTGCTGGGGACCGGGCGGGAGCGGACGGAAGAGGAATTCAGGACGCTGCTGCCGAGGGCGGGATTGAAGCTGGAGCGGGTAATCCGGCGCGAGCGGGTGACGCTGGTGGAGGGGCGGGCGGGGTAGGCGAGCCCCTCGCCCGGTGCCGCTTTTTTTCCTGCCTGCGAAAGGAGCGGGCCGGGTTATACTGCTGCGCAGGGAGAACCCGATGCGCAAGCCCGCTTTTCTAGCCGCCTTGGTGACGGCCCTGCTGCTGACGGCGGCGGCCGCGGCGCAAGCGCCGCAACTCATACGCACGCAACTGAAGGTGGGGCAGATGGCGCCGGACTTCACCCTGCCCAGTAACCAGTTCAAGCCGGTGCACCTGAGCGAGTATCGCGGCAAGAAGAGCGTAATTCTGGCGTTTTACGTGCTCGCGTTCACACCCGGTTGAACGAAGGAACTCAAGGCCTATCAGGTTGATTTGGCTAAAATCCAGCAGAACGGCGCGGTCATTTTCGGGATCAGCATGGACAGTCCGGCGGCCAATGGCGTTTTCGCCAAGCAGATCGGGGTGACGTTCCCGCTGCTGAGCGACATGCGCGGGATCGTGGAGCAGCGCTACGGGATTCTGGAGCCGCCACGGACGATGGCGGGATACCCCATGCAGTTTGCGCAGCGCACGACCTTCGTGGTCGACAAGCAGGGAATCATCCGCAAGATTCAGTTCTCGGGCGACGCCATCAACCCCACCACGGCGGTGGCGATGTGCCTGACGCTGCAGCACGGGAAAAGATAAAATCCGGGCGAGCGTCAATATTGGCGCGGGCCCCAGCGCGGCGGCTTCGCCCTGCTGGAAGACTGCGCAGGGCGAATTGCGTCGCGCGCCCCGCTTATGAGCCGCCCCGAATGATAGGCGCGGGGCTCGGGCGGCCTGCGGCCGCCCTCAGCCCGCTTGCGGCGGTCTGCCAGGGCGCCGCTTGGCCGTGGGCGGCCAGGCGGCTGCCCGTGAGGGGCCGCGCCGCTTACCCAACCGGGGGCGGGCCGCCTCACTCGGTTCCGCGGCTTTCGCGCCGATTTTGCCCACGGTGCAAAGCGGCGCGACCCCTGCGAAATGGACGGGACGCCGCCGCCGCGGTTGAGGTTAGCGGTTCGCGCCACCCGAGCGTTACTGAATGGTGAAGGTCAATTGAGTGGTCGCGGTGATGGTTGGCGTAGCCGAATCTTGTCCCGTGACGGTGATGGTGTAGGTCCCGGAGCCGGGATTGCCGGTGCTGTTGGTACTGCTGCCGCCACCGCAGCCGGCCGCGCTCAGCCCGACCACGAGCAGGAGGATCAATCCCGCCCAAACACGGCGGCGGCGGAATCCGCCAGCGAAGATGCACATCGGCAGCAAGCCCGCCAAGCCAAGCAGCATCAGCATGGGCGTCATTCCGGCGTTGCCGGGGCGGCGGGCGGAGTGGAGGGATTGCAGGGAGCGCAAGGCGCGCTTGCCAGTGGCGTTTTTGGATGCCGCGGCACCGCAATCGGCGGCGTTGGTGTCGAGCGTCAATTGGGTAGTGACCGCGGCAGTCCCGCCCACCGTCACGACGCCGTCGCCACTGTTGTCCTGGTTGGCGAATTCGTAGCATAGGTTTGCCAGAGCGGTGGCGCTGGCAGTGGACATATTCAGCAGGACCGTTCCGGTATAGCCGCCGGCCGGCGTCACCGTGATGGTGGAAGTCCCGCTATTGCCCGAGGCGACGGTGAGATTGGAGGCGGCGAGCGTAAACGAACCCGTGCCCGAACTGACCACGGGAACGTTCACCGATATGACGCCGTTGGAGGTGGCGTAGGTGCTGTCGCCGGAATAGATGGCGAGGAGCTGGTGCGTGCCGATGGTGGTGAAGGTGGTGGTGTAGACCGCAGTGCCGTTGGCGCTGAGGGTGACCGGGGCGAGGGCGGTGCCATCAAGGTTGAGCGCGACAGTGCCGGTGGGACTGGAGCCGCCGGTGTTGGAGCTGACGGCGACAGTGAAGGTGACGCTGGTGTTCAGGGCGGGGGTAGAACTCGATGCCGAGACAGTGGTGGTGGTCGCTGCCAGGGCGGGAACCGGATTGAGCGGCCAGGCCAGCACCAACTGATGGAGATCAACCGATCCCAGTCCGGTCACCTGATCGTAGCCGGGGCCGGCGGAAAAGCCGACGATACTGCTGCAATAGTTTGAACCCGCCGTGCAATCGTTATTGCCACTGGTGATGTCGTGAAAGGCGGCCGCATAGGTGGCACGGTTGGCCGCCAAGGAGTAGAGAGTAGGGTTGAGGAGGCCCTGGCCGGAACTGTACCCGGCTGCCTGGTTGATCACGGCCACCATGCCGGCAAAGATGGGCGCGGCGAAACTGGTGCCGCCAGCGGTGGTGAGAGAGCCGGTAGCGCCATCGCGGAAGCCGTCGTCGCAACTGGCCGTCTGTCCGGAGGCCCAGGCGGTGGTATCGCTGGTGCAGTAAAGATAGCCGGGATAGTTGGGCGAGGCGTACAGGGCGAGATCGGGAACATCGCGCATACCATCGGCGGGGATGCCGGGAACTGCGGTTTGCCAACTTGGCTTGGCGAAGAGCGCGCTGGCGCCGCCGCCGCCGGCGCTCAGGCCACTGGCGGTGCTGTCGTCGTTCCAGGCGATTTCGGGGATGTATTGCAGCGCCGAGCTGAGGACGTCGGAGCCCGAACTGGCGGCTGCCCAGTAACTCGTGCCGGCGGTGGCATTGGCGGCGGTAATTTCGGTGCCGCCCACGCCGGTCACGTAGGCGCTGCTGGAGGGGTAGTCGACCGCGAGCGCCTCCTGTTGGGCGGTACTCAGGCCGGTGACGCCGGAGCAATCGGTGGAACCTTCGTCGCCGGTGGCCGAGATGACGGTTTGGCCTTGCGCGGCGGCTTGTTGCAGGACGGGTTCGAGCGTGGAGGGTTCGGAGCCCTCGGCGGCTTCGCAGTCGCCGTAGCCGGAACTGATGATGGGCGCCAGATCCTGGTCCACCGCAAATGTCAACGCGGTGAACACGTCGGAGTTGGTGTCGCTGCCGACGTAGACGAAATCGATGGTGGCGCCGGTGGCGAGCGCTCCGGCCCACTCCAGGTCAAGGTCGGACTCGGCTTCATCGCCGCTGAAAATGGTGGCGGTGCCGGTACCGGGTGTGAGAATGAGGGTTGGATCCTTGATGGTCAAGCCGGCGGCGCCTTGGAAGTCTTCAATATCGGCCAAGGCCACGGCGGATTGGCCGACCACGGCGATGGTCTGGCCGGCGCCGGTGTCGCCGCCGGCCTGCAGCGGCGCGACGTCGTAGGTGGTCGCGATGTCGCCAGGAGCGAAATAGACATTTCCGGAGAGGCTCGAGGTAAAGTGCGGATTCGGCCGGACGCTGGGGCGGAAAAGGGCGCGCGGCTGCGGACGGAAATCGTCGAGGTTGCCGATCGCGAGCACGGTGGGCGCAATGGCGGCGGGCAGGGACAAGGCGCTGGCGGGCGCGAAGTGGCGGACGCCGCCGAGGTTGAAGTAGTGCATGGGCGCCGCAAAGGCGGATTCGACCTGACCTACGGTGCCGGAGAAGCGGCTGCGGGTGCGGCTGCGGGACACCGAATCAAGGGTGAAACCTTGCTGCTGCAGCCAGCTCTCGACCTTGTCGAGATCGGCGGTGGACATGCCAAAGCGGGCGCCGAATTGATCCGGGGTCAGCCAATGGTGATAAAGGGGTGAAGCGGGATTTTGCTGGGCGGCAAGCAAGGCCGCCAAATCAGCTTGTTGCGCGGGGGCGAGGTTGAAGTTCAGACTGATGCCTTGCAGACGCACGCTGGCGGGCATGGCGCCGGCGTCAAATTGGGCGCGCGCCTGCGGGCGCAGCGAACCGGGCACGGTCATGCGCCGGGTGTTATTGATTGCTGACTGGATGCGGGCCGACGGCCGCATTGATTGCGCCCCGAGGGCGGTGATCAACAGGAGCGTGCCGGTGCAGCCCGCGCCCCAAAGGCGCCAGTGTTTGCGGGAGCATGCAGGGGTTGACATGATGACTGGAATGAAGTGAGGGCGTGGCTGACTTCTTCGATCTGCTTTCAATACCAACTTGAGCGCAATGGAAGTACTAACCCGAGCTCAGCAGCAGAGTTTCGGGTGGCGATTGACATAACGTCGGCGGGTTGCCCGCCCCTGGCCCCAACCCGGCGCGAGCCCCGCGAACTGCCGGCCAGGATATAATCGCTCGATCGCTCGCGGCGGCCCCGAGGTACGGAGGTGTACCTCTCCCTCGGCATAGCGAACCCAATTGGGAATCTAAACAAAGGGGGAAATCCGTATGACACAGCAAGCTATTGATCTCTGCGTCAATCCCGCTGATGAAACCATCCGTGTGGGACCGCTTGCGGTGCACTTCCTACTCACGGGCGAGAACTCGGCTGGCGCCATCGCGGCCTTCGAGGTCGTTGTCCCGGGAGCGCAGCGCCTGGCGGGTCCCGCGCATAGCCACGACCATTACGAGGAAACCATCTACGGTATCGAGGGTGTGTTGACGTGGACCGTGGGCGGCAAGCAAATCGAGGTGGGGCCGGGACAGGCACTCTGCATACCGCGCGGTGCCGTTCACCGGTTCGATAACAACACAACCCAGGCGGCGAAGATAGTCTGCGCCGTCACACCCGCAGCACTCGGTCCGCAGTTTTTCCGCGAGTGCGCCGAGGTCATCAATGCTGCGGCCGGTGGGCCGCCGGACCGGGCTAAATTGGCCGGGATCATGAGTCGCCACGGTCTCACGCCGGCTGCGTCGCCTCCCGCTCAGGTGTAGCACCTTGCGGTCGCAGCGGACCGCTGTTAACGCGTTTGACTTGGCCCAAGGTTGGCGCGGGGGCCCGCGCCAACCTCAGGGTCGAGGTGTGAGGGGGCGGGAGAACAACGCCGCAATACTTACCCCGATCGGCGAACCGATCCCGCTGCACGGGTCCGGCCCCACCGCCGCGTTGTAAAAACCGTTGCCGCCCTGGGTGATGTCGTTGAAGGCTTTGTGATTCTTCCAAAGTGCCGGCGTTACAAACCCCAACTTGCCACCGAAGGCCGCAAACAGCCCCGCATAAAGCGGCGCCACGGCACTGGTTCCTCCCACCACCATGCCCGATCCATGCACAAAGATGTCGTACCCGGTATTCGGATCCGCGTCCGCGCACGCATCGGGCACCATGCGCCCGGAACCGTACTTCGAGTTGGCGGGCGCGGGCGGCGCGCCAAGCTGGAAGGTTTGCACCGCAAAGATAGTCGAATAGCCGCCCCCGGTGCCCTCGCCGTCTGTCTGGCCAGGGTTATCGTTCCACACCGTCTCCTCGCTCGTTGTCTTATAGCTACCTCCGCAGCCCACGACGTGCGGGCACGAAGATGGGCAATCCACATTGGCCGGCGTCGGGCCGCCATCGCTCGAATCGTTGTCGCCCGACGCGGCGAAGACGATCATGCCCGCGGTCACCGCCGACACGGCCGCCGTCTCCATTTGCTGCGCGGCGGTCGTGCCCCACACTGCCTCGTCCGCGCCCCACGATATGGAGCACACGTCGCAGCCGTCTGTGGTCGCCTTCGCCACGGCGGAGGCGATGTCCTGCGACCAGTACATGCGAATGGTTGCCGGCTTGCCTGTCGCCGCGTAATAGGAGGCCGCGGCCACTTGGATATCGAGCGCGACCTCGATGTCATTATCGCCCGCGGAGCCTCCCTGGTTGGGCGTGTTCTGCGTGCCGTCTACCGACACATCGGCGATGGAAGGTACCGGTTGGCCCACAGACTGAAAGAACGCAGTCATGTCCGACATGACCCATCCGCCGCCGAGTTCCACAATCGCGATCAAGCCGCCGCCCGCCAACCCACTCGGCCAGTGATAGGCTTTGCAGAGATTCGGCACGGTCCAGGGGGCCGCGGAAGCCGCTCCCGGCCGCAGGCGTTCGATTCGCTTTACCTGGGAGCGCAGTTTGAAATAGGCATGGCATTTCACGCGTTGCGCTTTGTGCTTGGCCATCGGAAGAACCCACCTGGCGGCGAGTATGCCACACCGCAGGGGCGGAGGCCAGGTGAAACGCTAACGTGAACGGGCCGCCATGGCGCCTAACCCGTTGAAAACCGCTCGCGGGGGTCGCGCCGCTTTGCTCCGTGGGCAAAATCGAGGCGCAGCGTCGGGTTGGGGCCATGAGCCCCAGCCCCCGCCGCCAGCCTTAGCTGAATCTCGCGCACGACGATTGTCACAGCTTCCGCTTTTTATTGCGTCTGCACCAGTCCGGCAATAACCTCAGCAACTTTATCGAGTATCTGGTTCCAGCCCTCAAGTTGACCGCTATTTTTCGCGCTCTCCATGGGTTCATTTCCGATGAAGGTTAGTTTCGTCTGGCCGTTTCCTAGATCCTCAAAGATGGTTACGTCGTACGTACCGTCTATAGTCTCATGTTCTATTCCCAACTGCGCAGGGTCAATCTTGTTTCCCTTCGGGTCCGAAAAGTACATGGAGGCAACGATCTTCTCGTGCGGAACAATCTCGTGGTATTCACACGCATTCCAGAACTCTTGCCCATCCGGTGCCTTCATGCAGAAGAGAGATTTTCCTCCAACGCGAAAATCCATCTGGCAAACGGGCGCAGTAAAGCCCTTCGGCCCCCACCACTGCATCACACATTTCGGGTCAGTCCACGCCTTCCAAACCAACGCGCGTGGCGCATCAAAAACTCTTGTAACAACCATCCGCTCAATTTCGCTAGCCGTGTTTTTTGCCATCTCGGAACTCCTCTTTCTTCATTTGATTTACAACTACATCCAGCTTGTCGAAACTCTCTTCCCAAAAGCGGCGATAGCTGATCGCCCAGTCGCTGACAGTTTTTATCGCCTCTGGCCTGAGCCTGCAAATACTCTCTCGACCACGCTTCGTCTTGATTACAATCCGCGCCCGCACCAGGTAGGCGACATGTTTTGAAATCATCTGCTGCGAGAGTGCAAAGGGTTCCGTCAACCCATGCACAGTCGCAGGCCCATGGGAGAGCCGCTCGATCATCGCCCGCCGGGTTGGATCCGACAGAGCCGCAAAGGTTGCTCCCAACTGATTCACAACCGTATGGTAGTGTAGTTTGGGTCGTTGTCAAGTGTTAGTTTTGCGGTTTCTTGATTTTCGTCCCCTGGTCTTTGATCGCGACGAGTGCCAAATCGACACGAGCCGGATTCTGTGGTCGGACACGTTCACGATAGAGAACAATGGCAACCTCACAACGAATTGAGCGGACGTTCGACGCACTTGTAAATCCCACCCGCCGGGCTGTGTTCCGGCGTGTGCGCAAAGGCGATCGGTCAGTGCGCGAGATCGTCGAGGGGATGGACGTCAGCCGCCCGACCCGCCCCAGTTCCGCGCCTGCCGCGGCGGCGCTTCAGGTCGTGGCGCGGAGGCTGGCGGCCCAATACCCCGCGACGGAACGGGGAATGTCGCTCAGCCTTTACCCGGAAACGGAGGCCCGGCCCAGCCCCGGCGCCGCGGTCGCATTGCATCGGGCCAGCGTGCTGTTGCTCGCCCTCGTCGGGCTGATTCTGCTGGTGGCGGCCTGCCGTCGGTGAACTACAGCGTCGTCTCGGCCGGCTACTTTAGCACCCTGAAGATCCCCGTGACTCAGGCGCCATCGCGACGAGCATGCGCCGGCGCCGGTTCTCGATAGCCTCCTCGATCGCGGCGCACGCCGCCACCTGGTAGGGACGGAAGCGGACCGGATGCCGGCCGGCATGGTCCTCGGGGCAAATCACGGTCCAGCATCTCTGCCAACGCCCCTGGCGTATGGAAGTCCGGCACTTGGCGTGAGCGGTTGAGCTTATCCCGGGCGTCGTAGAACCAGAACACTTCACCGTTCGTGGAGTAAAGGAATGGCGCGCGGTAGCCGTCAAAGTCGAAGTCACCCTCCGCGATGACGGGCACCGGCAAGACGTTCACGATCGTGACGCCGCAGCGACATCGAGAAGCGCACCTACAGGCTCGATATTAGCTGGCTTAAGGATGATTCACTGGAGGATGGAAACGATTTACCGGAGCCACTGGATCTCGCAAACGATGCGATCGATGTTGGCGCGGGCCCCAGCGCGGCTGCTTCGCCCTGCTGGGACTGCGCAGGGCGGGTGGGGGCCCTTGGCCCCAACCCGACGCTGCGCCTCGCTCCCACCCCAAGGCGCAAGCTCCTCGGGGGCCCCGGGACTGGGGCCGCGCCTGCATGTTTCCCCGGGGGCGCTCGCTGGGACGCTCGCCCATGCCGAATTTCGCAGCCCTTCGCGTCGAGTTTGCCCACGGTGCAAAGCGGCGCGATCCAATGTGCGAAACTATCTGGACATTACCGAAGGCGCCGTAAGCATCCGGCTCTCGTACCACTTCGCCCGCTCGGAAGCTCCCGAGTTGACGCCGCAGGCCATTCACTTCCCGCAAAGCAAGGTCGTCGCACCGCGACCCGCCGAACCCGGCACTCTTCAGTGCGTCTCGATGTGCTCGCCGCCAGCGAGCAACATCTTTAGCAGGTCGGCGCGGTTGATAGCCAGCACACGCCGTTCTCGACCATGAAATGGACGCCAGACGCTGACCGCCGCGTGCGCATTGGCGCCCGCGGCAGCGAGCGCCTGCTCGACAGTTGCCGGTAGCGGTACCGCGACGGTGCGGCCGTTGACCTCGACCGTGAGTCGCGCTTCGAGGTTCATGGGCGGGGAGACCAGAACGCAAGTGGTGCTGCCGACAGTGAGGAAGCGGCATTCATTGGGGCGGCTTAGAATCGCCTGCGTGGCGCGATCGAGTCCGGCGCGTGTGGGGGCGGTCACCAGCGCCATGTCACGCTCCACGTCCTTAGCAGGAAGAAGAAACGGTGTTGTGCGCGAGTACAAGTTCGTCGCAGCCGGCAGTAGCGGGCGCGGTCGTCTCAGCGAGACCTCGGTCAGAGTTCTCGCCGCCGCCACGCCTCGCGCCATCCCGCCGGCGCCGGTTGCCGTGCCCCAGCCCGGCCCGCGAAGAGTGCGTTGCTCGGCCGGCGGAGTCAAGCGGCCCATTGCCACCGCGGAATCGAGTGACGTGTGCAATTGCTGCAGGCCGACGAACAGGCGATGTGGCACCGAGCCAGTGAAGTTGCCCATTACTGGCGCAACCGAAATAGCGAGCCGACCCACTGACGGATTGTCTGGATTTTGAGGCGAGTCGCAACTTGCGGCGGAATGAGCCAATGACCGCGGAGATGATAGGCGGGCGGCGGCCCACAGCCGACGAGAGCGGCGACCGCGGTCGAGAGCATGCCGCTCGGTTCCGATGTCGCCCAAGCCGCTATCCTCGGCCCGCGTACGTCGCCGAGCGTTACCTCGACGGGTTCGCCGCCATTGCTGGTTACTTCAGCGCGGGCGTTGCTGCCGCCGAAATAGCTGGCCCAGGCTGCAGCAGGCGCCCTGCTCGTGGCCGCTGCACAACCGCCGCTTGACCACTGGCAGGAGGGGCTGCCGCGGTGCGGACCCCTGGGGTTGGCCGGGCTTGGTGATGTTGCTGGCGCGTCGCGCTCTCATCGGGAGCGGGCTCCATAGCCCAGATCGTAGCGCGTTGGTCGATCGGCGTGCAAGGCATATGTCAACTGAAGACGTATGGGACCGGCTACGACCAGACGAGTCCAAGCTCGGGAGCGGAGAATGTGCCCGTTAATGTTTGGCAGCCCGGATTAGAATGCAAGCGAGCTAACCGGGAATTGAGAATTGCATATTCGATGAAATTGTGTGCCGCAGAACGTGCCGCCCGCAACACCGGAGACAACGTTGCCCCTAGTGCTATAAGCACGCAAGCGACATCGGCCAAGCGGCGCTCTGGCAGACCGCCCGAGTCCCGCGCCTATCAATTGCCGGTTCCGAATTTCGCGGCCTGTTCGCGCCGGCTTTGCCCGCAGCGCAAACGGCGCGACCCCAGGGTTGGGCGCAGCCGGGGTTGGCAACTAAGTTACCTGGTCCCGCACACACGCTTGACTTTGATATATCGCGGAGTCTATAAGTTACTGCAGCCGAATTCCCTGACTAGGGCGGAGGTTTTCCGTGCGTTATTTGACTGGACGCGTTCTCACCGGTTGCCTGGTACTTTCCCTTGGATTCGCGGTCGGCTGCGGCAGCAGCGGCGGCTCGAACACCCCGCCTGCCATCACCGTCGCCATCGTGCCGGGCGCGTCCCAGTCCATTGACGGGGGCCAGTCGGTCAATCTCACCGCCGCGGTCGCCAATGATTCCACCAATGCCGGCGTGACCTGGAGCGTCAGCGGCGGCGGCACCCTCAGCGGCACCAGCATCAGTGCCGCCACCTATAACGCGCCGGCCACAGTCACTGCGGCCACCAACGTCACCGTGACCGCCACCTCGAACGCCTCCACCGGCGCGATGGCGGCCCATGCCATCGTGGTGAATCCGCCCCCGGTGGTCACCAGCAGCGGCGCCCTCAGCGCCGGCACGGCGGGCACGGTCTATTCGGCCACCCTCGCCGCCAGCGGCGGCTCGGGCACGCTGGCCTGGAGCCTGCCCAGCGGCTCGACCCTGCCCGCCGGGCTGGCGCTCAGCGCCGCCGGCGCCATCTCAGGCACGCCCACCACGGCCGGCAACTACACCTTCACCGTCACCGTCACCGACGCCTCGGCGGCAACGCCGGTCGCCGCCACCTCCGGAAGCTTGAGCCTCACCATCAATCCCGCCCCGCTCGTGGTGACCGCGCCGGCGCTGGCGAACGCCGTGCAGGGCACCGCCTACACCTCGCCGGCGTTCACCAGCACCGGCGGCACCGGCGCCGTCACCTGGAGCGCCACCGGGCTGCCCGCCGGCCTCAGCATCGGCGCCTCCAGCGGCGTCATCGGCGGCACGCCCACCGCCTCCGGCGCCATCGCCAACCTCGTGGTCACCGCAACCGACTCCGGCGCCGGGGCCTTCCAGCAAACCAAGGCGACCGCGGCGCTCAGCCTGACCGTGATCCCGACCCTGGCGCTCACCACCACGACGCTGCCCGCAGGCACCGCCGGCGTCGCCTATTCGGCCACGCTGGCGGCCAGCGGCGGCGTGACCCCCTATGTCTGGTCGTCGGGCACGTTGCCGGCCGGTCTGACCCTGAACGCGGCCACCGGCGCCATCTCGGGCACGCCCACGGCGACCAATACCGGCGCCATCGCCTTCACCGTCAGCGACGCGGGCACGCCGAAACAAACCCAGCAGGCGTCGCTGACGCTCACCCTCGGCGCCGGCGCGCCGGACGTGACCACGACCTCGATTCCGACGGCTTCGGTCGGAGTCCTCTACACCACCACGCTTACTGCGAATGCCGATGGCCAGACCGGCGCGGCGACGTGGGCGGTGTCCAGCGGCACCCTGCCCGCGCCGTTCACCCTGGCTCCGGCGACCGGCATCATCAGCGGCACGCCCACCGCGACCGGCGGGCCGTTCAACTTTTCCGTCACGGTGACCATCGGCGGGGTCACCTCGGCCGCCCAGGCGCTCTCGCTCACCGTCAGCAATGCGCCCTCAGTCACCACTGCCACCCTCCCGCCCGCCTACGTCGGCACCGCATATACAACCACGCTGGCGGCCAGCGGCGGCAGCGGCGCCCCCTACGCCTGGTCGGTCACTGCGGGCCAGAGCACGCTGACCACGATCGGCCTGACGCTATCGAGCGCGGGTGTGCTCTCGGGCACGCCCACGGCCACCGGCAGCGGCAGCGTCACCTTCCAGGTGAAGGATTCCAGCGGCGCGGCCGGCACCGCCAGCCTGAACCTCGCGGCCTATGCCGCGCTGGCGCTGCCGGCGCCGAACCCGGCTTCGCTGCCCGCCGCCTCCACCAGCGGCGCATACACCGGCGCCATCAACGCCGCCGGCGGCGTACCGGGCTACACCTGGACGGTCAACGGCGCCGCCCTCGCCACCACCGGCGCCGCCGTCGCCCTCACCAACGGCTTGGGCCTCAGCGTCTCCAACACCGGCACCAGCACCCTGAACGTCACCGGAACGCCCACCGCGACCGGCACCGTCACCTTCACCGCGTCGGTGACCGATAGCAACGGCGCCACCGTCGGGCCGAAGACCTACACCATCGCCGTCACCACGAGCTATTCGGCTAGCGGGTCGGTGCAAACGTTCGCCAGCTGCACCGGCAGCAATTCCGTCTCCGGCGTCACCATCACCGCCACCGACTCGAACAACAAAACGGTGGGGACGGCCACCACCGACGGCAGCGGAAACTTCACCATCACCGGCCTCGCCACCGGCGCCTATACGCTGACGCCAACCTACAGCGCGCCCGGTTCCGCAACTACGACCTTCTCGCCCGCCACCCAGGCGGTCACCATCGCCACCGCCAACCTCACCAGCGAGAACTTCAGCGTCGGCCTGGGCTACACCGTCTCCGGCACGGTCAGCTACAGCGGCTCGGACACGGGCCGGATTTACCTCACCCTGAGCAACAACAGCTGCCCCAGTTACACCGTCCCCGGCACCAGCATTTCCTCGACGGGCGCCTTCACCATCCGCGGCGTGGCGCCCGGCACCTATACCCTGCAGGCGCGCATGGACAACTTGGGCTACGGCGCCCCGAACGCGTCCAACCCGAGCGGCAGCACCACCGGCATTACGGTCTCCAACGCGGACGTAACCGGCGCGTCCGTCACCATGACCCCTGCCGCGGCGGTAACCCTCACCCTCGGCCCCGAACTGGCAACGCTAGCCGGCGTCAACACCGGCGCGCTGGTGATTTACAATCCCCAGGTAGACAACAACGGCCTCGAGCTGGCAACCTCCTACACCCTGCAGTGGAGCACGGACTCCTCGTTCGGCACCGTCACCGGCAGCAAGACCTTCCCCGCGACCGGCCCCGATAGCAGCACCGTCTGGCTGGTGAACGGCCTCGCCAACGGCACCTATTATTTCCGCGCCTCCGGCACCGCCGGAAGCTCGACCAGTTCCTATTCCGCGGTCTCCAGCGCGGTGACGGTCGGCGCGCCCACCGGCGCCGACACGGTATCCGGCGCGGTCACCTTCACCGGAACCGCTACCGGCCCTCTCTACGCCGGCTGCTACGATCAGAAAGCGGGCCAATTCTACGGCGATTACATCGCCTCTCCGGTCAGCCCGCAAGCCTACACAGTCCAAGTGCCCAGTGGCTCCAACTGCTCCGCGGTCGGCATTCTGGACAACAACAAAGACGGCGTGGTGGACGCCGGCGATATCACCAACGTCGGCGGCAGCGGCGTGAAGGCGAGCCAGACGATTACTGGAGCCACCACCTTGAACCTGACGCTGGCCAGCGCCAACGCCACCGCCGCGGTGGCCACCCAGAACTATCAGTCCGAGAACCAGAGCGGCAGCCAGATCGGGCAAAACTACAGCCTTCAATTCACGGTGACGGGAAATATCAAACTGCCGGTGTCGGTGTATTTGGAGTCCGGCCCGAACGTGGTTCCCGTGGACGTCAGCGTTTGCGGCAACTATTGCGGCGGGGGGTTCGAGTACAACCTCAACATCCCCATCGCTCCGGTCGTCGGCGACACCTACAGCTTCCAGATCAACTACAGTGACGGCACATCGGACACGCTCACCACCAAGGTTACGGCCCTGATCACCGAGTTCCCGACCAACCTGTCGGCGACCGGCGGCACCACGCCGACCTTCACCTGGACCGATCCGACCGATGCCAGCAATTACACCTATTCGTTCCAGATTGTGGATTCGAACAACAACACGATCTGGCAGATCCCGAGCCAGAACTCCAACAGCAGCTACTTCTCCAGCTCGATCACGCAAATCGTCTGGGGGACCGATCCGACCGGAGACAGCTCCAATACGCCTTCCGTGGCAAGCCTGACCAGCGGAGGGACCTACATCTGGCAGATCTCGATCGAGGACAGCAACGGCAACTATGCCGTGCAATCTATAATCTACATGCCGTAACCGGCGGCCAGTTTCGTCGGCGGCTAGTTGCCCGGCGGCGGGTGCGGCGGTAGACCGCTAGGGTGACCCCCGGCGAATTGCGGCAAATGCAGGCCATCCGCTCGCGGGGGTCGCGCCGTTTGCCCCGTGGGCAAAGCCGACGCGAAAGTCGGCGGCGCGTGTCAATGAGAGTGAGACACCTGAGGTGGGAGTTTAGAGAGCTTTTACCTCCTTTTTTGGCGGATTGATCCAGACCTGGGAGGGCGGGTCCGGCGGGCACGGCGCCCGCCGGAGGAAGCGCTCGGGATGGAGGCCGAAGGCGTCCTCGCCGAGCACCAATTCGACGACGCGGTCGAGGCTGTCCCGAAGCCGCTGGAGCCGGCCCAGGAATACAAGCGAGCCCAGTTCGAGGCGGTGCGCCGCTGGTTCCACGACGACTGGCTGGCCATTGACCACAAGCTCAGGACCTCCATCGTCGAGGGCATCTCGGTCTTCCTGTCGCTCTTCGACAACAACCCCGACGTGAAGCGCATCTTCTGCCCACCCAGAGAGGTGTATACAAACGGGTCCACCCCCGACGATCCCGAGGGCATTCCGCTGCCACCGTTTGCGGCACTGGTCGAGCAGGGCAAGGTTTGCGCCCTGAACTTCCCCATGGCGCTCAACCCCGGACTGGCCAAGGCCATTGGCACCATGATGAAGCTCGACTTCCAGCGTGCGGTGCTGCTGCGCATTCCCGCCATGGAGCGGGAGCGGCATCGCCATCACCGCGACACGTTCTTCGTCTGTGACGAGTACCAGAACTTCGCCACCGTCGGCGGGAACGACCCGAACGGCGATGAGAAGTTCTTTAGCATGTCGCGCCAGGCCCGCTGCATCCCGATCATCGCCACCCAAAGCATCTCCTCGCTCAAGGAGGCCCTCGCCGGCGAAGGCTGGCGGACGCTGCTCCAGACCTTCCGCACCAAGATCTTCCTCGCCCAATCGGACGAGTTCTCGATCCAGACGGCGGCTACGCTGTGCGGCAAGGAAGACCGGCTCAAGGTCAGCTATGGGCTGTCCGAGGCGTCCACCGACGCCCGCGTCAGCCTGCTTACCGGCAAGACCGTGTCGAACAAGGACACAATCAGCGCGACCAAGACCTACGCCACCCAGAAGGACTTCATCTTCGACGAGCGCAGCTTTACGCTGCTCCGCAACGCCGAGTGCATCGTCATCCCATTTGACGGCGTGAACCAGCACGAGGCCACCTACTGCTACCTCAAGCCCTGGTACCTGGATCGGGAGAAGTCCTACTGGGCGCAGTTGCGCGCCGGAGAGCTATGAACGATGCCGGAGGAGAGTTGAGCATGCCCGCGATTTTGCCGAATCGCGTAGCGACCAACGGGAGCGCCGGGGGCAATAACCCCCGAGTCGCCGACGCACAAGCGTCCCGGTTCGAGCTGATTCTCCCGTTCTTGGAGCCGATCCGGCACCTGATCGAGGACCCAGGCATCAGCGAGATCATGGTCAACGGCGGGCGGCGCGTCTTTATCGAGCGCGACGGGCTTCTGCAGGAAGCGCCGGGGATCGCAATCGAGGAGCGGCAACTGCTCACCGGCCTGAAGATCATCGCCCGCAGCCTAGGCGATGAAATCTCGGAGGAAAAGCCCATTCTCGACTCGCGCCTGCCGGACGGGAGCCGCGTCGCCGCCGTCCTACCGCCTTGCAGCGTGGACGGCATCTCGCTGACGATCCGAAAATTTGACACGCGGCACTTCACTATGGACGACCTAATCAAGCGCGGCTCGGTTCCGCGCCAGGCCGCGGAGATACTGCGGGAACGCATCGCCCGTCGGCAGAATATCCTCATCAGCGGTGGAACCGGCACCGGCAAGACGACACTGTTGGGCATCCTGGCGGCGGCCATCCCCGATGGCGACCGGATCGTGCTGATCGAGGACACGGCGCAGATTCATGCCGCGAAACCCAACCTTGTCCGTTTCGAAGCCCGCCGCGAATAGATGGGCCTGCCGGCCGTCGCGATTCGCGACTTGGTACGCGCCAGCCTCCGCCACCGGCCGGACCGGTTGATCGTGGGCGAGATACGGGGCGAGGAAGCCTACGACCTGCTGCAGGCGCTGAATACTGGCCATTCCGGGAGCCTCTCTACAGTCCACGCCAACACGGCCCGGCAGGCGATTACGCGCCTGCGAAGCTGCATTCTGCAGGCTGGCCTCGATATTCCGCACCGCGCGCTCCAGACGCAAATCGTTGACGCGATCCAGGTCATCGTTCACCTGGAGCGTGCGTCCGGCAGGCGCCGGGTCGCCGAGATTATCGAGCTTGCCGGAGTCGATGCCGAATCCGACCGGCATCAGTTCAACCCGCTCTACCAATGCGAGTGAGCAAGGAGGCATACATGGAATCCAATGCGCCCGTCACTTCGTGGGACTTCATCAAGGAAAACTACCGCCCCCATGACCGGATAGCCATCGTGATCCGCAACCGTGCCGAGGACTACACCCTCCAGCGGCTGCTGTCAGCCCAGGATGCAGCTTCGCCCCGCATCCAGCGCTTCCTCCGTTACGAGAACGCCCACGGCTCAGACATTTACGTCTCCATGAATACGCTCAAGTCCGAAGCCAGGGGTCGCGCCAAAGCGGACATCGCCGATATCCGCCATCTCTACCTTGACCTCGACGAAGAGGGCGATGCAAGGCTCCAGCAAATCCTCGACAGTCCCGCGCTGCCCCAGCCGAACTTCGTCCTGGACACTTCGCCCGCCAAACGCCAGGTCATCTGGAAGGTCGAAGGTTTCACGCTTGAGCAAGCCGAGGTCGCCCTGCACCGCATGGCCGCCGCGTTTGGTGGCGATCCTGCCGCAACAGACGCTGCCCGTGTGTTGCGCCTGCCCGGATTCCACAACAAGAAGTTCAATGAGCCGGTCGGTGTTCAGGGGCATCGCCTCGCCGAAGCTGTCTACCAGCGAGGTGACTTCGCCGCTCTGCCAGCGGATTGGCCCCTAGACCGACCGGCCAGTCGGCAGGCCGCCCCTGGGAGATTTCGGCGCGATGCGCGACTTCTGAGCCAGTCCGAGCGCGACTGGGCTTGGGTGCGTGACCAGCTCCGGGCCGGCATGTCCCCAGAGAAGGTAAAGCAGGCACTTGCCGAATGCCGGCAGGACAAGCACGATCCCGCGTACTATGCAGAGCGTACCGTGACAAGGGCGCTTTCGGGATAATGGCATGGCCCGCGATGCGCATCGGCAGCGGGGCACTTTCGCATGCGGTGTCTTGACCGCTGGCCTGCCGATCACGCAGGTTCGACGCTGCTCAGCCATGCGAGCGCGGCGGTGGCGGGCGTATACTGACGAACACGGCATCGGCCCCACCCACTTCAAGGATCGTGTTGAAATCCCGCGAAGTGCCGACCACAATGTCAGGCAAGGCTTTTGCAGTCCCTCGGCTTGATCTAGCCCGGCTCCGGCCATCTTGGCAGTATCGCGGACCTGTTCCTGGGCAGCGTTGCGCAATCGTTTTGGCTCAAGCACTTATACATACCAGTCTCGGGCAGAATGGAACGTCGTCGCCATCCATCGAAAATGACGGCTCTCTAAACGCGAGGACCGTCCTTTGCACGAGCTCCGCCTTGGATTCGCGCCTTACAGGGTCGGGGGCGAGGGTAATTCGACCGTCCTTATCAGTTTAATGTAGCCGTCTACGCCGGTTCCGAACCACGAATCTGCCGCGAACCGTTCGGACTCAAGGCGGGGCGCGATAGAGCGCCTTCCTGCCCTCTCTAGGACTACGCTACCGGTGCCCGGCGAGCAGTAGCCGATCGGCGTAACCGGCACGCCCTCGTGCGCAACCAGCCGTTTAGCGCTCGCCAGGTCGCCGACCCGCATCGTGGCGACCACGTTCCAGTCACCCCAGCCTAGCCAAAGCCGAGCGGGATCGAGGCCGGCAGGAGCGTCAGGAGGGGGGACGAGGTTCTCCAGATTGACGGTGATGTCGACACGGCTGCTTATAGCGAGCTGCTCAAGTGACGGGAGTAGCCCGTCGCTGTTGTCGATCGCTGCGGTAATGAGACCCTGCGCCGCAAGCGCCCGCATCGGCCCTGTTTGGGCGCGAGGGGCGAACAACGGGGAGCGTGCCTTGTCCGCAACTTCCTTGCCCGAATGCGCAGCCAGCGCGTCCCGCCAGAAGATCCCGCACTCGCCGACGCTAACGACGACGTCGCCCGCCCGTGCCCCGCCCCGGCCCAACACACGCCGGGGTTCTGCGGCGCCGATTGCAGTCCCCACGGCCGAAACCCGGGTGGCCTCTTTCAGGTTCCCGCCGGCGTAGGTGAACCCGTGCAACGCGCAGCACTCCCTGGTGCCTGCGAGGAGCCTCTTCAGATCGGGCAACTCATAGTCAGGCGGCAACTCGAGCGCGCTAACGAAGGCTAGGGGCGCCGCCCCGGCCGCGGCTATATCTGAAGCGTTGATTGTGACATGCAGCCAGCCGAGCCAATACGGGTCCGCATCTCGGCCGATTAGCTTGGCGGCTGGCTCTGGGGCTGGGTCCGTGGTGATCACAATGCCGGAGAGGTCGCGGGCTAGGAAGGTGCAATCGTCGCCCGCAAGCGGGCAGAACTCTGGCAGGACCTCCCTCAGAATGCGCCTCTCGCCCAAATCTCGAAGGGTCATCGTTGCCTCGCCGACAGGATAAACAGATGTTCGCCCCGCAAGCTGGGTGCGAGTCGCCGCTGGGTCGATACCGTGCGGTTTAGCTCTTGCTCGATTGACATCTTGGCCGCTGAGATTGCCGCCCTGAGATCATTCAGTACCTCATCGCGGGTGTCGGACTGGCCCAGCACGATCGCGAGACCCCCGCCAGGCCGCACGCAACGGGCCATGGATTGGAAAGCCCGACTGATTGCTTCGATGTATTCGCAAGCGGCGGTCTTCCTGTGGCGCTTGCTTCTAGCCCCAATCTCCTCGGCTCGGAGCGGCTCAATTTTGGTGCCCTGCCACTCCATCGTGAGCCGCTGCGCCTTTATGTAATCGCAGACGCCGAAGTACGGCGGCGATGTCACGACCAAATCTACGGTCGACTTAGTTATGCCTTCCATCACCTGCAATGCGTCGCCTGACAGTACCGTGGCGGCTGGGAGCGTGTGCCCGGCGACCTCCATCTCTTCGTCCCGGTCGCGATATGCCCGGGCAAGGCGCTCAAGCAGGGCACAGTATTCTCTTAGCACGTCTGCATTGCGCTGGCCCTTTGGGGTCGTGTTGTCACAGACGTAGCCCCAGTGTCGCGTCTCCCTGCAGACCGTCAAAAGGATGGCGGAGAAGGCCGTGTCGGCGAGCAGCCGGTGGACGCCAGTAAGCTTCAGATTCGCTGCCCAGAGCAAGCCCAAGTCCCGCGCGACCTTGGGGCCGTACCACTTGCTTGCCTGCACCGTAGCCGGAGTGGTCGCTGGCCCCGAGCGGACGAAGATGTGGCCTGCCCGAATTGTTGCCTCCGCCTGCTCCTTGAGGTCTCTGATGACGGCACCGATTCGCTTCGCGGATTTGCACTGGGTCTTAGCGCGGCTAACCATCGCGGCAACCGGGTTGAGTTCTATCCCGATTGACCTTCTACCCAGGCGCTGCGCTTCGACGAGGGTGGTGCCAGAGCCGCAGAACGGATCCATAACGAGGTCTCCGGGTCTGCTCATAAGCCCGATCAGAGCCGCTGGAATTTGGGAGGCGAAGCGGCTAGGGTGGAAATGGACCGCCGAAAACGACGACTCGCTCATGTAGCCGGCGAAGTCCCAATCGATTTTAGAGAGCCTGGAGAGTAAGCTGTTTGTCATTGCCAGAGCTATATGCCGGACGGTCACGACCAATTTGCACGCGGATCACGTCATCTGGCCGCGCGCCGAGGGTGCGGAGTAGCCGCGAGGCGGCCGCAGTAGCCTCCTTTCTCTCGGGGCGACCGTATGAGAACACGGAGAATACCACGCTCTCGGAGGTTTCGCCAAAGCACCACGTTCTGCCCGACGCAGGATCCGCAAATTCAAGGGCCTTGGCAGTCGCGCCCTTGTCCACAAATGCATACGCGATGCAGTCGCCGCTCCGATGTGCTCCCAGGGACGAAAGGGCGGCCCCGACCGCGGCCGCTCGGTTCCCGAGGCCATAGCTCGCCAGAGTCCCCCGCAAATTCAACGCGTATATAGGGCCTGGCAGGCGCCCGAGGAAAGACGTAACGAGCTTGCGGGTGCCCGGTGATTGGCGGAGCTTCTCCAGAAGCGTCTCGTCGTACATGCACCAGTCCGCGCCGCCGATGTCACCTGCCGTCATGGCGATGCCAATGGCCTTTGAGAGCACCGCTTGACTCGCTACCGTGGCGGGATCGAAAAGAAGAATTTCGTAGACGCTGCGCCGCGTTCCTGCCCAACGCTCCACCGCAGGTCGGCACGATTCAGGGAGCAGCAGCCGACCGTCTCTGGAGACCGAGAGAGCGGCCGCAAGGGCCAGGGTTGAGTCCACACAGGTGATGCCGACGGCCCAGGCCATTCTCGCGACGTTGTCGAGATTGTCGAGATCGATGCTCCCGAACAGCAACCGGGACAGCGGGTGGTCTTTCGTAAGTATCTTCCGAACAATGTCGAGAGAAATCCTCCGCCTTTTCAGTATGCGTCGCACCTCCAGAGTCATACCGGCGAATATCTGGTGGGAAAGATTCTCGTCGGTGTGCAGACCCCAAAGCATGCGGGCAACGACCTCCTCATGGCTCCAGCTAAGCTGCTCGCGGAGGTGGTATTCCATCAGGTGACCGAAGGGCGGGGTCCCAATGTCGTGTATCAAAACGGACGCGGCAAAGGCGGCCCTTTCCTCCGGGGAGTATCCGGGTTGCCCGTTGATCAGAGCGAGCCTGAGGACGCCCAGAGTGTGGGAGTATCGCCGCAGCTCCCCCAGGGTGGCAAGAGTTGGGCTGGATGTATTTAGCAGTCGAATTTGGGTGAGGCGCCGAACCTCCGGGGCAAGCGCCAGCTCGGCGAGCCTCGGCGCCAGATCGCAGGGTCCGTAGATCGGGTCGAAAATGGTCATGAGCGTGCCGTGGGGAACAGTCGGTCCCAGTACGGGAGGAGGTGGCGAATTGCAATACCGAAGACGGCCGCCTGGCCAAGGGTCGCGGCCGCGAAGAGCCAACCGATGCCGAGCTTACCTATGAATGTCGCCTCGGTGGCGCTGGCCGCGATCAAAGCCACTGGGAAGACAATTTCGGTCCACCAGTTACCCGGACGCTCCCGCAGTAGTCCGTACCACACCATGCCGGCGAGGCTGGTCGGATTGGCGTTTGGCGATAACGAGGCCTTAAGCAGGAGCGCGGCCCAAGCCTGATTCTTCGTTGACACTCTCTGCTCGGCGTCCGGCTTGAAGCCGTAGTCGCTTTTTTCTAAGCTCTTCGCCAGGCGTGCGGCAACTTGTTCGCCAAATTGCCGGAGAAGGATCGGGGAAGACGAGCTGAATGCCCCGGTCGCCAGGACAATGGCCGGGGGCGCTATGAAGTAATCCGTGCCGGCCTTGCCGTCACACTTGTACTCGTAAAAGTACACCCCGAGGTCGGCGAGCGAAAAATCGCGCGACATGGCAAATCGCGCGATTTGCTTTCTGATGGCTCTTGCGTTTTGGGGTCCAAGGGCCATTATTGCTGCGGCCGCGAATGAGGCTTGGAGGGCCGGCATCTGCGGGTCGCCGAGCAAGCGCTGCTCGAGCCGAACAACGGATCTTCTCAGCCGCGATACCGTCTGCCCTTCGGGGCTTGGCTGGCATAGCGTAAATGCGAGCACAACCGTAGATGTAACGAGATGGCTTGGGGTCATGTCGTGGTCCGTATCGGATTCCCAGTAATCCCCCCACATGTCGTCGCCCAGGTTTCGCTTTAGGAGTTCCTCTTCGGCCTCGGCTGAGAGGGCAGCATCAATTGAAGACAGGCGGAGCGCGAGCAGGAAGAATGCGAGCCGAAGGTTCTGGCAGAACACCTTGCGCCCGCTCCCGCTCCCGGATTTCCACTCGCGCCACCAGCTGGTTATGATCGCCGAAGGCCTCGCGTCAGGTGCTGCGCCTACGCCCTGGGCAAGGGCCCTCACGATCATGCCAGCTGACGTGCCGTAGGGCCCGATCTGCCTCCGTTCTTTTGAATCGTCCAGGAACTGCCCCCATCCCCACTGGGACGTCGCGCCTCCTTCCTGTTGGATGGCGGTGTCGAATTTCTCCGCAAGCTTTTCAAGCAGAACGGCCACCCTGTTCTGGTTCACGGCGTCGCCCACGTTAGCACGCGGCGCCGGAGGTGTTCGGCCTCCGACTCTGCGGCGTTGGCTTTGGGGTGCATCGCCCAGTCCGCCTCCTCGGGGATGCCAAGCCGATCGGCGACCATCCGGCGTGCGAACTGGCGGCATAGGAGGAGTGGCCGAGTCATGATCCAGCACTCGGTGGGCGTCGGTGCCACAAGAAAATATTCTTGTCGTCCGCAGGCAAGGGCCATTGTGGGCCCGAGGCCGCTGGTGGCCTCTGCCAGTCCAAAATAGGGCCGGCAGGCATTGACAATGTCGGGGGCTCGGGGAAATAGCAGGAAATGTGCGTGGAAGCAGTGTCCCCCCGAGCCCTCTGACCTGGCGCAGACCGGCAGGCGCCCGTGCTCCGTGACCAAGCAGGACCCGTAGATCGAGCCCAAAAATCCCCTGATCTGCTCGGTGAATTCTAAGAGCGACGGGGATTCCGTGGCAGAGTCGGCGCAGGATCGGACGTGGGCTCGCGTCGCAACGATGCTATAACCGCGCACGAGGGGCCCCAGTCCGCACAGCGCGAAAGCCTCGGCGTTCGCTGCGTAGACCAACGCCGGATCGGGAGAGCAGAGAAAACAGCCCATTGGCGCTCAAGCCTCTTGAAACCCCACAATCGTAGCATCCCGGCAATCGCCCATGATCTGCACCCAAGCTAGCGTCGTCACTGGCCCGGCTCCGGGATGAGTGCGCAAGCGCTCGGCCAGGGCATTGGCACGCACCGCCTCTTTCACCGCCTGGTCCAGTTCCCCGATGCGGGGCTTCAAGGCATCCGGCGCCAGCAACAGATCGCTGCGCGCCTCGCTCTCCCATCGGCTCAACCGCAACTGGTTCAGCACCTGCCGCCACGCCGGGCTGAACAGCCCAGCTTTGCGGTTGATCCCCCGTCTCATGGCCAGCAGGTGTGGCCCGTCCTTGAACCGGGTTCGGGTCCACACCAGCCGGTTCCGGTGCAGCAGCAGCAGCTCCCGCAGGCCGCGCTGTTCCGGCCACGCCATCTTCACCTCCGGAAACTGGCCTCGCAGATAGGCTTCCAGCATTTGCTCGGCGACGCGGCGGTCGGCCTTCACCTACAGCACCCCGATCGCCGCCAGTTTGGCGGCGTCGCCGAAGATCAGCTACACCTTCAACCCTGCCAGCAAATCGCTGAACCAGACGGTGTAGGCGGTGGTCTCGACCAGCGCCGCCGTGACTGCCGGCTTCGACCATAACAGGCCGCCACGTTGCTGCGATCGGCATATTCCACCAAGATGTTCAGGCAAGGCACCGCTCGGGAGTCCCGGTACCTCGACATTGCTCTATTGAGGCAAGGCCCGCACCCCTCACTCCCTTCCCACCACGGTATCGTACAGCCCGTAATGGGAGAGCCCTTCGTGGCTTTCGATGCCGGCGTACCGCAGCGAAGCGTCCTCATAGCGGCGGAACGCGAAAACCGCCTGGTTCATTTGCTCGGTGTTAAACACCTTGAGGCGCACGAGCAGATGGAAGTCCTTGACCGTCAGACCGGTGACAGCCAGGAACAGATCCGGCTCCAACTTGGTGATGACGTCCTGTAGTGTGTTCTCGCGGAAGTCCGTCAAGTACATGAACGCCGGGATGCGTGCCGCGAACTTGATCAGCTTCTCCTGCACCAGTTTGCGCTTGGACTTGTATTCCTTCTCCTCCTCGGTGAGGACGCTCTTCTCCTTCTTCGTCAACTCCTTGTCTCTGGCCTTGTTCTTGAGGTCCTTGACCTTTACGCTTTTGTTGATAATGGTCTCAATGATGTTGTCACCCAGCGCGCGCCAGCCCTCTATGCGTTCCACCGCTGCCATAGCTTCAGGATTTTTCAGGATGCGGCCCAGCGTTTCGTTGTCCACGTTCACCAACAGTGCGCTCTCCCATTTGCGCGCCAGCAGCGTGGCCGAGGTGCCCGCCATCGCGATGTCGAGAATGCCGCCCGCATCAATCTGCGTCATGTTCGCGCCGTCGTAGGCCAGCACTGGCAGGAACGACACGAGATCTTTGATGGCGTTTTCCGGATTCGATTCGTTGGGCGAGAGCCGGATACCGTATTCGGAGAGTTGACGAAGCGCACGCGTGGGCGCGAAATCAAAAACGAAGCACACGGGCTTGAGAATCTCTTCCTCGCCCGGGTCGTCACCATTCGGATTCTTGATGGACCACGGCGACTGCACGCGGAACGCCGCCTGGAAATAGGTCTCAGGCGATTTCAGGTTGCGCAGCATCAGGATGGATGACCACTGCGGCACAGTGACACCGGTGGTGAGCTTGCCGCACGAGAGCGTGATCGTCTTGGTGTCGAACCCGCTCGCAATCGCCTTCCGCACCGGCGGCAGTGCCTGAAGTCCGATCCCCGCCGAAGCCCCGGCCGCAGCGACTACTTTGTATTCGCGCCAGAAAGTGTTGTGCTTCTCGGCCAGCAGGTTCTTCATGGCGTGGCATGCGGCGACATTGGGCAGGAACCAGAACGAGTGTTGCAGGTACGGCAGCAGGCGCACGTCCGAATAGGGGAACGGCGGCCGTGTGCCGGTCTTGAGGCTCTCGACGGCCTTCGGCACGTACTGGCCCCGGATGATGTCCAACCACTTCTGCACGTCGCTCTGATGCTTAAAGTGTGCCCCTTTGTCCGCGCCGGTCGCGGCAAAGAACTCGTTGAGATCGAACTCGTCGAACTCTCCGGCGCTCGCTGTCGCCACCAGCTCATCCGGCATCTGGTACGTCATCAGTCGAATCTGCGGCAGCGCGCCGTAAGGGTTCCATTTTCCAGGGTTCCCGTTCGCGAAATCCTCTTTCGCGCGCTGCTCGTCCGTATACGTCCAGTTGAAGATCTGCTCTTCGATGAATTCGCCCGTGGCCAGCGCCTTGAACGGCGTCCCGGAGAGATACAGATAGGCCTTAGTCGTGATGGGGAGAAACTCTCTCTCTTTCTCCGACAGGACAGTAAGGTCCTCATTCACCTCCTCAAGTCCGGTGTCGTATTCGAGCTTGGCCTCGGTCTTCGAATCCTCCTCGCCCTCGAACAGTTCCTTGGCGGTCTCGCGCCACGCTCCGAAATGGTATTCATCGAAAACCACGAGGTCCCAATTCACCTCGTGGAGCCACTCATTCTTGGGCTTGATATTGCCGACGGCATCGCGCCCGAGCAGGTCCTGGAACGAGCCGAAATAGACGACCGGCTTCCCACGCTCGACCTGCGTCGGGTCGCGGCCGGAGGAGTTCGAGAGGTACTGCCAGCCTTCGAAGTCCGTATGGCCATCGAGTTCGGTCTGCCAGGAATCCTCGACGGCGGGCTTGAACGTCACGACCAGCACGCGCTTGGCGCCAAGTTTCTTGGCGAGCTGATAGGCAGTAAAAGTCTTGCCGAAGCGCATCTTCGCGTTCCAGAGGAAGCGCGGGACGGCGTGCATGTCCTCCTTCCAGATCGAGTGGTAGTAGGCGTGGGTTTTCTTCACCGCCTCCGTCTGCTCGCGGCGCATTTTGAACGTTGCAAAATGCCTCCCGGTGAATTCTTGGCCGGCGCGAAGCTCGGCGAGAACCGTCTTCACGTCGTCGACGGTGCAGCGCATCCATTCCAAGTCGGCGTTTTCGAAGCGCTTCCTTACGAGAGCCGCACGCACCTCGTGATCGGTGAAGACTGACCCAACGTCGCGCTCGGCAGGTTCGGCGAGCTCGATGCGGTAGTTCTTGATGGCGGCGGTCCTTACCTGTTCGGCCACACGTAGTTTCACGTCGCGGGTGGTTTGTCCGACTTTAAGGAGGCCCTCGTGCGCCTCGTCGGCAATCGAGTAGGCGTAGATCTTCGGCCGCGCAATCGGCTTCGGTGCGAGGATCTCATCGATGGGTCTACTCATTCTCGGTTTCGCCCACAGCGACCTCGTCGAATAATTCGCCATCGTGTTCGGCGACCTGCGACTCGATGAAGGCGATCTCGGCCTTGGTTAGCCCGTACCTCTTGTAGAGCTTGGCGTCTGTCCAGACACGATCGAGCGGGAGCTGCGGGACGAAAGAATAAACGTCGCGCGTCGCGTGCTGGGTGGGCTTGCGCAGTGAGACTAGAAAGCGCACAAGCCGAGCACGCAGGTAGCGCGCAAAGTTGGTCGCTTCTTTCTCGGTCTCAAAATGGCCAGCGACAAGATACGTCTCGCTACACGCTGTTCCCGGCTCGGCGATGACTGGCTTGCTCAAAAACTTGGTCTCGACGGCCGCGCTCGTCCCCTGGACAGCCGTCATGAGAACCTTCCAGTCGTCAATCCATTCGGAGTTAACGGCAATAGCCTTTCGTTCGACCCAGCCGACCCGCTGGTTCTCGAAGAGCTTTACGGGCCTCTTCAAACCCGCCGCGGACGGCTTCCCTCTGAAATTCGTGGCGAATCCGAACGGCTTACGGCTGGAGACGCTCCGATCGAGCGTGGGCTCGCCTCTGGCCCTAATCTTTTTCAGAATTGGCACAGCCTCGTTGCGCCGAACGAGGACGTCGAACTCGTCCAGGTGGCGCGCAACCGCCGGGCCAGTCGGCTGGCCGTCCCAAATCGTCTGCACCATGCACGGCCCGCGGTGTTCGCGGTCCCACAAAAAATAGGAAATGCCGCCGCGAATTTTCACTCCCGGAAATCCCTCGTAGAGTTTCGGGTAGTCAACGATACGCCGTATCCGCTTGTCGGAGAGCATCCGCTCGCGGTATTTGTCGAGCCCCTTACCCCCGGCCATCCAGCGCGACGGCGTCACAAACACAGCGTAGCGCGGATCGAGCTCGAGCGCCTTCTCCACGAACAACTGGTAAATCGGCGCCGCGCTTGTGCCATAGCCGCCGTCGTCCAATTGGTACGGCGGGTTGCCGATGATCACGTCGAACTGCATTTCGCCTCCAAACAGCTCGGCGATCCGAGCTTTGATTTCGCCGGTGTGAATAAAACCGTAGGCGTGGGTCTCGAGCGCCTCGCCGCGGTCCAATGCCTTCTGGCTCGCCCCGCAGTACCTGCATTTGCCACCCGCCCACGCGTGCTCGATACGCTCGAACCAAATGTTGCCGGCGTCGCTCTCGAAGCCCCTCGTGATCGAATGCTCGCCGTTGGCGTGTTTCGAGCAATACAAGCTGCGACGCGCCAGCAAGCTTGTGAGATACGTGATCCCGATGCCGAACACCTGCTTGTTCAGGATGTGATCGACGCGCTCCTGACTGTTCGGGATTTCACCGGCCAAACCCTTGTTAAGGCGGCTGGTGATCTCGCGCAGGAAGACGCCTGATTTCGTGCACGGATCGAGGAACGTCGCCGTCCCGTCCGCCCAAATATCCGCGCCACTGTGGTTCGCGGCCCATGCCTCGGTCAACGTGTCCAGCATCCGGTTCGCAAACTCGGGGGGCGTGAACACCTCGTCATTTGAGAGGTTCGCGATGCACGTAAGCACATCCGGATTGCGGCCGCGCAGCGCAAAACCAACCTGCGTGCTCATGCGGCCTCCTTCGGCGTGCCGCCGTGTGCGGCGGCGGCCAGCTCGCTCACGGTCATTGGCGGGTAGGTCTTATCCGGGGTGAAGATTTCATGCTTGCCCAAGTGGGCGAAGAGGGAGCCCTCCGCGCTGAAGGCGGACGCACCGGTAAGGATGTCGAGCCGGAAATCGCGCCGCTGAAACTTGCCCGCGCCGAGGTAGCCCCACTCGGCAAAGGTTATTGGTTGGCCATCGGAGGCACGCATCGCCAGCGCGTCGCCATGCACGACATTCTGCGACAGTACGCAGCACGCTGCGCGGGATAGTTCGCCCGGTTCATCCAAGTTCAGGTAATCAGCGAAAATCTCGAGCAGGTTCGCGCGGCATTCGGCAACGTTGTCCCCCAACAACTCGATGCCGTAGATGCACATCAGTGCGAGCAGGGCGTAGTTCCGGCGCTCGAAGTCCGACTTGCCGTACTTGATCTGTACGGCGGCGAGCTTGCGTCGCAGAATCCGGACGAGGAAGTTTCCGCTACCGCACGCCGGCTCCAGGAAGCGCGAGTCAATGCGCTCGGACTCACCCTTGACGAGGTCGAGCATCGCCTCGACCAGCCACGGAGGGGTGAAAACCTCTCCATGATCGGCAACACGTTTCTTTGACCTGATCAGGCTCATTGGCGGTAGTGGCAGTATAGCCCGCCACCTCAACCGGGACCTCGATCTCGATGCGTCGCAAGCGAGCGCCTTTGGCTTTGCCCCCGAAAGGGGCGCTGTGAAAACGAGCAAGGCGCAAATCCTCTGCGAAACGGCGATCAAGCGGCGGGCGGATGCGATGGAAGCCGACCAGCACGATGCCATGCTGCATTTCTTCGGCGTCATGTCGCAGTTTCATCACTACAGCTTTTGAGATCCCCCCGATATCCAGCCCGTGCCTCCTGCGACCGACAATCCAGTTGATTTCGGCCGGTGATTGAGACTGGTGTGCCCTCCCGCCCCTGCGCTCTCCGGTGCGGCGCTGGCTTCAGCGGACTACTGCCGCGCCCTGGCGGCACGGCGGGCTTCTGCTTTCTTGGCTCCCCCATACGCTGCGCTGGTCCCCCCAAGAATGCAGCCCTTGGCCTTGGGAGCGGCCCGCTTCGCCCTTGGGCGCCCCGCACCAAAGGCTTCGGGGCAGAAAAAGGAGCACACCATGAATTCTCAAATCATCACCACCGAAAGCACTTCTTCCTTCCAGCCCGCCACGGGCTCAACGCTTCCGGCGGAGTCCACAGGCGGCGCGCGCGGGGGCGCTGAGAGAAATGCCCCTGAGAAAAAGAGCAAGGCGCAAATCCTCTGCGAAGAGGCTATCAACCGGCTGGCGGACGCGCTGGAAGCTGGCCGGAGCGATGCCATACAGCAGTACCTGGGCGTCATGTCGCGGTTTCATCGCTACAGCTTTTGCAACCAGCTTCTGATCCTCGCGCAGCGGCCCGAGTCAACCCATGTCGCCGGGTACCAACGCTGGCAGGCGTTGGGACGGCAGGTTTGCAAGGACGAAAGGGCCATCCACATTTTGGCTCCCATCCTGACAAAGCGGCCGGACCCCGAAGATGCGCAGGAAGGCTCTTCGCAGCGGGTGTGCGGCTTCCGCGTGGCCTATGTGTTCGATGTGGCGCAGACCGTGGGGGAGCCGCTGCCATCCGCGCCCCAGGCGGAAGGCGATCCGGGGGCCAACCTCGAAGGCGACCTCGAAGGAATCAGGGCGCTGTACGAGCGGAAGGGCATCGCGCTGGAGTACAAGGAGAACCTGGACGGCGCGGAAGGGCTGAGCGCCAAGGGCAAGGTCTACATTCTCGCTGGCTTGGAACCGGCCCGCGAATTCTCCGTGCTGGTGCATGAACTCGCACACGAACTGCTGCACGACGGGGAACGGCGAAAGGAACTGAGCCGCAAGGTCAAGGAAACCGAAGCCGAGGCCGTGGCCTACGCGGTGGGACTGTCTGTCGGTTTGGACATGAATACCGCTTCCGCCGACTACATCAGCCTTTACGATGGCGACCGCGACACCCTCCGCGAATCGCTGGAATCCATCACCCGCGTTGCCTCCCAAATCATCGCGGCGCTTACCGAGACCAAGGCCAACTAACGCCCGATTTCCAGCGGCTTGTTGCGGTCCTGCATCACGGACCGCAGCGGGCCGGGGAGGCATTCCATGATTCGCGCCAATGAATACATCCGTCCCATGCGCGGCGGCTCGCAAGCCCAGCTTCTATCCGAGGACAGCGACCGTGCTGGACTTCGAGATCATGGACGCTTCGCCGGACATGATTGAGCGGAATTCCGCGATGGTATTCCGCTGTAGCAGCAGGAGAGAAGAACGGCCCGTGGCTGGACTGGCATTTGCCTCGCGGGTGCCGACCGGCAATCCCGATGCCCCGAAATACGATTACCTGCCCGAAGCGCACATGGAATCCGTCCACAACCTGACC
Source organism: Terriglobales bacterium (assembly GCA_050747905.1). Lineage (GTDB taxonomy): Bacteria > Acidobacteriota > Terriglobia > Terriglobales > SCQP01 > SCQP01. The sequence goes on along the minus strand of JBOGKQ010000013.1, from coordinate 36,919 downwards.
GAGTTTGCCGGCGTGCTGGCCGTGGACAAATGGCTGTGCCAATGCGACGGACGCCAGGTAGTGTTTTGCCGCCCCAAACCGCGCGCCCGTATGCTGGCCTACTTCATTGATTGGGGATTCGTATTCAACGCCGGCGACTGGACGTTCCCAGATAGCCAGCTTCGCGGCGTCTACTCGCGCAACGGTGCCTATCAGACCATCACCGGCTGGGATGCGTTCGAGCCGTGGCTGTCCCGGATCGAGCAGTTCTCAGAGGCCAAGTTGCACGCAGTCATGGCGGCGATTCCGCCGGAGTGGGCAGCCGCCGACGAATTAGCGTGCCTTGAAGCCTGCATCCTCACCCGCCGGGCCATCGTCCGCGACCTGCTCGAATCCGTCCGCCTCAGCCGCCGCGCTCCGTTCGAGAATTGGCGGTCCGCGTCAGCCGCCATCCCCGGCCGCCCGCTTCCGCTGCAACCCCAAGCGGCGTGAAGCCTCGCGCTGCCGGCCAATTGGCCGCCCAGCGCCCCTACCCTTCGCCGCTGGGTGGATACGCGGGGGTCTCCAACTCGCCCACGCCCTGCCCCGCTGTCCTGGTTGTCTCCGTGGCTTCTTGTAACGCAGTAGTACTAGCTAGGCGGCGGAGGGCTTGCGGGCTTGCTGCGCCTTGATCCATTCGCCGGCCACTTGGCGCGTCGCGACGTTGATGCGGTTGAAGGTGTTGATGACGGCGATGGCGAGCACGAGGCCGGCGAGCGCGTGATCGTCGAAGTGGCGTGCCGCTTCGTTCCAAACGGCGTCGGGCACGGGATCGCTGCTGTCCGCGATCCGCGTTACCGCTTCGGTAAGCGCGAGCGCCGCCCGCTCGGCGTCGGTGAAATAGGGCGCGTCGCGCCAGGCGGCGACGGCGAACAGGCGCTCGTCGGTCTCGCCCGTCTGCTTGGCCTCGCGCCAGTGCATGTCCACGCACACGCTGCAACCGTTGATCTGGCTGGCGCGCAAGTGCACCACGTGGGCGATGTGCAGGGGCAACCCGGCTTTTTCCGGCAGCTTGCCGAAGGCTTGCAGCGTGTCCAGCGCGCCGGGGATCTGGTAGATGGCATTCTTAAGGCGGGCTTCCATGGCGATGGTCTCCTTTTTCTTGCCGCCGGCGGTCACGCCCGTCGGCTGGCCTGCGTCTTGATTACATGAGGATGACGAAACCGGGAAGGCAACTGTGACCGGCGCGGGGGCAGATTTTCTCGCCCAGCAATTCGAGCAGAACCGCGCCCGGTTGCACGGCGTGGCCTACCGTCTGCTGGGCTCGGGCACCGAAGCCGACGACGCGGTGCAGGAGGCTTGGCTGCGTCTCAGCCGGGCCGACGCGCCGGGGATCGAGAACCTCTCCGCCTGGCTTACCACCGTGGTGTCCCGCATCTGTCTCGACCAGTTGCGCGGCCGCGCCGGCCGGCGCGAAACCGCGCTCGAAGGCGCGCCCGAGCGCGAAACCCAAGGCCGGGCGCCGCGACCCCGAGCAGGAAGCGGCGCTGGCCGACGCCGTCGGGCTTGCGTTGATGGTCGTGCTCGACCGCCTTGCGCCCGCTGAGCGGCTGGCGTTCGTGCTGCACGATCTGTTCGCCGTCTCGTTCGCCGAAATCGCCTCCGTCCTGGGCCGTTCCCCCGAAGCGGCGCGCCAGCTCGCCAGCCGCGCCCGCCGCCGTGTTCGCGTCGGTCCGCGCCCCGGTTCGGCGCCACTCGGCCGCCAGCGCCGTCTGGTGGAAACCTTTCTTGCGGCGCTTCGCGCCGGCGACCTCGAAGCCGTGGTCGCGGTGCTCGATCCCAATTTCGCCGTGACCGCCGATCTGCCCGGCGGCGCTGCCGCGGCCGGCGCCGCCGTCCACGGCGCGCGCGCCTGGGCGGCGCAGGCCATGACATACCGCGCCGGCACGCGCTTCACACGTCCGGCGCTGGTGAATGGCGAAATCGGCGCCGTCGTCGCTCCTCGCGGCAAGCTGGCACGCGTGCTGCGCTTCACCTTTGCCGGCGACCGCATCGCCGCCATGGAGGTCATCGGCACTCCAGAGCGCCTGCGCACGCTCGATATCGCCCTGGCCACGCCCTGACCGCGCTCAGCGAGGCGCAGCGCCGGGCTGGGGCCAAGGGTCCCCAACTTAAGCTCTTTATTTTGTTGGCGTCCCCGACGGGATTCGAACCCGTGTTATCGCCGTGAAAGGGCCGCCACTGCACGTAACCCATTGACAATCAACGGCACGGGTGGCTCCCAAAACCGTGTTTGGCACCCTGGGGAACGGCTACTGGACCATGAATGGACCATGAACGGTTACCGCCTTTGCGGGGTGGTAACCAAGGTTGGTGCTCCGATGTGGGCGGAATCCGTTTCGACGAACCGGCGTCCGGTCGGACGTGTCGAATCGCTACCATTTAAATTCAAATGGTAGTAATATTACACATTGCGATGGAGCCCCAGGCACGCATTCTTCGGCTGGCTCAAAAAAAACGGCTGTTTCGGCTGTCCGAAGCCACAGCCGTTGGCGTCCACCCCGAGCATGTTCGTCGGCTGACGCGCCGGGGGGAACTGACGCGGGTCGGGCGCGGACTGTATGCACTACCTACCATTAAGCTGACCGAACACCACACACTGGCAGAAGTGGCGAAACGCGTCCCTAAAGCCACGTTCTGTCTGCTCACCGCGCTTCGGTTTCATAGCCTCGGTACCGAGAATCCCCGTGAGGTTTGGCTCGCGGTAGACAGACGCGCAGGAATACCACGAGTAGACTTCACGCCGGTCCGAACTGTCCGAGTCTCGGGCGCAGCCCTAGCGGGGGGCATCGAAGTCCACAATATCGACGGTGTCAAGGTGCGCGTGACGAGTCCGGCAAGGACGGTGGCGGACTGCTTCAAGTTCCGCAACAGAATTGGCATTGATGTCGCCGTCGAGGCCCTTAGAGACTATCGCCGCCTGCGCAAGGGCACGGTTGATGATCTGTGGCGTGAGGCGCATCGACTGAGGGTTGCCAAAGTCATGCGCCCTTACTGGGACGGGATGTCATGAAACGGAAGACGCCGGTGAACGTTTCCGCGTCTGTAAGGGCGCGCCTTTTGAACATTGCCAAGGAGCGCCGCGAAGATTTTACGTTGACGCTGATGAACTACGGCGCCGAGCGTTTCCTCTATCGGCTTTCCATATCGAAGTACCGCGATCGGTTTGTCCTCAAGGGTGCCATGCTATTCGCGGTGCGCATCGGGGAACAGTATCGGGCCACAAGAGACCTTGATCTCCTCGGCTTGGGTGAAACCACTGCGACAGCCATCGATACGGCACTCCGCGAGATCGTCTCCGTGGGCGCTGATGACGATGGACTCGTTTTCGATGCAAATACTCTGGCGGTGCATCCGATCCGGGAAGACAATCGCTATGGCGGGCTGCGTGCCGTCATTCAGGCCAATCTTGCCGACGCCCGCATCCACCTCCAGATTGACGTCGGATTTGGCGACGCGATCACCCCTGCGGCATTGGACTTGGCATTTCCGACACTCCTCCCCGATATGGTGGCGCCGCATGTTCTCGCGTATCCCACAGAAACTATCGTGGCCGAGAAAGCCGAAGCCATGGTCGATCTCGGCATCTCGAATAGCCGGATGAAGGATTTTTGCGACCTCGCCATGGCTGCCCGCCGCGTTGCCTTTGAGGGTGAATCGCTGGCCATTGCTCTCCGTGCTACGTTTCGCCGCCGCGCCACCCCTCTCCCGGATGGCGAGATTGTGGCGCTCAGCGAGAGGTTTATTCGGGATGCGAAGGCTCAGGCGAACTGGAAGGCATTCGTGATGAAAAGCCGACAGAGCGAGTTCGAATCCCTGGAGCAGGTGGTACGAGAATTGCAGAGCTTCCTTTACGAACCCTTCGCATATGCCAGGTCCGCGGAGCCGTTTTCTGCGCAGTGGAGCCCGGGCGGTCCCTGGGTCTGAAGAAGCCTAGAAGACGAGGTGCCGAAGTCGTGCCAACGTATACATGTCTCTGTTGCGGTTATGCCGAAATATTCGAAAGCGCTGACGCTGCGTTCCAGGCAGGATGGGACGTCGCCCCATATTTCACACTCCAACCACTGTGCAATCTGTGCCCGGCAGCGCCAGTCGCCCTGCACGGTTTGGTTAGTGCACGGGCTCGACACGCCGAGCTACACGCCGCGTGGCAGAGGGATGGGCGTCCAAAGGACTTTGACGTTAACGCCGAGCTTACGATCGACGGCGCCAGCGATGCGGAAGTCAAGAGACAAAAAGCCGGCCTGGAGGCGATCAAAAGGCTATTCGAGTCGAAAAAGCATTAGACGATTACGCTTGCATTGCTGTTCACTATTCGTGAACAGCAATGCAAAATGAACAGGCTTTTTGCGGTTCAGGGATCATGGCTTCCTCCACCGGGGCTCGATGGCTTGCGCCAGCAAATGTTCCGCCTGCTTCAAATCGCGTCCGCCGCGCGCATAGAGGTCAAGGTACGCCTGAACGAGCGACACCTCAATGGCCGCGCCCCTTCGACGACAGTAAATGAACACGCCGATGTCGAAGGGAACAATGAATCGCAGGCGACTGCCCCTGTCTCCGTCAGAACCTGTGCCATCGCCGAATCCGCGCCCGCTACCTGAGCCGGGACCGAACCCCGTGCCGTTCCCTGATCCCTCGCCGTCGAAGCTGCTCAACTGCTTGGCCAGCGCTTTCGCGTCTGGTATCGCCGACGGGATGAAAAGATCAACGATGTCCGCCTCAACCCATGGCGCCACATCTTGAACGGCAAGGGCACCCGAAGCCGCACAGGGTACCGACACCGCGGGCAGAAGACCCTCTGCGATTGCGCTGATATTCGCTCCGAATGGGTTCACGGTCTGAACAGCCCCACGCAATCGCCACCGATACCGCTCCTTGTATTTTTCCGCCCATTGCTGGAGTAGGCGCGCCGGCTCGGGAACAACGATTTTGTTCCCCTGGCGGCGAATCCAAAGCTATTCCTCCAGGCTGGTGATGACCTTTGAAACGGTTCCCATGCTGACCCGAAGATCGAATTGCCATTGGGGCACCTCCGCCGCCAGCCGGTCCGCTTCGCGAGCCAATTCGTCAGCAATGCCTTTGACCGACCACTCCTGCTGTCGTTCGAGAAGAACGCGAAGCACCCGCGACGAGCGGCCTGAAGGTGACGACCGACGTCTACATGCAAGCGGTCAGCCACCAGAAACGGGAAGCACAAGGTCGGTTCGCCAGCCTGGTGCGTGGAACGGCGCCGGCCCGCTAGCGATACGGCGGGCCATTCCAGATGGACCAAGATTGGACCATGGCCCATGGCAACTAAAGGGGTTGCGGGCTTATTGGACCATAATGGACCATGAAGGAAAAGCGAAAGCCAGAGTAAGCTCTTTATTTTGTTGGCGTCCCCGACGGGATTCGAACCCGTGTTATCGCCGTGAAAGGGCGGTGTCCTAGGCCGGGCTAGACGACGGGGACGCGGCACGCGCCAAGGCGCCGGAGACGTAGCCAGTTTAGCATGCGGCGAATTGTCAGTTCGCAGGGGTCGCGCCGCTTTGCACCGTGGGCAAAAGCGGCGCGAAGGGCTGCGAAATTCGGCACGGCGGCCCGCCCCCGGGGAGACATGCAGGCGCGGCCCCACCCCCGGGGCCCCCAAGGCGCCTGCGCCTTGGGGTGGGAGCGAGGCGCAGCGTCAGGTTGGGGCCAAGGGCCCCCAACCCGACGCGAGCATAAGCGGGGCGCGCGGCGCAGCCGCGCTGGGGCCCGCGCCAACATTGACGGGTGAGCGCAACGGCTCGGGATGCTTGGTAGACTCCCCTTAGGAGCCTACCGCCATGACTACCTGTTCGCATGTGGATCAAATTCAGGATGTACGGCCGCGCAGCGAGGGCTGCGAGGAGTGCCTCCAGACGGGCGATCGTTGGGTGCAGTTGCGTGCGTGTATGGTCTGCGGCCATGTCGGCTGCTGCGACTCGTCGAAAAACAAGCACGCTACGGCGCATTTTCACCAGACACAGCACCCCGTCATGCGAGCCTTTAAGGCGGGCGAGGACTGGGCCTGGTGCTATGTGGACAGCGATTACCTGGACCCGATTCCGCAGGTACACGCGGCTTAGGTCCTGCTAACGCTCAATAGGGTTTCGGGATCACACCGTTTCGAAGGCGTTGCGCTCGCGGCCGAGGTCGCGGGCCGCGGGGGTGATGATGGTCTTGGGGCCGATCGCGATTTTTTTGCCGGACTGGATCGCATCGCGGACGTCGGCTTCGCAGACAAAGGGGACGGGAGCGGGCGCGGGAGGCAGCGGCGGGGGTGTAAAGGCAGGCGGCGCCGTCTGAGGGCCTGAGCCTGCCTCGGGCTGGCCGGGCGGGAGTATCCCGCGCTCGGCGAGGATGCGTTCAATGTTGGCGCGCAGGTCATCCTGGGGCGCCGCGTGCGGGCAGGTGCAGGTGGAGGGCTCCGCCTCCCTCCCCGCCGCCGCCGCGGGCAGGGAACCGCGATCCCAGGCGATGCGCTTGATGTTCATCAAATGCTGGGGCCCGATATTGTCGCTGGTGATGTTGCCGCCGAGGGCGCCGCAGCCGAGCGTCATCGCCGGAAACAGGTTCGTGGTCAGGCCGATGGAGCCTTGCGGAGCGGGCGAGTTCACCACCACGCGATAGGCGGGCATGCGGGCCCCGTAATCGCGGATGACCGCCTCGTCGCGGGCGTGAATGACGCAGGTGTGGCCGAGACCGCCAAAGTGCAGCAAGTCGCGGCAGCGCTCCATCGCGCGGACGCGGTCGGGAAGAAAAAACAGCGCCAGCACCGGCGAAAGTTTTTCCGCCGAGAGCGGATGCGCCTTGCCCATGCCCGCCAGCTCGGCCGCGAGCACCCGCAGGTCCGCTCCCACGCGACCGCCAAAGCCCGCCATGGCGGCGAGCTTCTGCGGCGATTGGCCCACGCATTTGGGATTGACCGAAAACGTCTCTTTGTGGATCAGCAGGGCGGCGAGTTTCTCCGCCTCCTCGGCGGACATCAGGTAGACATTTTGCTTTTTCAGTTCCGCCAGAACGGCGTCACGCAGGGCGGTTTCGGCCACCAGTGACTGTTCGGAGGAGCAGAGGGTGCCCCAGTCGAAGCTTTTGCCGGCGACCACCTTGGCGACCGCATCGGGCACATCCGCGGAACGATCCACGAAGGCGGGAACGTTGCCCGGCCCGACCCCGAAGGCGGGTTTGCCCGAGCTGTAGGCGGCTTTGACGATACCCATGCCGCCGGTGGCGAGGATCACCTTCGAGCTGGGGTGCGACATCATCGCCTGCGTACCCTCGCGGGTGGGCATGGAGAAACAGCCAATGAGGCCATCGGGCGCGCCCTGGGCGATGGCCGCCTGGCGCATCAGGCCGACGGTTTCGCAAATGCAGCGCAGGGCGGAGGGATGGGGGCTGAGCACGATGGCGTTGCCGGCCTTGAGGGCGATCAGGATTTTGTAGATGGCGGTGGAGGTGGGGTTGGTGCAGGGCAGAATGGCCGCCACCACGCCCATGGAAACCCCCAGCTCGAGGATGCCCGCGGCGCGGTCCTCGCGCAGCACCCCGACGGTGCGCATGCCGCGAATGGCGGCGTAGACACGTTCGGAGGCGAAGAGGTTTTTCTGGGTCTTGTCGGCCACCTTGCCATAGGTGGTCTCTGCCACCGCCAGCTTCGCCAGGCGCTCGGCGTGGGCGGTGGCGGCCTGCGCCATGGCGTCCACGATGGCGTCCACCTGGGTCTGAGAAAACTCGCGGTAGGTCTGCCAGGCGGCGTGCGCCCGCTCGATCAGCTCGCGGGCCTCGGCGACCGGCTGGGATGGGTCTCCCATCGTGCCTCAGGCGCGCTACTTTTTACTGTCGGCGGCGACGACGCCTTTGTTCGGCAGGATCTTTTCGACTTCGCTGTGCGGGCGCGGGATCACATGCACGCTCACCAGCTCGCCCACCCGGCGGGCGGCGGCGGCGCCGGCGTCGGTGGCGGCCTTGACCGCGCCCACGTCCCCGCGCACCATCACCGTGACGTAGCCGGCACCGATGTATTCCTTGCCCAGCAGGACCACGTTGGCGGCCTTCACCATGGCATCGGCAGCCTCGATCGAGCCCACCAGACCCCTGGTTTCAATCAATCCCAAAGCTTCCATCCGGGTTCTCCTCCTGCTACCCGGTTACGCTAGCACACAAGAGTTGCCAGTGGCTAGTGGCTGGCCGCCGCGGCGGTGATAAAAAACTCGCACAGAATGAGCTGCGTCTGCTCGCCGTATTGAGCATGGCGAGTGGTTTCGAGGCGGAAGACGATCTCCAGCTCCGCCCCGGGTACGAGGGCGGCGCAGGCGGGGCGGCGCGGGGCGCTTTGGTACAGCCCATCGCGCCATAGGTTCCAGAACAGCGCCGTGTGGCGGCGACTGCCCTGGGCATCTTCCAGCAGCAGCTTAAGATGGCGCTGCTTCAGGACCGTGGGCGCCTGCGCGAGGCGCACCCCGCGGGCGCGAAACAAGGGCTGGGGGTTGGCCTCGCCAAACGGTTCGAGGCGGGCCAGCTCACGGCACGAGGCCGGCGTCAACTCGGCGAGGCTGAGCTCGAAGCAGTCCTGCGCAGGCGGGGCAGCCGTGACCTGGACCTGATCGAGGCAGGAGCGCAAGGCGTCGAGTTTGCTGGCGGACATGGAGAAACCGACGGCCTGGGCGTGGCCGCCGAAGCGGTCAAACAGCTCCTGACAGCCCTCGAGGGCCTGCAGCAGATGCAGGCCTTGGGGCGCGCGGCCGGAGCCATGGGCGAGGCCGTTGTCCAGGCTAACGATCACGGCGGCGCGGCCGGAGCGCTGCAGGATCTGGCTGGCAACAATGCCCAGCACGCCGCGATGCCAGCCCTCGCCGGCCAGCAGCTGAATCGCGCCCGGGCTGGGCGGGCGGGCTTCGATGTCGGCCAGGATGCGGGCGCACAGTTGCTGGCGCTGCTGGTTGAGCAGCTCGAGTGAGGTGGCAATGGCTTCGGCCTCGGCAGGCGGGGCCGAGAACAGCTCGACGACGCGGTCGGCGGCGCCCATGCGTCCGGCCGCGTTGAGGCGCGGGGCAATGCGAAACGCCACCGTCTGGCTGCTGACGCCCTGCGAGCCGGCGGGCAGCGCGTGGGCCAGCAGGGCGCGCAGGCCGAGGTTGACGGGGTTTTCCAGGCCTGCCAAACCAAAGTGCGTCAGCACACGATTTTCGCCCAACAGGGGAGCGGCATCAGCCACGGTGGCGATGGCGACCAGCTTCAGGTAGGAGCGCAGCGCTGGCGGCCAGGCGCCGTCGAGCTTGCCGGCGCGCTCCAGCAGCGCATGGGCCAGCTTGAAGGCGAGGGCGGAACCGCACAGGCCCTTGTCGGGATAGGCGCAGGCGGGCTGATGGGGATTGATGATGGCGTAGGCCGGCGGCAGTTGCTCGCCCGGCAGGTGGTGATCGGTGATGATGACGTCGAGCCCCAGCTCGCGCGCACGCCCCAGGGGTTCGAACTCGCGGATGCCGGTGTCCACGGTTATGGCGAGCTGAACGCCGGCCCGCACCGAGCGCTCGATGCAATCAGTCTGCAGGCCGTAGCCGGCGCGCAGCCGCTCGGGCAGGGCATAGCTGACCTCGGCCCCCAGGGCGCGCAGCGCCTGGCGCAGGATCACGGTGGCGAGGGTGCCGTCGGCGTCGTAGTCGCCCAAAATCAGGATGCGCTCGCCGGCGGCGACGGCAGCCAGGGTGCGTGCCACGGCAGCCTCCATGCCGTGCAGCAGCCAGGGCGAGTGGGTGTGCTCCAGGCGCGGGTAGAGGAAGGCGGTGAGCGCTGCGATTTCGCTCCAGCCGCGGGCCGCGAGCAGGCGGGCCAACAGGGGCGAAACGCCCAACGCCACCTGAAAGCGCCCGGCCGCTCGAACTGGCAACTGGCAACTGTCCACGGCGAGTTTATTTTATCTGCACGAGCTGCGCCGGGTCGGGCAGCGCGGCGGTCGGCGCTGCGGCCCCGGAGGCTTCCTGCTGCTCGTCGCGCCAGAAGTCCATGATCGAGGTGTAATGCGCGCAGGCGACGGTGCAGAAGGGGGCGCAGGCCTTTTTCTGCAGGTACTCGCGGCGGATGTCGGCCAGGGTGTAGTCGGCCAGCGGGACGCCGGGTGTGCCGCGCTGCTGCGAGCAGTAATGCACCAGGCCTTGCTCGCAAATATAAAGGTAGCGGCTGCCGGCGCGGCATTTCCAGTGGTTGGGTAGGCCGCGGGCGATATGGTCCTGGAATTTGTTGAGGCGGAAAAACTCGCGCTTGCCGAGACGGCGCACCTGCGCGTAAATCGCCATCTCGCGTGCGTCGAGCGGCCGGAGCTGGCCGTGGCCATCGTGGATGATGCCCACCGTGGTGGCAAAGCCATAGGCGACGGCACGGCGGGCGATCGTGAGCGCGTCTTCGGGGTTGCTGACGCCCGAGCCCAGCACGGAGTTGATGTTGACGCTGAAGCGGGCGTGCTCGGCCAGCAGCGCCAGCTTTTTGTCCAGCACCTTGAGGCTTTTGACGGAAATGTCGTCGGGTTGGACGTTATCGATCGAGATTTGCAGGTAATCGAGGCCGGCGCGGTTCAAGCGCTGGATGCGTTCGGCGACCAACAGGTAGCCGTTGGTGATGCAGCCGGCCAGCATGCCGCGCTCGCGGATACGCACGATGATCTCATCCAGATCGGGGTGCAGCAGCGGTTCACCCCCGCTGATGGTCACCAGCGAGCTGCCGAGCCGGGCGAGGTGGTCCACGCGGCGGCGCATTTCCTCCAGCGGGACGGGCTGGGAGTGGTCGTCGTATTCGTTGCAATAAGCGCAGGCGAGATTGCACCGCCGCATGGGAACCATGTGGACTTGCACGGGGTGCTCGGTCGAGCGCACCCCGTGCCAGAGCTGGCGCAGCTCGCGCAGGCGGCGGGCGAGCGGTTTGCGGCGGGCCTTGGTCATGGCCATGGTTCGATCCCAGACAGTGTGCCTGTAAAGCCGCGGCTTGTCACTATATTCGGTGTGAATGGCAGGAACAAAGGCGTGGATGGTCCGTATATTCTGTAATCATGCGAGACCTGCGTTATGCGTTGCGTCTGATCGCCAAAAGCCCCTGGCTGTCACTGATTGCGGTTGTGTCGCTGGCGCTGGGGCTGGGCGTGAACACCACCATTTTCAGCGTCGCCCATGGCTTGCTGCTGCAAAAGCCGGCCGTGGCCAGCCCGGCGCAACTGGTCGAGGTGTACACCCACGATCCTACCCCGCGCGCCGCGCTTAACGGCGACTACCCGCTCAGCTATCTGGATTATCTCGATTATGTCCGCCAGGGCACCAGCCTGTCCGGGTTGCTCGTCTACAGCCCGCTCAGCCGGCCTAACGCCATCATCTCGCCGGATTCGGCGCCACAACCCTGGACCGGGCAACTGGTCTCCGCCAACTACTTCGATGTACTCGGCATTCATCCGGCGCTGGGGCGGTGGTTTTTGCCGGGTGAGGGAGCGGTGAAGGGAGCCAGCGCGGTTGTGGTGCTTTCGTGGGCGAAGTGGAAGACGAGCTTCGGCGGCGAGCCCGGCATCCTGGGCCGCACGGTGACGCTGAACGGCGCACCGTATGTCGTGATTGGAGTTGCACCGCGCGGGTTTAAGGGCCTGTTCGACGGAGTGAAGTGCGATTTTTGGGCGCCCGTGACCATGTCGGAGGGCCTGGGCGGGCCCGGGGTTTTGGACCAACGCGGCAGCCGCGGCCTGTTTGCCGTGGGACGGCTGAAACCAGGGGTGACCGTAGCTGCTGCCAGCGCCCAGTTGGATGCGGTGCAGCACCGGCTGGACCGCGAGTACCCCAAACAGGAATCGCCGACGTTTGGGGCACTGGCGGCGCCGATTGGCGCCATCCCGCTGCCATTTCGCGGGTTTGCGACCGAAGGCATTTTGCTGCTGGAGGTGGTGGTGGGACTGGTGCTGTTGATCGCCTGCGCGAACGCTGCCTTGGTCCTTTTAGCCGAGGCGCTGGGGCGGCAGCGGGAGTGGGCGCTGCGCTCGGCGCTGGGCGCCGGGCGCGGACGCCTGGTGCGCCAGGGGTTGGTGCACAGTGTGGTGCTGGCGCTTATAGCCGGCGGGCTGGCGCTGGGCATTGCGCAACTGCTGAAGCCGCTGCTGCTGCAGCTGGCGCCGGCGGGAACGCCGGTGGCCATGCCCGCGGCGCTGAATGCCGCGGTGGTGTGGTTCACCTTTGGCCTGGCGCTGGTGATCGGTATATTGTTTGGCCTGGCGCCGGCGCTGCAGGCGGCGCGGGTGCGGGTGCTGGACTACATCAAGGACGGCACGCCTGGTTCGGGCGCGGCGCGCTCGCGCACCCGCAGCGGCTTCATCACGGCGCAGATCGCCTTGTGCGTGGTGGTGCTGGTGGGCGCGGCGCTGTGCCTGCGCTCGCTGGCCCGGGCGCGCGGCATCAATCCTGGCTTTGACACGCAGCACTTGGTGGTGGTGAGCGACGTAGACCCGGAAGCGCTCGGGCACAGCGGCGCGGACGCGCATCAGTTTCTGCAGAACCTGCGGGCGGCGGTGGAGGCGGTGCCGGGCGTGACCGCCGCCGCCTATACCACTTCGCCTCAGCTCCAGGTGGGCGAGTCGGATACGGAGTTGCTGCCCTCGGGGGTGGCGCCCGACGCGCAGGGGCGCGGCTACCGCAGCGAGTACACGGATGTTTCGCCGGAGTTTTTCCGTGCCACGGGCACGCCGCTCGATGCCGGGCGCGGCTTCACCGATGCCGACCTCGCCTCGGGCCGCCATCTGGTGGTGCTCAATGAGACCCTGGCCCGGCACTTCTGGCCGCAGGGCGGTGCGGTGGGCCGCAGCGTGGTTTTTCCTGGCGGCAGCCGCGCCCCCGCCACGGTCGTCGGCGTCGCCGCCGATGGCAAGTACCATACGTTGGATGAAGCCCCGCGGCCGTACTTTTACGAATTGCAGGCAGTGGCCAGCCCCGCGTCCCTGCTGATGCATGTGGCCGGCGATCCGCAGGCCTTCATCGGTCCGGTGCGGGCCAAGTTGCAAAAGCTCGACCCCAACTTGCTCAACACCGATATTGAAACCGGCGCCGAGTTCATGCAGGCGCCGCTGTTCACCGCCCGCATGATCGGGGTGCTGCTCGCCGGCTTCGGCCTGCTGGCGCTGCTGTTGGCGGTGGTGGGGCTTTACGGCGTGATGGCGACGACGGTGGCGCGGCGCACGCGCGAGTTCGGCATCCGCCTGGCGCTCGGCGCCGATGCCGGGGCGCTGCTGCGGCTGGTGCTGAGCCAGGGTCTGCGGCTGGCCGGCTGGGGGATTCTCGCGGGTGTGATTCTTGCGGCGCTGCTGACGCGCTCCATGACCGCGCTGCTGTACGGCATGAGCCCGGCGGACCCGGTCAGTTATATCGCCGCGGCGGCGCTGCTGCTCGTGGTCACGGCTCTCGCCAGCCTGGTGCCTGCGCTGCGCGCCGCGCGCGTGGACCCGCTGCGGGCGCTGCGGCAGGAGTAGCCCGCGGCGGGATGTGATCGGGATCACGCGGTGGCGATACACTGAAGGCAATGGCGGCACCCACGGCCAATCCCTACACCCGCCGCGTGCGGTGGCTGGTGCGCCTGCGCCGGACGGTAGCCGCGGCGCTGGTGGCGGGAACCGGAGTGGTGATTGCGCTCTATCTGCTGCGGCGCCGGCACGCGCCTGCCCCGCAGGCGCCGGTTTTGGGCATCCAGGTGCAGCAAAGCGCGGCGGGCGTGGATGTATCCAAGTCGGTGAACGGCCGGCCGGTGTTCCGGATTTTTGCGGCGAGTGCCGACAAGCTGCGTCTGGGAGGACTGGACGAGCTGCGGCAGGTGCGCATTCTGGTCTACGACCAGCAGGGGCAGCACGCCGATGCGATCACCGGCAACTCGTTTCGCTACGACGAAGCCAGCGGCAGCCTCTACGCCGACGGGGATGTGCATATTCAACTCGAGGATCAGATCCAGGTGACGGCGCACGGCCTGCGCTATAACGTCAAGCAGGGTACGGGAACCATTGCCGCCGGGGTGAAGTTTGCGTTGGGATCGGCCGCGGGAAGCGCCGGGGCCGCGGCGCTGAACAGCCGCACCGGGGTGGCGGATTTTTCCGGTGGCGTCGAGTTGCAGTGGGCGCGTCCCGGCCAGGGCGCATTGGATCTGCAGAGTCAGCAGGCGGAGCTGCGGCGCCAGGCGGGCGGGGTGGTGCAGGTGGAGCTGCAAGGCGAGGCGCGCCTGCGCCAGGGCAGCGAGAGCCTGGCTGCGGACCGTTTGCTGGCGCAGGTCACGCCTGGCCACACCTTGCGGCATCTGGATGCTTTCGGGCATGTGGAGGCTGACCAGCGGTCGGCCGCCGACGCGCTGCAGGTTCGCGCCCAGGCCGCGCATGCCGATTTCAACCCTGCCGGGCAGCAGATTGAGTCGCTGGTGCTGGCGGGCCGGGTGGATGCAATGCAAACTGCGGGTGCGCCGGGAGCGACGATCGCGCGGCGGCTGCAGGCCGGGCAGCTGGCCCTGCACTTTGCCGCGGGCGACGCGCTGCGGTCGCTGGTGGCCAGCCAGGGAGCGGTTCTGACCGCGTCGGGAGCGGCGGCGGGAGTGCTGGCCGCTCCCGAAATTGACTTCAGCTTCGGTCCCGGCGGGGGCGCGGCGGGCGTGGCCGCCCTAAGCGCGATTGCCACGCGCGGGCGCACGCGCCTGGAGCGGGGGCCGAGCTTGCAGGCGCAGGCCGATGCGGTGCAGATTTTCCTGCGCGCGGACCAGCAGCCGCGTTGGGCCGTGGCCCGTGGCCAGGTTCAGGTGCGCGAGCAGGCGGCGGGAGGGGAACGCCGCAGCGAATGCCAGGTGCTCGCCATTCAATTTGCCGCGGGGGCGAACGCGCGCCCCGCGCTGGTGCGCGAAAGCGGCGGGGTGCGCCTGCAGCAAGGCGAACGCAGCGCCCGCGCGCAACAGTTGGTGTACACGCCGGCGCAGGACCGGGCCGTGCTCAGCGGTGCGGTGGTCGTCTCCGATCCGCAGGCGCGGTTAACGGCGGCGTCGGCGGCCTGGGTCGGCCGCCCCAACGGCAGCGCCACGCTGAGCGCGGTGGCGGCTGACGACGGGAACGGCAGGGCGTTGACGGTGAGCTTGCTGCCGGGCGCGGGGGTGGCGCTGCCGGCGGCGGCGGGCACCCCGGCGGCCAGCCGTCCGGTGGTGATCACCGCGCAACGGCTGAGCTGGGCGCAACCGGCGGGCGCGGGTGGACCCGGCGGATTCCGTGGCCGGGCGGTGTTCACCGGCGCGGTGCGGCTGCTCCAAGCCCCCGATCTGCTGCGCGCGGACCAGCTCACCATCAGCGCCGAAAGCGGCACTCAGGCCGCGCACCTGCAGGCAAGCGGTCACGTCCAAACCGAGTTTCTTAACACCGGTGAAGTTCACGCCGCCGGGCGGGCGCCGCTGACTCGGGGCGCGGCGGTGCAGGCGGTGCGTGTGCTGGCGCAAACCTTGAACTACTCGCAGCCGCAGCAGCTTGCCCGCTACTCCGGCGGGGTCAGGATGCAGGTCAATGATGCGACCCTGAGCGCACCCGAGCTGACTCTTTATTTCGGTGGCGCGGCGAAAACGGCGGCGCTGCAGCGCGCCGTGGCCTCCGGCGGGGTCAGTGTGGTGCAGCCGGGGCGCCACGCCAGCGCCCAACAGTTGAGCTTTGACTTCGTACGCAACCGGCTGGAGCTGACCGGCGGACCTCCTAGCATTTTTGATGCCGAACATGGCAAAATCAGTGGGGATCCCTTGACTTTTTCTTTGGCGAGTGATGAAATTCAGGTTGGTGGCAAGCATGGGACCCGCGCTTTCGGTCAGACTCACGGACATAAATGATTGTCTTTTCATGAGCTTACCGATTACTCCCTGACTTGGAACCGGGTTTCCACTTTTTCACTCCGTGAACCTATGGAGCGCCTCTCAACCGATCAGCTTTGCAAGCTTTACAAGGGCAGGGCTGTGGTCAATGGCGTCAGTATCACGATGGCGCGGGGCGAGGTGGTGGGCTTGCTGGGGCCTAACGGAGCAGGCAAGACCACGACGTTTCACATGATTGTTGGGCAGATCGCTCCGGATATGGGGCGTATTCTGCTTGACGAGCACGACATCACGTCGCTGCCGATGTACCAGCGGGCAGAGCTCGGGATCAGCTACCTGCCGCAAGAGCCGTCTATATTCCGCAAGCTGAGCGTGGAGCAGAACCTGGCGGCAATACTGGAAGTATCGCCGCTGTCGCCGGTGCAGCGCAAAGAGCGGCTGGAAAAGCTGCTGGAGGTGCTGGGGCTGGGAAAAGTCAGGCGGACGCTGGGCTACGCGTTGTCGGGGGGCGAGCGGCGGCGGGTGGAAATCGCGCGGGGATTGGTGCTGGAGCCGGCGTTCATGCTGCTGGATGAGCCCTTTAGCGGCATTGACCCTCTGGCTGTGTTGGATTTACAACACATCATTTCCCAGCTACGCGCCGATAACATAGGGGTATTGATCACCGACCACAATGTACGGGAGACGCTGAGCGTGACCGACAGGGCCTACATCATGCATGACGGGCGCATATTCCGCATGGGCACGCCCGCCGAGCTGGGCGACGATGCCGACGTGCAAAGGGTCTATCTGGGAGACAGGTTCAGTCTCGCTTAGTCACTGCCGCTTATGAACCTGGGCCCCAAGCTGATCCAAAAACTGTCGTTGAAGCAGACGCTGACGCCGGGGCTTGTGCAAATGGTCAACATTTTGGCCATGAACAAGCTGGAGCTGCAGGACGCGATCAGCCAGGAACTGCTCGAGAACCCGCTTTTGGATGAAGTTGCGGAAGACAGCGGGCCCGGGCTGGACGAGCTGGGGCGGTTGGAACAAGAGCTGCGTCAGCAAACCGAATCGGAGCGAGGCGCAGGGGTCGAGGAAGCCGCCGCGGCAGCGGGCGAGGGGGGTGCAGCGGAGGGGGGGGGCGGCATTTCAGAAAACAATGCGGCGGGGGTCGAGGTGCCGGAAAGCAGCCTGGAGGCGCCCGCCGGCGATGCGTTCGAGGAAATTGACTACGGCGACTTTTTCAAGGACTATCTCGACCCTGGCTATCAGCCCGCGCAGATGGAGGAGGCTGGGGAGCGGCCGTCTTTTGACAACTTTATCAGCGCGCCGGTCACCCTGACCGATCACCTGCGCTGGCAGCTCAGCGTGGAGCCCATCGAGCTGGACCTGCGGGCGGCGGCCGAGGCGATCATCGGCAACCTAGATGAGGACGGTTATTTGACCGCCGAAGACGACAAGGGGCGGCGGCCCTTGCGGGTCGAGGAGATTGCCGCCAGCGAGGGCATGCCCGAGCAATTGGTGCGCGAGGCGCTGAGCCTGGTCCAGCGCTTTGATCCGGCCGGGGTGGGCGCCCGGGATTTGCGCGAATGCCTGCTGGTGCAGCTCTTTCAGTTGCCGAGCGTGCAGATTCTGGCGATTGCGCTGGTGAGCGAGCATTTGTCGGATTTGCAGAACGCGCGGCGGCAGGAGTTGGCGCGGGTGCTGAACGTAAGCGAGGAGGAGATCGCCGGCGCCCTGGCCGAGATCCGCAAGCTGGATCCGTTTCCGGGGCGGCGCTACAACCCCGCCAACACGCGCCTGATCGAGCCGGACGTGGCCTTCGTGAAGGGGCATGGGGACCGCTGTCCGGTGTGCGGATCGGAGTCGTGTCCGAACCGTTACCAGATCATCATGAACGACGACGGTCTGCCCAGCCTGCACCTCAACCGTGAGTATCGGGAAATGAAGTTCGGGCGCGACCAGCGCGACGCCAGCCGCTACATCAAGGAACGCTACGCCAGCGCCATCCAGTTTTTGCGCAACCTCGAGCAGCGCAAGCAGACCATTGCCCGCGTTTGCCATTCGATTATCGCGCGCCAGACGGATTTTCTGGATTTCGGCATGGACTTTCTCAAGCCCATGATGATCAAGGAAGTGGCCGAGGAAATCGGCGTGCACCCCTCCACCGTCAGCCGCGCGGTGGCCAACAAATACGTGCACACCCTGCAGGGAGTGTTCGAGCTGCGGTTCTTTTTCACCGAGGCGGTGATGGGGACGCGGGGTATCGAGACCTCGCTGCTGATCCTCAAGCGGCGGGTGAAGAAATTGATCGAGGAGGAGGATCCCAAGCACCCGCTCACCGACGATAAGGTGGCGGCGGTTCTGTGTCAGCAGGGCATTCAGGTCACGCGCCGCACCATTGCCAAGTACCGCGAAGACCTGCACATTCCCTCCACCCACCAGCGGCGGATGCGATGAGCAAGCGCGAGCGGCGCCGGCCCTCCCCGTCCGCGCGCCGGGACCTGCACCTGGTGGTGATCACCGGGCTGAGCGGCAGCGGCAAAGGCTCGGCGGTCAAAGTCTTCGAGGATTCCGGCTATTACTGCGTGGACAACCTGCCGATGGGCCTGCTGGCGCCCTTTGTGGAGCTGGTGCGCCAGGCGGCGCCGGGGGGAGATGTACAGCGCGCGGCGGTAGTGGTGGACATCCGCGAGGGCCACCGCTTGGACCCCCTGCCGGGGCTGCTGCAGAACCTGCGCGACAGCCCGCTGAAGCTGACGCTGCTGTTTTTGGAGGCCAGCGACGAAGTCATCCTCCGGCGCTTCAGCGAGACGCGGCGGCCGCATCCGCTGGCGGAGCGCGAGGGCGGCCGCCGCGAGCACCTGAAGGGCGAAAGCGAGCTGCGCCACGGCATCCAGGAGGAGCGCAAGGCACTGGCGAAAATCCGTTCCGCCGCCGACCTGGTGGTGGACACCTCGCGCTTCAACGTGCATGAGCTGCGTGATTATCTGCGCGAGCAGGTGATCGCCAGCGGGCTTGCGCCCAGCCTGCAGTTGGCGGTGACCAGCTTCGGATTCCGCAACGGGCTGCCGAGCGACGCCGACCTGGTGTTTGACGTACGCTTTCTGCCCAACCCCAACTACATACCCGCGTTGCGCATGCATTCCGGCCGGGACCGCAAGGTCGCCGACTACATCCGGTCGTTTCCGCAGACCGAGGAGTTCCTCTTCCGTATCCGCAGCCTGCTCGCCTATCTCATCCCGCATTACATCAAGGAGGGCAAGAGCTACCTCAACATCGCCATTGGGTGCACCGGCGGACGGCATCGCTCCGTGTATATCGCCGAGGCGCTGCGGCGCGAGCTGCGCAAGCTGGGTTATCCCCCCACGCTCACGCACCGCGACCTGCGGCGATGAGGGGGGTTTAAGACCGCATGCGGCCGTTTTACCGCCTGCTGCGCTACGTTGGCCGCTACTGGCTGCAGTTCGCGGTGGCACTGGTGCTCATGGCGGTGGCCAGCGCCCTTGATGCCGCGGTGGCGCTGGTGCTGGCGCCGGTGGTGGACAAGCTGCTCAAGCCCGCCAGCGGCGGCGGGGCCATCCTGCTGACCCAGGCGCGCCCCCCCCTGCTCAACCACCCCATTTACCTCAACAGCTTCATGCCGCCGGGGTTTTCCCACAACCCCGCCTCCATCATTGCCCTGGCGCTGATCGTGTTGGTCGCGGGCAAGGCGGTGGGCGAGTACCTGGGCACCTACCTGATCAACTACGTCGGCTACGGCGCCATCACCGATCTGCGCAACGCGGTCTATGCCAAGTTGATCCACCAGTCGGCCGCCTTTTTTTCCCGCCAGGCCACCGGCAAACTTATGTCCACCGTGGTCAACGATCTGGAGCGAATCTCGGTGGCGGCCTCGGCCTCGCTGGCCGACAGCGTGCAGCAGGGATTCACGCTCCTCGCCTTTGTGGCGGTGTTGCTGGTGCTGGACTGGAAGCTGACCCTGTTCGCCCTCATCCTGACGCCGGCGGTGATTCTGCCGACGGCCTGGTTGGGCAAGCATGTGCGCCACACCGCCCGCCGCGGCCAGGACGAAATGGCGGATGTCCAGCACATTCTGTACGAGACCATCACCGGCCACGGCATCGTGAAGGCGTTCAGCATGGAGGCGCGGGAAATCAGCCGCTTCCGCGCCGCCGCCCACCGCCTGCTGCGCTCCAACCTGCGCTACATCCTGCAGCAGAGCATCGCCTCGCCGCTGATGGAAATCCTGGGCGCCATCACCATCATCCTGTTCCTGCTCTACGCGCGCGGCATTGTGGGCGCGGGCATCATGACCACCGGCATGGTGGTCGGGTTTCTCTATGCCCTGATCAAACTGTATGAGCCCCTGCGGCGGATGGCGGGCATTTATAACAACTTCCAGACCGCCGCCGGCTGCGCGCAGCGGGTGTTCGAGTTCATGGATGTGAATGAGGAAATCCACGAGCGCCCGGGGGCGCGCGCGCTGGCGCCCTTCCACTCCGGCATCCGTTTCGCCGGGGTGGCGTTTGCCTATCATCCCGGGGAGCCGCTGCTGCACGATCTCGATTTCGAGCTGCGGCGCGGGGAGGTCGTGGCTCTGGTCGGATCCAGCGGGGCGGGCAAGAGCACGCTGATCAACTTGATCCCGCGCCTGTTCGACGTCACCGCCGGAGCGGTGCTGGTGGACGGGGTGGATGTGCGCGAGTGCACCCTGCGCTCGCTGCGCTCGCAGATTGCCTACGTCACCCAGGATACGATTCTGTTCAACGAAACGGTCGCCAACAACATTGCCTACGGCAGCCCCGCCGCCACCCCGGCGGCCATCCGGGCGGCGGCGCAGGCGGCGCTGGCAGACGAGTTCATCGCCGCCACTCCGCAGGCTTACAACACCCGCCTGGGCGAACGCGGGCTGCGCCTGTCGGGTGGGCAACGCCAGCGCATCGCCATCGCGCGGGCAATTCTCAAGAATGCGCCCGTCCTCATCCTGGACGAGGCCACCAGCGCGCTCGACAACGAGAGCGAAATGCTGGTGCAGCGGGCGCTCGCCAACCTGATGAGCCACCGCACGGTGATCGTGATCGCCCACCGGCTTTCGACGGTGCGCAACGCCGACCGCATTCTGGTGCTGGATGCCGGCGCGATTGTCGAAGCCGGCAGCCACGACGAACTGCACGCCGCCCACGGCCTTTACCGGCGGCTTTATGACCTGCAGTTTGCCGACTACGCCGCCGCCATGCCCGCGGCCGCCCCGGCCATGATTGATCCGGCGTAACCGTCCCCTGGGCACGCGCCCACCATGCTCGTTTAGACTTGAAGGGTGAGTGCGAAAACCTTGGACGGTACCGCGGTGGGCGCGGCCATACGCGCGGAGGTGGCGGAGCGGGTGCGCAGCTTCGGCGCTCGTCCGCCGGGGCTGGCGGTGATCCTGGCCGGCGACGACTCCGCCTCGGCCCTCTACGTCCGCTCGAAGGTGCGGGCCTGCCACGAACTGGGTATAGTTTCCGAGCAAGTCCGGCCACCCGCCGCGGTCACAACCACCGCGCTGCTGGCGCACGTGGCGGCGCTGAACGCGCGCGAGGACATTGACGGCATCCTGGTGCAACTGCCGCTGCCGCCGCAGGTGGACGCGGCGGCGGTGCTGTTGGCGGTGGCGCCAGAAAAGGATGTGGATGGGTTCCACCCGTTCAACCTGGGCAAGCTGATGAGCGGGCGTCCGGGGCCGCGGCCATGCACGCCGGCCGGAATCATGGAGCTGCTGCGGCGCAATCAGATCGAGGTGGAGGGCAGGGAAGCGGTCGTGGTGGGCCGCAGCGACATCGTGGGCAAGCCGCTGGCGCTGCTGCTGCTGCACGCGCACGCCACCGTGACCATCTGTCACTCGCGCACGCGCAACCTGACCGCGGTGTGCCAGCGCGCCGACCTGCTGTTTGCCGCCATCGGACGACCGGCCATGCTCAACGAGCGCCACGTCCGGCGCGGCGCCGTGGTGGTGGATGTCGGTATGAACGCGCTGAGCCGCGCCCAGGAGGTCGAAACGTATTTCCCCGGCAATGCCAAGCGCCGGGAAGAGTTCGAGCGCCGCGGCCGCACCCTGATCGGCGATGTGGATCCACGGGCGGCATGCAGCCTGGCCTCCGCCTATACGCCCGTGCCCGGCGGGGTGGGCCCCCTCACCATCGCCATGCTGATGAGCAACACGGTCGCATTGGCCGCCGCCCGCCGCCAGCGCCAGCCCCTCGCCGCGCCCTGACCCGGATGCTGCGCCTGGCGATTACCGGCGGTTTGGGCAGCGGCAAGAGCACCGTTTCGGCCTTGCTGCGCGGCCGGGGGGTGCCGGTGGTGGATGCCGACCGGCTGGGACACGAGCTGCTGCAGAACGAAGCCCGGGACGAGGTGCGGGAGCAGTTTGGCACGGCCGAGCCGGCGGCGCTGGCCGAGCTGGTGTTTGCGCCTGGCGCCGGCGCGCGACTCGAACAGCTGAACCGCATTCTGCATGCGCGCATCATGGCCAAGGCGGGGGAGCAGTTGCGGCAGTGGGAGTGCGCCGGCAAGGCGATGGCGGGCGTGGAAGCGGCGCTGTTGATCGAAGCGGGACTGTTGGCGGGCTTTGACCGGGTGGTGGTGGTGGCCGCCGGTGCGGAGCTGCGCGTGCAGCGTTACCTCCAGCGCGGTGGCACGCGCGCGCAGGCGTTGGCGCGGATGGCACACCAGTTGCCGGATGCGGCCAAAGTGGAGCAAGCTGATATCGTGATTGACAACAACGGCCCTGAATCCGCGCTCCTGCCGCAGGTCGAGCGCATGCTGTGGCAACTCGGCGCCCGGGAGGGCGCATGAGGTTGCGTCCGGTGCTGGCGCTGGCGCTGATTCTGGCGGGCGGATTTTTCTTCTATGTCTCCACCCGCGCCGGCTTCCGCACCGCACTGGGACTTCCCTCCGGGGTGGGGCATCCCGTGGTGCTGGCGGAGGCGCCGCCGCAGACCCAATTCTCGCCCGGCGAGCGCCGCGACATCGGCATTTACCGCCGCGTATCGCCCGCCGTGGTCAACGTCACCTCGCGGATCATCGCCTACAATCTGCTCTGGGGTCCGGTGCCGGAATCCGGGCAGGGCTCGGGCTTTTTCATCAATACCAACGGCTATATCCTCACCAACTATCACGTCATCGCCAACGCGCAAAAACTGACGGTCACCTGGACGCCGAAAAAAGATGACTCGCAGCAGTTTCCGGCCACCGTGGTGGGCACGGCGCCGGAGCTGGATTTGGCGGTGATCAAGATCAGCGCCCACCAGCCGGTGCCGCCGGTGACGCTGGGCGACAGCGGCAACCTGCAGGTGGGCCAGCGCGTGCTCGCCATCGGCAACCCCTACGGCCTGCCGGGCACGATGACCTCCGGCATCATCAGCTCCATCCGCACCGTGCATGAGGCCCAAACCGACACCGGCGGGCCGGGCGCCGATATTGAAAACGCCATTCAGACCGACGCCCCCATCAACCCTGGCAACAGCGGCGGCCCGCTGCTGAATTCTCTGGGCGAGGTGATCGGCATGGATACGATGATCTATTCCCAGACCGGATCCAACATCGGCATCGGCTTTGCCATCCCGATCAACAGCATCAAGGCCGTCCTGCAGCAGTTGATCACGGCCGGGCATGTGCAGGCGGTTTCGCTGGGGATGATGACGTTTGCCCTGTCGCCAAGCGTGGCGCAGCAGCTCGGTCTGCGCGTCTCCCGCGGCCTGCTGGTGCTGGGGGTGCGGCGGGGCGGGCTGGCGGCCTCGGCGGGGCTGCGCGCCGGCAGTGAGCCGGGCTACATCGGCAACACCCCGGTGCATTTCGGCGGCGACATCATCCTGGCGGTAAACGGCGAGCCGGTCCAGGACCAGGGGCAGCTCGGCAACATCCTGCTGCTGCAGAAGCCGGGCAGCACGCTGACGCTGACGGTCGAGAGAAAGGGCCGCAAAATCCAGGTGCCGATTCACCTGGGAACCGAACTGTGATTGCTCGCGCGCCCGCTAGCTCCGGATTGTAATCCGGTCGAGGAGGCGGGCGACGTCTTCGGGGCGGACGCGGGCGCACTCCTTGGTGAGGACGTTGGCGCCACCGCAGGCGGCGGCGAGACGGAGCATGGCTTCCGGCGGGAGGCCGCGCGCCAAGCCGGCGGCCAGGCCCGCGACGGTGGCATCGCCGGAACCGACGGAGTTGACCCGCTCCAGCGCGGGCATGCGGGCGTGCCACATGCGCCCGCCGGCGAAGGCGTAGAACCCGTCGGCGCCATTGGAAATTATCGGCATGGCCACGCCCGCGCCAGCCAGGCGCCGCAGCCCGCGCTGCATGGCGAATTCGTCGCCGAGGGATTCATTCAGGACCCACTCGGCTTCGCGGCGGTTGGGCTTGATGACCGCCGCGCCGGGCTGGGGGCGCGCCTGCAGCAGGGCGTCCAGCCAGCGGCGGCTGGTGTCCACAATCACCGGACAATGGCCGCCGCAGTCCCCCAGCAATTGCACGTAAATGTCATCGGGGCAGCCCGGCGGGACGCTGCCGCTGAGCACCACCACGGCAGCCCGGCGCGCCGCCAGCCGCAGGCGGCTGCGCAGCGCGTCAATTTCGCTCGCGCTGACCGCGCCCCCGGGTTCCACCACTTCGGTCTCGCTACCGTCCTCCTCGACCAGCACAAAGGCGGTGCGCGTGGTGGCGCGAATGCGCACGGCATCGGTGTGGATGCCCTCGCGGGCAATCTCATCGAGGATATAGTCGCCGGTGTAGCCGCCGAAAAAGCCGATCAGCTCGACCGTCTCGCCCAGCACGCGCAGCACGCCGGCGACGTTGATGCCCTTGCCGCCGGCTGAGGATACCACCTCCTGCACTTCCAGATGCTCGCCGCGGCGCAAGCGCGACAGGCGCAGGTATTTGTCCACCGCAGGGTTGAGCGAAACCGAGCAAATCACAGCGTCTATAATAAAGCTGTTATGGCACATCCTCCGCAAGCCGCGCCCAGCCAGTCGCTGCCGGGCGTGAAGCATTTGGTGGCGATCGGCAGCGGCAAGGGCGGGGTAGGCAAAACCACCGTGGCCGTGAATATGGCCGTGGCCCTGGCCGAGTTGGGACAGATGGTGGGCCTGCTGGACGCCGACGTGTATGGCCCCAACGTCCCCCTGATGATGGGCAAAACCGAGATGCCGCGAGTGCTCGAGGGCAACCAGATCCAGCCCCTGTCGCAGTTTGGGGTGCGATTCATGTCCATGGGGCTGCTCAACCCCGGCGACAAGCCGGTGATCTGGCGTGGGCCCATGCTGCACAGCGCCATGCAGCAGTTCTTGCGGCAGGTGCAGTGGGGCGAGTTGGACTTTCTGCTGATTGACTTGCCGCCGGGCACGGGCGACATCGCCCTCAGTCTGGCGCAAAGCGTGCCGCTGGAGGGCGCTATTGTGGTGACCACTCCCTCCGATGTGGCGCTCCAGGACGGGCGCAAGGCGCTCAACATGTTCCAGCAGTTGCGCATTCCCGTGCTGGGCGTGATCGAGAACATGAGCTATTTCACCTGCCCGCACTGCCACTACGGAGTGGATATTTTCAGCCATGGCGGCGGCGAGCAGACGGCCGAAAAGTTCGGCGTGCCCTTTCTGGGCGCCCTGCCCCTGCTGCCCGCGGTGCGCCGCGGCGGCGACAGCGGTCAGCCGGTGGCCACCGAGGGCGCCGACGCTGAGGCGGCGCGGCCATTTTTCGAGGTGGCGCGGCGCATGCTGGCGGCGGTGGGGGAGCTGAGCAGCGGGGGCGATGTACTGCACGTGCGCGCTTGAGGGCTTGGATAATATGGAAGAGCGAGAGTTTTTCAACGAGTCCAACGAGGCCAGAAAGGCGCGCCTCATCTGTCCGCATTGCCGCGCCGAGGCTGAATACGCCGTGACCTGGGTGGTGCGGCGCAAGAAACCTGCGCCCCCGCCTCGCGCCGATTCGCTCGACCGCGCCAAATTCATCAAGCTGTCGAGCTACATGGTGCGGCGCGACGACAAGTTGGCCTGCTCCAACCCGCGCTGCCGCAAGACGTTTGAAATTACGGGATTGCAGTCGGTCGTCGCTCTTTAGATTGATCGCAGGCAGGCCCGCCGGGCTGCAGACGGTGGGAGGCCGCCGCTTGCAGCTACGGCATCCACACCGCGGCTAGGCGGGCGCCGGCCCACAGCAGCAGGAAACCGAAGAAGACATTGACGGCGAAGTTGCCGGCGGCCAGCAGCACATCGCCACCGCGGGCCATGTGCAGGGTCTCGAATTCCCAGGTGGAGAACGTGGTCAGGGCGCCGATGAAGCCGACTGACAGGATGAGGCGCACCGGGCCGCTCATCCAGTGGCTGCGCGCTCCCGCCTCCATGACCAGGCCCAGCATAAAGCAGCCGATCAGGTTGGCCGCCAGCGTGCCCCAGGGATAGCGCCCGCCCGCCAGGGTTTCGAAGAACTGTCCCAGGCCCCAGCGGCTGAGCGCGCCCAGGGCGCCTGCCAGGGCAATGCCGAGTGCCAGCACGCGACCGGAAAGCGCATGGCGGACAAGTTCGGTTTGTTCGGAAGCAGGGACGGGCATGGCGAGACTCCTGACGCGAAAAATTCGGTAGGAGTCATCTGCTCGTGAGGAGCGGTTGGGTCAGGCGAACTCCAACGCCCGAG
Organism: Terriglobales bacterium; assembly: GCA_050747905.1. GTDB lineage: Bacteria > Acidobacteriota > Terriglobia > Terriglobales > SCQP01 > SCQP01. Next base: position 10,432 of record JBOGKQ010000013.1, on the reverse strand, counting down.
CTGCACCTACTATCATATCCCTGTTATGCGATGGCCGGGCTGGCTGAACCGCGACGTCGTGGGCATGACGCTTACCAGTTTTTTGTCCGACGCCGGACACGAGATGGTGACCGCCGTGCTGCCGGGTTTTTTCCGCGCCCTGGGGCTGAGCGCGGCGGCGCTGGGGTGGATCGAGGGCACGGCGGACGCGTCTTCGAGCTTCGTCAAGCTGGGAGGAGGATGGATTTCCGACCGCGTGGGTCGGCGCAAGCCGTTGGTGGCGGGCGGCTACTTCGTCACCACGGCCGCGCTGGCGATCATGGCGGCGGCCGTGAGCTGGCCGCTGATTTTAATCGGGCGCGTCGTCGCCTGGATGGGCCGGGGCGTGCGCTCGCCGCTACGCAAGGCGATGCTGGCGGAAGCGGTGGCGCCCGAGGTGCGAGGCAAGGCGTTTGGGCTGCATCGTGCCGGCGACACGCTGGGCGCGGTGCTGGGCCCGCTGGCGGGGGTGGGGCTGCTGGCGGTGCTGCCACGGCCGTCGCTGGCGCAGCCCTATCGCTGGATTTTCCTGCTGGCGCTTATTCCCGGGCTGGCGGCGGTGGCGGCATGGTTGCTGCTGGTGGGTGAGCGCAGCCATCCGGCGCGCCACGGCCTCGGACTGGTGCATGCGGTGCGCGCGCTACCCGGCGATTTTGGCCGCTTTGTGCGGGCGGTGGGGTTGTTCGGTCTGGGTGACTTCTCCCACACGTTGCTGATTCTCGCCGGCGTGCAAATGCTGACGCCGCGCCTCGGGGCCATCCATGCGGCGCAGGGGGCGGCGCTACTGTACGTGCTTCATAACCTCGTCTATGCCGCCGGCGCGTTTCCTGTGGGGGTGCTCGCCGACCGCGTCTCCAAGCCGCGGCTGCTGGTGGGCGGCTATGTGCTGGGCGCAGCGACGGCGGCCGGGCTGGCGGTTCTCCTGGCGCGGCACAGTTCCAGCCTGCTGGGGTTGGCGCTGGTATTTGCCGGCGCGGGCGCCTACGTGGCCATCCAGGACCCGCTGGAAGGAACAATCTCGGCGGAACTGCTGGAGGCTCCGGCGCGCGCCACCGGCTATGGCGCCCTGGGCACGGTGGACGGCGTCGGCGATTTTGTCGCCAGCGCCCTGGTGGGCTCGCTGTGGGCGGTCTCCCCGCCGCTGGCGTTTGCCTCCGCCGCCGCGCTCATGCTGGCCGGCGCCCTGCTGCTGGCCCGCACGCGGCTGCCCAGGTTGTCAACTCGCCGCGGCGGCGGCGATTGAGTCTCGCGTCATTTGGCGCTCAGGGCGTGGGCAAGTCGCCGCGTTTGGCGCCCTGTGCGGTGCGCATGGCCACCTCAACCAGCCCGGCCGCCCGATGCAGCGACTCGACCGTGCCGGCATCGGCCCACCAGCCCTCGACCAGGCTATATTCGAGCGTCCCCTCCGCCAGATAGAGATTATTGACATCGGTGATTTCAAGCTCGTGGCGCGCCGAGGGCTGGCAGCGCTCAATTTTGTCAAACACCGAGGCGTCATAGAAATAGCATCCCGTCACCGCATAGGGCGAGGGCGGATGCGTGGGCTTTTCCACAATCCTGGCGATATGCGTGCCCTCCCACGCGGGCACCCCGAAGCGCTGCGGATCGGGTACCTGTTTCAGCAGCACGCGCGCCCCGCGCTGCTGCCGCTCGAAATCGCGCGCGGCGCCCGCGATCCCGTGTTCGTAGAGGTTGTCGCCGAGCAGGACCGCAAGCGCTTCGCCGCCGGCAAAGTCGCGCGCCAGCCGCAGGGCGGCGGCGATGCCGCCCTCGCCGCGCTGATAGGAGTAGCGCAGCGAACAACCGAACGCCTCCCCGTTTTCCAGCAGGCGCAGGAAGTCGCCGGCGTTGTTGCCGCCCGTCACCAGCAGCACGTCTTCGATGCCGGCGTCCACCAGCATCTGAATGGGAAAATACACCATCGGGCGGTCGTAGACCGGGAGCAGGTGTTTGTTGGTGATCTTCGTCAACGGTAGCAGCCGCGTGCCCAGCCCGCCGGCCAGCACCACACCCTTCATACCTCGGCCTCCGCGTATTGCCGTTGGTAATACTCCCGGAATTGCCGGTCGCGCGCGCTGGCCAGCCAATCCGCATGCGTCCGGTACCACTCCACCGTGGCGAGCATCCCTTGCCGCAGCGATACTTGAGGCGCCCAGCCCAGTTCCTCATGGGCGCGGCGGGAATCGAGCGCGTAGCGCAAGTCATGGCCAGGCCGGTCGGTGACGCTGCGGATCAAGCTGCTGGGTTTGCCCATGAGCTGCAGCAGGGTATGCAGCAAAGTGCGGTTGTCGACTTCGTCGTTGCCGCCGAGGTTGTAGACCTGCCCCGGCTGCCCGCGCTGCAGCGCCGCCAGGATGCCGCGCGCGTGGTCGTCCACGTAAATCCAGTTGCGGACGTTTTCGCCCTGGCCATACATGGGCACGGGCTGGTCCGCGGCGGCGTTGCTTATCGCCAGAGGCATCAGTTTTTCGGGAAACTGGTAGGGCCCGTAGTTGTTGGAAGCGCGGGTGATGATCGCCGGCAATCCGTGGGTGTGGAAGGCGGCGCGCACCAGCAGGTCGCTGGCGGCTTTGGAGGCGGCATAGGGGGAGTTAGGAGCCAGGGGCGAGTCCTCGCGGAAACGCCCCTCCGGCCCCAGGCTGCCGTAGACTTCATCGGTGGAAACGTGCAGGAAGCGGCCAACCCCGTGCGCGCGCGCCTCGTCCAGCAGTGTCTGCGTGCCCTGCACATTGGTACGGATGAAGGCGGAGGCGTCGTGGATGCTGCGGTCCACGTGGCTCTCGGCGGCGAAGTGGATGATGGCCTCCGCCCCTCCGCCCAGCCGCGCCAGCGCTTGCCGCACTGCGGCGGGCCGGCAGATGTCGCCCTGAACAAACTCGTAACCAGGCCGCTTTTCCAAATCCGCCAGGTTCTCACGCCTTCCCGAATAAGTCAGGGCATCGAGGTTGACCAGGTGCACATCCGGCTGCGAGGCCAGCACGAGGCGGAGGAAATTGGAACCGATGAATCCCGCGCCTCCGGTAACCAGCCATCGCTGCGCCATGTCAGGCTCAGTGTAGCAAGCGCCGCGGTGCGGGGGTCGCGCCGCCTTGCACCGTGGGCAAAATCGGCGCGCAGGGCTGCGGAATTCCGCACGGGCGAGTGTCCCAGCGAGCGCCCCAGGGAAATGCGCGGGCGCGGCCCCGGCGAGGCGCAGCGTCGGGTTGGGGCCAAGGGCTCCCAACCCGCCCTGCGCACTCACAACAGGGCGGGCAACCCGACGCGAGCAAGCCGCCCGGCGCAACTCCAGCAGGGCGAAGCAGCCGGGCTGAGTTCCGCGCCAACCTAAAGTTGCCGCGAAACGCGGTCGCCGGAGGTAAGAAAATGATAGCATGATCATATCGAGGGGTTCACGCCGCTTGGCACCGTGGGCAAAATCGGCGCGCAGGGCCGCGCGCAGCAGCCGCGCAGGGCCCGCGCCACCCTATGTAACTTCGTGCAAATTAGGGGGTTGCATCCTCCAGTGGTTGGGCGTATAAAGTATCTGTCCGGTCAGGGGAGGTCATTAATGATCCGTCCAACTGTGAGGGTTCTTATTCAGGTGATGCTGTCTCTGATGTTGAGCGCGGGGGCAGCTTGGGCGCAAAACGCCACCACCGGCGCGATCAGCGGAAAAGTCACCGATCCCAGCGGCGCCTCCGTGCCCGCCGCCACGGTGCTGGCCATCAATCTGCAGACTGGCGGCGCCTATCGCGCCGTGACCCAGCCCAACGGCGGCTACATCATTCCGCTGCTGCAACCGGGCAGCTACACCGTGACCGTCACCCACCCCGGTTTCAGCACCGCCAAGCAAGTGGCTGTGGCGGTGGCGGTGACCAGCAATATCGGGTTGAACTTCAAGCTGGCGATCGGCCAGACCTCGCAAACTGTCGAGGTCACCGGCCAGGCGCCGCTGCTGCAGCCGGAAAATCCGAACATCTCGACCACGCTCAACGCGCAAGCCATCGAAAACCTGCCCAATCCGGGCAACGACTTGACCTACCTGGCGCAGTTGACGCCGGGGGCGACGATCACGAAAAATGGCAGCTACTACAATGCCACCTACAATGGCCTGCCGGGCACAACCAGCAATTTCACCATTGACGGCGGCAGCTACAATGACCCCTACCTGGGCATCAACAACTCCGGCCCCACCAACCTCTCGATGGGCGCCAATGATATCTCCGAGGTGACGGTCGCCACCAACCCCTATTCGGTGGACCAGGGCCATTCCGAGGGCGCCAACGTCAACTACGTCAGCAAGCACGGCACCAACAGTTGGCACGGCAACCTCAGCGAGCAGTGGAACGGCCGCGTGCTCAACGCCTACGACACTTTCCAGAAGATGACGTCGCCGGTGGGGCCCAAGCCCTTCGACAACGTCAACTTTTACACTGGCAGCGTGGGTGGTCCTATCGCGCACAGCAAAGTGTTCTTTTTCGTGGACGACGAAGGCGCGCGGATTGATTTGCCGGTCGTGGACACCGGGGTGCTGATGCCCACGGCAGGCTACGAACAATATGCCAAGCAGCAGCTCCTGGTCGGCGGATGTGAAACCGATCCCACGTATTTCAATCCCACGTCCGGGGGCGGCACCGCGCCGGCGACGGGTAACTGCGCCGTGAGCGGTGCGACGCAGCCGGGCGTGGCCAGTGGCGAAAACGGCAACTATCTTTACCTACCTCCCCAGCCGCAGGAAGCCGCGTTCCAGTCGCATGAGCTCTCCCTGTATAAAATCAACAACCCCGCCCTGCAGTCCACGCCGTATCCCATGTTTGGCTGCAACCTCCTGCCCAACGGCAGCCTGGACGCTACCTTCAACCCGCAAGTGGCCGGCGGTCAGGCGAAGGGCGACGCCAACTTCATACCCACCGACAGCGGCTGCGCCAACCAGGTAACCTTCAGCGGCAGCAATCTGACGTGGGAAAACAAGCTGATTACACGCGTGGACTGGCACCCCGGCGAAAACAACACCTTCTGGTTCAGCTACACGAACGACCGCGGCTTGCAGGCCACCGGGCTGAGCGCCATCAACCCCATCTTCAACCAGGACTCGTTCCAGCCCGAGTGGGGCACCAACGGCGACTGGACGCACATCTTCTCCCCCGACGTCGTGAACGACTTGAGCTTCAGCCAGCTCTGGTACAGCGCCCCGTTCGAGTACGCCGATCAGTCCGTGGTGGACGCGGTGCAGCCCTTGCGCTTCAACACGCCGTGGGACACTTTGGGCTCGACCTCGTTCCCACAGGGACGCAACGTCACCAATTTCGGCGTCATTGACAACCTGAGCATAGTGAAGGGCAGCCACCAGTTCCGCGTGGGCGTCAACTTCCTGCGCGAGTGGATTACCGATTATGACTTCGAGGGCAGCGAAAAGCCCAACATTAGCGCCGGCAGCCTGGCGGAGTTCGACTACGGCGTGGCGCCCGACGCGAGCATCTCGGTACCCGTCAATCCCGACCAGCCGGTGCGCATCTATTCGATCGAGGCCTATGCCGGCGACACCTGGCAGATGAGCCGCAACTTTACCTTCATCTACGGCGTGCGCCTGACCAATAACAGCAATCCGCATGATCCCGCCGGGGTACTGGGCAACCCGCAGGACTGGGAGCTGATGACGCATTCGCTGGGTATCTCTCCTGCCAACGTCATCGGCCCCTCGAACAAGCTTTTCAGCCATGTTCCGTTTGTGTTCGCGCAGCCGCGGCTGGCGTTTTCATGGCAGCCGTGGCAGAACACCCTCGTTACTGGCGGTTGGGGAATGTTTGAAGCCGTGGCGCCGGCGGATGCGATTGACAACATGGCGCGCAACGCCCCTTTCGATCCCAGCTACAACGGCGGTTATGACCAAGGCGATTTGGGCACGATTCCCACCGATGGCACTGGAACCGGACCGAGCGCGGCTGGCTGTCCGTTCGAGGTCCTGGGCGCTGGGGCGGGCAATCCGCAGTGTTATGCGCTGTACGATCCCTCCCAGGCCAACAGCGTGGTGAGCGCCATGGGCACGGCGAATCAACTGTTCCAGTCAAATTTTGCGGCCAAGGCGCCCTCCTGCACCGCACCCGGAGCTCCGCCGACCGCCTGCGTTCCCGTGCAGCGGCTGACCATCCAGCCGCAGCAAGGGCTGAGTGCGCCCTATGCGGATGAGTGGAGCTTCGGGATTGAACGCCAACTTGGACAGAGCATCTCCGTCAAAGCCAACTACGTTGGCAACCGCAGCTATCACAACGAGGATACGGTGGACCCGAACTCGTACCAGAACCTTTGCTCGGGCTGCTTCGCGCCGTTCTACTATTCGGCCGCCGGCGTCACCCCGGACGCCCGGTTCACCTCCATCAGCCAGGATCGTTACGATGGCTATACCACCTACAATGGCCTTCAGCTCGGCTCAACCTGGCGCAGCTATCATGGCTTCACGCTCGGCCTCAACTACGCCTGGGCGCATGCGCTGCAGACCAACGCGCCCTTCCTCGATTCCATCCCGGTGAGCGAGACCTACCGCGACCAGTCGGGCACGCCGTTCAACGTCCTGAGCGCGAACTATACTTATGCGCTGCCATGGCATGTGCACGGCTCGGCCCTGCTCGGCCAGATCGTCAATGGCTGGCAGATTTCCGGGTCCACGTTCTCGCAAGGTGGCGACCCGATCTTTGTTGGTAGCCCGAGCTTGAACATCCTGCACAACGGAACCGGCCCGGACAACACGGCCTATTATTTGACCGGCGTCAGCCCCTATTCGAGGAATACTCCCGTCGCCGGAACCGAGGCGGGCAACTACCAGTGGCTGAATCCGGCGGCGTTCGCGTCGGTGTATAACAGTCACGGCAAGCAATGCCTGGTGCCCGGTACCACCACCTACGCACCCGCTTCGGCGGCCAACTGCCAATTCCCGGGAACCTACGCGTTCCATCTCATGGGCCCGGGCTTCCAGTGGACCAACCTGTTCCTAACCAAGACGTTCCCGTTGACGGAGCGGATGAACTTCCGCTTTGACGTGCAGACCTATAACGTCTTCAATCACCCCAACTACGCCAACCCAAGCACGAGCGGGGGCGTGATCAAGGCTGCGATTCCCGGCGTCAGCTCCAGTTTTGTGAACATGGGGACGATCAACTCGCTCGATGCGCCCTCGACCAGCTTGCTGGGCAATGGCCTGGGCGGCGACAGCGCGCCGCGCATGATCGCGTTCGAGGGAGAGATTATCTTCTGATGCGACATTGGATTGCGGTCTTCGCCGTCTGCGCGGCGGGCGTTGCCGGCGCGCAGACCGCGAGGGTGGATCCCGCCCTCTATGCCGGCCTGCACTGGCGCTCGATCGGGCCTTACCGCTCGGGTAACGTGTACGCGGTGGCGGGCGTGCCCGGCGATCCCACGACGTATTATCTGGGCCTGCCGGAAGGCGGTGTCTGGAAAACGAGCGACGGCGGGACGGTCTGGAAGCCGGTCTTCGACCAGGAAGCCGTGCCCTCGATCGGCTCTGTCGCGGTGGCGGATTCCGAGCCCAACCTGGTCTACGTCGGCACGGGCGATCCGACCGTCTGGTCGTTCACGCCCGGGAAAGGGATGTACAAGTCCACCGACGCCGGCCGCACCTGGCAGCGCGATGGGCTCGCGGGGGCGCAATATATTCCGAACCTGCTGGTGGATCCACACAACCCGCAATTGGTGCTGGCGGGCACAACGGCGCGGCGCGGCTTTGGTCCACCGCAGGCGAGTGCGGGCGGAGGGTTTTCGCAGGGAGTGTACCGCACGAGTGATGGCGGTGCGAACTGGATGCGGGTGCTGGCGGGCGCGAGCGTCGAGGATTTGGCTTGGGACTACGATGATCCACAGATGGTGTATGCGCTGATGCAGGCGGCGGGCCCGGGCGGGCGTCCCGCGGCGGTGCGCCTTTACCAGTCGAGCGATGAGGGCGCCACCTGGCAGCAGCTCAGCGGGGCGGGATTGCCGGCCGGGCTGCGCAGCGCGACGCTTGCGGTGGCGGCGGGCACCCAGGGGCAGCGCCTGTATCTGCTCACCGGCGGCCTGCCGGGCGGGCGTGCGGGCGGCGTCTACCGCTCTGACGATGGTGGCGCAAGCTGGCGGCTGGGCACGTCCAAAATTGCCAGTGCCGGCGGACGCATTTATGTAGACCCGAAAAATCCCGACGTCGTCTACCTGATGGGCACGGCCATGTTCCGCTCGAGCGACGGCGCGGCGACGTTTGCCGCCTACAAGGGCGCGCCCGGCGGCGACGATTATCGCGCCCTCTGGATTGATCCCCACAATCCGCGGCGCATGCTTGCGGGCGTGGATCAGGGGCCGAGTATCTCGGTGGATGGCGGCCACACTTGGACACCGTGGTACAACCTGCCCAATGGCCAGTTCTACGACGTGTTCACCGACAACCAGTTTCCCTACCAGGTCTATGGTGCGCAACAGGACAGCGGCACCGCGGCGGTGGTCAGCCGCAGCGATTACGGCGAGATCACCTTCCGCGACTGGCAGCCGGTGAGCGGGTTCGAGTTCAGCGGCATCGCGCCCGATCCCCTGGACCCGCGGCTGGTGTACACCCAGGGCTGGTATGACGTGCTGCGCCGCTTTGACCGCAAGACCGGCCAGGTTGCCGTAGTGTTCACGCCCACGCCGGCGGATCGGTGGAGTAATCTGCCGCCGACGCTGTTTTCGCCCACCGATCCGCACCGGCTGTATGTGGCCTCCAATGTGGTGCGCTCGAGCGCTGATGGCGGCAAGAGCTGGCGGCAGTTAGGTGCGGATTTGACGCAGCGCAAGCCCAGCCCGGGCGCGCCGCCGGCGCCGCCGCGCTTCGGGCGGGGGGCGGCGATTACCGCACTGGCGCCCTCGCCGCTTGATGGCAAACTGCTGTGGGCGGGAACCAGCAACGGCCTGATTCAGCTCAGCCGCGATGGCGGCGCGAGGTGGACGAACGTGTCGCCGCCTGCGTTCACGGCGCGCACGCACGTGGAAAATATGGACGCCTCGCATCACGATCGGGGCACGCTCTATGTGGCAGCCGGGGAGCAGGGCGGCAATCGGCCGGAGCTCTACCGCACCGAAGACTACGGCAAGACGTGGTCCGCGATTGTCGCCGGGCTGCCGGAGAACGTGCGCACGCGCGTGGTGCGCGAAGACCCCCAGGATGCCAGCCTGCTCTACGCCGGAACCGAAATGGGCGCCTGGGTGTCGTTCGACCGGGGCGATCATTGGCAATCGTTGCAGTTGAACCTGCCGCATACGGTGGTCAGCGACATGCATGTGCACGGCGATGACCTGGTGATTTCCACCTACGGCCGCAGCCTGTGGATTCTCGACGACATCACCCCTTTGCGGCAAATTCGCGCGGCCCAGGCCGTGACGGCGGCGTATTTGTTCCAGCCGGAAACGGCGTGGCGGGTACGCTGGTCAAACAACCACGATACGCCGCTGCCGCCGGAAGTACCGGCGGGGCAAAATCCGCCTGAGGGCGCCATCCTCGACTATGACCTGGCGCAGCCGGCTCAGGGGCCCATGCGGCTGACGATTCGCGACAGCAGCGGGCGGCTGGTGCGGGAGTTTACCAATGCCCCGCCACCGCCAGACCGCTCCATGCCCAACGTGCCCACTTACTGGTTCAAGCCGCCGGCCGTGCTCGATGCGGCGGCGGGCGGGCACCGCTTGGTGTGGGATTTGCGTTATCCGCCGCCCCAGGCGCTGACCTACAGCTACTACGGCGGGCTGCTGGACTATACCGAGTACACCCTGACCTGGCATGCAGTGCTGGGGATGACGCCGCGGCGGATTCCGGTCGGCCCGCTGGTCAACCCGGGTGCGTACCAGGTTACGCTGAGCGTGGACGGGCGCAATCTCACGCGCACCCTCACGCTGCGCAACGATCCCCGCTCGCTGGCTTCGGCCGCGGATTTGGCGGCGCAGATGCAGGTGGAGCGGCAGGTGATGGCGGGCCTAAACGCCAGCTACGACGCCTACCAGCACATCCAGCAACTGAGCGCGGCGGCGAAGAAGGCGGGGGATGCGGCGCTGGCGAAAAGCGCCGAGGCGCTGGTGGGCAATACCGCTCCCAGCTTTGGCGCCGCCAACCGCGATCTGGGGCGGCGGCTGCAGGATTTGGAATTTGGCGATTTCCGGCCGACGGCGAGTGACGTGGTGGCCATCCGGACGAGCTGCATGGAAATTACCGCGGCGATGGCCAAACTGAGCAGGCTCGAAGCCAAGGGACTGCCCAGCGGGATGGAGCCGGCCAGCCCGGCCTGGGCATTAGGCTGCGCGCTGCATTAGGGAGGGTCTGATTAAGTCCATTTCCATTCGAGCCAGAGTTAGGTAGATTGGGTTCAGGGGGGATGGATGCGACAACAGACCTTGGCGTTGGCGAACGGATTTGAGCGTTACAGCAAGCAGA
>JBOGKQ010000012.1:0-88817 GCA_050747905.1 Terriglobales bacterium | reverse complement strand
TCCCGCACAGCCTCCGCGCCAGCGACTGCTGGCCCTCCAGGCTAACCAACTCGATCCCCGATCACACCAATCTCTCCTTCGCCGCTCCCTCGCAGGCTTCCCCGAACGCTATTTCAACAAGCTCCTAAAGCAGTTGCAGATTTGGTGTAACCCGCTTCGGCAGGCAGCCCGAGCCCCGCGCCTATCAATAGCCGCCCTAATGAAGCGGGATGTAGGTCAATGCTGAGACCGAGGATCCGTTCTGGCTGACCTGGGTTGGGTCCACTTGATTGCTGTCTGCGCCGCCGACAAAAGCCGGCGCGGCCTGCAGCATCGCCAGATTGACTTTGAGCAGCACGGCGCCGTCGGCGCGCAGGGCTAGGCCGTAGGCGGAGCCATCCGCGCCGGTGTAAGCCGCGAGCGTCGGATCCTGGCTGAGCGGGGTTGCCTGCCAGGACAGACCATCATTCGGATCGGCGGGAACGCGCGCCCATTTCAACGGCAGCGGCGGAGCGGGCGTTCCGTTCTCCGCCGCCTGCGGCAAGGCAGCGACGGCAATGCAACTGCCGAGGTTTGCTAACCAGCCGAGATGGCCCACCAAGTCCAGATCCAGACCCCGCCAAGGGGAACCGCAAGCGCTGGTCACCGTGAATGGAGCGGCCGGCGCCTGCATCACCGTGCCCAACGTTTGTGCATTGTTCAGGTTCAGGTCCAGATACGCGCTGCTGCCGGTGTCGGCGGTCGTGAGCACGCCCGTAGTGGCGTCCCACGCCGCGCCCGACGTCGCCGTCCCAAACAGTGCGCCTGCCGGTTCCAGGTCCTCAATGGTTCCGGTCTGCAGGTTTACCACCTTCACGCCGCTGCCGCTGCTGCTCGCGTACGGCACAAAAGCCCGTTGGCTGATGGGATCGTAGGCGAAGCTCAGGCTGGAGGGTGCGGCCAGGGGCGCACTGGCGCTGCCGCTGTCCAGATTAACCGTAATCAGACCCGCCGCCGTGTCCAGAATGGCGGTGTGGCGGGTGCTATCCAACACCATGGCGCAGACGCCGCAGGTCGTCCCGTTGACGGTGGCCGTGCCGGCTACAGCCACACTCAGTGAGCTGGCGACCTCATCCAGGTTCGTGTTGACCAGCAACAAGGTGTTGTTTGCCGTGCTGGCCACCACCACCTGTTGTTCAGCCGGGTCGGCTGCCACCATGCTGGGCACGTAGCCCGGCGGCAATAGCACGGAGTTGATCTGCTGATTGCTGTCCAAATTCACCACAGCCAGGCTGCCGGGCCGCGGAACGTATGCCTTGGTCGCTGTCACCGGGTTTCCGTTGGCGTCCTTGCCTGCCGGTCCTACGGTGACCGCAATGGCGCTCGAACTGGCTGGGCTGGTGGGCAAGCTGCGAACCAGAAACGAGTTGGGGGCTCCAAACGGGTAGGGGTTGATGACGCTCAGACCCAGCATGCCGGGCTGCTGGACGTTGGCGGTTGCCTTCATTTCCGTCGAACTGACCAGTTGGGTACTGGTCACGCCGGCCCCGCTCAAGTCAATCGTAGCCCCGCTGTCAAAGTTCGTTCCGGTAATGTCAAAGGTCGCGGTGGATCCGGCCGTAACCACACTCGGCGATACGCCCGTCACCAGCGCGGTGGGGTTCTCCAGCGTCAAGGTCCAGGTGGCGGTTTCGGTCGGGTCATTCTGGTCTGCAGCTTGAATCACCACCTCATTGGGCGTGGGCACTACCAGCGGTGCCGTGTATACGCCGTCGGGCGTGACGAAGCCGTAGATGGCATTGCCGCCGGCTACGTAATTGCCTTCCTGGCCCACCGAGTACACGATGGTCGAATTAGGGCCGCCATTGGAAATGGCTCCTTGCAGCGGCAACTGCGACGGCACAACCTGGTTGTCCGTATTCAGCGCCGAGATCACCAGGTCGTTGGTGGTAGCGGCGAGGGAAATTGACTCCGGCGGTGGCGGGATGTAGTAGGTGTCGCAGCCGGCTGCCCCCAACAGTACCAACCCTGTTACGAGGGCCAGCCGCCAAATGGCGCCTTGACTCTTCCATACGCTGTGCTTCATGTGATTTTGTTAATGCCGGACGGTCACTGCCTCAGCCCTGAAGGCAGGGAACGAAAATCAATGCCCATTATAACCAATGCCGGCCTCATTTTCCTTGAGTTCATCCTTGGAGAACGAAGGTGGCGGGTTTGTGTGGCCCTCGAGTTGCAAGTACATCAGCAGGTATGGCGTCTCAAGTAATTGAAGGATCGCTGGAACTGGCCATGGCCGTCGGCGCCATCGCCTTTACCACCGGAGTTGCCTTTCTGGCCCTGCGCCTTTTGTGTCGGGGCATCGAGCAAAAATTGCGCCTCCATTAGTTTCCACTGGACGGGGCCAGAGCCCTCCCCGTTACAATCAAGGCAAATGCGACCTGTTGTCCGCCGCACTCTAGTTATCGTTCCCGTACTCGTGGTTGCCACCGCCATCTGGGTTTGGCACCGCCATACGGCTGCGGCTCCGCTCAAGCTGGCGCCTGCGCTGACTGCCGCCACGAGGGCGCCGTCGGCTCCGGCAACGGTAAGTACCAGCGTCACCATCCCCAAACGCAGCTCGTTTTTCGCCGCGATGAAGCCGTTCCACCTCGGCCAGCCGGTCCTGCAGGATTTGATTGCGGCCGCGCGGCCCGTCTACAGCCTTGCCAGGATCCGCTCCGGCCGCACCCTTACACTGGTGCGCACCGCCGCAGGCGATCTCAAGGCGTTCAGCTACAGCATTGACCTTAATCACACCCTTTGGCTGCGAGCGCAGCCGCCCGCCGCACCCGGCGGAGCTTTGGCCTGGCAGGCCTCGATTGAAGTAATTCCGTTTACCGCACGCCTGATCAGCGTTGCCGGAATCGTCCAGTCATCGCTGTTTCAAGCCGTCCAGGATGCTGGCGCCCATGACCAGCTTGCGGTTGACATGTCCAACATTTTTGGCTGGGATCTGGACTTCTATACCGATCCCCGCCCGGGCGACGTGTTCAAGGTGCTGGTCGAGGAGAACCTGTTGCAGGGCCACTTTGCCGGCTACGGCCAGATTGTGGCGGCCGAGTACATCAATGCCGGGCACCCTTACCAGGCTGTCCGTTTCCATGATCGCCAGGGCTCTTTGGCCTACTTCCGGCCCAACGGCCAGCCGATGAAGCGCGAGTTCCTCAAATCGCCGCTCAAGTTCGATGCCCGCGTGACCAGCGGTTTTTCTTATCATCGCTATCATCCCATTTTGAAAACTTACCGTCCGCATTTAGGCACCGATCTGGCCGCACCCATGGGCACGCCGGTCCAGGCCCTCGGCGCCGGTGTGGTGATTCATGCCGGGTGGAAAGGCGAGGATGGCCGCATGGTGCGAATTCGTCATTCCAGCGGCTATCAGACGCTGTACCTGCACTTGTCCAAAGTGCTCGTACACGTGGGCGAACACGTGGCCCAAGGCCAACGCATTGGCTTGGTGGGAATGAGCGGCATGGCGACCGGACCGCATCTGGACTTTCGTATTGAGCGCGATGGCGTGTTCAAGAACTATGAAGTGTTCCGCAAGCGCCTGCCCCCTGGGCTTCCGGTCCGAACCGCGTTGATGCCTCAGTTCCAGGCCGTCTGCCAGCACTACATGCTGGAGCTTGACAAGTTGCAGCCTACGCCCGCAACCACCGCCTCGGCTGGTGCGGCACACTGACCCTCTCCAGCGCGATAATGAAGGCGTGTCGACCGCCGCCTCGAAGGCCCCGTTGCCGGAATGGTGCTATCCCGCCAATCTACTAACTGAGCTGCGCCTGCTGCTGGTACCGATGGTTCTGGCTGCGGTTATGCTGCGCCAGGCCGGCTGGGCGGTCACGATATTCATTTTGGCCGCCATCAGTGACGGTTTTGACGGCTGGATCGCACGTCACTTCGATCAGCATTCCGCGCTCGGGCTTTATTTAGATCCAATCGCGGACAAAAGCCTTGTTGCGGCACTGTTTTTGGCTCTTGCGCTGGTGGGCGAACTTCCTTGGCCCGTAACCATCGTCGTGTTTACGCGGGATATTTGCATCTTGGTATCTGCGGCATTCCTCTATTGGGGTACGGGTTTCCGCGATTTCCGTCCGACTTGGTGGGGGAAGTCGTCCACTACGGCCGAGCTGGCCACTGTCGGGGTGACATTGATTGACAGTTGGGCCCCTCGGATTGGGTTTCGGATTTTGGAACGCATTGGCTGGGTGGCTGTCGTTTTTCTCGCCGTGACATCTGGCATACACTACGCGTTTACGTCTGCCCGTCGGTATCACGCACAACAGGCATAGGGTCTGCGTGCATCCCAAGCGGCAGTGACCAAAGAACCCATTCCGATCACTCCGCACCACCGTCCGATGGAGCGGCTCATGCAGAATGCGGGCCAAGGGGCGCGGCGCGCGCGCGTCGAACTGGAACGGCTGAAAACCCTTCTGAGAGCAGCTCAAAGTCCTGAAGGGCGGCGGCATCATCTGGCGCCCTTGCTGATGCTGTGCGGCGCGGCCGGTGTAACCGCAGGGGTCGCACTGGGTTGGCACAGGCAGCGCCCGCGCTGAGGCAACTATGTCCACCCAGCCAACAACCTTGCCCGAGATCAATCGCCGCTTGCTGGAGCAGCGCGGCGCCTTTGTGGACACGGCGGCGGCGCTGCGCAGCCGTCTGCTCCGCGGGGCCCGCAATCTAACGCCCGTGCGGCAACTGCAACGCCATCCGGAAGCCGGCATGGCGGTCGCGCTGGTTCTGGGTCTGATCGTCGGACGCATCCTGGGCGGGTTGGCTGGCATACTTCTTCGCTAAGCTGGCAGGGTGAACTTCAGACCGCTCACGCTGGCCAACGCCGCAGAGGCGTTCGAGCTGGATCAGCGCTGTTTTCCGCCGGCCATTGCCTATTCCGCCGTTGAAATTCGCGGCTACCTCCGCCTGCCCGGTTTTCACCTCGGCTGCCGCGAGGCGGATAATGGCCCGCTGCTGGGCCTGATCCTGACCGTACAGAATCGCGGGCGGGGCCACGTGATCACCGTGGATATCGACCCGGGTGCGCGCCGGCGCGGCATTGGTGAGCGCCTGATGCGGGTTTCCGAACAGTATTATCACGCCCGTAAAGCGCGCGGCATGCGCCTGGAAGCGGCGGTGAACAACTCCGGTGCGCTGGCTTTTTATGCTCGCCTGGGCTATCGAATTACGGCCACGCTGCCGCACTACTATGCCGCCGATCTCGACGGCGTGCGCCTCGAGCTGGACTTCTAGGAGCTTGTCGGAGATAAGCTGTGCGCGGAGACGCCCTGAGCGCCAGCTCGCGGGGGGCACGCCGCCCTGGCAGACCGCTGCAAGCGGGTTGAGGGCGGCCGCAGGCCGCCCGAGCCCCGCGCCAACAACATGGCCGAAATCCACCATCCTGGTGCATTCCAGCCACCTGAATCCAGCACCACCCCTACCGCATCTCTTTGAATGTGCAGCCTTTGTGCTTTGGCACGAGTCGTGCGTGTAAATTGGCAGAAGCAGTGTGGGAGGTCAGCAATGAAATCTCAAGCATCGCGCTGTCTGGTATCAGCTCTTGCAGGGATGTTCGCTTTGTCGGCGCTTGCTCTCGGTCAGGATCAGAGCCAGCCGCCGATTTCCGATCAGATCGTGGCACACCTGAGCACCCTCAATGGCAATGTTTCCACTGAGCGCGCGGACACCGGCGATTGGGTGGCCGGTGCCATCAACACGCCCCTCGTCAGCGGCGATAAAGTCGCTGCGGGCGCCGGATCGCGCGCCGAGGTGCAGATTGACTACGCCGACCTGCTCCGCCTCGGCGACAACGCCAACGTCAACTTGGTGACCCTGACGAAGTCGAATATCCAAGTGCAGCTTGGCGCCGGACTTGCTGATTACGTGGTGCTCAACGGCGCCCAGGCTAAATCGGAAATTGACACACCCAATATCGCCGTGTATCCGCAAAAAGCGGGCGTGTACCGCATTCTGGTTTCCTCAAACAGCGAAACCCAGGTGATTGTCCGCAGGGGCGAAGCCGAAGTTTCCACTCCCCAGGGCAGCACGCGCCTGAAACAAGGCCAGCAGATCACCGTTGAGGGCGTGGATTCG
The DNA here is from genome assembly GCA_050747905.1 of Terriglobales bacterium. Taxonomy (GTDB): domain Bacteria; phylum Acidobacteriota; class Terriglobia; order Terriglobales; family SCQP01; genus SCQP01. The sequence goes on along the minus strand of JBOGKQ010000012.1, from coordinate 82,736 downwards.
CCGCAATACCAGATCACCGACGCCCCGGCGCGCGATAGCTGGGACCAGTGGAATGAAGCCCGCGATAGCGCGTCCGAAGCAGCCGAGGCCGACAACCACGCCAATCGCTACTACACCGGCGCACAGGCGATGAACGGCTACGGCAACTGGGCGAATGTGCCCGGTTATGGCGAAGTGTGGGTTCCGGACAATGAAGGATCGGGCTGGACGCCTTACAGCAACGGTCAGTGGACTTGGGAGCCCTACTGGGGCTGGACCTGGGTGTCGTATGAGCCTTGGGGCTGGGCACCATTCCACTATGGCCGCTGGTTCGTTTACGGCGCCAACTGGGTTTGGTGGCCCGGGCCGGTGACGCCGTATTACCAGCCGCTATGGGCACCTGCGTACGTATCCTTCTTCGGCTGGGGTGGCGGACTCGGCGTGGGTGTTGGATTCGGCAGCGTCGGATGGCTTCCGATCGGCCCCTGCGACCCCTATCGTCCGTGGTGGGGCGGTCGCGGCTACTACGGCGTGCGCTACTCCAACATCAACATCACCAACGTATACGTGACCAACAACGTTTATCGCCGCAGCGTGTTGCCGCCGCTGGCGGTGGCCGGCCACGAGCGTGTCGCCTACTCCAACCTTGCCATGATGCGCACCAACCCACGCGTACGGCAGGCGGTCATCCGCGTGCCCAGCACGCAGTTCGCGCACGGCGCCGTTCAGGGGCGCACGCACATTACCGCCGCGGAAGTCCGCCAGGGCACGGTCATCGGCGGCACGTTGCCGGTGGTTCCCGGCCGTGGCAGCCTGAGCGCCAGCCGCGAGGCCCGGCCCGGCCACGTGCCAGCGCGCACGGCGACGCATTTCTTCGGTCAGCGCGGCACGGTGAGCGCGCGGCCCGACTTTACTGAGGAACGCGCCAGCGTGGAGCACGCGCTGAGCGGTGCGCCTGCGACCCGCACCGCCCGGCCCGAGCGCCCACGGGTGGCGCGCGCGCCGGCCGCGGCGAGCCAGCCGCAGCACTTCAACAGTGCTGGCTCGTCGCGGGTGCCGGCGGAGCAGCCGCGGGTGGAACGTCCAGAGCAGCAAGCGCGGCCCGGATGGCAGAGCTTCAGCCACGGAAGCGAGCCTGCCCACCCAGCAGCGCGAGGGGCGGCGCCGCAAGCACGCGCTCCCCGCAATGCCACTCCGCAGCACACCACGCCACGGCGGGCGGCGCCGCAAGCGCGGGCCCCGCGCACCGCCAAGCCCGCCGGACCTGGCGGCGGTGGCTGGCAGAGCTTCCGTCCCAACGGCGGCGGCACCGAGCCCGAAGCTCGCAGCTTCGCGCCGCAGGCAGCTCCGCGCCGCGGCTTTGAGCCAAGCGCCAGCGAGCGACCGCCGCTCGAAGTCGGCCATCCCATCGTGAACACGCCTCGTTACCAGGCACCCTCGTATCGTGCGCCGGCTTACCGGGCACCGGCGTATCGGGCACCGGCTTACCATCCAGCCCCCAGCTACCGTGCTCCGGCCTATCACGCACCTGCCTACCATGCCCCGTCCGCGGCGCGCACCAGTCACCCTGGCGGCGGACATCCACACCGTCTCTAAATCACGGGGCGCCCTGGCAGACCGCTGCAAGCGGGCTGAGGGCGGCCGCAGGCCGCCCGAGCCCCGCGCCTATCAATGCGTTACGCCGCTTTTGCAAACAGCGGCTGCGAGACGTCGGTCAGGCGCTCATCGGCCATACGTTCTTCAGCCTCGTTGTCGGCCAGCAGCCGCGCCACCTGCATTTGCCCAATCCGGTCGGCGAGAGTGCGCAGTGAGCCGTAGCCTGAAATCTCATAGTGCTCGACCTTCTGCGCGGCAATGACGAGTGAAAGATCGGAGCTGGCGTCATCGCGGTCTTTGCCTTCACCCATGCTTTCCTCACCTTCCTCAATCAACCCCTGCATGCCTTTGCAGGTCTGGGCCTTGGCCTTCACGTTGAGCAACTCGAAGGCCTGGTGGAGACGCTCGACGTGCCCGCGCGTCTGCTCCAGGTGATCGGTAAAGCACTGGCGCAACTGCGGCGAATGCGCGGCTTTAGCCATTTTTGGCAGGGCTTTAACAAGCTGGTTTTCTGCGTGGAGAAGGTCTTCCATCTCGTCTACCAGCAGGGATTTGAGCTGTGGCAAATTCTCGTGGGGCATAAGGGCTTCCTTTGCGGACGCGGGTAATAGCGCTTCCGATGCCCCCTTTCGGCTGCCCGTTGCCGGCGAGCGGCTCCAGAAAAAGGTGGCCGTGCAACCGATTTTCCACGCTGCTGGCGTACAATCGCGAACATGTGCACATTTTGGCGTCGAATTCCGAGTTGGCTGACCCTGTCCGCGCTGCTGGCCGCAGCGGCGTTTGCGCAGTCCTCCCAGGCGTTGATGAGCAAACTGCAATGGCGCAGCGTCGGCCCATCTGTCGGCGGGCGCGTGGTGGCGGTGGCGGGCGTGCCGCAGAACCCCAACCTGTTCTACATGGGCACTGTCGGAGGCGGGATCTGGAAGAGCACCGACTATGGCCTGCAATGGAAAAACATTTCCGACCGGACCCTGCCTGGCGCCAGCGCCAGCATCGGCGCGATCGCGGTGGCGCCGTCGGATCCGAAGGTCCTGTATGCCGGAACGGGAGAGTGCGACATCCGCAACGACATGATTACCGGCGACGGCATTTTCAAATCCAGCGATGGCGGCAAGAGCTGGCAGTACGCCGGCCTGCGTGATGCCCGCACCACCTGCGCGCTGGCCATTGATCCGCAGAATCCGGACGTGGTCTACGCTGCCTCGCTGGGCCAGGTGTTCGTGCCCAACTCCGCAGGCGGGGTCTACAAAACCACCGACGGCGGCCAGAACTGGACAAAGATCCTGTCCGGCAACGACACCACCGGTGCGATTGATCTGGTGATGCAGCCGGGCCAACCGCAGGTGCTGTACGCGGTGCTGTGGCAGGCGCAGCGCGAGGCGTGGGGCCTGACCGATGGCGGCCCGGGCAGCGGACTGTACAAATCCACCGACGGCGGCGCCACCTGGACCAACCTCACGCGCAATCCGGGCATGCCCGAGGGCATCATCGGCCGCATCGGCGTGGCTGTGACCGCCGCGGACCCGCAGCGGGTCTACGCCATTGTCGAGGCCAAAAAGGGCGGTGTGTTCCGCTCCTCCGACGGCGGCGCCACCTGGACGCGGGTAAACCAGGACTGGATGCTGCGCATCCGCTCGTTTTACTACACCGCCCTGTATGCCGATCCCAAGGATGCTGACGTGATCTACGCGCCGCAGGTGAGCGGGCTTTATGTTTCACGCAATGGCGGGAAGACGTTCGAGCGGCTACACCCGCCGCACGGCGACAACCACATTGTTTGGGTCAATCCCCATGACCCCAAAATCTTGCTGGAAGGCAACGACGGCGGCGCCACCGTCTCCACCGATGGCGGTCAGAGCTGGAGCAGCGAAGATAACCAGCCCACGGGCGAGATGTATCACGTCAACCTGGACGGCGAGTTTCCGTACCATATCTACGGCGCGCAGCAGGATGAAGGCTCGACCGAAGCTCCCAGCGCCATGCCCGGCGGCAGGATTCCGCTCTCGGCCTGGAAGCAGGTAGCGGGCGGGGAGAGCACGCATGTGGTGCCTGTCCCCGGCGAACCCTGGATCAACTTCGGCAGCGGCTATTTCGAGCTGTTCACGAGCCAAAACCGCCGCACCGGCGAAGTGGACGACGTCACGCCGGAGGCGGAAATGCACGACGGCGCCGCCGCCGGCGCCATGCCCTACCGCTTCGGGTGGACGCACGCCATCACGTTTTCGCCCGTCAATCCCAAGCAACTTTTCCTCGGCGCGCAGTACGTGTTTGAAAGCTTCGATCTCGGCCGTACCTGGAAGCGCATCAGCCCCGACCTGACGCGCAATGACCCGGCCACCGAAGTCCCCGCGGGCGGCCCGGTCACGCTCGACCAGACGGGTGCGGAAACCTACCCCGGACTGCAGACCATCGCTGTTTCGCCACTCGATGGCAAGGTCATCTGGGCAGGCTCGGATGACGGTTTGGCGCACGTTACCCGCGACGGCGGCAAAACCTGGCAGGCGGTAACGCCGCCGCAGTTGCCGGCACCATCCTGGATCAGCTGTATCGAGCCCTCCTACGCCGCCGCCGGCACCGCCTACCTCACCGCGCGCCGCTACATGTGGAACGACTATCGCCCCTTTGTGTATAGGACCACCGACTACGGCGAGACCTGGACGCCGCTCGTCAACGGCCTGCCCGCCGACGCCTACGTGTTCGATCTGCGCCAGGACCCGGATGCGCCCAACCTGCTGTTTCTGGGCACCAATAGCAACGTGGAGGTAAGCCTGGACGGCGGCCAGTTGTGGCAGCCACTCACGCTCAACCTGCCCACCGTGCAGGTGCGCGACCTCCGCATTGATCGTCGCCAGGGACAAATGGTCATTGCCACCCACGGGCGGGCGTTCTGGGTGCTGGACAATCTGGCGCTGCTCGAGCAGCTCAGCCAAAACCCCACCGCCGGCGCCAGCAGCCCCTTTGTGTTTGCGCCGCAAACCGCTTGGCTGAGTCCGGCCTACGGCGGCGGCCGCCGTGCCTCCAGCAGCACCGGTGAAAACCCGCCGTTCGGCGCGACCGTGTTTTTAAGCGTGCCCGCGGATTACACTGGCTCGACGCCCACGACATTGAGTTTTGCCAACCCTCAGGGACAGACCATCCGCAGCTTCACGCTGCACCTGAAAAAACCGGCCAAAAAAGGAGTGCGGCAAACCCCCGAACAGCGCCTCACGGCGATTGCGCCGGGCATGAACCGCTTTCAGTGGGATTTGCGCTATCCCAATGCCACCGGCATCACCGGCGCACCCGACTACAAGCCGCCGGTGGGGGTGGGCGTGAACTACAGCCTGGCCGGTCCGGTGATCACGCCCGGCCAATACACCGTGACGCTCGACTATGGCGGCCAGAAGCAGCAGCAAAGCTTCCTCGTCTCGCTCGACCCCCGCCTGCGTCCGCCCGCGGGCGCGCTCGCAGCCCAACTGGCGCTGCAGTTGCAGATCCATAGCACCCTGAACGAGCTCGACGAGCAGATCAACCGGGCTCTGGCGGCGCGCAACCGGCTACAGAAAACCGGCAACACCGCCGCCGCGGAGGCGATCAACCGCGCCCTGGAGCCGTTGGTACAGTTGCAATTGCGGGGCGGAGAAAGCGACGCAGTGTTTGGCACCCGGCTGCGGCTGCACCTGGCGTTCCTGGCGGGTGAGGTGGCGGAAGGCTACCGGGCGCCGACGCCGGCCGAGACCGCCGCGTATCAGGATATGGCGGCGCGGGCCGCCACCGGCGAACGGGCACTGGCGGGGGCGGTAATGTCGGCTGGCGCTACAACGGCGTCGGTGCTCCAGCCCCCCAGCCGCTCGAACTGAATCCCCAACACCGTTTCTACGACTCGCGGGGGTGGCGCCGTTTGCACCGTGCGCAAAATCGGCCCGCAAGCCGCGGAACCGAGTGAGGCGGCCCGCCCCCGCGAGCATAAGCGGGGCGCGCGGCGCAGCCGCGCTGGGGCCCGCGCCAACTCATGGTGCCGCAGAAGGGACTCGAACCCCCACTCCCTTGCGAGAACGTGGACCTGAACCACGCGCGTCTGCCAGTTCCGCCACTGCGGCACGTCCGCTTATTCTAGCGCACCTGGGCTGGCGCGTGGCAGCTCGAGGGTGAAGCGGGTGGCCACGCCGGGGGTGCTGGTGACAGTTAATTTGCCGGCGTGATCGCGGGCAATTTCCCCGGCGCTGAACAGTCCCATGCCCATGCCCTGGGGCTTGGTGGTGACGTAGGCCTGGAAGAGCCGGGCGAGCACCTCGGGGGCGATGCCGGGGCCGCTATCCTCGACCCAGGCGCGGACGGAGTGATCATCGGATTCGGTATGGACGACGATGCGGCCGGGGGCAGTGCCGATGGCCTCGATGGCGTTGAACAGCAGGTTCACCAGCACGCGCTGCAGATCGTAGCGCTGGCCCAAGATGGCGGGCACGGGATGGAGTTCGGCCACCACTTCCAGTCTCGGACGGCTGCGCCAGAGCGGATGGGTGAGCTCGATCGCCTCGCCCACCTCGAGCGCCAGATCCACCGGCTCGCGCGCGCCACTACCGGCAATGTAGTTGCGCAGGCGGCGGACGATCTGGTTGCCGTCCACGGCGGCGCGGTCAATCATGGCGCGATAGCGGCGCCGCTCCTCGGCGGGGGCATTTTCCTGTAGCTCGAGTACCGCCAGAGCCCGCCGCACAATGTCGAGCACGTGGTTGAAGTCGTGGCTGAGGCCGGAAAACATTTTGCCCAACGCGGCCAGGCGGGCGCTTTCGACCAGCCGTAGTTGCAGGGCCTTGAGGGCGGTCAGGTCGGTGATTACCACCACGGCGCCCTGGAGCTCACCCGCCGCAGTGCGCCAGGGCAGAGCGTGGACCATCACTTGAATGCGGCGGTCGCGGCCGACGTCCAGAATCGTGCCCTGCTCGTGGACGGCGATGCCGGCGCGGCTGGCCGCCTCCAGGCTGGGCGGCGAAGGCGTGGCGGAGGGCGCATCGGGGGTGAATGGAAACCGCCGCTCCAGAACTTCGGCATGCTGCCCCACCAGCGATTCGCCGGGGCGGTCGAGCAGGGCATGGGCCGCTGCATTCATGGAAAGCAGGCGGAAATCGCGCGCGAACACTACCACCGCGTCGCCGACGTTGGCCAGCACCGCCTCCAATTGTTGCGCTCCGCTCTGCTCGCGCTGGCCACTGCGCCGCCGCAACTCCATTAACGCCACGATGAACATGCCCACCACCAGCAGAATCAGGTGTTCCTCAAACGTCTCCAGCGGCGAGGGGGCGCGCAGCGGCATGTGGCTGGGCAGAAACCAGACGCGGTAGGCGGTCGAGCCGACCACGCTCAGCAGCACTGACGCCACGCCCGCCCGGCCGCCAAACAGGGCCTCGACAATTACGATGCCCGGCAGGCACACCAGCAGCGTGACCGTGCGATCGGGCTGCGCCCAGACCAGTAAGAGTGTGGAGGTCAGCGAAATTGCGATCACCGCCAGCACCACCCCGGTGGTGTGCCAAAACCGCATCCGCACTAAGAAGCTCAGATGCGGGCTGAGGCGGATGGAGCAGTCTTAGTCGGGAATTGCCCGCGGGCGCACCTGGTCGGCCTGGCTGCGGGCATGGTAGGAGCTGCGCACCAGTGGCCCGGCTTCCACATGGCCAAAGCCCATGGTCAGGGCCTGATCCCGGATCGCCGCGAACTCGGCAGGGGAGACCATGCGCTTCACCGGCAAGTGGTTGCGGGTGGGGCGCAGGTATTGGCCGAGGGTGAGGATGTCGCAGCCGGTGGCGGCGAGTCGCGTCAGAGCGGCCAGAAGCTGGGCATGGGTTTCGCCTAAACCTAGCATCAGACCGCTTTTGGTCAGCATGCCGGGCGCGAGGCGCTTGACGCTGTGCAGCAACTCCAGCGAGCGCTCGAATTTGGCCCCTGGGCGGACGAAGCGGTAGAGCTCGGGGACGGTTTCGGTGTTGTGGGCCAGGATTTGGGGCCGGGCTTCGAGCACAATCTGCAAGGCAGCCTCGCTGCCGCGGAAGTCGGGGATGAGCACCTCGACGGAGCATGCGGGCAGCCGTAGGTGAATGGCGCGGATGGTAGCGGCGAATACACGCCCGCCCCCCAGGTTGTCGTCGTCGCGATCCACCGAGGTGATGACGGCGTGGTGCAGCCCCAGGGCGGCCACCGCATCGGCCACGCGCCGCGGCTCATCCCAGTCCAGAGGCAGCGGCCGGCCCTTGGGCACGGCGCAAAAGCCGCAGCGGCGGGTACACAGGTTGCCGAGGATCATGAAGGTGGCGGTGCCCTCATTCCAGCACTCGCCAATGTTGGGGCAGCGGGCAGACTCGCACACGGTGTGCAGCTCGAGCTGGCGGGCCAGACCCTTGAGGTGATGGTAGTTTTCTCCCCCCGGCAGGCGCACGCGCAGCCACTCCGGACGCGGCGCCCGCAGCGGCGCGGCAGGCTCGATTTGGACCAGCGTGGGGCTGGGGGTTGCCATCATGCTTCCCCTTGATTTTATCGCTATACTGCTTCCAGAGGTGCTCCGGTGAGCGACGAGGCGTGCAAGGAGCGAATGCGGTGGATGGCCAGCCAGGTCGGGCTGGAAGTTTTTTTCGTGGCCTCCGGGGAGCTTTATCCGGGCTCGGGGCTGGGAGCGGTGTTCACGCTCGAGGACTACGACGCACCCCTGGAGATCATTGATGCACACGACAGCGACGAGCACCTGCGCTCGCTCATGGAGCGTGCGCGCCGCCATCTGGCGGGCCGCTGCGGCTGCGAGATTGTCCATGACGGGGCGGGCGTGTTCCGCTGCCTGACCCATGATGTAGAATGCGATACGGGCGAGGAACAGGACCCGGTCATCCGCCAAACGCTGCGCTGGACCGCAGCCTGCCCGGTAGGCGGCGTGACGCAAGCGTTCCATTTGGCTGGCCATCAGCCTCCGGAGAGCAAATGAACCATGTACGCGCTAGTTTCGCGGTGGCCCTGGGGGCCGGACTATTTTGCCTGGCGGCGCCATTCGCGCACGCACAGAAAGCACTGGCACGGTTGCAGAAATCGGCGCAGGTGTTTCAGGAGATCATGAACGCGCCCGATGGCGGCATTCCCGACGTCGTGCTCAAGCATGCCCAGTGCGTGATGATCGTTCCGGGATACAAAAAGGCCGGGTTCGGGTTTGGCGGCGAGATGGGCCGGGGGGTGGTAACCTGCCGCGTGAACGCGGCCCAGGGGCAGGCGGCGGGCTGGTCAGCGCCGCTGTTCGTGTCGCTGGGCGGGGTGAGCTTCGGGTTGCAGATCGGCGCGCAGGAAAGCGACGTGGTGATGCTGATCATGAACCGCGATGGGGAAACCCACCTGCTGCGCGACAAGGTCTCGCTGGGTGGCGACATGGCGGTCACCGCGGGCCCGGTGGGCCGCGATGCCGATGCCCAGACCGACGCCAGCATGCACGCCAAAATGCTCGCCTACTCGCGCAGCCGCGGGCTGTTCGGCGGCATCACCATCAAGGGCGGGGTCATCAAGCAGGACCACGACAGCAACAAATGGTTGTACAAGAGCGCCACGGCGCAGCAGATTCTGGACGGAGAAGTGGCGCGGCCGCCCGCGGCCAGCAGTTTGATCGCGGCGCTGGACCACCGGGCAGGGCAGTAAGGGGGTATCGCGCTTGTAGTTCCGGTGCGCCCCTGGCATCCTGACAGGTAGTGGCCACTGCAACCCCGGCGTCCCAGCTTTTCCCACGCGCTTGGTACAGCGCGAGCATCCCGGAGTTCCTGGCAGCCAGCCCGCAAGCGATCCTTGGCAGCTTGGCTGAGAACGCCACCACGGCCGAGATCAGCGACGACCAACGCAACGCCTGGCGACAGGAAATCCACGATCTGCGTGGAGCCCTTGCGAGCCTCGACGGCTATCTCTGCCTTGAGTTCGCCATCCCCCGCATGGGCCAACGCGCCGACGCTGTCATAGTTTCACAGTCGGTGATTCTGGTCCTGGAGTTCAAAAGCTCGACCAAGGCGCAAGCCGCAGACATGGATCAAGTCTGGGATTACGCCCTTGATCTGAAGCATTTTCACCAAGCCAGTCACGATCTTCGGATCGTCCCCGTGCTGGTCACGATTGCAGGCAACAATTCCTCACCGGGTCTCCGCTTTTCGGAAACAGGCGTCGCTCAGCCTGTCAGCGTCGGTGCTCAGGCTCTCGGAGCCGTCCTTGTCAGCTGTGTGGCCGCGGTTTCCGGCCCCCCCATTGATGCCGCCCTATGGCAAGCGGCCCCTTACCACCCCACGCCCACCATCATCGAAGCGGCGCGCTCCCTCTACGCCGGTCACACAGTCGAACAAATCGCACACTCAGAGGCGCTCGGCGAAAACCTCTGGCACACAACCCGTCGGATTCTCGATATTGCCGCCCAAGCGCACGCCCAGCGCCACAAGGCCATTTGCTTTGTCACCGGAGTCCCGGGCGCGGGCAAGACCCTTGTGGGCCTCAACCTCGCCACCCGACGTGACCAGGATAGCGATAGCCATGCCGTCTATCTGTCGGGCAACGGACCACTAGTTGCGGTACTGCGCGCCGCGCTCCAACAGGATGCCAACCGCCGGGCGAACAAAGCACGGTGCGGCCCACCGTCACGGATTTCCCAGGAGATCAAATCCTTCATCCAGAACGTACATCATTTCCGAGAAGAAGGCCGCAGGAATTCCGCCGCTCCACCCGAACACGTTGTGATCTTCGACGAAGCCCAGCGCGCTTGGGACCAACGCCAACTGGCAAGCTGGCTAAAGCGACGCAAAGGAGTGTGCGACTTCCCCGATTCGGAGCCGGAAGCGCTCCTCAGCTATGTGAATCGCCGCCAAGACTGGGCCCTCACCGTCTGTCTGGTCGGTGGCGGCCAGGAGATTAACCAGGGCGAGGCTGGGATTGGCAACTGGCTGCGCGCCCTTGCCACCGATCGCTACGCCGCCTGGGATGTCTGGCTTCCGCCTTCCCTGAACGGGAGCGAGTACGCCGCTGCAAACGAGCTTCTAGCGCTTGGCGGCCGTCCGCACTTCGACGACGCCCTGCATCTCGCCGTTTCGGTGCGCTCGTTCCGAGCTGAAAATCTAGCCGATTTTGTCAGGTCCCTGCTTGATGGCGACGCAGTGGCGGCGCGACGCGAATGCGCACGCCTGCGCGACCGCTACCCCATCGCGCTCACACGCAACTTACCGGCCGCCAAGGCCTGGGTGCGAGCCCACGCCGCTGGTACCGAGCGCTATGGGCTGCTCGCAACCTCGAAGGCCATGCGTCTCAAGCCGCACGCCATCGACGTGCGCGTGGATGTTGACCCCGTGCACTGGTTTCTGCAGCCCCGGGATGATACCCGATCCAGTTTTTATCTCGAAGATGCGGGCACCGAGTTCGATGTCCAGGGACTTGAGCTCGACTGGACGTGCTTAACCTGGGACGGGGACTTGCGTTACAACGGCTCGGGCTGGACCCATCACAATTTCCGCGGTTCGCGCTGGAACAGGATCAACAATGATTGGCATCAGCTCTACGCCCGCAACGCCTACCGCGTCCTGCTCACCCGCGCACGCCAGGGCATGGCGATTTTTGTGCCGCCGGGGGATGCTGCTGATCCCACGCGAAACCCCGAGTTTTACAACCCCACCTTCAAGTACCTCGAGTCGCTCGGCTTGCCGGTGCTGGCTTGAGCTGTATGAACCATACGATTCACGGCGTGAGCGTGGAGGCGCCGTCCGCGGCGTGACCGGACGCGGCAACTTGGAGACGCCTTGAGCGCCAGCGGGCGTCCGTCGCCGGCGAGCGGAACTCCGCTGCGCGGAGTTCCGGCCCAGCCACAGCCCGACCAGCGCCGGGGCCCCCAACGCGCTTGCGCGTTGGGGTGGCAAGGGGAGGGCGGCTCCAGAAAGAGGTGGCCGTGCCACCTAGACTTCGGTCATCTCGGCGAACACGAAGCCGCCGCGCTCGACCACCTCGCCGGCGCGCACCGCAATCGGCGCGGCGAACATTGGTCCGGCGGTGACCACGGTGTGGAACTCACCGTTTTCGCCGCAGGGGTCCACCTCGGGCGGCAACTCGGCCAGCAGCGTCCGGTCCCAGCGGCGGCCGGCGAAGCGGCGGTCGAGCTTGCGCGGATCGAGGCAGACGATCCAGGCCTCGAGGCCGGCGTCGAGCATTTCCTCCGCCAGCGCGCGCGTCGGCCTCGCCCAGAGAGGAAATACCCCGTGCATGCCCGCCAGCGCCAACTTTTCCTCGCGGTAGGCGCGGATGTCATCGAGAAACAGGTCTCCAAAGACAACGTGGCGAATGCCTTCGGCCGTGAGCCGGGCGCACGCCGCCGCCATGCGCGCCTCATAGACCTCGTTGCGGCACGGGTGCGGCAGCGGGATCTCTAGCGAGGCCAGACCCAGCGCGGCGATCTGCCGCCGCAGCAGCGCGTGCCGCACGCCATGCATGGCGACGCGGTCGTGGACTTCATTCAGCGTGGTCAGGACGCCAACGATGTCGGCGCTGCCCCGCCGCCGCGCCTCACAGAGCGCATAGGCGGCGTCCTTGCCCGAACTCCACGAAAGATACGCCTTAGGCGGTGGCATCGGCGAGCAGCGTCACTTTGTCCCCCAGCACCTCGAAAAACCCACCCTTGATCTTGACGCTCTGGCGGTTCTGTTCCGTGCCCGAGGCGGCTTCGTAGCGGAGGGTGCCCTCGCCAAGCTCGCCCAGCGTGGGCGCGTGCCCGGGCAGCGCGCGCATTTCGCCGCTGGTCGCCGGAATCTCCACCCAGTGCGCCTTCGCGCTCAACACCAGCTTTTGCGGTGTCACCAGGATGAGCGTGAGCGTGTCCGCCATGTTCAGCCCTTCTTCAGCTCCTCGGCCTTCTTGTACACGTCGTCGAGCGCGCCTTGCATGTAGAAGGCCTGCTCGGGGACATCGTCTAGGCCGCCCTCGACGATCTTCTTGAAGCCGGCGATGGTGTCGGCGAGCTTGACGTACTTGCCCTCGAGACCGGTGAACTGCTCGGCCACAAAGAACGGCTGTGAGAGGTACTGCTGCACCTTGCGCGCGCGCGCCACCGTCAGGCGATCCTCCTCGCTTAGTTCCTCAATGCCAAGAATGGCGATGATGTCCTGCAGGTCCTTGTACTTTTGCAGCACCTGCTTGACTTTCTGCGCCACGCCATAGTGCTCGGCACCGATGATGCGTGGGTCGAGAATGCGCGACGACGACGCCAGCGGATCCACGGCCGGGTAAATGCCCATTTCCGAAATGGCGCGGCTGAGGTTGGTGGTTGCGTCGAGGTGGGCGAAGGTGGTAGCGGGCGCAGGATCGGTGTAATCGTCGGCAGGCACGTAAATCGCCTGCACGGAAGTGATCGAGCCGTTCTTGGTCGAGGTGATGCGCTCCTCGAGCTCGCCCATTTCCGTGGCCAGGTTGGGCTGGTAGCCGACGGCGGAGGGCATGCGGCCGAGCAGCGCGGAAACCTCAGAGCCGGCCTGGGTGAAGCGGAAGATGTTGTCAATGAACAGCAGCACGTCCTGGTTTTCGACGTCACGGAAATATTCGGCCACCGTCACGCCGGTGAGGCCCACCCGCAGGCGTGCTCCCGGCGGCTCGGTCATCTGCCCGTAGATCAGCGCCGCCTTGCTCTTGGCGGAATCGCCGGGCACAATCACGCCCGACTCCGACATCTCCAGCCAAAGGTCGTTGCCCTCGCGCGTGCGCTCGCCCACGCCCGTGAACACCGACACCCCGCCGTGCTTGGTGGCGATGTTGTTGATCAGTTCCATGATGATGACCGTCTTGCCCACGCCGGCGCCGCCAAATAGGCCGATCTTGCCGCCGCGCAGGTAGGGTTCGAGCAGGTCAATGACCTTGATCCCCGTCTCGAACATCTGCAGCTCGGTGGATTGTTCCTCGAGCGAGGGCGCGGGGCGGCGGATGGGCGAGCGCAGCTCGGTCTGGATCGGCCCGAGTTTATCCACCGGCTGGCCCACGACGTTCATAACGCGGCCGAGGCAGGCGTTACCCACGGGCACCATGATGGGCCCGCCGGTATCCAGCGCCTCCATGCCGCGCACCAGGCCCTCGGTGGCCTCCATCGCGATGCACTTGACCCGGCCCTCGCCCAGGTGCTGCTGCACCTCGACCGTAATGGAGATGGGCTCGGGCACGTCAAAGCCGGTGGAGATGACCGTCAGCGCCTGGTTGATGGGCGGCAGCGAGGCTTGCGGAAACTGGCAGACGACGACCGGACCGGTGATCTCGATCACGCGGCCGATGTTGGTGGTTTGAGCAGGAGTGGTGGCCATGGCAATAATCCGTTAGGCGAGCGCGTTGGCGCCGCTCACCACCTCGATGATTTCCTTGGTGATGGCGGCCTGGCGCACGCGATTCATGTTCAAAGTCAGGGAGTCGATCATTTCGCCGGCGTTGCTGGTGGCCGCCTCCATGGCATTCATGCGGGCGGCGTGCTCGGAAGCCAGCGACTCCAGCAGTGAGCGGTAAATCTGGGTTTCCACCGCGCGCGGCAGCAGCGCGGCAATCAACTGCACCGGCGAGGATTCAAAAATATAGTCACGGCCCGCGCCGGTCACGCCGGCTTCGGGCAGGGCAAACGGCAGCAGCCGGCGCGTGGCCACCACCTGCTGGAGCACCGATTTGAACTCGTTGCCCACCACCAGCACCTCGTCCACGGCGCCGGTAGCGAAGGCGCGCATGGCCTCGAAGGCAACTTGTTTGGCGTCGTCGTGACGGATGGCCTTGGCGAACAAGCCCACGTGCTGGGCCTCGAGCGGCGCGCCGTGGCGCTTGAGGGCATCGCGGCCCTTGCGCCCGATCGCCAGGTAGCGCACTGTCCCGCCTGGGGCAGTCGCCGCCACCGCCTTGAGTACGTTAGCGTTGAACGCGCCCACCATGCCGCTGTCTGTGGTCACCACCATGATCAGACGGGTGCGAACCGGACGCTGCGCCAGCAGCGCTCCCAGGTTCCAGTCCTGCCCTGGCAACTGTACCTCCGCCAGCTCCTGGGCGTCGAGATACGACGCCAGCCCGGCCATCAGCTCGTGCAATTGCTGCGCGTAGGGCCGCGCCGCCAGCGCCTGCTCCTGCGCCCGGCGCAGCTTGGCCGCCGACACCATCTTCAGCGCCTGCGTAATCTGCTGCGTGTTCCGGATGCTCCGGATGCGGCGGCGCATGTCGAGCAGGTTGGGCATGCGCTAGCTCGCCTGCGCCGCCTCATCCGCCATAAAGCGTTGCTTGGCTTCCGCGATCGCCTGGCGCATCTTGGCGCGCACGTCGTCATCGAGCGCCTGTTTCTGCACCAGTTCCTTCCACAGGTCGGGTTGGGCGTTGTCCACGAACTGATACAGCGCCGCCTCGAAGCCCCGCACCTGCTCGGTCTTGAGGTCGTCCAGGTAACCGTTGGTGGCGGCAAAGATCGCCAGCACCTGCTTTTCCACCGGCAGCGGCGAGTACTGATCCTGCTTCAGCAGCTCCACCATGCGCTGGCCCCGGTTCAACTGCGCCGCCGTGGTCTTGTCCAAATCGCTGCCGAACTGCGCGAACGCCGCCAGCGACCGGTACTGCGCCATCGCCAGCCGCAGCGTGCCCGCCACCTGCTTCATGGCCTTGATCTGGGCGTTGCCGCCCACGCGGCTGACCGAGATGCCGACGTTGATCGCGGGGCGCACGCCACTGTTGAACAAGTCGCTGTCGAGAAAGATCTGGCCGTCGGTAATGGAAATGACATTGGTCGGGATGTAAGCGCTGACGTCGCCGGCCTGGGTTTCAATCACCGGCAGCGAGGTGAGCGAGCCGCCGCCCAGCTCCGGGCTCAGTTTGCTGGCGCGCTCCAGCAGGCGGGAATGCAGGTAAAACACGTCCCCGGGATAGGCCTCGCGTCCGGGCGGACGGCGCAGCAGTAGCGAAATTTCGCGGTAGGCGGCGGCGTGCTTGGACAGGTCATCATAGATGGTGAGCGCGTGGCGCTTGCTGTCGCGGAAGTATTCGCCCATGGCGCATCCCGCGTAAGGGGCGAGGTAGAGCATCGGCGCGGGATCGCTGGCGGTGGCCGCCACCACAATCGTGTAGTCCATCGCGCCATAGCGTTCCAACGTCGCCACCACCTGCGCCACCGTCGAGCGCTTCTGCCCGATGGCGACGTAAATGCAGATCAGGTCCTTGCCCTTCGAGTTCACGATGGTGTCCATCGCCACCGCGGTCTTGCCGGTCTGGCGGTCGCCGATGATGAGCTCGCGCTGGCCCCGGCCGATGGGCACCATCGCGTCAATCGCCTTCAGGCCGGTCTGCATCGGCTCCTTCACCGGTGAACGGTCGAGCACGCCCGGCGCGATGCGCTCCATGGCGTTGAACGCTTCCGTGGCGATGGGCCCTTTGCCGTCAATGGGCTGACCGAGCGCGTTTACCACCCGGCCGATGAGGGCGTCGCCCACCGGCACCGACATGATGCGGTGGGTGCGCTTCACCTGCTCGCCCTCGCGAATCTCGGTGTAGTCGCCCAGCATCACCGCGCCCACCTGATCTTCCTCGAGGTTCATGGCGATGCCGGCCACGCCGTGCGGGAACTCCAGCAGCTCGCCCGACATGACCTTTTCCAGGCCATAGATGCGCGCAATGCCATCGCCCACCGACACCACCGAGCCCACCTCGTCCACCGCCATCACGGTGTCGTAGTTCTCGATCTGCGCCCGCAGAATTTCAGAAATTTCGTCTGTGCGAAGGGAAGCCATAAGGGTTTGTCGGTTTTCTCGGTTTGTCGCTCTATCGGTGGTCACGGCGCATCGGCAAGGTCCGTTCTAGGCGCTGAGCAGCGACTGGCGCAGGCGCTGCAGGCGGCCGCGGATGCTGCCGTCGTAGACTTCGTCGCCCACCTGCGCCCGGAAACCCCCCACCAGCTCGGGATCGGTGCGAAAGTGGGTGCGCAGCTTGCGCCCCAGTTGCTTTTCCAACTCCGCCTCCAGCGCCTGGCGCTCGGCCGCCGACAGCGAGCGCGCGCTCGCGATCTCTGCGATCACCACGCCTTGCTGCTCCAGCAAAATCTGCTCGAACGCCTTCTCCATGCCCCCGATGTGGCCGGCGCGGTCGCGTTCGGCCGCCACCAGAAGAAAATTGCGCGTCAGCCGGCTCACGCCCAATTTTTGCGCCAGCGTGTCCAGCAGCCCTTTCTTGCGCTCCCAAGGCACCGCCGGGCTGGCCAGCACCACGCGGAGCTGCGGGCTGGAGTCTACCATGGCGGCCACCTGCGCCAGCTCGCTCTGCAATTGCCCGGCCGGCATGTCGCCCCGCGCCACGAGGTCGGCCAGGGCGCGGGCGTAACGTTGTTCCACGGCTGCCATAGGTCGTTGTCAGTTGCGGCGCTGCCGGCTCAGCCCCGCCAGGGCGCTGCGCACCACCACTTCATCCTCTTCCGGCGTCAACTGCTCGCGGATGTGCTGGGTAGCCAAATCTACCGCCAGCGCCGCCGCCAATCCTTGCAATTCCTTGCGTGCCACCTTCGCGGCGGCTTCGATCTCCTTGCGGCCCTGTTGCAGAATGCGCTCCGCCTCGCGCCGGCTTTCCTCCAGCACGCGCTCGTACTCGTGGCCTGCCTCCGTCGCCGCTTCCCGCTCCAGGGCCGCGATTTCGGCCGGCAGATTGGCAAGGCGAGCTCCAATTTCGGCCAGGCGCGCCTCCGCCTGCCGATGCGCCTGCTCGGCCTCCTGCATCTGCCGCTGAATGGTCTCGCCGCGGCTGCGCAGCATCCTGGGCACGCTCCAGGTCTTGCCGCCGTAGAGCATTTTCCATAGCACCCAGAGCAGCACCGCCAGGTTGAGCGAGAACACGCCCCACCACACGATCTCGCGCGCCGGACCGCTGGGCAGCCACCAGCTCATGCTGCGCAGATCGGGCGTTCTCTGCAGCCAGAGGGCAAGCAGCGCGGTCACGCCCCCACCCCCGGAAGGGGCTGGTTGTACCGCTCGGGCCGCAGTACCTGCGCCACAATTTGCCGTGCCAGGCCCTCGGCGGTAGGGTGCAATTGCTTGTGCACTTCCGTGCTCTGTTGCGCCAACTCCTGTCGTGCCGCCACCAAGGCTTTGCCAGCCTCCTGGCGTGCCGCCGCAATATGCGTCTGCCCCAGCGCCAGGCCTTCCTGCCGCCTGGCCTCGATCAACTTGTAGTTGTCCAGATGCCGCTGCCGCAGCGAGGCCTCATAGCCGGCCAGCTTCTGTTCCGCCGCGGACAGAATCTTCTCTGCCGCCAGCCTCCGGCCTTCTGTCCGCTCGCGCCGCTCCGCCAGCGTGTGCCGCAGCGGCCTGTACAGCACCCATTTCAGGTAATAATGCAGGGCCACGAACAGCACGATCGTGGGGATGCTATCGAAAAGCAAATGGCCCAACTGGTGCAGGATCTGGTCCATATAACGTAGATACGAGTGGCTTCCGGGTCCAAAATCGGGCTCAGGCTTCGGAATCCAAGGCAGGAACTGGAACTAGTTATTTTACTGAAGGCAACGGAATGGGTCAAGCGGGGTAGGTTTCCCTACGCGGCAACTTGGAGACGCCCCGAGCGCCAGCGGGCGTCCGTTGCCGGCGAGCGCCGCCCGGCCACAGCCCGACCCAGCGCCGGGGCCCCCAACCCGCTTGCGCGTTGGGGTGGCAAGGGGAGGGCGGCTCCAGAAAGAGGTGGCCGTGCCACTCAGGCGAGGGAATCGGTGCCCCAAACGATGCGTGCGCCGCGCGCAAAAGCGGCGCCGGAACTGGCTTGGCGGCCTTCCAGGCGTACCTCATCCAACCCCAGCCCGCCGCGGCCACAGGCGACGGCAAGCTGGCTGCCGTAGTCCAGCAACCGGCCCGGCTCGGCTGCCACCTCAGGCAGCACGCGGCAGCGCAAAATGGCCAGTTGACGGCCCCGGAAGCGGGTGTGAACGCCCGGCCAGGGCTCAAACCCGCGCCAGCGGTTGTAGATTTCCTGCGCTGTCCAAGACCACTGAATGCGGCCGTCCTCGCGCTTCAGCAGCGGCGCCGGCGTGGCACCCGCGCGCTGCGGATGCGCTTCGAGTGCTCCTGCCGCCAGCCCCGTGAGCGTTGCCACCATCAGCCTGGCCGCCAGCGCGGCCAGGCGCGCGCTCAGCTCCGGCGCGGTTTCGCAGGCGCCGATGGCGAGCCGGTCTTGCAGCAGCATGTCTCCGGTGTCGAGGCCGGCGTCAATGCGCATGGTGGTGACGCCGGTCTGGGACTCGCCGCGCGCCAGCGTCCATTGAATCGGCGCCGCGCCGCGATAGGCTGGCAGCAGCGAGGCGTGGGCGTTGATGGCCCCCAATCGCGGCAGTGAGAACACCTGCACCGGCAATAGCTGTCCAAACGCCACCACCGCCAGCACGTCTGGCTGCTGCGCGCTCAGCCACGCCTGCGCCGCTGCGCCGCGCACGTGCTCGGGCTGGTAGACGGGCAAGCCCAGCGCCTCGGCCGCCCGCTTCACCGGCGGAGCCTGAACCGCACCCTTGCGGCCGGCCGGGCGGTCGGGCTGGCAGACAACGGCCGTGACGGTCTGGCCGGGCTGGTGGACGAGCGCCTCCAGCGTGGGAACCGCAAATGCGGGCGTACCCAGAAAAACGATGCGCACGCGACCATGATAATCGCAGCGGGTCAGGCGGGAAACAAGCGGGCGATTCTGGCCTGGATCGCGGCCGCGGCGGCGGCGCGATCGCCGGCGTTGCGGATGGGCCGGCCTACGACAATGTAGTCCGCCCCCGCTTTAAATGCGTCCTCGACGTCCACCGTGCGCTTCTGGTCGTCGCTATTTTCCACCGGCCTGATCCCGGGCACGACGATGAGAAGGTTGTCCCCCAGCGAGCTGCGCAGCCGGCTCGCCTCCAACCCCGACGAGATCACGCCGTCGCACCCATGTTCGAGCATCCGCTTCGCGCGCGACAGGACCAAGTCCTCCACGGTCACCGCGAAACCCATGTCCTTGAGGTCGCCCTGATCAAGGCTGGTAAGCACTGTCACAGCAAGAATCTTTAAATCCCGGCCTGACTCCCCAGCTTCGTTGCGAGCCTCAACCGCGGCTCGAATCATCCCGTCTTGAGCGTGCACGGTGGCGAATGCGGCCCCGCTTCCCGCCATTTTGCGCACTGCTGCTTTGACCGTTTCAGGAACGTCGAAAAATTTGATGTCCGCGAAAGCCTTCTTCCCTTTTTCCCTCAGGAAATCGAAGAGCTCCCAAAACCCTCTATCAAAGGCCAGGCCCAAGCCAACTTTGTAGAAAATCGCTGCCTCTCCTAGCTCTTCGACCAGCGCCTTCGCCTCGCCAACGCTCTCCACGTCGAGGGCCACGATGAGTCGTTCGCGCCAGGGAATCTGTTTCGTCGACAGCAGCGGCATGAACTCGGGCCGCGGCCATGCAAGGCGTGCTGGAACCGCGGGACTTTTTAGAATAGCAGGACCGGGTGCTGCTCTGCGACCGGGCTACAATGGGCATATGGCGCACACGGTTCACTGCGTGAAGTTTGGCAAAGACCTGCCGGGGCTCGACGAACCGCCCTGGCCGGGCGAGCTGGGCCAGCGGATCTATGAAAACGTTTCCGCCGAAGCTTGGGCCCTGTGGAAAGAGCACGCCAAAATGCTTATGAACGAGTACCGCCTCGCACCTTGGACGCCCGAGGCACAAAAGCTTATTCAGGAGCAGCTCGAGCAGTTCTTTTTTGGCGAGGGGGCGCAACTTCCGCCGGGCTTCGTGCCGGTGCCGAGCAGGGCGAAATAATCCTCATTAGGCCACGGGCAGCATGTCGCGCATGTGAATTTCCAGCGCCGCGTGCGCCTGCCGCAGCGCCTGTTCCGCTACCGCCGCGGTCACCGAGCGGGCAAAAATAAACCCCAGGTAACTGGCCCCTTCCGGAAGCGCCTGCAGCGGCTCCCCCAACTTGGCCGTGATATCCACCGCCTCAATGCCCGGCACACGTTGCGCTCGCTCAACCCCGGCAACATCCTCCAGTACGCCCGATTTCGGAATCGGGATCATCATTACCCCCGCCGCCTTTTCCTCCCGCTGCCAGGGCGCGACGGGCCCGCCCAGCGCGCCCCGGATGAGCAGCTCCTCGAGCGTAATCAGGCGTCCGCCCGCCCCCGTGCCCCGCGCCTGCTGAAAGCGCAGCGCCCGGCCGCAGTGCCCGCCGATTGAGCGCGGCGCGATCTCAAGCACGTAGGCGGTGTCGCCGTCGAGGCGGATTTCGGCGTGGATCGGCCCCGGCCCCAATCCCACCGCGCGGCAGGCGGCCTCGACCATGTCCCAGATCAGGGCCCGCTGCTCGGTCGGCAGGCGCGAGGGCGTCACATAGATC
Source organism: Terriglobales bacterium (assembly GCA_050747905.1). Classification (GTDB taxonomy): domain Bacteria; phylum Acidobacteriota; class Terriglobia; order Terriglobales; family SCQP01; genus SCQP01. Next base: position 61,831 of record JBOGKQ010000012.1, on the reverse strand, counting down.
GTCTCCTCGAAAAATGGGCCCTCCAGCGCATCCGGCTTGTCGAACATCGCAAAGCGGCGCAGCTCGCCGGTCGCCATCCAACCGTCCAGCGCGTACTCGCTGCCGGGAATATAGCCCTGGGCGAGAATCAAATCCCCATTCGGCTCCTTCAATTGCCGGATGGAAGGCTGCGTCAGCAACCCCCGGATGCGCGCGAACGCCGCTGCAAATTCCTGCGCTGTGTTGGCCCGGATCACGCCCCGGCTGCCCGACAGGATCGCCGGCTTGAGCACGCACGGGTACTTCACCGACGCCGCAGCCGTGGAAACCACCAGCGCACCGTCGCTCTTGAACTTGCGTATCCAGGGCGTCGGCAGCCCCGCCGCCGCCAGGGCCGCGCCAAATTGTGCTTTGTCACGGCATACCTCGACGGCCGCCACCGGATGAAACGGCAGCTTCAGCCCCGCCGCCAGCTTGGCCGCCACCCCCGCAGCTCGATCGCCGGAGGCCACAATCCCGCCAAACGAGCCCCGGGGGCGCAGTAGATCGACTGCCCCCTTGACGTCGTCAAAGCGGATCGGAATCGCCTGGTCGCGCCAGGGGTCGGAAAGCTGATGGCAGCGATCGCTGGCCAGCACCAGCTCGACGCCCAGCGCCTGGGCGGCGGCCCGGAAGCTTTCGGTCTGATATCCGGCGGTGGTGGCCACCAGCAGCAACCGGCGCTCAGCAGGCATAAGTCCACCGTAGCATGTTCCCCCCTTGACAGATAGGCTGTCTATGCATAGGATCGGATGGCATGGGCCGCAAATCCGACTCCGATCTCCTTCCTGGCACGCTCGACATGCTCATCCTCGACACCCTCCAGCGCGGATCGCTGCACGGCTACGGCATCGCCCGCCACATCAAGCAGCGATCCGATTCGCTGCTGCGTGTCGAAGAGGGTTCGCTCTATCCCGCCCTGCAACGCCTGCTGCTGAACGGCTGGGTGACGGCGGAGTGGAAGCTGAGCGAAACGAAGCGCCGCGCTCGCTACTACAAGCTCACTCCCGCTGGCCGCAAGCAGCTCGGCATCGAAGTGAGTGCGTTCGAACGCATGGTGGCCACCATCGGCCGCGTGATGCGGCCGGCATAAGCCGAGGTGTGCCATGAAGTTGCTGCGTCGAATCCGGTTCTTCCTTCACCGGCACGAGCTGGCGGAGGAGATCCAAGTGCATCAGCAGATGCGCGCCGAAGACGGGCTGGGCGAGGCCGGCTTCGGCAGTGAGTTGGCCCTGCGCGAGCGCAGCCGCGAGATTTGGGGCGCGCTGTGGCTCGACGCAACCGCACAGGACATCCGCATCGCGCTGCGGCAGATGCGGCATGCGCCCGGGATGGCGGCGCTGGCGATTGGCATTCTGGCGCTCGGCATCGGTGCCAACACGGCACTGTTCAGCGTGATGGAAGCCACGCTGCTGCACCCGCTGCCATATCCCGGCGCGGGCCGCATCGTAGTGTTTGCTGGCCCCAGCGGCATGCGCTTGGTGGATCCAGGCAAACCCAGTATGCACGGCGAGCCTCGCGCCTGGCCCGCCCATTTACGCACCGTGGCGCAGGTGGCCGCCTATCACACCGGAACCGTCAACCTCGCCGGCGGCCGCCTTCCGCTGGTGGTCAAAGCCGCCGAAGTTTCACCCTCGTTCTTCCCCTTGCTGGGCATCATGCCGCAGGGGCGTCCGTTCACGGCTCAGGATCAGCACGGGACCTTTGCACAAACCGTCATCGTCAGCCAGCAACTCACTCAGCCATGGGGCGGCGCACAGGCCGCACTGGGCCGGACCATTCTGGTGGATGGCCATCGCTTGCGCATTATCGGCGTGCTGCCGGCAGCGGTCAACTTCCCCGCCAAGACCCAGCTCTGGTTGCCGATCGTCTGGCCCTGGACGTTTGAAAACGATCTCACCGTAACCAACTCGTTCGAGCTCGAGTACGTTGGCCGCTTGCGCCCCGGCGCGACCCTGGAGCAGGCGCGCCAGGAGCTGGTCGCGACCGCTCTCAGCCAGGGCATTCCGAAGCAGTACGTGCAGGTCCGGGTGAAGCCGCTCGCCGCCTGGCTCACCGGCGCGGCCGGCCCGATGCTGTGGACGCTCCTGGGTGCGGTCGGACTGGTGCTGCTCATTGCCTGCGCGGATGTCGCCGACCTGCAGCTCGCGCGCGCAGTGGCTCGGCAGAAGGAAATCACCTTGCGGGCGGCGCTGGGCGCCAGCCGCTTGCGGCTGTTGCGGCAGAACCTGACCGAAAGTCTGGTGCTGGCCGCGTTCGGAGGCGGCGTTGGCCTCCTGCTCGCTCGTCTGGTGCTGCCTGCTCTCAACCAGTTGGTTCCCGCTTCGCTGGTGCGTTTAGCGCCGCTCGCGCTCGATGGCCGCGTGCTGGCGTTTACCACCGCCGCGGTTATCGTGTCCGGCTGCATCTTCGGACTGTTCCCCTCCCTGCACGCCGTCGGCGCGAACTTGCGCGAAAGCGCCGAACGGCCTTGGTTGCGGCGCGCGCGGGCAGCGCTGGCGGTGGCCGAGGCGGCTCAGGCGCTGGTGCTGCTGGCGGGGGCTGGCTTGCTACTCGTCAGCTTCGCCCGGCTGACGGCGGTGCATCCCGGTTTTCAGTCCGACCATGTGCTGACCGCCCGCTTCAACTTGGCCGAGCCGCAGTTCAAACACCAAGGCGCTGACGCCCGCTTCTATCAACAAGTGCTGGCGCGAATAGACGCGCTGCCGGGGGTGGAAGCGGCCGCTGTGGGCAGTACGCTGCCCGTGGTGGACCGCGGCCTTATCGGGCTGGCGCTACAGCTCAAGGGCAAAAAGGGACTGACCCAGGATTTTGCGATTTACAGCAACATCACTCCCGGGTACTTCCACACGCTCGGCATCCCGCTGCTTGCCGGGCGCAGCTTCACTTCCGCCGATCGCAACGGCGCCGCCCCGGTAGTCATCGTCAACCAAGCGGCGGCTCGCCAGTACTGGCCCGGCCAGAATCCGTTGGGCCAGGAGATCTCGGAGCCCCCTCCGCCGGGAGCTACGCCGCAATGGATGCGGGTGGTCGGCGTGGCCGGCAACACCGCATTCGCGCTCGACCAGCCGCCCGATCCGCAGATGTACGTACCGGTCGCGCAGGCCGGTGCTGACGCGGCGTACCTGATCGTCCGCTCGCAACTGCCCGCGACGGCGCTGACGCCCGCGCTCCGCCATGCCGTCGCCGCCGTGGATGCCAACGAGCCCATCAGCGACTTCGCCACTGCCCATCAGCGCATTGCCGATTCGGTGGCCTCTCCTCGCTTTCGCACCTGGCTGCTGGTGCTGTTTGCCGCGCTGGCGCTGCTGCTCGCCGTGGGCGGGGTCTTCGGCGCCATGGCCAACTGGGCGGCGCGGCGGCGGGGCGAAATCGGCATCCGCATGGCGCTCGGTGCCGAGCCGGGAGCGGTGGTGCGGCTAGTGTTGGGCGAAGGACTGCGCATTGTGGCGGTGGGCATTGCGATCGGCCTGGCGGGCGCGCTGATGCTGGGGCGGGTACTCGAACATTTTCTGTTCCACGTGGGCGCGCACGACCCTGCCGTCCTCGCGGCTGCCGCGCTGATTATGGCGCTGAGCGGCGGACTGGCGTGCTTTGCCCCGGCGCGGCGGGCGGCAAGGCTCGATCCGCTGGCGGCGTTGAGGTGTGAATAAGCTTGAAGCTGCTGCTCCGTATCCGGTTTCTGCTGCATCGCAACGATCTTGCTGAAGAGATGCGCATGCATCAGGAAATGCGCGCCGCCGAGGGCCTTGATCCGCGCGGGTTCGGCAACGATCTGTGGCTGCGCGAGCGCAGCCGCGACGTCTGGGCCTGGCTCTGGCTTGACGCGCTCGGCCGTGATCTTCGCTACGCCCTGCGCCTGCTCCGCCGCTCGCCCGGCTTCGCCGCCGTCGCTGTACTGTCGCTGGCGGTTGCCCTCGGCGCCAACTCCGCCGTCTTCAGCCTGACCGAGGCGATCGTCCTGCCTCCGCTGCCGGTGGCAAATCCCGGCGAACTGTTTACGGCTTTCTGGGCCAGCCACAACTGGAGTCCGCCCGACCTCCATTCCACCGCTGATTACCGCGACCCCCAGGGCCGCATCGCGGTTTCGGTTTTCTCCTACCCGTTGTGGCTGCAGTGGCGGCGGGATGCCGGCGCGCTCCTGGAACTGGCCGGTTTCCAGCGCCTGAGCGCGCTCGACGTGGGCTCCGGTACAGGCGCGGCCCAGCGCGTACAGGGCGTCGCCGTCAGCGGCAACTTCGATAGCGTGCTCGGCCTGGGCCCCGCCCTTGGCCGTGGGATTTCAGTCGCGGACAACCGGCCGAGTGCCCCGCTGGTCGCCGAAATTGGCTACGCGTTTTGGAACTCGCGCAAGGAGTCCATGGCCGCTTCCTATCTGCCGCAGCGCACGCTGGCGCTGTCGTGTGCCGGGTTTGGCATCGTGGTGTTGCTGCTGGCGGCGATCGGGCTGTACGGGTTGACGGCCTACGCCCTGGTGCGGCGTACGCGCGAGATCGCCATCCGTCGCGCCTTGGGCGCCACCGGCGCGAGCATTGCCCGGCTGCTGTTCGGCGAGCTGCTGCTCGTGGTCGGCCTGGGCGTTGCCACCGGGATCGCACTGGCCCTTGCCTTCGGACAACTGCTCACCAGCGTCATGTTCCGCCTCAGCCCGCGCGACCCCGCGACCCTCGCCGCCGCCGCCGCGTTCCTGTTCGTGGTTGCGGCGCTGGCGGCGGCTCTGCCCGCCTGGCGCGCCGCGCGCCTCAATCCCGCCTTGGTGCTGCGCCAGGAATAGGCCTCCGGAAAGAGGTGGCCGTGCCACCGCCTGCCATGCCGGTCACTCAACTAGGCGAGCGAACTGCTCGCCGGTGGGTTCGGCTCAACAGAACCAGGGTTCATCAAGGTACGGAATGGTGGCGCGGGGCATGGCGTCTGGCGGGCGGCGCACGCCACCGGCAAGCCCGGCGAGCCGCTCGAAAATCTCGGCCCGCGGATGGCGTGCCTTGGTGGCGGCGACAACGAGATCCTGCACGGCGCGGCAAAGCTTATCGGCTTCCGGTTCCAAGGCGTGCCAGCGGTAACCGAGTGCGGCCTCATCCAACTCGCCCTGCCACTGGGGCGCGTCCGGCAGCTCCAACAGCCGCGAGCCCCGCGGCAGCAGCAAGCGGATGCCGAACTGCACGGGTGCGACCTGCTCGGCCAGCCCGTGCGCCGTTAGTGTTTCCAGCATCGCGCCGAAGCTGGCGCGGGTGGTCCAGGGCGTAAAGCTCACGAAGGTGGGGTTGAGCGCCAGGCCGAGCGTACGGGTATGCTCCAATACCTTGAAACAATCGGAGGCCGTATGCCCCTTGTCCAGCCTCGCGAGCACCGCGTCATCGAACGACTCCACCGCCGTCGTCACCAGCACGCAGCCAGCATCGCGCAGCCGCGGCAGCAGCGCGGCATGGCGCAGCAGGTGCTCGATCTTGATGGTGACGTCGAAGCTCAGCTCTGGAAACTCCGAATGCAGGGCCTCGGCGATGCGCATGGCGTGGGTGGGACCGTTGAAGAAATCCGGGTCGCCGAAGGTGATGTGCTCCGCACCCGCCGCCACTTGCTGGCGGACATCGGTGAGTACCACCACCGGCGCGACTACCCGGAACTGGCCGTTGTAGACCGGCACAATGGGGCAGTGTCGGCAGTGGTGTTTGCAGCCGCGCGAGGCCTCGGAGTAGCCGGTCTGCCGGCGGGAGCCGTCAGGCAGGTGCAGATGGGCGTAAGCCTCGGGAGGGGGTAAGCCCCGCCGCTCAGGCGCGATGAACTCAAGCCGCGGGATGGCTGCTGTCGCAGAGCTCTCGCCCGCCAGCTCGGCTTCAAATTCCGGCCCCAGCACGGTGTCCACGCCCGAGGCGCGCAGCAGTTCGGCGTTGATGGGTGCGTAGAGCCCGAAGGCCACCAGGCGCGCGTGCGGGGCCGCCGCCCGCAGCCGCGGCACCAGCGCTAGGGCCAGCCGCGTGGCAGTGTGCATGGGCAGATAAAGGCCCACCATCCCGGCTTGCGCCAGCGCCCTCGTGTCCAGCTCCTGTCGCGACAGGTCCAGGCTGGTGACCTCCCAACCCGCCCGCCCCAGCCACGCCGCCGCCGACGCCAGCCCAAACGGCTGCCGTCCCATTTCATACGTGCCGATGAGCACCGTCCTCATAATGGCCATCTTAGCGGGGTTGTGCCATGCTGAACGTTTCCGAGGAGGATCCAATGCCGGTTGCGGTGATCACGGGGGCAGCACAGGGGATTGGGCGCAAAACGGCCGCCGTGCTGGCCGAGCGCGGCTACTCGTTGGCGCTGGTGGACCTGCACGGCTCGCCGGCTACCGCGGAAGCGGTGCGCCGGCTGGGCACGCCCGAGGTGCCGCTTGACCTGGCGGGCGACGTAGCCGACGCCCAGACCGCCGCCCAGGCCGCCGCCGCCGTCGCCGGGCGCTGGGGGCGCGCCGACGTACTGGTCAACAACGCCGGCATCAGCTTTATTCAGCGTGCCGAGGATCTCGATCCCGCCCGCGCCCGCCGCGTTATTGAGGTCAATCTGCTCGGCCCCATGTTTTTTTCCCAGGCCTTCGGCCGCATGATGCTGGAAGCCGCCAGCGGCAGCATCATCAACATTGCCTCGGTGGCGGGCCTGCAGGGCATCGCTGACCGTTCCGTCTACAACGCCACCAAGCACGGTCTCATCGGCTATACGCGCACCCTCGCCGCGGAGTGGGGCGGTCGCGGGGTGCGCGTCAACGCGGTTTGCCCCGGCTGGGTCAAAACCGAAATGGACGATAGCGCGCAGGCCTCGGGTCTCTACAGCGACACCGACATCACCGGCCGCGTACCCATGGGCCGCTTCGCACTGCCCGAGGATGTCGCCCGCGCGGTGGCATTTTTAGCCGATCCGGCCGAAAGCGGGTTCATCAATGGCATCGCGCTGGCGGTGGATGGCGGCTGGACCTCCGACGGCAGCTGGCAGTCCCTCAGACTCGCGCATCGCGCGCGGGAATGACCAGCATGGCGATGAACAGCCCTCCCAACACGTAGAGGCCGATTTCCGGCGCTACACCAACGGCAATTTGCACCTGGGCGCTGGCGTGTAGTCCCAAGCGACCCAGCAAGCTGGAGAGCGAATGCTGCGCGCGCGCCACTTGTGCCTGCGCCGCGGCATTGAGCATGCGGCTGGCGACGATGGCATAGGCACTCGCCGCGAGGCCTACGATGGCATTGGCGCAATAAGCTCGACGCCACTTTAGAGCAAAACTAGCGTTGGTGTAGCGCGCTTCGGGCAAGCGCTCGCGCTTCTTCCTGATGTCAAAGCCGCAAGCCGAGCCTTCCGCGGTGCTACCGCGGGGATGGATTTGCTCAAGCACCAGCCAGAGCAAGCTCAGGATGGCGCAGACGCCGGCTACAATCGCTGCCAGCGGAACCAGAGCTGCCAGCGCAAGCGCTCGCTGGGTGGTGGGGGATGGGTTGGTACCACCGAATTCGCGTTGCAGTGACTGGGCCTGATGGATAATGTCGCGCAGTGAGAGTTGACCCGGCTTTGGCTTTGCGGTTGCGGCGCGGACGGCTTCGAGGGCAAGCTGGCCAACCGTCCACTCGCGGGCGCCCAGCAACGGCGCTTCCGCCGAGAGCGCCGGCAGAAGTGCCAGCGCCAACACCGCGAGTATGGAGGCGAACCAGCGCAGGGGCCGCATAGGCCCCTAGCATACGTCAGGCGGTTTTTTGTTTGTTCCGCAGACTGATCACCGCGCCGCGGGTGCGGTCCAGGATCGCCATGGCTTCGTGCAATTTGCGCTCAGCCTCCTGCCGTCGCTGCACCGAATACACGTGCCGCGCCAGCTCGACTTGCAATGCTTCGACCTTGCGAAAAGCAGAGCGGTATGCGCGCTCTTCAGGGGAATCCAAAATTAGGCTCCGAAGCTGGGTTAGATGCATTCGGGACGATTTTGGACGCTTCGCGGGGGCCCCAAGGCGCCTGCGCCTTGGGGTGGGAGCGCGGCGCCGCCGCGCTGGGGCCCGCGCCAATAATGCCTCGACCGGCTAAAATAAAGAGGTGAGCGATCGCATTCGCCTGAGCCTTTGGTTTAAAGCGCAGACCCAGGCGCAACTGTTGCCGCGCCTCGCCGATGCCTCCGAAGTCCTGCCGCAGGAGACGCTCGAACGCGGCGTGCAGCAGTACGCGGTCGTCGCGCTGGACTGGAGCGAGCCTGCTTTGCTGGAAGAGGCAGCCGAGGAGGGCCTGCCGGTGGCGCAGGCGCTGGAGGCCATGCGCGAGTTCGTGCACGACGATTGCGCTTGTCAAATCGAGCTTGCCTGGATGCTGTGGTCCTACGGCGGCGGCGCGTGGCGGCAAACTCCGCATCCGCTGCGCCTGATCAGCCTGGGCGCCCAGTTCGCCAGCGGCAGCGTGCGCGAAGACGGCGATTTGACCGTGGATTTCGGGCTGGACGAAGCCTTCTTGGCCGATCTGGCGCCCTGGAACCGCGAAACCCGCCAGCACCTGCAAGCCAACATTGTGCAATTGCTCGTGTACTGCCACAAACTGCAGCACCAGCTCCGCCCTTTCCAGCGCCGCCTATGGTCGGAGAACGAGAGCGACTGGACCGAAAAGCTGACGCGAAGGCTGAAGCTGGCCGCAGCCGAGGACGTGCCCGGGCAGGTGGGCAGCAGTGTCCAGTAGGGTGGCGATTCGCGGGGCGCGCGGCGCAATTCGCCCGGCGCAGTTCCCGGCGGGCAAGCTGGTGAAAATAACCCTTTCAGCCGAGTATTACTGAGGGCCTGCCGCGGCGGCATCCTACTTGAACAATGCTGCCGACGGGCAACGGCTGGCTGGCGGGCGTCTTTTACTTTTTCGTCGCCCTGGGCGCACCCGGCCTGTTCCTGCTGGGAGTGCTCGATTCCAGCTTTCTGGCCCTGCCGTTTGCCAACGATATCGCCGTCATCGTGCTGGTGTCGCTCCACCATGCGCTGCTTGTGGTCTATGTGGTGGCGGCGACGCTGGGATCGCTGGCAGGCTGCTGGATCATGTTTTTCATTGGTGAAAAAGGCGGCGAAAATTTCATCCGCAATCATATGTCGCCGCAGCGGTTCGAGCGTTTGCACAATGCGATTGGCAAAAAGGGCCCGGTGCTGCTGGCCGCCCCGGCACTGATTCCACCGCCGTTTCCCTTCACCGCCTTCGTGCTGGGCGCCGGGGCGCTGGAGGTCAAGCGCGCTCCCTTTCTCAGCATGCTCACCGCGATGCGGTTCGTGCGCTTTCTGGCCGAAGGCATCGCCGCCATCTATTTTGGGCGCGGCATTGTGCGCTGGCTGAACACCCCCGGGTTTCGTCTGTTCATCCAGATGCTGATGGGGATCGCCATCCTGGCGAGCGCCTATTCGATCTACCGGCTGGTGCGGGCGTCGCGCACGCAGCCCGCTTATAACGGCACGAAGTAAAAGCCAACCACCAGAATGGCGTAGACGGCAATCAGTTGCGCGCCCTCCAGCCAGTTGGTCTCGCCGTCGGCGGCGATCATGCCCACCATGACGGTGGACAGCACCACCGCAACCACTTCGATGCCGGTGAACACCAGCGACATGGGGTGGCCGAGCAGTAGGGAAACGAACACCAGCAGCGGCGCCAGCAGCAGCGCGATCTGCAGGCTGGAGCCCACGCCGATGGCCATGGCCAGATCCATTTGGTTAGCACGCGCCGCCATGACCGCGCTGCCGTGCTCGGCGGCGTTGCCAATGAGCGCGAACACCACCCCGCCCCAGAACAAATTGGTGCCGTGGAAAACCTGCTGGGCCGTGCCCAGTTCGTGGACTAACAGCTCGCTCAGCACGGCGATCCCCACGACCGCGATCAGCATCCGCAGCGCCGGGCCGGGTCCGCGCGCAGCCTCGCGCGTGCGGGCGGTCTGTTGGGCGGCGCGCAACTGGAACACCAGGCTGACGCCGTACATGATGATCAGGATAGCCGCCGTCCACAGGCTCAGCGCCTCGACGCTGGGACGCTGCGCGCCCAACTCGCCGTAGACGCCCAAGGAAAACACGGCCGGCACCACCAGCCCCACCGCCGCCAGAAACAGCATCGTGGCGTTGCTGGCCGCCACGGTTTTGTCAATCTGCTGGCGGTCAAATTTCAGCCCGCCCAGCAGAATGGCCATGCCCAGCACGAGCAGCAGGTTGCTGATGATGCTGCCGGTGAGGGAGGCCTGCACGACATCAATCAGGCCCGCCCGCAGCGCCACCAGCGCCAAGATGAGTTCGCTGGCATTGCCCAGCGTGGATTGTACAATCCCAGCCGCCAGCGGCCCCAGCCGCGCCGCCAGTTCATCCGTAGCTGCGCCCAGCACCGTGGCCAGCGGAATCAGCCCCAGTGCCGCCAGAATGAACACCCACAGCGCCCCCGCGCCCGCCGCCGCCGCCACGATCGCTGCCACCCCGGCCAGCAGGAGCGAATCGAGCCAGCGCGAGCCCGTCAGGCTGGTTTTCTTTGCTGCGTGCCTGGTTTCCGTCGCGCCCACGTCAGCATTCACGGTACACTGAATTCAATTCTTCCTGGTAATTGCATCCATGCGTTCCTGCGTGCTCAGCGTGATTCTCCTGGCCGCGACCTGCGCCGCTACCGCCCAACTTCCGTTTTTCAATCGCGGCGCTAACTCCGGCTTCAACAGTTACGGCAAAATCACGTCGTTTCTGCTCAACGTGCCGCTCGCTTCGCCTCCGCTTACGTCCTTGGGTCAATTTCCGCTGAAAAGCTTCACCTACGCCCTCTATCCCACCGCCTCCTCTGGCGCCGAAGGCATGATACCCGGCAATACCACGACCGGCGAACCGCAGATGATCACCGTCGAGCGCGGTATCTACGATCACCACACCGACACCAACAATCCCATCGAATTCCAGATCATCAAAGATGACGTCACCGAGCTGCCCAAAGCGCCCGACAAGCAGGGACTACTGGTTTACAGCGTTCTCTACACCGGCGCCAAGCTCGCCAACTGCACCGGGGTGGTGCAGGTGCTGGAGCTGGAACAGGGCAAGCTCATGCTCGCTGACCAGTTCAGCTACGACTGTCGCGGCGGCGCCAGCGCGGAGTGGAACGCCCACAAGCGCCAGCTCACCGTCCGCTCCGCCCGCTATTCGTTTGGTGATCAACCCTGCTGCCCCAGCCGCTACGACAGCGTGGTGTTCAAGCTCGACGGTCAGCGCATCAAGACCGGCGACAAGACCATCGGAAACCAATAGGGGAACATGGGCCGCTCGCGGGGGTCGCGCGGCAATTCGCCCTGCGCGGTTCCGGCAGGGCGAAGCCGCCGCGCTGGGGCCCGCCCGCGCTGCGCAAAGTATTTCCACTTGTCCATCGCGGCGGGCACGGCGACCTTAAAGAATCCGACCATCATTTCATCGCTGGTCTGGTCGCCCCAATAAACTGCCGCGGTGGGATCGGGATTGTGGAGGTTGGCGGAGGAGTTGTCGTACCAGGCCTGCGCTTCCAGCTTCGTGCCGGCTGCCAGACGGAGCGGCGTGGCGAGCACGTAGCTGCGCTGCCAGTAGAAGTTGTAGTTGACCTGGAGCAGCGGCGTGAGGCGACCGCCCGCGCTTATGAGGTCGTACTCGAAACGCTTGCCACGCAAGTGCATGTGCGGGAAAAAGCTGAGCAGCGTGGCGGGGCCAGGCAGCGTTCCCCACGCGGTCACGTGATAGTTGCTCACGCCCGGCGGAATCACGAAGGTGTTGTTGGTCAACTGCAGCGTCAGAACTCGTTTGGCTGGCGGCGCTTTATTGAACACCACGCCGAGGCTGGTCTGGTCCTGGGCCGCGTGGCCATTGGTCGTGTAGTGCATCTGAAACACCAAATCGCTGCCCGCGGGAATGTACTCGCCGAGGCTGGGCGGATAGCTTGCAGGAGAGCTGCCGGGTGCATAGACCAGTAGGATTTCGCTGTCGGTTCCTAACGCTGCTGACGTCGCCGCATGATGCAGCAGCGAGCTGGGAGTAAAAGGTACTCCGCGCGGCGCGCCGCGCAGCCATATGGAGCCTGGCGGACGCACATACACCACCGCATGATGCACATGGGCGCGCGCCGTGGGGCGGATTTCCGCCATTTGCACCCAGCGACCGCGACGGAAGCTGGTGGGCACGATCTCATAGGTGTACTCCACTTGGCCGCGGGCGGGAATGTGCACGGGTGTGGGCATACGGAAAACGCGCTCGGGCGGGGCGATATTCCACCCTGAGGTCCAGTGCCGGGGGGGTGGGGCCGGGAGTGCAGCGCGCGCGGGCGCGCCCGCGGCTGCCCACGCCGCCAGAGTGCGAATCTCCGCTGGCGTCAGCGAGGGATCGTTCGCCCACCGCCCAATACCCGGCACGGCAAACCACGGCGGCATCTGCCGGGCGCTGGTTTTGGCCGCAATCGCGTCTGCGTAGGGCTTTGCCTCTGCATAGCTCAGCAGCGGCATGGGACCGATTTCTCCAGGACGGTGGCAGAGCTGGCAATGCTGCTGGAGGATGGGCAGCACGTCCCGAAAAAACGTGGGTGTCTGCCCCTGCGCGATCACCAGCAAGGCCAGCCCCGCCAGCCATCGCTCGACCCGCATGGCGACGTTACTGCCCCGCGCCGGGTTTGGGCAGCTCGACCGGGTTCTGCAGCGCCACTGAAATCGGTTCGCCCACGCGCAGGGTCAGGTCGCGCTTGCGCGAGATCACCTCGCCCGCCGTGCCCACGGCGGCGCCCGCAATCGCGCCCCGTGCCAAACCGCCGTAGCCGCCAAAAATGCCGCCCAGCACCGCCCCCATGCCCGCGCCCACCCCCGCGCGCTTGCCGGTATCAGCCTTTTGACCGTTGACCGTGCCCTCAGCGCTGTTCACGGCGGCGTTGCCCACACCCTGGGTGGTCGCATTGAGCGCAATCGGCGCCTGGCCTGGCAGAATCAGCGTGTCGTACTGCAACTGCAGTTGCGCGTGGCCACTAAACTCGCCCCCGCGCTTCACCCCCTGCACGATTCCCGTAATTTTGGAGCCCGCGGGGATGGCCGCCACCGCGCCGACCCATACCGGCACGGTGGTGGTGAGCGTGAAGGCTTCGCCCACGTAGGATTGTTTGGTGTCCAGCTCGTTGTCGAGTTGCGCCCGCACCACCGTGCCCGAGGCCACCAGCACGCCGTTGTCGTACACGCCGCTCGGCCGCGTGGAGGCTTCCGCTCCCAGCGGCAGAGCCTGCGCGCCCGCCGGGTTCGCCGCGGTTTCGGATTGGGCCGGGGGCGAGGGCGCGGCGGCAGCCGGGCGCGAGCGCGCCCCCATGACGGTGTTGTACAGCCGATGATTGTAGCCGTCGTCGTAGCCGAGGGTGAAGCCCTGCCGAAATGCGTCCTGGTACTGACCGCTGTCGCCCAGCGCCGCCGTGTAGCCCACCAGCGCCTGCTTGTATTCGTTGCTGGCGGTGGAGTTGTAAATGGCGCCGGAGTTGGCATCCGACTGGCCGGTGTTGTACCCCTCGCGGTAACCATTGGCCTTGGCCGTATCTGCCAGGGTCGCCGCCGGCGCTGGGGCGGGCGCGGGCTCGCCCCCGGTCCCCGTGGCGGGTGGCTCCGCCTGGGCGTCGGGCGGCGCAGCGGATGGCGGGGGCGCCAGCAACGCTCGCTTGCGCCCGTTGTAGCCGTCAAAATATCCGTCGGAAAAACCGTTCTGGAAGCGGGTGCGATAGTCCACCTGCGCGCCGTAGGCGGCGGTGTAACCCGTCAGGCCTTCCTGGTACACGCTGTACTTGTGCGCATTGGCCCCCAGCCCGGCGCCCTTGTCCTGCACACCCAGGCCATAGGCGGCGTTATAGCCGGCCGCATAAGCCGGATCAATAGTGTTCGTGCTTTGCGCCGTATCCGCCGTTTGCGCGGCCAAGGCCAGCGCGCAGCACACCCAGACAGCCAGGACGGGCAAGAGAATTCGTTGCCTCACGCGCGATCCCTCCATGAAATATTCGACGCCGCCGCTTGCGCCACGGTTTCGGCGTACAACGGCGGATAATTTAGCCTGTGAACTATCTTAGGCCCGAGCGCCACTGGCTTTGTGGCGAAACGATGGCTCATTTGGGCGCCCGCACCTGGGTAATGGCCATCCTGAATCTCACCCCGGATTCCTTTTTTGCACCCAGCCGCGCCCAGCCCGCCGCCTTGGACAGTGTGGTCGAGCGTGCCGGCGCCACCCTCGCTGCCGGGGCCGACATTTTGGACTTGGGTGCCGAATCCACCCGACCCGGCTCGCACCCGCTCGCGCCCGATGCCGAGCAAGCTCGCCTGCTGCCCGCCCTCGCTGCCGTGCGTCGCGGCTTTCCGCACGCGCTCCTCTCGGCCGACACCCGCCATGCCGCCACCGCCCGCGCTGCGCTCGACGCCGGGGCCGACATCATCAACGACGTCTCCGGCGGCGCCGATCCCGCCATGCTGCCGCTGCTGGCAACGGCGTCTTGTGGCGTGGTGCTCATGCATTGCCGCGGTGAATTTGCCACCATGCAACATTTGCCAGCGCTGGCCGATCCGCTCGGCGAGGTCCTGGCCGGTTTGGGAGAAATCGTAGAACGCGCCGCTGCGGCGGGCATCGGCGCCGATCGCGTGGTGCTCGATCCCGGCTTTGGTTTCGGCAAAAACCTTGATGAAAACTTCCCCCTACTCGCCGGCCTTGACCGCCTGCTCGCTCTGGGCCGTCCGTTGCTCACCGGTCTGTCCCGAAAGTCGTTTTTGCGCGGCGTTTCCGGCTCCGGTCCGGAATATCGCCTGCCCGCCAGCCTCGCCGCCGCCACCGCAGCCATCCTCGCTGGTGCTCACCTCGTGCGCGTGCATGATGTGGCAGCTACAATCGCAGCCTCGCGATTGGCCGATCATTTACTCGTTACCATCCGCCGCGCTGGGACCGCGGACGTAGAACCCATCGCCACCCTGTTGGACGCGAACTCGTTCGCACGCGGAGGCACACTCACCGGGCCATTCCCAACGGAGCGGGTGGCGCTATGGGTGGCGGGTACCTTCCCCGTTCTGATCGCTGAGCAAGAGGGTCAATTGAGGGCCGTGCTGGTGACCAGCGATCCTGCCCTGCCCGGCTCGCGCGCCCAAGCTGCCATGCTCGCGGCCTATCCTGCGCCGCCCGGCGCCTACGTCTACGGGCCGGTCTGCGTAGCCGCCACCGCGCGGGGACGGGGTCTGGTGGCGGCGCTTTACGCCGAGCTGCAGCGGCTGCTGCCGGGGCGCGAAGCGATCCTGTTCATTCGCGAAGACAATCAGCCATCGCTGCGGGCGCACGAACCCCTGGGCCTGCGCAGGGTGGCAGCGTTTCGGTTCGAGGGGGCGGCCATGGCCGTGTTCAGCAGTGGGCGCTGACCCTGGCCACTCCCGCCGGTGGTTTTGATCTAAACGTTGTAGAATTGGGTGCAGCCTCCCCAGGACCCTCCCGTCATGCCGGACTCCGATTCCGTTTTACCCCAAGAAGAACCGTCTTTCGCCCAGATGTTGGCCCAGTTCGACAGCGAGGCCGATGCCGCCGGTCCGCTAATTGGCGAGCGCCGCAGCGGCCACGTGGTTAACCTGCGCGAAGACGTCGCTTTGGTGGACATTGGCGCCAAGGCCGAGGGCGTACTTCCGCTGGACGTCTGGCGCACCCAGGGCCCCGGCTCGGACCTGGTCCCCGGCGAATCCATTGAGGTCGTGGTCGAAGGACGCGATCCGGAAGGCAGCTTCAAGCTCAGCCCGTTCACACCCGACCGTCCCCGTTCCCTCGACGATGCGCGCGCTGCCTTCGCCGAAGGCCGCGTGCTGCGCGGCAAGGTCACCGGTGTGGTCAAGGGCGGTCTGACCGTGGATGTGGGCCTGCATGGCTTCATTCCCCAGTCCAAGTCGGGCGTGCGCAACCCCGAAGACATGCACAAGCTGGTGGGCCAGGAGGTCCGTTGCCGCATCGCCCGCGCTCCGGAGGAAAAAAACCTGGTGCTCGACCGCCGCAGCTTGCTCGAGGAGCAGCAGCGCGCCGCCAAACAGGAAACCTTCGCCCGCCTGCAGGAAGGCGACGAGCTGAGCGGAACGATCACTAGCGTCGCCACCTACGGCGCATTCGTGGACATCGGAGGCGTGGATGCACTGCTGCATGTTTCCGACCTTAGTTGGACGCGGGTCAGCGAGCCCAGCCAATTCCTTTCCCTTGGCCAGACCCTCCACGTCAAGGTCCTCAAACTTGATCGCGAGAAACACCGCGTTTCGGTGGGCGTCAAGCAACTCACGCCCGATCCCTGGGCAGGCGTGGCCGAGCGCTTCCCCGAGGGCACCCGCGTGCGCGGCGTGGTCAAGCACACCTCGGAGTTTGGCGCCTTCGTCGAGCTCGAGCCTGGTGTCGAGGGCCTCATCCACATCAGCGCCATGTCCTGGTCGCGCCGGGTACATAAACCTACCGACGCCGTGCAGATCGGCGAGACAGTCGAGACCGTGGTGCTGGGCGTCAGTCGTAAGGAGCGCCGCATCTCGCTCGGACTGAAGCAGGCGCTCGGCGATCCTTGGGCAGAGGCGGAAACGCAATTCAAGGTGGGCACCGTGGTCGAGGGCAAGGTGCGCAACCTGCAACAGTTCGGGGCTTTTCTCGAAGTTGCCGAGGGCGTGGATGGCATGGTGCATATCGGCGATATCAGCCCCGAACGCATTCCCCACCCTGACAAGGTCCTCAAGCTGGGCGATGTGGTGCGCGCCCAGGTGCTCGAACTCGATGTCAAGCAGCGCCGCATGCGGCTGGGCATGAAACAACTCATCCCCACCCCGTTCGAGGAGTTCATCGCCTCCCACAAGGTCGGCGACGCGCTCACCGCGCGCGTGGTGAAGAGCTATCCCGGCCGTGTCCAGCTTGACGAAGGCATCGAGGCGGCTTGCCCATCCGCCGCCGCGCCCGTGCGCGTCATCGAGGAAGGCACGCTCGCCGCCAAGCTCGCCGCCGTGTGGAAGCCGGCGCAGGCGCCCAAGCCCGAGCCGGCTCCCAGCGGCGTGACCCTCAAAGGCGGCGAGGTGCGCAAATTCCGCCTGACCCTGCTCGACCCCGATCACCACAAAATCGAAGTCGAGCCGGCGTAGTCACGCCTCTAGCTGCCAGGCACGGTGAGGCCGGGGACCTCCAGGCGCTGACGGTAGATCACATCCTTGCTCACCTCGGCAACCGCGTCCACGTTGACGGTGTACTCACCGGGCGGCAGAAAGACGGAGAACGGGAGCGTGCCGGTGGATTCTTTGTCGCTGAGCTGCTGGTGCGCGTAGCGCAAGGTAAAGGCCTTGTGCTCCCCGTTGACGGCCACCGCGATGACGGTCAACCGGACCGTCTGGCCGCTTTCATTGCGCACCTCGATCGCGCCGCCGAGATTCTCGCCGGAAACTCGCGGCGGCTGTGTCCAAGAAATCGCCAGCGGTGCAGACTTGCTGGCCGGCAGCAGGCGGGTTTCTTCCAGCGGCGGCTGGCTGGCGTCGCGAACCGCGATCAGCAGCGCAAACGAACCGGCGCTGGCGGGCGTGCCCGTGATGCGGCCGCTTTGGCCATTGAACTCCAGCCCGGCGGGCAATTGCCCGTGAACAATACTCCAAGTGTACGGCTTGGTACCGCCTTCGGCCTGCAGTTGTGCCTTGTAGGGCTGGCCACGGCGGGGCGGCGGCAGATGCGCCGTCAGGATCTGGAATGGTGGCGTAACCGCCAGCACCATCCAGGTCAGCGCCGCCGTCTTAGCCGCCCAGTTCATCGAGCGCCCTCCGCGCCGCCTGGGCGCCGCACAGGCCATGCACACCGCCGCCGGGCGGCGTCGAGGCTGAACAGAGGTACACGCCCGGAATGCCCGTACCGTAGCCCCGCCGCGAGGGCCGGAACACAAGTTGCCGCAGCGAGTTGCGGCCCCCGCCCACATCGCCGCCCAGCAGGTTGGGATTATGCTGCTCCATTTCCCTCGGCAGGCGCACGCTGCGTGCCAGAATTGTTGCTCGGAACCCGGGTGCGAACCGCTCCACCTGCGCTTCGATGCGCGCCGCCATCTCCTCGCCACCATCAGGCGGCGCGTAGCCATTGGGCACATGGCAGTACGCCCACGCCGTGTGCTTACCCTCGGGCGCCCGGCTTGGGTCGAACAGGCTGGGCTGGCTGAGCAGCACAAATGGCTGCTCGGAGGTTTGGGGCCGGTCGAAAGCGCAGGACCGCCCTTCGGAGGCGGCTATTTCATTCAGCGTGCCGCCCACATGAACCGTCCCTGCCGCCACCGCTTCCGCCGCCGTCCAGGGAATGGGTGCGTTGAGCGCCCAGTCCAGCTTCACAACACCCGGTCCGCGCCGAAAACGCCGCAGCTCCGCCGCCACTCTGCCCGGCATTTTCGCCCCGCCTAGCTCGACCATGGCCGGGGCCGCCACGTCGCAAAAAATCGCCGCCGCCGCCGCTACATCCGTCAGCGCGCCAACCCGATGTCCGGTCTGGATCTCGCCCCCTAACTCCTGCAGGTGCGCGGCCATCGCCTGCGTGATCGCGCGCGATCCTCCGCGGGCGATGGGCCAGCCGCCCCGGTGTGCCGCCGCCGTCAGGATCAGCCCCATGGCTGCGCTGCCGGGCGCCTCCAGCGGCACCCCCGCGTGCGCAGCAATGCCGGCAAACAGCGCCCGCCCCTGCACCGTGGTGAAAATCTTCTCCGCCAGCGTCCGTGCCGGCCGTATCGCCCGCAACCCAAAACGCGCCAGCGCCAGCTTGTGCCCCGGCCAGTGAAGCGGCCGGAATGCCTCCGCCTCGATGATCTTCCAGTCCTTGACCACCGGAGCGATCAGGCGGCGATAGTTGCCTTCATCCTCCCCCAGCCGCTCCGCCGTCTTTTCTCCTGAGCGCTCGACCACCACCACCGAGCCGTCGTCGAGAGGATGCGCCAGTGCCAGCGGGGGATGAATCCATTCCAGGCCGTACCGCTCCAGCGGCAGCGAGGCAAAAAATGCCGTCGAAGCCGCCATGGGATGTACCGCCGAGCAAACATCGTGCCAAAAGCCCGGGAGCGTCAGCTCTGCGGTCCTTGCGCCGCCGCCAACTTCCGCCTCGCCCTCGTAAACGGTAACGCTCCCTCCCGCTTGCGCCCACACTATCGCCGCCGCCAGCCCATTGGGCCCCGCCCCGATCACGATCGCGTGGCGCTTGTTCTTCACCTGTGCAAATTATGCGGATCAATGGTGCTGCCGGCACGTACGCGCGTGCAAAGATTTCTGCTCATGCACACCCCTCCGCGCCCAGGGCTTCGTCTGCACAGTTCTGCTTGGCTCTCAACTCATTGGACCGCCTAGCTTTATCCCTCTTTTCCACAAATATTTCCGCTCTACGGCTACTGTTTCTTATTCTCTATGGATAGCAGCTTCGCCGTAGTATTGCTCTGCCAGCTTGGTTTGGCCCTTGCGTGCATTCTATTGCTGAAGCGCCTGAGGCTCCGTCGCGCCCGGAACTGGTAATCACGATAGGTCGCATGACGATTTTCCCTTACACTGGCCAGATGGCCGATACGGCAATTCCGCGTCAGTCGCTGGCCTCGGCCGTGGCCGCAAAGCTGCGCGACAAGATTATCCTAGGCGAGCTCAGCGACGGCGAACAATTGCGCCAGGACATGATTGCCGCCGAGCTCCAGGTCAGCCGCATTCCGGTGCGCGAGGCGTTCCGCGAGTTGCTTGCAGAGGGTCTGATCACCATTAACCCCAATCGCGGCGCGGTGGTTTCGGCGCTGGAGCCCTCCGACGTCGAGGAACTGTTCCACATGCGGGCGGTGCTGGAGCGGGAGGTGCTGCAGGTCTCGATACCGCGGCTCAGCGCGGCCGATCTGGACATCGCCACCGCCATCGACGAGCGCTTCCGCGCCGAGCTCGGAGACACCCAGACGGTGAGCGCCTGGGGACGGCTGAACAGCCAGTTTCACGCCGCCCTCTACGCCGGCGCCGCCATGCCGCAGTTCAAGGCAGTGCTGCGCACGGTGAACAACAACGGCGACCGCTACACGCGGCTGCAGTTGTTCCTGACCGCCGGGCGCGACCGCGCCATCGAGGAGCACCGCCGGCTGCTGGATCTGTGCCGTGCCCGTGACGTCGAGGGCGCCTGCGAGTTGCTGGTGCGTCACGTCCGCCATGCCGGCGAATCGCTGCGGCAATTGCTGGAGGCGCGGCGCAAGACAGGATAGCCCTGTCCAGCCGCCCCGAGGTCTTCTGAAGCTGTTTTAGTCGCGCCCGGGCTTGCCGTCGCGCAGCCGCCAGATGCCCAGCGGATTGCCGTCGCGCAGCTCCTGCGGCAGTGCGAAATCGGGCATGTCCTGGTAGCACACGGGGCGCGCGAAGCGCATGATGGCGCGTGTGCCCACCGAGGAATGCGGCAGCGAAGCCGCCGGATACGGTCCCCCATGCACCATGGCGGGGCTGACCTCGACACCGGTGGGAAAACCGTTAATGACGAGGCGGCCCACGCGCCGCTCGAGCTCGTGCAGCAGCTCCAGGTTTTCGCGCAGATCATCGTCAGTGGCATGCAGAGTCGCGGTCAGGTGGCCGCCGAGCGAGCGCGCCACGCGCAGCAGCTCCTCGCGGCCGCCATGGCGAACGGCGAGCGTCGCCGGGCCGAACAACTCCTCGCCCAGCTCTGGTTGTTGCAGCAAATGTTCGGCATTGGTTTCAAACAGCCACCCTGACACCTTGCCGTTGGAGGGCCGCACCAGCGTCGCCACCTGCGCCGAGCCTGCGCGTGCGACCGCACCCGCCTGAAAGCTGCGGGCGATTGCTTCCGTGAGCAGCGTGAAACTCGGCAGGTTGGCCATCTGTTGGCGCAGCGACTCCAGGAAATCGTCGCCCGTGGAATCCTTCGGTACCAGCACCAGGCCGGGCTTGGTGCAGAACTGGCCCGCACCCACGGTCACCGACTGCACCAGCCCGGCGGCGATGGCGGGGCCGCGCTCGGCCAGCGCCCGCGGCAGCAAAAACACCGGGTTCACGCTGCCCATTTCCGCGTACACCGGGATGGGATCAGGCCGCGCCGCCGCCAAATCCATGAGTTTGCGTCCGCCCTGCAGCGAGCCGGTAAAGCCTACCGCGCGGATGATCGGATGCTGCACCAGAGCCGCGCCCACGGCCGTGCCCGCGTCCAGCAACAGCGAAAACACCCCGGCGGGCATTTCACAGCGCTCGGCGGCGCGACAAATCGCCTCCGCCGCCAGCACGCTGGCACCGGGATGGGCTGGGTGGGCCTTGACGATCACCGGGTTGCCGGCCGCCAGCGCCGAGGCAGTGTCGCCGCCCGCCACGGAAAACGCCAGCGGAAAATTGCTGGCGCCAAACACCGCCACCGGGCCGATGGGCCGCAACAGACTGCGCAGGTCAGGCTTGCGCGGTCCCGCGAGCCGCACGGCGGCCGTGTCCAGGCGCGCATCCACCCACGAACCTTCCTCCACCAGCTCGGCAAACAGGCGCAACTGCGCCGTGGTACGGGCGCATTCGCTCTCCAGGCGCGGCTTGGGCAGCGCCGTCTCCGCCATGGCCCGCTCCACCAGCTGTGGTGCAACGGCCTCCAGCTCCGCCGCGATGGCGCGCACAAACGCGCCCCGCTCCCGCCCGCTGCGGCGCGCATAGTCGGGAGCAGCCTCGGCGGCCAGGTCGGCCGCCAGCTCCAGGTCCTCGCGCCGCGCGGTGAAAAACACCGGTTCCAAGGCCTCCCCGGTGAGCGGGTTGCGCGCCCGAAAGCCCTCCGTTCCCGCCGCCGCCCACTTTCGGCCGAGCAGCGATTGAGCCGGTATCGCCGCCGCCGTGTTCATGCAGTCACCATGCTGGACGCCGTTCTCTGCGCTGGCGCCGCCGCCGGCCGCGCCGCCAGCACCGCCCGGATCGTCCCCAGCACCTGGGCGCGCTCGGCGCCCTCCAGCACCATGCGCGGCGGCCGCACGCGCTCGCTGCCGAGCCCGACTTCCTGCTGCATCAGCTTGATGAGCTGCACGAATTTGGGCACTGTGTCCATGCGCAACAGTGGCAACAGCCAGCGATAGAGATCCAGGGCTCTGGCGCCGCCGCCCTGGACCGCCGCCTTGTACATTGTCACCGTGTCCTCCGGCAGGGCATTGGTTACGCCTGCGATCCAACCCACCGCGCCCATCGCGGTTGCTTCCAGTACGCAATCATCCACGCCGACCAGCACCTGCAGCCGGTCGCCGCACAGCGTCCGGATGGCCGTCACCCGGCGCGCGTCCGTGCTCGATTCTTTTACCGCCAAGAGGTTAGAGTGTTCTCCGGCCAATTCGGCCACATGTTCAGGTAAAAAATCGGTTCCGTAGGCCACCGGATTGTTGTAGAGCATGCAGGGCAATCCGGTGGCCCGCAGGATCGCCTTCACGTGGGCCTTGGACTCACGCCAGTCACCCTGATAGACATAGGGCGGCAGTACCATGAGCCCGGCGCAGCCGGCGCGCTCGGCAGCACACGCCAGCTCGGCCGCCTCCGCGGTGCTCAGGGAGGAAATGCCCGCTACCAAGGGAGCCTTTCCGTTCAGTTCCTGTGCCAGCGTGGCCAGAACTGCCCGCTTCTCGTCCCCGCTCAGCGTCGCCGCTTCACCCAGCGAACCGAGGGCGACGATTCCGGAACAACCCGCCGCCAGGAGGCGGCGGGCGTGCGCCGCCAGAAAACGGTGATCTACGGCGAGGTTAGTATCAAAGCCGGTGGTGATGGCAGGGAGGACGCCGGTCCAGTTCATAGTGAATCCAGTGCATTCGCAGCTTTATACAATATACCAAGCTGGGGTGTGCAGTATCCTAATTAAAAATCATGTCCCCCAGCATCTCGATTCTCGATTCCCATACCGCGGGCGAGCCCACGCGGCTGGTACTGGCCGGCGGACCTGACCTTGGCAGCGGGCCGTTGTCGCAGCGCTTAGCCCGCTTCAGGCAAGAGCATGACCGGTTTCGCTCGATGGTGGTGAACGAGCCGCGCGGCAGTGATGTCGTGGTGGGGGCGCTACTTTGCGAGCCGCAGGATCCGGCCTGTGCGGCAGGCGTCATCTTCTTTAACAACGTCGGCTACCTGGGAATGTGCGGGCACGGCACGATCGGGCTGATTGCCTCGCTGGCGTTTATGGGGCGCATGCAGCCCGGCCAGCACCGGATCGAAACACCGGTAGGCGAGGTGCAGACCACGCTACGCGCCAACGGCGAAGTGACGGTAGCCAACGTGGCCAGCTACCGGCACCAGGCGGGCGTGCGGGTCGAAGTTCCTGGATATGGCGGGGTGAGCGGCGACGTGGCGTGGGGCGGAAACTGGTTCTTTCTGGTCACCCAGCACGATCATGAGGTTGAGCTGGCGCTGGCAAACGTCGAGGCGCTGACGGCCTATACCTGGGCGATCCGCCAGGCACTGGCGGCAGCCGCAATTACCGGGGCGGAGGGGGCCGAGATTGACCACATCGAGCTGTACGGTCCATCGCGCCTAGGCGCCGACAGCAAAAACTTTGTCCTTTGTCCCGGCCGCGCCTATGACCGCTCGCCCTGCGGCACGGGAACCAGCGCCAAGCTCGCCTGCCTGTATAGCGAAGGCAAGCTGCAACCCGGCCAGACGTGGCGCCAGGCGGGCATACTGGACACCGAATTCCTGGGATCGGTTGAGATCCGTCACGGTGTACTCTATCCTTCGATTACGGGCCGCGCTTGGGTGACCGCGCGGGCGGAGCTGCTGCGCGAGCCCGGCGATCCGTTCGCTGACGGAATTCGGGGATGAAGGGCGGAGACGTCATAATCGTAGGCGCCGGCGTGGTGGGTGCGGCCTGTGCCGACGCCTGCGCCCGCGCCGGGTTGCGGGTGACGGTGTGCGACGCCCAGGGGATTGGCGGAGGCGCCACCGCGGCGGGCATGGGCCATCTGGTGGTCATGGATGATTCCGAGGCCCAGTTTGCCCTGACGGAGCGCTCCCAGCGGCTGTGGCGCGCGCTGGCGCCGAAACTGCCGCAAGCGGCGGAGTACACCCCGAGTGGAACCATTTGGGTCGCCGCTGACGCGGAGGATATGGCCACCGTCGAACACAAGCACGCCTTCTACGGCGAGCGCGGCGTGGCCACGGAAGTGCTTGGCGTCGCGGCGCTGGCGCGCGAGGAGCCTAACCTGCGGGCGGGTCTCGCCGGTGGGCTTTTGGTGGCGAGCGATGCCGTATTGTATCCGCCCGTGGCGGCGGCGGTGCTGCTGGAGCGCTCCGGCGCCACGCTGAAGTTGAACTCGCCGGCGCTGGGCATCGGAGCCGGCGTGGTCCGGTTGCGGGATGGCGGCGAGCTGCGAGCGCCGCACATCGTCAATGCCGTGGGGGTGGCGGCGGCATCCCTCACCCCGGGCTTGCCCATCCGCGCCCGCAAGGGGCATCTTGCGATTACCGAGCGCTACCGGGGATGGTTGCGGCACCAGTTGGTCGAGCTCGGGTATTTGAAGAGCGCGCACAGTCAGGACGGCGATTCGGTGGCGTTCAACGCGCAGCCGCGGGCGACGGGTCAGATTCTGATTGGCTCCTCGCGCCAGTTCGTCAGCGACGACGCGCATGCCGACGGTGCTATTGACCACCGGATGTTGGCGCGCATGCTGCGGCGGGCGCAATTGTACATGCCCGCGCTGGCGGGGCTGGCGGCGCTGCGCATCTGGACGGGTTTGCGCGCGGCCACGCCCGACGGTCTGCCGCTGATCGGCCCGGTGCGGGGAGATGCGAGCGTGATCCTGGCCACCGGCCACGAGGGGCTGGGCATAACCACCGCGCTGGCCACGGGCGAGCTGGTCGCCGCCCACATCACCGGTTCGGCGCCCGCGATCGCGCCCGAGCCCTATCTGCCGGACCGCTTTCAGGAGGCACATGGTCATCACGGTTGACGGCCGGAAGATCGAGGTGGCGCCCGCCACGAGCGTGGCCGCCGCGGTGGCGACGGTGCGCGGGATGACGAAGACCTCGGTTGGAGGCGAGGAGCGCGGGCCGCTGTGCGGCATGGGTATATGCTTCGAGTGCCGGGTGACGATTAACGGCCACGCGCACCAGCGCGCCTGCCAGATTCCGGTGTCGCCGGGCATGCAGGTTGAAACCGGAGTGGTCTCGGAGCGAGCGGATGCCAGGATTGGGCACGGCCGCCGATTTACCGATGTGCTGATCGTCGGCGCAGGTCCGGCGGGACTGGCGGCCGCCGCCGCCGTGGTGCGGGCAGGCAAGCGCGCCCTCGTGGTGGACGACAACCCTGCCGCCGGCGGCCAAATCTGGCGCGCCGCCGATCCGCCCCTTTCGCCCAGCATTGAGCTGCACACCCAGACGCGCATCGTGGATCAGCCCGCGCCCAGCCTGCTGCGTGCGGAGGCTCCCAGCGGCATTGTGGATTTCGACTACGGTGCGCTGGTGCTGGCCACGGGCGCACGCGAGCGTTTTTTGCCGTTTCCGGGCTGGACGCTGCCGCACGTGCTGGGCGCTGGCGGCCTGCAGGCGATGGTCAAGTCGGGGCTGCCGATTGCGGGTAAGCGGGTGGTCGTGGCCGGCACCGGACCGCTGTTGCCGCTGGTGGCGGCCTATCTGCGCCAGCACGGTGCGAAGACCCTCGCCATCTGCGAGCAGCAGGAGGCGCCCGTGCTGGGGCAGTTCCTCACCGCGCTGCCGCCGAAAAAGATCCTCGAGCTGATGCGCATGGCGCCCAGGCTAGCGGGCGTGCCGGTGTGGACCAGCACGTGGCCGGTCGAGGCGCGGCCGGGTGAAGTGGTGCTCAACCGCTGGGGACGGCCGAAGCGGCTCGCCTGCGATTATCTGGCCTGCGGCTTTCATCTGGTGCCCAACATCGAGCTGGCGCTGCTGGTCGGATGCCTGACCCAGAACGGCTGCGTGCTGGTGAACGAGCGCCAGCAAACAAGCGTTGCCGGCGTCTACTGCGCGGGCGAGCCCACGGGCGTGGGCGGGGTCGAGCTGGCCGAGGTCGAGGGTACGATGGCCGGCATGGCGGCGGCGGGCGTACCCGAGGGAGGCCCGGGCTATGCCAAATTGCGCGCCCGGCGCGAGCGTTACCGGCGCTTCGCCCAGCGCCTGGATGAAGTCACGGCGCTGCGCCCGGAGCTGCGGACGATGCCGTCGCCCGATACGATTGTGTGCCGCTGCGAGGACGTGCGCTGGAGCCAGCTCGCCGGCCATGCCGATACGCGCGCGGCCAAGCTGCTGACGCGCTGCGGCATGGGC
The DNA here is from genome assembly GCA_050747905.1 of Terriglobales bacterium. Lineage (GTDB taxonomy): Bacteria > Acidobacteriota > Terriglobia > Terriglobales > SCQP01 > SCQP01. Next base: position 35,625 of record JBOGKQ010000012.1, on the reverse strand, counting down.
GCCTGCCAGGGACGGGTGTGCGGCACGGCCTGCGAGTTCCTGTTGGGCTGGTCTCCGCCGTTGGTGCGGCCGCCGCTGGCGCCCGCGCCGCTCGCCGCCCTGACGGCCAGCAGCGAGCCGTAACCAACCATGGATAGGCGCGGGCCCCAGCGCGGCGGCGCCGCCCTGGCGGCAAGTTGCCGCGAAAAGGCCTCAAAGTGTCCCACTTGTTGCTGGAAGTCGTTTGGAATGAGTGAGTGGGGTGGGACCGCCGGAGGAGTGCCGCGGGCGCTTTAACCATGGCGGCTGCCAGTGATTAAGATGCCGATGTGAGTGGAAAGGTTGGCCGTAGCGCGGGGTTGGGCTAAATATCCAAATTTTTGACGTCGAGGGCGTGCTTTTCGATGAATTCGCGGCGGGGGGCGACGTCGTCGCCCATGAGGGTGGAGAAGATGACTTCGCAGGCCAGCAGGTCTTCGAGCTTGACCGAGAGCAGGGTGCGCTGGGCGGGGTCCATGGTGGTTTCCCACAACTGGTCGGCGCGCATTTCGCCGAGGCCCTTGTAGCGCTGGACGCTGAACAGGCGCTTGCCTTCCTCCAGGATCGAATCGAGCAGGGCGCGGCCATCGGCCATGGCAGCCGGTTCGGCGGCGCCATCGGCGAGGAGGAAGGGGGGGTGGTTGAACTCGGCGATGGTCTTGCTGGTTTTGAGCGCCTGCTTGAACTCGGGCAGCAGCGCCAGCTCGGCGTTGACGACATGTTCGAGCTGGTCGCGATCCTTGTAGCGCAACTCCCAGAAGCCATGCTCCTCGTCGAGCTCGGCGCGAGCGGCGGCGACGCCGGGCGCGGTTTTGAAGTGCTCGGCGAGGGAGCGGAGCTTGTCAGGGGACTCGAAGTCGGATTTTTTCTCCAGACCGGCTTCGAGCACCAGGCGCGTGAGCGCGGGCGAGCGCAGCTTGCGGTCGGCCTTGTCGAAGTGGGCGTAGTAGTCGTTCAGGTTGACCAGGAATTTGCTCAGCGCGGCGCCCTTGAGTTCGGCCCCGCCTTCCCCATAACGCAGCGAGCGGTCTTCGGTGATGCGGCGCATCATGACGCTGACGAATTCCTTGTCATCCTTGATGTACTGCTCGCTTTTGCCCTTCTTGATGCGGTAGAGGGGCGGCTGGGCGATGAAGACGTTGCCGCGCTCGATCAGCACCTTCATGTGGCGGAAGAAGAAGGTGAGCAGGAGGGTGCGGATGTGGCTGCCATCCACATCGGCATCGGTCATGAGGATGACCTTGGCGTAGCGGAGCTTGGCGTAGTCGAGATCCTCGACGGCAGGGCCGATGCCGGTACCCAGGGCGGTGATGAGGGCGCGGATCTCCTCATGGCCGAGCATCTTGTCATAGCGGGCCTTTTCGACGTTGAGGATTTTGCCCTTGAGCGGGAGAATGGCCTGAAAGCGGCGGTCGCGGCCCTGCTTGGCGGTGCCGCCGGCGGATTCGCCCTCGACGATGAACAGCTCGGAGCGCTGGGGATCGCGTTCGCTGCAGTCGGCGAGCTTGCCGGGCAGGCCGCCGGAGTCGAGCGCGCCTTTGCGGCGGGTCAGGTCGCGCGCTTTGCGGGCGGCCTCGCGGGCGCGGGCGGCGTCCACGGCCTTCAGGATGATGCGGCGGGCGATGGGCGGGTTATGGTCGAAGAATTCGCCCAGCTTTTCGTTGAGGAGCGCCTCGACCTGGCCCTTGATGTCGCTGTTGAGCTTGCCCTTGGTCTGACCCTCGAACTGGGGCTGGGGCAGTTTGACCGAGACCACCGCGACCAGGCCCTCGCGCACGTCATCACCGGTGAGGTTTTCCTTGAGGTCCTTGAACAGGTTCAAGGCCTGGCCGGTAGCGTTGATGGTGCGGGTGAGGCCGCTGCGGAAGCCGGACAGATGCGAGCCGCCATCCACGGTATTGATGTTGTTGGCGAAGCTGAACAGCACTTCGCTGTAGCTGTCGTTGTACTGCAGGGCGACTTCCATTTGCAGCACGCCGCCGTTTATTTCGCGCGTGCCTTCCATGGCGATGGGCTTGTCATGCAAAACCTGTTTACCGCGGTTCAGGTGTTTGATGAACTCGGTGATCCCGCCGGAGTACTGGAACTCGGCGGTTTTTTCGGTGCGATCGTCGCGCAGCACGATCTTCAGGCCGCGGTTGAGGAAGCTGAGCTCGCGCAACCGGTTGGCGAGGGTATCGTAGTTGTACTCGGTGACGGTGAAGATCCCGGTATCGGGCTTGAAGTCAATCTTGGTGCCGCGCTTGCTGGTCTTGCCCGCCTTCTTGATGGGCCCCAGAATCTCCCCCCGCGCAAACGACTGGGTCCAGGTGTAGCCATCCCGCCAGACTTCGAGGTCGAGCGATTCCGACAGCGCGTTGACGCAGCTTACGCCCACGCCGTGGAGGCCGCCGGAGACCTTGTAGCTGGAGGTGTCGAACTTGCCGCCCGCGTGCAGCTTGGTCATCACCACCTCGGCGGCGCCGCGCATTTCCCCGTCCACCTCCATGGCATCCACCGGGATGCCGCGGCCGTTGTCCACAACCGTAATCGAGTTGTCGGTGTGGATGGTGACCTCGATGCGGTCGGCGTAGCCGGCCAGGGCTTCGTCCACGGAGTTATCCACGACCTCGTAGACGAGGTGGTGCAGGCCCATCTCGCCGGTCGAGCCGATGTACATCGCCGGGCGTTTGCGCACCGCCTCCATTCCGCCCAGCACCTTGATGGAGGCAGCGGAATACGACTCCGCGCCGGCGGGGTCTAAAATGGCGGGTTCTTTTGTGCTCACAGCCTCAATTTTACCATGCCGGAGCGCGGGAACCAAGGCCCTGCCTAGCTCTAACTATATAACAATCAGTAATTTGCGAGGTTGCAGGGTGACGGCTCAGATGCGCATGGGCATGACTACGTAGCGGTACTGAGCGCGCTCACTCGCCGCCGGACGCAGTTGCGCCGCCGAGGATTCATCCTTGAACTCCAGGAGCACGGATTCCTCCTCCACCGCGTGCAGGAATTCTTCCAGATAAGCGGCGTTGAAGCCGATCACCACCGCGGCTCCGTCATAGCTGACATCGAGCTCCTCTTCGGATTCGCCCATGTCGCTGCTGGAGGACTGCAGCACCAGCTTGCCGGGCTCGATGCGCACCCGGATCAGGTGCGTGCGCTCGTCGGCAAACACGGCTACGCGCGCGATCGAGCCGAGCAACTCCTTGCGCGCCAGAGTAACCGAGTGCAATTGCGCTTTGGGTAACACCGCCTCATAGTTGGGGAACTGGCCGGTGAGCTTGCGCGCGCTCAACTGCCGCACGGGGTCGCCCTCGCCCGACGAGACGCGGAAGAACAAGTGGGTTTCATCCTGCGCAAACTCGACGACGGCTTTCTCACCCGCACGCTCGAGCATGCTGGCCAGCTCGCCCATGGCCTTTTTCGGCACCAGCGCCTTGATTTCGCCGCTGACGCCGGCGAGCGTGAGGCCATCCTCGACGATGTGGGCAAGGCGATGGCCGTCGGTGGTAACCAGGGCCAGCGAATTGGGCTTGAGCACCATCAGCGCGCCGCCGAGCGTGTAGCGCGTCTCCTCGGTGGCGACGGCGAAGACGGTTTTGGCGATCATCTGTTGCAGCGGCCCGGCGGGCAGAGTGAGGGCGCCGGTAGAGGGAAACGCCGCCATGGCGGGGAAATTTTCCCGCGCCATGCCCACCATGCGGGTGTTGGCGCGGCCGCAGCGCAGGGAAACCCAGTGGTTTTCGAGGCGCTTGAGCGTGATCGTGGCATCGGGCAGCAGCTTGACGTAGTCGAGCAGCTTGCGCGCCGGGAGTGCACAGGCGCCGCTTTTTTTCACCGTCGCGGCGCAAGCGGTCTCCAAGCCCAGCTCGAGGTCGGTGGCCGCAAGCTGCAGCCGGCCTTCAGGCGTGGCCTCAGCCAGGATGTTGGCGAGGATGGGGATGGTGGTTTTGCGCTCCACCGCGCCCTGCAGGAGCAAAAGCTCGTTCAACAGATCCAGCTTGCGGACGGAGATTTCCATGGCTGCCTCTTGCCCCCGCGGGTGAGCTCAAAAGCCGATCCATTGTAGAACGGGGAATGGGGAATAGGGAATAAGAAATCAGAAATGGGGGACGATCACGGTTGCGCCGGGAAAGTCAGTCGAGAACAGCTTAACGCTGAGCTGGGGATTGAGCTGGACGCGGCTGAGGGTTAGCAGGTGGTAGTCGCCGCCGGGCTGCCACATCTGCTGTTGGATACCGAGCCAAGTGGCGGGATCGAACCAGATATCCAAATGGGTCAGCCGGCCCTGGAGCCGCGGCGACCTTGGCGTCAGGGTCAGCTTCACGGCCGCACGGCCATCCACGGAGTCGGGACCGTCGAGGGTGACCAGGAAGGATTTTTCGAGCTGGGCGCCGGTGGCGCCCATGCCCAAAAGAATATATTGGTCAATTTCCTGCGGATGCGCGCTCATCGAGTATTTCACCACCTGCTGCGCGCTGGGCGTGTAGACGTAGGCGGTCTGGCCGGTGTAGATCAGCTTTTTGGCGGTCGCTTTCGGGGTCGTGAGGTCCAGCAGGTAACGCGGGCCGTGTGCGCCCTGCTCGAAGTAGAGCTGGCCGGCGCTATGGTCGGCTTCCTGCACCAGCGCGGTGTAGTCCACCACGGCGGCAGCGGCGCTGACGGAATGAATGGCCGGAGCGGCGCGGGTGAGTGCGGCCAGGACCTGGGGCAAGGTCCAGCTTTTTTGTTGTCTGGGTGCAAACGCAGCGAGCAGGAAAACCAGCGCCAGCAGTGGCACGAGCGGCGGCCGGCGGCGCCTCATGGCAGCGGCCGCGGCGCCGGAGGCCGATGGGCGTAAACCGCCGGGGGGGCGTGGGGAGGGCGCGGTTGGTCGCCGAACCAGGAGCGCGGGGTCAGGAAGATGAACAACAGAATCACCCCGACCATGACGTCGTACTCGAGGCTGCCGCGGGGATAGCTCCACCAGAGGAAGGAGGCGGCCTTGTGGCTTGCGCGGCGCATATAAGAAGCTTACAGCTAACAGTTTACAGGCGTGCGGGGCAGGCGCCAGATTGGGGCGTGGCGGAGGGCTAGACGGCGGCCGCCTGGGGCAGTGGCTGGAGCAGGGTGCGGCCGACAATGGGTGCGAGCTGGGAGACGGCCTGCATGAGCTCGGCAAATTGCCGGGGATACAGCGACTGCATGCCGTCGCTCAAGGCCTCTTCGGGGTTGGGGTGGACTTCGATGATCAATCCGTCGGCGCCCACCGCAACCGCGGCGCGCGCAAGCGGGATGACCTTGTTGCGCTTGCCGGTGCCGTGGCTGGGGTCCACCAGAATGGGCAAATGGCTCAGCCGCTGCACCGCGGGGACGATGCTCAGATCGAGCGTGTTGCGGGTGTGATCGGCAAACGTGCGGATGCCGCGCTCGCATAGCGCCACCTGATAGTTGCCTTCGCTCATGATGTACTCGGCGGCCTGCAGCAACTCGTCGAGGGTGGCGGCAAGGCCGCGCTTGAGCAGCACGGGTTTCGAGGTGCGGCCGGCGCGTTTGAGCAGCGAAAAGTTCTGCATGTTGCGCGCGCCGATCTGCACGACGTCGGCGTAGCGCTCCACCAGATCGAGCGAGCGCTCATCCACGGCTTCGGTGACGATAACCATGCCAAAGCGCTCGCGCACCTCGGCGAGCAGCTTCAGGCCCTCTTCCTCCAGGCCTTGGAACGAATACGGCGAAGTGCGGGGTTTGAAGGCGCCCCCGCGGAAGAAATGGGCCCCCGCAGCGGCCACCGCCTGCGCGGCGGCCAGGGTTTGATCGCGGGTTTCGACCGCGCAGGGACCGGCGATGATCGCCAGCTCGGGGCCGCCGATGGTGGCGGCGTAGCCAGCAAATCTGATCACGGACGTTTCCGGCTTGAGCTCCCGGCTGACCAGCTTGTAGGGCTTGGTGACGATGATGACCTCAGCAACGCCCGCCATTTCCTCAAACGCGGCGGGCTCGACCGCGCCGCGGTTGCCGGTGATTCCGATGGCGGTGCGCTGGCCGCCGGGGATGGCATGCGCGCGCATGCCGAGGGCGGTGATGCGGGTACAGACGGCCTGGACCTGGGCCTCGCTCGCCGCAGGTTGCATGACGATGAGCATTGCTGTTTCTCAGTTTATCGTCTTTTGGTTCGCCTCGCGGGGCGCGCGCAGCAGCCGGGCTGGGGCCCGCGCCAACATTGGTCAAGGCTGGTTAGGCGTGACGGCGAAGGAAGGCGTGCGGGGCGCTGGGTTCGCGGTAGGCTTCAAGGGTGGGGAACGCGATGGTCGAATTGTTGGAGCGATGGCTGCCGAGTTACGGGTATACGCCCGACGAGGTGGGGCGGGACCGGCTGGTGCGGTATCTGGACCTGCTGACGGCGGCGCAGCGGCGGATGCGGCTGGTGGGTTCGGTCGAACTCGAGGTGCTGGTGAAACGGCACGTGGGCGAATCGCTGGCGCTGGGGAAGCTGCGGGATCTGGGGACGGGGCGGCTGGTGGACATTGGCTCGGGGGCGGGATTTCCGGGCCTGGTGCTGGCGATAGCGCATCCCGGTTTAAAAACTACATTAGTAGAATCTACTCAAAAAAAGGCTGGATTTCTGCGCGAGGTGGTGGAGAGGCTAGGGCTGGGGAAGGGCGTGGAGATATGGAGCGAGCGTTTGGAGCAGCGGCCAGCGCGAGGCAGGCGGGAGCCGGTGGAAGGCGCGGAGTTAGTGACGGTTCGGGCGCTGGAGGAAATGGAAGGAGTCCCGGGGTGGTTGGGGCGGTGGATGGATGCGGAAGCGGCAGCGGCGTTTTGGGTGACCAGGGAGCGGGTGGAGCAGTGGCGCCGACGCTATAGCGGGTGGCGGTGGGAGGGTTGGACTGATCTGCCGGGGAGTGAGAGCCGAGGGGTAGTCATAGGCGCGCATGTTCCACGTGGAACACCGCCAGGCTAGTGCTACACTTTTGGCCATGGCGCGAGTGCTGGCCATCACGAACCAGAAGGGCGGGGTGGGCAAAACCACAACGGCCATTAACCTGGCGGCCTCGCTGGCGGCGGCCGAAGTGGCTACCTTGCTGGTGGACTGCGATCCGCAGGCCAATGCGTCGAGCGGGCTGGGTTGCGCCGAGGACGAGAACCGGCTGAGCCTCTATCATGGCCTCCGGGGTGAGGCGACAGCCGCGGATCTGATCGTGAAAACGCCGATGGAGGGATTGGACCTGATCCCGTCCAGCCGCGATCTGATTGGGCTCAATCTGGAGTTGGTGAACGAGCCCGAGCGCGAGGGGCGGCTGCGCCGACTGCTGGCCCCGCTGGCGGAGCGTTATGCCTTCATCCTGCTGGACTGCCCGCCGGCGCTCGACCTGCTGAACCTCAATGCCCTGGTTGCGGCGCATGCGCTCATCGTGCCGATGCAATGCGAGTACTTTGCGCTTGAGGGCGTGGCCCAACTGATCCGCACGGTGAGCGCGGTGCAGCAGAACTGGAACCCGACGCTGAAAATCTCTGGGGTGCTGTTTACCCAACTCGACGAGCGCACGAACTTGAGCAAGCAGGTGGCGGACAGCCTGCGCGCCCATTTTGGGGATCGTGTTTTCGCTACGGCCATACCGAGAAACGTCCGCCTGGCAGAAGCGCCCAGCCACGGCTTACCCGCGCTGCTTTACGATTTGCGCTCGCGCGGGGCCGAAGCTTATCTGCAACTCGCCCACGAGGTAATTCAACGTGAACAAGCCCACACCGCCGCCGCCGCCGCGCAAAGCGTTGGGGCGGGGTCTTGACGCGCTGCTTGCGCGCAACGACTTCCGTGCCGCCGAAGCAGTTTCCGCCAGCCAACCTGGGAGCCATCTGCGCTCATTGCCGGTAGAGCTGATCCGGCCCAACGAGTTTCAGCCACGGCGCAACTTTGGAGCCGCCGAGCTCGAAGAGCTGGCGAGCTCGATTCGCGCCCGAGGCGTGCTGCAGCCGGTGCTGGTCCGACCGGTGGCGGGTGGCGGCTACGAGCTCATTGCCGGCGAGCGGCGTTTACGAGCCGCAAAAATGGCAGGGTTAACTCATATTCCAGCCTTGATCAACCCGTTCGGCCACGAGGCCTCGCTGGAAATCGCCATCATTGAAAATCTGCAGCGTGAAGACCTGAACCCGGTGGAGCAAGCGCAGGCATTTCACGAGCTGGTGCAGACCTTCCATCTCACGCAGGAAATGGTGGCGGAGAAGACGGGCAAGGACCGGGCCACGATCGCCAATTTTCTGCGACTGTTGCGGCTGGATGGTAAAGTGCTGGAACTGCTACGCGCGCGGGCGCTTTCTCCGGGTCAGGCGCGGCCGCTGGTGGCGCTGGGTGCGGAGGCGCAGCGGGTGCTGTCGCGCCAGATCGTCGAGCAAAACTGGTCCGCCCGCCGGGTGGAGCAGCACGTGGCGCGCTTGCAGGCGCCCGCGCGGCAGGCCAAGGCCGCAGCGCCGCGTGATCCTAACGAGCGCGAAGCGGAAGTTCAGATGGCGCGCGCCCTGGGCACGCGGGTCACGCTCGAACCAGGGCGAAAAGGCACTGGAACCATCGAAATTCATTACGCATCCCTCGACGAATTTCAGCGGCTGTACGAGCGCATCATTCACCAATGAACTGGCTGTGACAGAATAGTGGAATCCCCGTGATGCGGCGCCTCTTGCCTGCTCTTATCCTGCTGGCCTGCTTTTCTCTCCCCGTTTGGGCACAAGCGAAGAAAGACGACGCCGGCACGCGCCAGGCGCGCCTGGCTGACATCATGCAAATTGACGAGCCGGGAGCGCAAATGCACCAGCTCGAAGAATTCGCCAAGATGAATCCAAACGCGCCGGAGCTGGCCGACGTCTACCACGCCATCATTCAGGATGCCGTGCAGCTCAGCGACGATCATCGGGTGGTGGAATACAACCTCAAGCTGGAGCAGCTCGATCCGGGCGATCTGTCTCAGCGCGTCAAAGTGCTGAATCTGCTGCTGTTAGAGACGGGTGCAGCGCACAAACAGCAGGCGGCAGCCGAGGCAGCCACCTTCGCGAAAATGGTCGGGGTAAAGGCCGCGGAAACCCCACCTGCATCCATGGGGCCGGTGCGCTGGCGCCTGGATATGGCCCGGCTACGCTCGCTCGCCGACCTGTTTCAAGGCGGCGCCGCGCAGGCGTTGGGCCAGTATGCGGAGGCGGAGACGTTTTTGGTGGCCAGCCTGCAGCAGAGCCCGACCGAGGAGGCGGCGCAGCATTTGGGCGAGGTGTACGTGGCCGAGGGGAAGATTCCGCAAGCCATTGACGGCTACGCGCTGGCACTTGCCTTGCCGGGCCAGACCATCTCCGAGCGGGCGCGATTGGAGGCCGCCGCCGGCGCGCTGTACCGCCATCAACATAACGGCAGCATTGCAGGGTTTGGCGATCTCATCCTGCAACGCTTCGACGATGTGGCGGCGCGGGATGCGGCTCAGCAGAAGCTGCTGCACCCGCATTCTGGAGTGAACTCACCCGCCACTACGGCAGGACAGTTCGTGCTGACGTCGCTCGACGGCGCGCGCCACACGCTCGCCGCAGAACAAGGCAAGGTGGTGGTGCTGGACTTCTGGGCGACCTGGTGCGGACCGTGCAAGATTCAGCACCCGTTGCTGGACGAGGTGGCGCGGGAGTTCACGAACGATCACGACGTGACCTTTGTTGCGATCAACGAGGATGAGGACCGCGGCAAGGTCGCGCCCTTCCTCACCGCCCAGCACTGGGCGCAGACCACCTGGCTGGACGCCGGCCTGGGCGCGTTTCTGGGGATTGACTCGCTGCCGACAACGCTGATCCTGAACCGGCAGGGCACGGTGGTGTACCGCGAGGAAGGGCTGACGCCCGACACCTACGTGGCCGAACTGCGCCAGGCAATCGAGCGGGCGCTGAAAACCGGGCCCACCGGCTAGAGCAACAACCATGTTGGCGCGCGGCCCTGCGCGCCGATTGTGTCAAGCACGGGATCTATTGCCAGACGGCGCGGAGCGTGACGGTGTGGAGGGCCTGGCCGGGTTGGCTGGCAACCTGGGCAGTCCATTGGCGGGCGCGGTGGAGTGAGCCGAAGACGGTGCTGCGGTCGGAACAGGCGTAGGTAGTGAGGGTTCCGTTCGGGCGCGGCGGTCGAATGCCGGTGAAGGGGCGGCAGAAAGCGCCGGTGGAGAGTTCGATGAGCCAGGGCTGAGGCGCGGTGATGGCGTCGCGGGGCTGGGGCGGGAGCGGCAGCGTCAGTTCAATGAGCACGGGTTGGGACCGGCTGGGGGCGGCGGGGAAGGAATTGCAGAGCAGGTAAGGGGAGCCGGCGAGTTCGAAGCAGGGATCCTCGATCTGATTTGCGACGGCGCAACGCCAGGCATCGGCGCGGCCGGGGGCGGAGATTGAATGCGTCCAGCAGGAGCCGGGTGCGCGCTGGGCGTTGGCCGGCACCTTGGTGGGCGCGTATGTGATGACGCGCGTCGCGGTGGAGGAGCAGCCGGCAACGGTGAGCAGCACCGCCAGCGCGGTGTGGCACGGCCATCTCTTTCTGGAGCCGCGCTCCCCTTGCCACCCCAACGCGCAAGCGCGTTGGGGGCCCCGGCGCTGGTCGGGCTGTGGCCGGGCCGGAACTCCGCGCAGCGGAGTTCCGCTCGCCGGCAACGGACGCCCGCTGGCGCTCAGGGCGTCTCCAAGTTGCCGGGTCACGTCCAGAGCCTAAATGCCACCCTGATTTCCACCCATCACGCCGCCGAGAATCGCGCCCAAGGCGCCGGCGCCGGCCATGGTGCCAACGTTGCCGCCGCCGTGCACGCCCGCAGCGGCCACGATGCGGCTGGCGAGGCGGTCAAACGACAGCGTCTGTAGAATCACGGTGCCGGGGCCAGTGAGCACAACGAAAAACATGCCTTCGCCGCCAAACAGCAGATTCTTGAAGCCCTTCATGAACTCGACGGTGTAGGCAACGCCGGCGTCGAAGGCCACGACCGTGCCGGTGTCCACGCGGATTTGCTCGCCGGGCTGCAGCTCCATGCGGATGAAGTGGCCGCCGGCGTGGACCAGGGCGTCGCCCTGGCCGGAGAGGGTTTGCAGGATGAAACCCTCGCCGCTGAACAGGCCGTAGCCGAGCTTCTGGCTGAGCGCCACGGAGAGCGTGACCTGGGGCGAGCAGCACAGAAATGAGTGCCGCTGGCAGAGCCACTGGCGCGCGCCGATTTCGAGCTTGTGGATGGTGCCGGGGTAGGGGGCGGCAAAGGCGGCTTCGCCAGCGCCGTCCTGGGCGGAGAAATGCGCCAGGAAGAACGAGTCACCCGCGAGGGCGCGCTTGAAGCCCGACATCAAGCCGCCGCTCATGGAAGTGTTCATGGCGACCGCACCGCGCATGTAGAGGAGTGCGCCAGGTTCGGCCATAACGCTCTGCCCGGAGGCAAGCGAGACGACCGCACCCTGCATTTCGTAGCCGACGATGCTGTAGCGCGCCTCGCCGATGGTGCCGGCGGTGGGGGCTACGGCGCTCGCACCCGAGGTGGCAGGCACGGATTGGGGCAGCGGCGCGCCACAAGCGGGACAGAAGCGGTCGCTGGGGCCGGCGGCGCGATGACAGGCAGGACAGGTGGGCATGCGTCAACTATAGCGCGGCGGGAGACTACGGCTGGTGTTCCCACGCGGGGGTCGCGCCGCTTGGCACCGTGGGCAAAATCGGCGCGCAGGGCGTCTCCAGGTGGCCGCGGGGCGAGGTGGCAGCAGGTCATGCGCGGTGCAGGTCCTTGAGGATTTCGCGGGCGGCGTTGTGGCCGGGGGCGCCAGTGACGCCGCCGCCGGGGTGGGCGCCAGAGCCGCACAGATACAGGCCTTTCAGCGGCATGCGGTAGTTGCCGTAGCCGAGCGCCGGGCGGGCGGAAAACATCTGGTCGAGGGCGAGGGCGCCGTGGAAGATGTCGCCGCCGGTAAGACCGTAGGTGCGCTCGAGATCGAGCGGGGACTGGATGCGGCGGGCAAGGACGGCGGCCTTGAAGTTGGGCGCGTACTGGGTGACGGTCTTGATCATCAGGTCAGCGACTTGCTCGCGGTGGTCGTCCCAGGAGGCACCGTTGGGCAGCTCGGGGGCGGTGTGCTGGCAGAACAGGCTGGCGACGTGGCGGCCGGCGGGGGCGAGGGAATCGTCGAGGGTCGAGGGAATGAGCATTTCAATGATGGGCGCACGCGACCAGCCGAAGCGGCGGGCATCGAAATATGCCTGCTCCATATAGTCGAGCGTGGGCGCCATGATGATTCCGCCGGTGTGGTGATCACCGGCAGTTGCGCCGGGCAGGCAGGAGAAGTTGGGAAGCTCGGCCAAGGCGACATTGACGTGGAAGGTGCCCGAGCCGCAGCGGTAGCGCTGCATATGGGCGAGAAAATCGGCAGGCACGGCGCCGGCGGGCACGAGTTGGGTGAACAGCAGCTTGGGGTTGACGCCCGCGGCGACGACTTTGGCGCGGAACACGTCGCCGGACGCGGTGACAACGCCGACGGCGCGGGCGCCCTCGACCAGCACCTCGCGCACGCCCGCGTTGAGGCGAATGTCGGCGCCGCGCGCGGCGGCCGATTTGGCCATGGCCTGGGTGATGGCGCCCATGCCGCCGACGGCGTGGCCCCAGACGCCCTTCTTGCCGTTGGTTTCACCGAAGACATGATGCAGCAGTACGTAGGCCGAGCCGGGCGTGTAGGGGCTGGCATAGTTGCCGACGATGCTGTCGAAGCCAAATACCGCCTTGATGGGATCGGACTCGAACCAGCCGTCAAGATAGTCGCCGGCGGAGGTTGCGAACAGCCGCAACAATTCGCGCCGGTCGGCGGCAGCGAGCGCGAGCACACGCTTGCCCAACTTGCCGGCGCGGACGAGCTCGGGGAGCGAGCGCAGCAGGCCGCCGGCACCGAGGTTGGGCGGGGTTTCGAGCGCCAGGGAGCGGAGCAGGCCGGCAAAGACTTCCAGGTGGGCGTTGTAGGCCTCGAGGCGGGCGGCGTCAGAGGCGGAGAATTTGGCGACTTCGGATTGGGTGCGGCCTTCGCCGACCAAAAGGTAGCGGCCATCGGCGGTGGGCAGAAAATTCGAGACGCGCCGCTCGAGGATGCGCAGACCGAATTTGCCGAGCTCGAGCTCGCGGATGATCTTGGGGTTGAGCAGCGAAACCGTGTAAGCGGCGCCGGAGTTGCGGAAACCGGGATGAAACTGCTCGGTGACCACCGCGCCGCCGGCCACATGGCGGCGCTCGAGGACGACGACTTTGAGACCGGCGGCGGCGAGATAGGCGGCGCAGACCAGACCGTTGTGGCCGCCACCGACGATAACCGCGTCGCAGTTGACAGGGGGAGCCATTGGGGTGAATCGTAGCCAGAATGCCCCAAGCGCGCAAGGAGCGGCGCAAGGTCGGACTGTTTCTGGCCACCACGCTGGTGGCCAGCAGCATGATCGGCTCGGGCATTTTCCTGCTACCGGCGACGCTGGCCGAGTTTGGCAGCATGACCACGCTGGGGTGGCTGATTGCGACCGCGGGGGCGCTGGTGGTGGCGCGGGTGCTGGGCGAGCTGGGGCGGGCGGCGCCGGCGGCGGGCGGGGCGTGCGCGTACGTGGGGAAGGCGCTGGGGCCGGTCTGGGGGTTTCATGCCACGGCCGCCTACTGGCTGGCGCTGTGGACGGGCAATATCGCCATCGCCATTGCCGCCATCGGGTACCTGGCGCATTTTGTTCCGGCGCTGGCGGGGGCGCTGCCGCTGGCGTTGGCGGCCATGGCGCTGATCTGGGTGCTGACCCTAGCCAATTTGACCGGGGCGCGGCGGATTTGCGAATTGGAATCGGCGACGCTGTTTGTGGGACTGATTCCCATCGTGTTTGTGATCGCCGCGGGGGCGCTGCGCTTTCATCCGGCGCTGTTCCGCGAGGGGTGGAACGTGAGCGGCGTACCCGCTTGGCGCGGCCTGCCGCCCGCTCTGGTGCTGATGTTCTGGGCGTTTGCGGGGGTGGAGAGCGCCTCGATCGGGACCGGGTTCGTGAGGGACCCGGCGCGCAACGTGGCGCGGGCCACCTATTACGGGGTGGTGGCGGCGGCGGCGGTGTACGTGCTGAGTTGCGGCATTATCATGGGGCTGATTCCGGCTCCGACGCTGGCGCGCTCGACCGCTCCATTCGCGGACGCGGCGCGCCTGTTGCTGAGTCCGGGGCTGGCGGCGCTGGCGGCGGGAGCGGTGGCCCTGCTAGCGCTGATCAAGCTGCTGGGGTCGCTCGCGGGATGGATTTTGCTGACCACCGAAACGAGCGTGGCGACGGCGCAGCAGGGGTTGTTTCCACGCCTGTTCGCGCGCCGCGGCTGGAGCCTGCTGATTGCGGCGGTGCTGATGACGGCAGGGGTGGCGGCCACGGTGTCTCCGACTCTGGGGCAGCAGTTTGGCGAGCTGATCGCGGTGTCGGTGATCTTTACGCTGGTGCTGTATGTCTATGCCTGCCTGGCATTGTGGCGGACCGGGCGGGGACGGGACCGTGGCTTCGCGGCGGCGGGGCTGGTGTTCTGCGGCGCGGTGATGGCGCTGTCGGGGGCGGAGATGCTGCTGTGGGCGGCGATTGTATTGGCTTGCGTATATCCGCTGTATTACTTTTCGCGTTCACAGGCCAGGCAGGGGGCCGGTAAAGGTCAAAATTGATCTAATTCCGGCACCTTGCGGAAGGCGATGCCACGGCGGGCGGCGGTGCGGGAGTCGTGTAGGCTGGCGGGATAGAGCGTATGGGCGCCATAGCGCTGGTTAATGCGGTCCATGACCGCGCTGGCACGGTCGGAAGCCGGCGTGTCGTCGAACAAGCCAGGAGTGCGCCCGGCGGACGCAGTGACGTCCATCAGCCAAACCGAGACCATAAACGGGTGCCTGTCGGGGCAGCGTTGCCATAATCGCCCGAGCTGTTTTTGCAGCTCGAAGCTATCGCGGCAGTCATCCAGGCGGCGTTCGAGACGCCAGGTGCCCGCTCCCGCGGTGAACTTCACCGCCATTCCCAGGCCACGTGCCCACAGACCCTGGCGGCGGAGCTCGGCAGCGGCGGAGTCGAGGAGCTTGCGGGCGATGGCGAGCGCATCGGCGCGGTTGCGGCTTTCCGGCGGCAACACGTGCTGGCGGCCAAGGGTATGGCGGCCGGAGGAGGGAACTTCGAGATCGTCGCCGCGCAGCCAATGCCAGAGGCGCTCGCCCCCAACGCCACCCCAAAGCTGACGCAGGCCGGCGCGGTCAAAAGCGCAAAGCTGTTCGACGCTACTCACGCCGCCTGTCCGCAGGCGCGCCTCGGTGCGCGCGCCGATGCCAGGCAGATCGCTCAGCTTAAGCGGAAACAGTGCCTGCGGCAACGCCTCACGCAGCAGGGTGGTCAGTCCGTCGGGCTTGTGCATGTCGCTGGCGACCTTGGCGAGATACCGGCTGGCGGCGAGGCCGATCGAGCAGGTCAGGACTTCGCCTACGCCGCGCACTGCCGCTTTCACCGCCTGGGCGAGGGCGCGCGCAGTTTCCAGTTCGCGCTGGCGGCCGGCCAGGCGGCAGGCAGCTTCGTCAATGGAGAGCACCTCCTCGATGGGCAGCACCGATTCGATCGCGGCCACGAGGGCATGGTGGTATTCCACATACAGCTTCGGGCGCGCCAGCACCAGCTCGAGTTGCGGACACAACCGCTGCGCCTCCCGCACCGGGACGCCGGTTTTCACGCCGAAGGGCTTGGCCTGATAGCTGGCGGCGATGCAGACCGTGGTGGGCGCCATGACCTGGACGACCGCAACCGGCCTGCCCCGCAGCTCTGGCCGATCCTGCTGCTCAACGCTGGCGAAGTAGGCGTTGAGGTCCACGAATAGCCAGCTCACCTCGGGGCCTGACGATGCGCGTGCAGGTGGGAGGTCCATGCCCACCCATTCTACGCGCCGCCCGAAGAAAAAGCGAAGGTACTACTGACCCTTGTGGATGTAGATGTTGCCGTTGAAGTTCTGGACGCGGATGTCGGGGCCGCCGCCGTTGAGGGTGCCGTAGATGGCGCGGTCCAAGCGGATGCGGAACCTGCCGTTGCTGGCGCGCTCGCCCTCGGGGCTGGGGCTGCGGGTTTCCTGGAACTGGAAGCCGTTGTCCATATAAATGTCACCGTGCGCGGTCTTCAGGCGCAGGTTGGCCCGAGTGCCGGCGGGAAGGCTGACATTAATGGTGCCGTTCATCGAGCTGAACGAGCTGGGCTTGCTTTCATCGAGGTGGGTCACCAGGGCGTGGATGTTGCCGTTGAGGGCGCTGGCCACCACACTGCCGCTCACGTTCCGCAGTTGGATGTTGCCGTTGGTGTCCTCGGCGCTGATGTCGCCGCTGACCCCGTCAATCTCGATGCTGTCGCCATTAACCGTGCTGACGCGCAGCGAGGTGCGCACCGGGACCTGGATCACCAGGTTGGGCGAGCCATCAAAGATCGAGGTGCTCACCGTCACCACATTGTTATCCTCGGTGGCGTTGAGGCCGGGGCTGGAGTCAAGCCGGTGCATGCCCTGGGCGCCGGGCGGGACCGGGCGCGCGTGGTGACTGCCACCGGTGGTTTCGATGATGACCTGGGTGCCGTTGTAGGCGTGGATGGCGATGGAGCTGTTGAGGGTAGTGACGCGCACGGTATCGGGCTGGGAGGGATGGCTGAGGGGCACCACCACGCGGTTGTCCTGCGCGCCGGCGGGGGCGGCGAGCGCACCCGCCAGCATCCCCGCGGCCGCCGCCGCCGCCATCACCGAAATCAATTTGGACCTGTTCATGACTGCCTCCTGCTTGTTACTAGCGCGGCGCCGGGCCCGCGTTACATCCCGCGTTTGATATAAATGCTGCCGTTGAGGGTGTTAACGGTGAGCGTGGGGCCGCCGCGGCCGATCTGGCCGCGGCCCTGGCGATGGCGGCGGAACACGCGCATGCCGCCGGATTGGCTGGCCGCGGCCGCTTCCGGCAGCGGCGTGACAGCAAAATCGGTGTAAACGGCGCCGTTGAAGGTCTTGTAGAGCAGCACCGCGTTGACGTCGCGCGGGAGGGTGAGGTGGATGGAGCCGTTGACGGTGTGAAACGAGCAGTCGGCGCGCGGCACGGCGTTGAAATCGGCCTTGATGCTGCCATTGACGGTATGGGCGCTGCCGGCGGCGCGGGCGCCGGCGACTTCGACGGCGCCGTTGACGGTTTGGGCCTGGAAGGCTCCGCCCACATCCTGCAGCGTCACCTTGCCGTTGACGCTGCCGGCGTTGACGCGCGCGGCCGCGGGAACGTGCAGCTCGAGGGCAAAGCTCACCTCATAGCCGGGGTTCTCCCAATGACGGCCGCGAAACGGCCCGTCCACGTAGACCTCGAGGCTGTCGCCGGTGGTCCGTACTTGCAGCGTGACCTGGCGCTGCGCCTGGCGCGCCAAGTCCTCCGACTGCGCACGGATGGTTTCGGTGGCCGTGAGGCTCACCTGGCTGCCGCCATCGCCGACCACCAGAAGTTTGCCGTTCACGTTATCGAGCTTGACGAACGGCGCCGAGCCGAGCGCAAAGCTCTTGCGCGTGACCTGATCGGGCAGGCGGACGGGATAGTCCTGGGCCCGAGCGGCCTGCAGCGTCAGCAGGAAGGCGGCCGCCAGGGCGGCACAGAGCAGGAGTTTGGTGTGCAGTGGTTGGTGTTTCATGACTCTAGTTCCATTCCGGTTGCGCCAAGCCCCAGGCGGCTCGGGTGCGCACCTCGAGGCTGTAAGTCTTGTCCTGGCTGATTTTCTGCAGCAGCGCGTGCGCCTTGGGGTTGCCGGTTTCCACAAAGCTGTCCACCAGCGCCACCTGCACCAGCGGGGATTGCTGATAGGCGAATGCATCCACCAGGTCCTGCTGGATTTGCGGGAGGGCGGCGTGGCGGGTAAGGGTATCCATCGCCGCCAGGCGGACATCGGGGCTGGAGTCGTACTTGAGGGAGTGCAGCAGGGCGTCCAGGATGCTGGGATCGGTCGAGACCAGCCCGGTGCTGTAGCTCACCCCCTGCAGGCGGTCGCTCGGGGATTGCTGGCGCAGGAGCGAGAGCACGGCGATCTGCCGCGTGCTCTGGACTTCCTCGCGCAGCTCCGCCATCTGCTGGCCGGTGGCGGCGGCGGGGGGGCGGGCGCCGCGCAAAAGCCATCCACCCACCAAGCCGGCGCAAACGAGCACAGCGGCGGCCAGCGCCGGGGCCGGATGCCAGTACCACAGCCGCCAGCCGCCCGCCGGGCGCGCCGGGGCGGGCGCGGCGGTGGCTTCCATGCCCAGTCCGTAGGCGGCCAGCATTTGCTCGAAGCGCACGCGCTGGCGCGCATCCGGCGCGGCCGCAGGCAGGTCACCCAACCGTTGCCACAGCTCCGCCATGGCGGTGCAATCGCCGCAAGCGGCCAGATGCTGGTGCAGCCACAGCTTGTCGCTGGCGCGTTCGGGGGTTTCCAATTCGTTCGACCACAACTCCGGCAACAGGCCGGCGGCTTGTTCGCACTGGTTCGCAGGATTCATAGCCCACCTCGGTTGGCCAAAAAGAAATAATGCGCGCGCAGCTCGCGCACGGCGCGGTGAACACGCACCTTGACGGTGTTGGTGGCACAGCCGAGCAGCGCGCCGATGTCCTCGTACTTCATTTCCTGATAGCGGCTGAGCACAAGAATTTCGCGCTTGTCGGCCGGCAGCCGCGCCAGCGCGCGCTCGAGGAGCCGCCGCTCCTGCTCGGCCTGGGCGGCATCGGCGGGCAGGGCGTGAGGCATGTAAGCGTCGTCCCATTCGGTTTCGCCGCGCTGTTTGTGCAACTGGTTGAACCGGGCATGGCGCGCAATCGAATACATCCAGGTGGGGAAGCGGCTGCCGGGGCGGTAGGTGGCGCGGTATTTCAGGATGCGCACGAACACGTCTTGCACCAAGTCCTCGGCGAGGGCGCGGGTTGAGCCCAGGCGCAGAAAATAGTTCAGCAGCGCCGTCTGGTGGCGCTCGAACAGCTCCGCCAGGGCGTGGACCGCGCCCGACTGCACGCGGCACATAATGGCGTCGTCGGATTCCGCCAGAGCCTGCTCGTGCGTGGGCGGTACCAAAGTCAATGTGGGTGCAACTCCTGTCATCGCCGTCTGTTCTCATATACCGGCGGCCCAGGGTAAGGTTACTTGCTATTCTGACCGGGCATGGCGACCCGCTGGCGCGTAGGCGTGGTGGAAGCCCCGATCACCGCGTTTTTAAAACCCGAGTTTAATCCCGAGGTGCGCTGGATTCCGCTGCCGCGCGGCCAAAGCTGGGCGCGGCCGTTTGGGCGAGTGGGCCAAGGTGGCCTGGAGGTGTTCTGTGAGGCGGGCAATCATTTGGCCCGCATCCGGGATGGCGTTGTAGAACCGTTGCTGGGTTTTCCGGCCGAGGCCGACCTCTCCCACCCCTATTTAGTGGAAGAGGACAGCGATGTTTACTGCGTACCCGGAGTCGCTGACGCCTCGGAAGTTTGCCTCTACCAACGCCTGCCGAGCGGCGAGTGGGCCTACTCGGCCACTCTGCTGCCAAATTTTGCGGGGCTCGAAGCCGTGCTGTTTGCGATCGAGGGGCGGTGGTGGATGACCTGCCCCAGGGTCGGCGACGGCGGTGAACTCTGTCTGTTTCATGCACCCACGCTGCGGGGGCCGTGGCAGGCGCATGCGGGCAATCCGTTTCGCACGGCGGCCGCCAAGCCGGCGGGCACGCCGTTTTTGCATGATGGGGTGCTGTACCGTCCGGCGGTGGACCGGGAGGGGGTGGTAATCCAGCGCGTGCGGCGGCTCACGCCGGCCAGCTTCGAGGAGGAAATGGCAGTGCGCGTGCCAGGAGCGTGGCGGACGCTGGCGGCGGTGGGTGCGATCACGCTGGTGGACGCCCCGGCGGCGCGCTTTTTGAGGCGGCAATGACCAGCGGCGATGAGTTGCGGGCGGCACTGCACCGCTACTGGGGCTACGAAGAATTCCGGCCGTTGCAGGAGCGCGTGATTACGAGCGTGCTGGCGGGGCGCGACGTGTGCGTTATCATGCCCACCGGAGGCGGCAAATCGCTCTGTTACCAGCTTCCGGCGGCGTTGCAACCGAGGCTTACGGCGGTTGTGGTTTCGCCCTTGCTGGCGTTGATGCAGGACCAGGTGACGCAGTTGACCCAAATGGGCATTCCCGCCGCCATGCTCAACAGCACCCAGCCGGCCGCCGAGCAGGGACGGCTGCTGCAGGGCGTGCGCCGCGGCCAATTCCGGCTCCTTTATATATCGCCTGAGAGGCTGGCGCGGGCCGACACTTTCGCGTGGCTGGAGAAAATCCCGCTCTCGTTAGTGGCCATTGACGAAGCCCACTGCATTTCCGAATGGGGACATGAGTTCCGACCCGACTACCGCCAACTGGGCGCGCTGCGGGCGCGTTTTCCCGCGACCCCGATTGCGGCCTTTACCGCCAGCGCCACGCGGCGGGTCCGGCACGACATTGTGGCGCAATTGCAACTGCGCGAGCCGGACAAAATCGTCGCCAGCTTTCACCGCCCGAATTTGCGCTACGTGGTGCGCGAGTGCACGCCGGCGCGCCAGCGTTCGTTGCTGGCGGCCAGCCTGCGTCATCATCTGGCGGCGTCGAGCGCGGGCAGCGTCATCGTGTATGCGCCGACGATTGCGCGCGTGGAGGAAACGGCGGCGGATCTGAGCGCCGCGGGCCTGGCGGCGCTGCCCTATCACGGCCAGATGGCGGCGGAGCTGCGGCGCCAGAACCAGGAACGCTGGATGGAGGACGAGGTACGCATTCTGGTAGGCACGCTGGCCTTCGGGCTCGGCATCAATAAGGCGAACGTGCGCGCGGTGATCCACTTGGCGCTGCCCAAATCGGTGGAACAGTACTATCAGGAAGCCGGGCGCGCGGGCCGCGACGGCGCACCCGCCGACTGCCTTTTACTGTGGCAGAAGCGTGATGCCGGCCTGCTGGCGCACTTTGCCGATGAGACCGCCGACCCGGACGAGCGTGAGCGCGCCTGGCAGCGCTATCACCAGATCCGCGACTTTGCCGCGGCCCGGCGGTGCCGGCACGGGCAGATTTGTGTGCACTTTGGCGAAGCCTGGGGAAACGACCGCTGCGGCGCGTGCGACGTTTGCGGCTATGAGCCCGAGTACTGGGGCAAACCGCCGCAGGCGCCGGGGCGGATGGCAATGCCGGCGCCAGCGCCTGTGCCGCCACAACCGGAGCTGCTCGAGGCCTTGAAAGCGTGGCGGCGGCAGACGGCGCACGCCGCCGGCCTGCCGGCCTTTATGGTGCTGCACGACAGCACCCTCGACGCACTCTGCCATGCACCACCGTGCACGCTCGCCGAGCTGCGCCAGATCACCGGGTTTGGCGAGCGCAAAGTGGCGCGGTACGGGGACGCCATCCTGGCGCTGATGGCGGAGCGGGCGGATTAGGCGCCCCCGGGCCGGCCCGATGCACACCGGCTTTAGGCCGGTCAGTCGGCAGGGATAGTTTAAAGTTTACAGTTTACAGTTTACAGTTCGCGGGCTTCGAGGTCAGTTTTGGCCTCGACCGAGTGCTGCTGGTTGGGGTGCATGTCCACCACTACTTGCCCTCAAGGACCACCCCGAGTCCGGGCTGGTGTATAGTTGGGCCGTGTGGGGTCGGTCAAAACGGAGAACCCAGGTTGACTTGCCGCAGCCTACGGGCGTTGCGCCGGCGGGAGCCGCCCTCCCAGATGGGGCGCAACCGCATCCCTGGGAAAGTCCATGGTGGCGGCCGGCGCCGGGCAAGGGCGCCGTTTTCTTTTATCTGGTGCTGATCCATGCGCTGGCCATCGCCGGTCTGATCCTTTACCCGCTGCCCGGTTGGCGTGTTTTCGGGGTGACGGTGCTGCTGGGATGCCTGGGGGGCCTGGGGACTACGGTGGGATATCACCGCCTGCTCGCCCACCGCTCGCTAAAGGTGAACCCCTGGGTCGAGCGGTTCCTGATCTTTGCCGCCATGTTCAACGGTTCCGGAGCACCGGCCAGTTGGGTCGCCTATCACCGGCTGCATCATTCGACTACCGACTCCGAACATGACATCTCCAGTCCCACTCACGGCGGTTTCTGGTGGGCTCACCTGCGCTGGTTATATCAGTCGGCGCCGGCGGAGCCCGGACGCTGGTGTCCGGAATTAAACCGCGGGGGCGCTCGGGGTTGGCGATATGCGGAAGTCCCGCTGCTGCTGCTGTCTCTCTGCTGCGGTCTGACGCTCGGCTGGGCCGGATTTTTTTGGATCGGCGCGATCCGCCTGGTTTACTCGCTGCATGGGCAGTGCCTAGTGAACAGCCTGACACACCTGGGCAGGACGGGACGGAGGGACCGCAGCCAGAACGTCTGGTGGCTGGGCCCCTTGCAACTGACCGCATGGGGCGAAAACTGGCATGAAGACCATCATGCGGCTGCCGGACTGGCGCGTCTGGGCCGGCATTGGTGGCAAGTCGACATTGGTTGGTACCTCATCTGCGCGCTTGAGACCGCCGGACTTGCGAGCCACGTCAAGCGGCGCACGCAACGCTAGAGGTGGGACGGGCGCTACGCCCGGGAGTCCAAGGCAAGCGAGGGAAGCCGAGGGCGGTTCACGCTTAAAACAGGCGGGGGACAGGGGGGAGCCTGGGGGGCTACGTCTGTGGCCGCGCTCGGCGATATCCGTGAAAAATCGAGCAAGCCGGCCATCGCCTCGCGCTGGGCAACGCACGCGAAATTGCGCGAGGTCTGCTTGAGGTGCGCCGGCGCGCCGGTTTGCAGCCGACGTGCCCGGCGTGAGGTGACGGAGACGAACTGAAACCGGTTAGGGACGTCATCGATTCCCGCGAAGGGTCCATACATGGCGATACCGCTTTCCTGCTGGGAAAAAGAAGACGAAATGAGCGAAGCCAAATCAGGCCTTCAAATAGTCAGCGCGCCCATGCCCGGGTGCGGGAGCGATGCATCCAGCATACGCTAAAGCAATAGATGAAGTGCGAAAGGCGGGGCTGGTCTGCTATACTCACCAGGACGCTTGCTGTTCCGCCTCCCGGGCGGGATAGAGATTCCGCTTACTGCAGGGACACCCGCCTTTCGCCACTGACTCTGGCAATCCGTTGGTTGAGCGTATTTGATGTTGAGGGCCGCAGTGCGCCCGGACGGAGCGGGCTTTCCCGTGCCGCGGCAGGCGGGTTGGGCCCGGAAAGAGCTTTGGTTTCATGACTAATTTTTCCGAGCTGCCGATTTCGGCGGCGTTGTTGGACCGCTTAAGCGCGGCCCAGTTCAGTTTTCCGACGGCGATCCAGACGGCCACCATTCCTCCCGCGCGCGAGGGCAAGGACGTGCTCGCCACCGCCCAGACCGGCACGGGCAAGACGCTGGCCTTTCTGCTTCCGGTGATGGAGCGCTTGCTGGAGTGCAAGAACGGCGGCGTGGCGGCGCTCATTTTGACCCCAACGCGCGAGCTGGCGATGCAGATCGCAGCGCAGTACGAGCAGCTGCGGACGCCCAAGATGCGGGCGGCGGCGCTGCTGGTGGGGGGGCTGTCGGAACGGCCGCAACTGGAGGCGCTGCGCCAGGGAGCGAACCTGGTGGTGGCCTGTCCCGGGCGGCTCGAGGATTTAATGCAGCGGCGGCTGATCCGGTTGGGCGAAGTGCAAGTGCTGGTGCTCGACGAGGCCGACCGCATGCTCGACATCGGATTTCTGCCCAGCGTCCGGCGGGTGATTGCGGCATTGCCGCGGCAGCGGCAGACGATGTGCTTTTCTGCCACGCTGGCGCCGCAGGTGGCGCAGTTGGCGCGCGAAACGATGACAGACCCGGTGCGGCTGGCGCTGGGCTCGGCGACCCAACCCGTATCCAGCGTCAAACTGCAGGCGTTCGAGGTGATCGAAGGCGAGAAGCCGGCGCTGCTGCAGCACCTGCTGGCGCAGCATGCCGGGCGCTGCCTGGTGTTCGCGCGCACCAAGCGCGGCACCGAGCGGGTAGCCAAGACCCTGATCCGCGACGGACATGCCGCCGCCATGATCCACGGCGACCGCTCGCAGGCGCAGCGCAGCGCGGCGCTGCATGGTTTTCAGCGCGGCAGCTATCAGGTGCTGGTGGCGACCGACGTGGCGGCGCGCGGCATCCACGTGCAGGATGTGGAACACGTGATCAACTACGACTTCCCCGAAACGCAGGACGATTTCGTGCACCGCGTGGGCCGCACCGGGCGCGCGGGTGAGGCCGGCCTTGCCTCGACGTTCGTCAGCCGGGCCCAGATGAACGAGCTGAAGCAGATGGAAAGGCTGCTGGGGGTGCGGCTGGAGCGGATGCCGCGCGTGGTGTTGACGATCAAGGCGCCTGCGCCGGAGCCGCGTCCGGCGGCGCCGGCGCGGGTGAGTGCGGCAAGCAAGGCGAGCCATCGCCCAGTGAAGCCGGGCCGACGCCGGCACGCCGTCTAACGCTGGCGCCGGCCCCTCCGCCTGCCGCCGATCGCCCCACCGCGTCGTCCGGGGGCGAGTTAGGCGGCAAATTTAAGACAGATTTGCGTGTCCCTGGCCGTACAATGCCACTGGAGGTGTTTCACTGTGACGAAATGGGTCATTCGATTCGCAACTTCGGTCTTGTGTGTGATGCTGCTTTCTCCCGCGTTCGCGCAAACTTCCGCAACCGGACTCATCGTCGGCAGGGTCACGGACCCCAGCGGTGCCCTCATTCCGGGCGCCACCGCCACCATCACCAGTCTTGCCACCGGGGCCGTGCGCCATGCTCAGGCCAACGCCGTCGGCACCTACACCGTCCCGCTGCTGCCGCCGGGTAACTACCTGGTCTCGGTCAGCGCGCAGGGCTTCAAAACCTTGGCCAACACGGGCATCGCCGTCCATGCCGCCACTACGACCACGGTCAACGCCGCGCTGCAGTTGGGCCAGGCCTCGCAAACGGTCACCGTGGAGGCCGGCGCCAACATGCTCAAGACGGAGAGCTCCGCCAACGGCGGCACCATCAACCAAACTACTATCGTTGGCCTGCCGTTGGTGAACCGCAACTACACCCAGATTCTGCAGTTGAATCCTGGCGTCGCCAGCCCGTTGCCCAACGCCGCCGGCCTTGGCAACAACACCGTGGACATCAACGCCAACGGCGGTCGCGCCACTGACAACAGCTATGAAATGGATGGCGTGGATGTCACCAACATTCAGAAGAACCAGACCTCGTCGGTGAACTCGGAAGGTTCGATCTCGGTTCCCAGCCCGGACGCCATTGCCGAGTTCCGCGTCCAGACCAGCCAATACGATGCCGCCTATGGGCACGGTTCCGGCGCCAACGTGGACGTCATCACCAAGTCGGGCGGCAACCGTTACCACGGCGATCTGTTCGAGTTCGTGCGCAACAACGTGCTCAATGCCAACGATTTTTTCCTGAACCAGCAGAGCCAGGCACGCCCCGACCTCAAGCAGAACCAGTTTGGCGGAACCTTCGGCGGGCCCATCCTGCACAACAAGCTGTTTTTCTTCGGTTCCTACCAGGGCACCTATCAGATTGACGGCGAAGGCAACAGCTCGCTGCGCAGCATCATTTTGCCGGTGCTCGGCAACAGCCCCACCAGCCGAACGGCCCAGGCACTGGGCGCCGAGTTTGCCGGCGAGACAGGGCTGCACGGCACCACTCCGATTGCCGCCGACGGCTCCAACATCAATCCCGTGGCGCTGGCGCTGATCAACTACAAGCTCCCCAACGGGCAGTATCTGATTCCCGCGCCCCAGTCCGTCACCAACGCGAGCAATCCGGATGCGGGCGGCTTTTCCAGCTTCAGCGTTCCCTCCACCTACAGTGAAAACCAAATCCTGGTGAACATGGACTGGACGCCGAGCGCCAAGCAGCATGTGTCGGAAAAGTACTTCTGGTCGCGCTCGCCCGAGGACCTGGCTTTCTCCAGTTACACCGGCGGCGACGAATTGCCGGGCTCGCCGGTCAATGCCCAGTTTGAAAATGACAATCTCGCGCTGAAGTACTCCTACATCTTTACTCCCAATCTGATCAATGAAGTCACTGCAGGCCAGCACCGCATTTACGGAGAAATCAATAGCGGATTCCCGGTGCAGAGCTCGCAAATCGGCATGACCCCAGATTGTGACAACCCGACCGCGCCAACCATCGGCACCGACAACCTGGCGATGGGGGGCTCCTTTGACGACGGCCAAAGCTCGGATGTCCAGGGCTACAACGTCAATGATCAGCTCTCGTATCTGCACGGCGAGCACAACATCGAGGCGGGCTTCTCGGCCGAAGCCGACGTGTTGCCGTTTTCCAACTGGGCCAGCTCCCGCGGAGAGGTTTCCTTCAGCAGTTTCCCGGACTTTCTGCTCGGCCTGAATGCGGCGCAGAACGGCAGTGCGGTGGGCGACAGCAACATCAGCGCCACCAGCGCGCTGTGCGGCATCATTCCGCAGCGCAACCGCGTCAACGACTATGCCAGCTACGTGCAGGACAACTGGACCGTCACCTCGCACCTGACCGTGAACCTGGGTATGCGCTGGGAAATTTTCGGCCAGTCTTCCTCCGAGTTCGGCCAAATGGTCAACGTCTGGCCCTCGCTGATCAACAATCAGGCCGCGGTGAGCGGCAGCACGCTGAGCGGCTGGGTCGTGGGCAGCAATTTCCCCGGCGCGGTTCCCGCTGGCGTGGTGCGCAACAACAACAAGACCTTTGCCGCCAATGGGGCGTCGTCGGGCAACCTGGGCCCGCGGCTGGGCTTCGCCTGGAATCCCGCCTTCGCGAAAAACGCAGTGCTGCGCGGCGGCGCCGGTGTGTACTACGCCCGCACGTCGGTCAGTGATGCCTACCAACTCACCTCCGACATGCCCTATTTCATCCGGCAGGACAACTCCGGTTCCCTGGCGGGCGCGGCCACCTTCCAGAATCCCTGGGGCACCAATGCGCCGCCAGCCTCAGCCAGTGACTACCCGCTGTGGATCCCGCGCTCCTACACCAGCGCTCAGTCGCCCGCCATCATTCAACCTGACTGGGCGCCGCCGCTGGTCGAGGAGTACAGCCTGAATCTGCAGTACTCCATCACTCCATCCACCCGGTTGCAGGTCGGCTATGTTGGCAATCATGCCTCCAACATCGAGGCGGATCGCAACCTCGACCAGGCCACCCTGACGTTGAACCCGGCGCTGGCGGGTCTGGTGACGTTCACCGGCCCCACCACCGGCAACCTGCAGGACCGCCGGCCCTATCTGGGATTCAGCAGCTTGGGCCAGTACGCGGAATTCGGCATTGGCAACTACAACTCGCTGCAGGTGACGCTCGACAAGCGGATCAGCCACGGCATTCAGTTTGGCTTGGCTTACACCTACAGCAAGGCGCTGGCGGATGTGACCGGCAACGGCACCTTCCAAGGCGGCAGCGGCGGCGTTTCCGGCGATAACAGCAACCCGATGCAGGCCTATGGTCCCAGCAGCTTCAATATTCCGCAACGCCTGGTGACCAGCTTCCTGTGGGATTTCCCCTCCCCGTCCGGGCACGTTCTGGCCCAGGTCGCCGGTGGCTGGGCGCTTTCCGGCGTGCTCACCCTCCAGGATGGCGAACCAGTTACGTTCAGCAACAGTCACATCACGAACATCTATGGTGGCTCTTCGCGTGCTGAATTGTGTCCGGGTTTCACCTACGCCGATCTGGTCACGCCCGGGCCGACCACGGGCAAGTTGACCAATTACTTCAACAGCAACGCGCTCGTCTGCCTGCCGCCTGCAATTGGCAATGGCGAAGACTGGGGCGACAGCGGCGTCGGGATTGCCTACGGCCCGGGCGAGCACAATATTGACCTGGCGCTGATGAAGGACATCGCGGTCCCCGGCGAGCACGCCGGTCACGTCCAGATCCGCGGAGAGTTCTACAACGCCACCAACACTCCACAGTTCAACGGTCCCGGCACCAACGTGGCCACCGGCAGCTTTGGCCACATCACCTCGACCTCGGTGAACCCGCGGTTGGTGCAGCTGGGTATCAAGTATGTCTTCTGAGTGGCTTTGATAGGCGCGGGCCGCAGCGCGGCTGCTTCGCCCTGCTGGGGCTGCGCAGGGCGAATGCGCCGCGCGCCCCGCTTATGAGCCGCCTCGCTGGAACTGCGCGGGGCGGGAGCCCCTGGCCTTAACCCGACGCTGCGCCGCGCGGGGCCCGCGAACCGTAAGCTGGTGCCCGGGGCCGGAGTCGAACCGGCACGGGCCTTGCAGCCCTCGGGATTTTAAGTCCCGTGCGTCTACCAATTTCGCCACCCGGGCGTATGCATCTAAACTATTGTCCCACAATGAGTTGGCGTGTTTTTGTCGTCACCTCCTTGGAAGGCCCAAATCGGCTGGTGGCAGTTCTGGTGGCAGTTGGTACCCTGGTTTTGCGCCCCCAGGTGTCCAAACGCTTCACTGCCTCCAGCTGGTGCGCCGGGGCCAAATGGGCATACCGGAGCGTCATGGCGAACGTCTTGTGGCCCATGAGTTCCTTGACCTCGGCCAGGCCAACCCCAGCCATGACCAGCCGGCTCGCGAATGTGTGCCGGTTGCAGTGCCAGGTGTAGTCGGACACTTCGGCTCGACTACAGGCGGCTGTGAACCACTCCCGAGGCGTCTTCAGCGCTTGGCCGGCAACCTTGCCATGGCCGCCCTTGCGCGCGACCATCACCGGCCCGGTTCCGGTGCCCCTTGTCTTGAGGTCCTGCAATGCGGCGACTGCCATATCGTTGAGCGGCACGTAGCGGATGCCGCCGTGCTTGCTGCGTGGAATGGTCAACTGGCGCCGTCCCAAGTCCACGCAGTCCCACGTCAAATTGTACTGCTCCGAGCGCCGCATTCCAGTATGCAGGCTGAGAAGGAAGGCCGGCAATTCAGCCGGGGCGTGCTTCTCAATAGCCGCCCGAAGGCGGACTTCCTCTTTGGCGGTGAGCCAGCGTATACGGGCGTTGTCTTCATGCCGTTGCCGGACCAGACGCGCCGGATTCACGCCAACCTTGCCGTGCTGGATGCCCAGCCGAAACGCGAGCGACAGGAAAGACCGGTAGCGATTGAAAGTCGCCGGCTGCCACTCCCTGGAGGTTGCGGCTTCACTCAGCTTCTTTTCGATCTCCTGGGGGTTCAAATTGTCCGCGCGGGCCTCGCCAAAAAGCTCGGCCAGCAACTTGGAGCGACGGTGATCGCTGTCGGGACTGCGGTGATGCTGCTGGCCGTACGCAACCGCTGCGTCAATCAGCTCTTGGACGGTGACGGGACGATTGCGCAGCGTTTCCGGCAGCTTCTCGCCGCGCAGCGTCTCGGCCCGGCGCTTGGTCAACAAATCCAAGGCCATGCCCCGGGTTCCGGCCTTTTCACGCCGGCGGCGCCCATTGGCATCGAAAAATTGAACCCACCAGACCCCGCTTCCAGGAACCTTCTCGACAATTCCACGAATCTTCTTGTCGGCCCGTTTCATTTCCCCGCTCCCCTCCTTGAAGCCGCAGCCTTCCGCGGCCGGCCGCCAAGCTTGCCGTTTTCACGGGCGATCTCGCGTAGGCGCTCGATGCCGAATCGCTCCAGGCGGACGCGATACGACCTGCGCCCCATCCACGCTGCCGCTTCGCGAACCTCTTTGGGTGCCATGGATCTATCCTAAACGTTTTGGTTTCGTACGTCAATGGCTACGCGACACGGAAGACCGCTTTAGCTGGCCAGGCGTTGGCCGGAAATCACCCGAACGTCGTGGCGCGCGAGCTGCGCCACGGCGGTATAGGGGATGAGCGTGCGCTTGCCCAGTTTGCGAAAGGGCAGTTCATGTTGCGCCAGGAGGTTCTCGATGGTGCGAACACTCACCGCCAGCAAGCTGGCGGCCTGCTTCTTGGTGACCAGGAACGGTCGGAAACTGCCGTTTTCGCCCCAATCGGCGGAATCGCGATGCTGCATTGCAGACTCCTTGTGAATTAAGGCTAGGGCGAGCGGGCGGGGAGAATCCAATACCGATTGGCTATCACGTCATAGCCAGAATGCTATGAAGGCGTGAGCCTTCCGGGCTTTTGATGGGCGGATTCCGCGAAGATTTCCGTAGTGGCAGGTGGTGGCTAGGCTTCCACTTGCAACTTTTGTGGTGCCATGGCGTATCTAATTACGTAGGCGCCGCTTCTTGGGCGACAGCGCAGTTGACGACGTGGAGCCGCCTGCCTGCCGCCGTTGGTGGAGTTTGAGCAGTATGAATCCCGGCGTCGATCCGCGCGTGTTGGAGTACGTTATCGCGGTTGCCGAGGAGCTTCACTTCACACGGGCGGCGGACAAGCTCCACGTCGCACAGCCATCGCTAAGCCGGCAAATCCGGGAATTGGAATCCCATCTGGGCGCGAGGCTGTTCGAGCGAACCAAACAGTTCGTGCGCCTGACGCCAGCCGGCGTCTCTTTTGTCCGAGAGGCAAAGCAGGCTCTGCTGCACATCGAGCGCGCCGTGAACCTCGCAAAGGCCGCGAATCAGCCGGATAGCTTTTCGCTCGGGTATTCCCCGTACGTCAGCCGGCGGCTTCTGGGGTCCGTGCGGGGATTGTTCGCTGAAAAGTTTAGCCGAGTGCGCCTGGCGATGAAGCCCGCGCATGGCACGGAACAGGTTGATCTGATCCGGAAGGGGATGCTCGATGGCGGTCTTACGCCGCTGCCCTTCTCCGCTGAAGCCATCGCGGTTCAGTCGCTAGGCATGGAGCCGCTGGTGCTCGCCCTACCCGAGATGCATCGGCTGGGGCGCAAGAAAACTCTGCGCCTGCACGACCTCCGGCACCTGCCAATGATCGCCGTCATTCGCAAGCTTTGCCCACAACTGCACGAGCGCATACACGATGTCTTTGTACGCGAGGGATTCCAGCCGGAAATCAGCGAAGAGGTGTTGACGCCGGCAGAAGCCATCGCCACGGTCGCCAATGGCGGCGGCTTTTCTTTCGTCCACGAATCCGATGTCGAGTTCCGCTGCCCCGGTGTGGTGTTCCGCCCCATCGAGCGACAGCCCTTGGCGCTCGAAAGCGGGATCATATACCGGCCAGACAGTGCAACGCCGATCATCCACGCCCTGATCGCGGCGTTCCAAAGGCTGCCGCAGAATCCTCAACGGGCGGTGGCATAATTCTATAGACACCGCATCGCCTCCGGCCAGGAGAAGGGGCGGCTGACCAATCTTCGCTACTCCCCAGCGATCACGGTCGGGTGTACACTGACGGCGAATACGCCCAACTTTTGCGCGGCCACGAGTCAAATCGACCCTGAGAAAAAATGAGCAACGCTCGCCACATGATTGCGCTGCTGAAGAGTCACCTCGAAGGGGATGACAGGGAATTCCTGTCGGTCGCCATGCAGGCGGCAGCCCATGAGGCACGCCTCGGACATGGAGCGATCGCACAACAACTCCACGATTTGATAGACGAAGCGAAACGCCGCGCCGCAGCCACCCAGCAACGTCCGGGTCAACTGATAGTTCTAGAGCCTCGTGGAGAATTGGCCAACCTGCTCTCGGTTCAGACTCCCTCTTTACGGCTGGCCGACCTGGTTTTGCCCCCGCCACTCGCCGAACGGCTCCAGCGTGTACTCGTTGAACAACGGCAGCAAAAGCGGCTCCGCGAACATGCGCTGCAACCGCGTCGAAAACTGCTTTTCATCGGTCCACCAGGCACTGGTAAGACCATGACGGCATCCGCGCTCGCGGGCGAACGGCACTTGCCGCTTTTCACAATCATGCTGGAAGGCCTAATCACGAAGTTCATGGGCGAGACCGCGGCAAAGCTGAAGCTCGTGTTCGATGCTATACGGCAGAACCACGGCGTGTACCTGTTCGACGAGTTCGACGCGGTCGGCGCGCATCGCACACAGGCAAACGATGTGGGCGAGATCCGCCGTGTTCTCAATTCATTCCTGCAGCTCGTCGAAAAAGACATCTCCGACAGCCTGATTGTCGCCGCTACCAATCATCCGCAAATGCTCGATCACGCCTTGTTTCGGCGTTTCGATGATGTAATCGAATACACTCTCCCAAATGTCAGTTTGGCCGAAGAAATCATAAAACGGAGACTGGCACCATTTGATACGGTCGGAGTGAATTGGAGCCAGGTCCTGCCGGCAACCGAGGGATTGAGTCACGCCGAGTTGACACGTGCCTCCGAGGAAGCCGCCAAGCAAGCCGTGCTGGGCGGCTCCAAGCGCATTGCCCCCGAGGCCCTGCTGTCGGCCCTGCGAGAGCGAAAGGCGGCCTGCCGCTAAATGCCAGAGTTTCCGCGCGATTTGCCGCACCTCTACCTGCGGGATACCGGGCGGCCCGAACAATATACCAGTAGGAACCAGTCGCGGGGCCGCAGATTGCCGCAGAGAGAACGCGATGAGCACGCCAATGTATTACATACGGCTGTCATTCAAGCGCTTGCGGCGGCTGAGCTGAAACGGGCGGAACGCGAACCCGGCCTAGTCGCTGGTACGCCCGGCTTTTACCTCGACTTCGAGATACCGGCTGGGTCAGAAATGGCCGCCGAACTGCTCGAGAACCGGCGTAAGCACATCGAACTGGTCGCCTTCCGGCCGGAGACCGAAATGACGCCGGCGCTGGCTACGGTTTTCGTCCCAGACTCGGCTGCGGATCATTTTCGCACCAAGATCGAACAGTACCAAACGGAAAACACACAGCCCCGAAAGCCGAAAGATCCTGAAGCCGAACCTAAGCCCGGTCGGCCGAAAAACGAAGACCTCATCGCCCGCATCGACAACATCCGCCTAGCTGTTGTCCAATCCGTCTACACCGACGATCCGGCGCTTCTGCCGGCTGATGGCGAGAGCATTTGGTGGGAGGTATGGATTCGCCATGGCTGTGTGCAAGCATTCGAGTCGGTTGCGACCTCGTTGGAAATGCCGATCGAACTCCATCGCCTTGTTTTTCCGGACCGCGAGGTGCGGCTTGTTTTCGCCGAGATTCGGACGCTCGGGCGTTTATATCTAAACAGCAATTCCATAGCGGAAATCCGTCGCGCCAAGGACACGCCGGCACTATTTATCTCCTGGTCCAACATCAAGCAGGCTGAGTCTGCGGCGGGGCTCGCCGAACGGATTGTCGCTCCCGGAACACGCGACGTAGCGGTGTGCATCCTTGACACCGGCACGACTCGGACGCATCCGCTACTCGTGCAAGGGCTCGATGCTAACGACGTTCACAAGTACGACCCGACCTGGGCTGACGGAGACCAGCACGGCCACGGGACCAATATGGCAGGCACGGCATTGTTTGGGGACCTGATGCCGTCGCTCAAAGGGAATGCCCTGGTGCCGCTGACCCACTGCCTGGAGTCCGTCAAGATTCTTCCCGATCAAGGTGCAAATGAACCAAGACTGTATGGAGCTATTACCGGTGAATCAATCGCCCGAGCGGAGGTCGCCGCGCCCGATCGTCGCCGTGCTGTGTGTCTGGCCATCACCAGCGATATCGGGACCAGTCGCGGGCAACCGTCATCCTGGTCTGCCGCCATTGATCAGCTCTCTTTCGGCGACGAGACGACCCGTCGCCTCGTTCTTGTCTCGGCCGGCAATATCCGGGACGGTCTCTGTCAGGCCCAATATCCCACGCGCAACGAAACCGAATCCATCGAAAACCCAGCGCAAGCCTGGAATGCAATCACCGTAGGGGCTTTTACTGAGAGGACGGTTCTGACAGATCCGGATTATGCCGGGTGGCATCCGATCGCCCCGAAAGGGGACCTGTGTCCCACCAGCCGTACATCTCTGGCGTGGGAGCGGCAATGGCCGATCAAGCCCGACATCCTTATGGAGGGAGGCAATTGGGCGGCTTCCGGCGACCAATGCGACTGCCCGGACGATCTCGGCTTACTGACCACGTACCGTGATCCGGCCATTCGGCATTTTGACATCTTCCGCGATACGAGTGCGGCGACCGCAATGGCAGGCCATCTCGCGGGCCGCATCTTCGCTGCCATGCCGCAGCGCTGGACGGAAACCATTCGCGCGCTGATGGTTCACTCTGCCGAATGGACGCCAGCCATGCGGCAGCGGTTCGACGCGGCCGTTTCGGAACAGCAGAAGCGCTCCGTACTTCGCAAGTACGGTTATGGAGTCCCCAACTACGAACGCGCCGTTCTCAGCGCCGCCAACGACTTGACGCTCATTGCCGAAGACGAAATCGTACCATTCTGGAAGGATGGCGGAGCAATCAAGACGCGCAACATGAATCTTCACAACTTCCCGTGGCCACGAGTTCAACTCGAAGAGCTCGGCACGACCGAAGTGGAACTGCGGGTGACGCTCTCTTACTTCATCGAACCGAACCCTGGGGAGCGCGGGTGGTTGCGGCGGCACCGCTACGCTTCACACAGCCTGCGTTTTGACGTCAAGCGCGGGTTGGAGAGCGTCGACGAATTCCGGCGCCGTATCAACGCGGCAGTGGTGGCTGAAGAGGAGGGTCTCGCCCCCATTTCTATGAGCGCCGACAACTGGTCCCTTCGCCGGATTCGCAATGTTGGATCAATCCATTCCGACTTCTGGCGGGGAACTGCCGCGGAGCTTGCCCAACGCTCCGCAATTGGGGTGTATCCAATCGGCGGATGGTGGAAGGAAAATCCGCAGCACAAGAGGTATGATCGGCGGGTGCGTTATGCATTGATTGTTTCCATTCGCGCCACAAACGGCGCGCTGGATATCTATACGCCGGTTCAAGCCCAAATTGCGGTTCCCATCGAGATCGAGACGTGAACTGACCAACTGATGGTTGGCTTCCATTGGGCGGATTGTGCTCGGCGCGCGCCGTGTTGATGCACGTTGGAGGATGGTGCGGTGCCGAAGCGTGTACTCTCGCCGCGCCATGACTAATTGGTATGCCTGAAGGGCGAGCCTCAAGCGGCGTGGAATTGAAGTGGAAGCTGGCGAGACAGGACGCCGGCGTGGGTCTGGCGTCGCCAGTTCTCGAATGGGGCGCGGGGGCTGAAGCGGGTGGATTGCGTTCGTCAACCTGGATTGGCCCCACCTCGATGATCTCAACTGGCCCCACCTGGGGCGGTTACTGGGGCCGGCGGCTTCGGCGGAGTGCAGCCCGGAGTCCCGCCGCAGGCGGGACGGAGGGCGGAGCGGAGCCGAAGCCGCCGGGCGGATCAGACAGCGGCCTTTCTGCCGGCAGTGCGGCGGAAGCGGAATGACTCCAGGCCGGTCTCGATGATGTGAGCCCGGTCGGTGACCCGGTCGAGCAAGGCCTTGCAAAGCCGTGGGTTGGGAAACACCTGGGTCCACTCCGAAAACGGCAGGTTGGTGGTAACGATGATGGCCGCGCGCTCTGCCCTCTCGGCGATCACCTGGAACAGAAACTCCGCCCCCGCGTCGGCCAGCGGCACGTACCCCAGCTCGTCGAGGGCGATCAAGTCGTACTTGAGCCAGCGCTGCAGGGTGCGGCGCAACGTGTTCTGTTGGCGCGCTTCCAGCAGCTCGTTGATCAGGTTGGCGGCGGTGGTGAACCGCACCCGGCGCCGCTGCCGGCAGGCGGCCACACACAGCGCTGTGGCCAAGTGGGTCTTGCCGGTGCCGGATTCCCCTAGGAGGCTGTTGAAAAACGGCCCGGAATTTCTGTAACCAGAGGTGGGTGGGGCGGATCTGAGATGCATGCGCGGAGACGACCTGCAACCGGAACCGGAGCTGTTCATCTATTCATCGCTGG
>JBOGKQ010000011.1:0-96615 GCA_050747905.1 Terriglobales bacterium | reverse complement strand
CGCCCTCCGCCGCCCTCGCGGGCGGCTCTGGGCTCCGCTCCGGCCCCCAGCGCAGCTTTATCAACCCGCCCCCGGTGGGGCCGGATTCCGTGAGCACGCCGGGGCCAGAAACTATTGACGAACGCATCGAAGAGGCGGTCGAGGTCGTCGAGATTGGCCGCGTCACCGCGCACGCCGGTCACATTCCGGCCAACCATCTTCACGGCCTCATCGAGCGCCTCCTGCCTCCGGCCCGTGATGAAAACGTAGGCGCCTTCTTCAACAAAGCGCTGGGCGCTCGCCAGCGCCATGCCGCTCGATCCACCCGTGATGACAGCAACCTTACCCTCAAGTTTCCCCATAAGTACTCCCTTCGGTAGATGAGTAATATTGACTACAGAGGAGTAGATTTCTTTGGCGGTGAACGAGAACTGCTCGAGAGTCCAAATCTTTTGTCTATTCGTCCAAACAGGGAGGCTGCGCCGGACCCGATAACCGACATCTTCAGGACGCAGCACGTAACCGCTTTCTCGCGGTGCAGGCTCGAAGCCACAGCCCCGTGGGCCTTGATACAGGAGAAGGAAAACGAAGAAAGCGTCAAGCTTCCGGCAAAAAGACTTCACCCACAGATGTGGCGCACTTCGCGATACTTTCGCGTGGTAACTGCCGGCTCGGTGTCGAAGGCATTCCTTGTCGAGTCCCCTCAACGGTGGCGACTAACGGAGTGCTAGCCGCGCAACTCACAAGCTCTGGCGTTCGCATCAGAGCATCACCTTCGTTCTAACAAGGAGAAAGCGATCATGTTTTTAATCATGGGCATTACTGGAAAAGTCGGCGGCGCCACCGCGCGGCATCTGCTGAAGCAGGGCAAACAGGTACGAGCACTTGTGCGCAATCGCGAGAAAGCGGCGAAGTGGGCAGACCAAGGCGTGGGGTTGGTGGATGGAGACTGGAACGATGCGACAGCCATAGCGGCGGCCCTCAAAGGTGTTGAGGGCGCGTTTGTTATGTTGCCGGCTGTATGGGCGCCATCGCCTGATTACAGAGAAGCAAAGGGCGTGATTGCAAACTATGTCGAGGCGCTGACCAAGGTAGCGCCCCCGCGGGTGGTAGCGCTCTCGTCGATGGGCGCGAATAGAACAAGCGGGCTGGGGATGATCACGTCCTTATCGCTTTTGGAGCAAGGGTTTCGCAGCCTGCCATCTCCAGTTGCATTTGTGCGCGCAGGCGGCTTTTTCGAAAACTTTCTTTATGGCTTACAGGCCGCCCAAGGCGGAACATTACCGGTCTTCGACAATCCTACAAACCGGAAATCGACAAAGGTCGCGACGGAGGACATCGGCGCAGAGGTGGCAACCCTTCTGACCTGGCCGGCGTGGTCAGGGCATCGCGTCATCGAGCTGGGTTCGATGGTAAGCGCGGATGAAGTGGCCGCACAATTAGGTGAAGCCCTGAGACTCGACGTAAAAGCCTTCGCAGTTCCGCGTGCAGGGTGGGCGAAAGCGTTTGAGCAGTTTGGCGTCCCGAAGGGCCACACTGGGCCTGCCGAAGAAATGTATGAGAGCGTCAACGCGGGATGGATGGACCTCGGAGTCCCGGGTACGGAGCACGTAGCGGGAACGACGTCCGCACGCGATGTGTTTGCGGCTGCGCAGAACGCCGTCAAGGCGTGAGCCTGGGGCAAGCTGAATGGCGCGAGCGCGCGGAAGCAACTGCGGGCGGAGTGGCTGCGGTAGGTCCGTCCGCGGGTCAGCGGGACGGAGCGGCGGCGCGCGCCAGGGCGGCGAGGGCGGCGGTTTCGCAGCGCAGGATTTGGCCGCCGAGCGAGGCGGGCGCATAGCCGGCGGCGAGCACGGCGCTCGATTCCTCTGGCGCCCAACCACCCTCGGGACCCAGCAGCAGACGCATCGGGGGCGAGGCGGCGAAGGCGGGCGCGTCGGCGGGGCTTTCCGACAAACAGATGCGGGCGCCATGGAAGGGCTGCGCGAGTGCGGCCTCGAGATCCTGGGCGGAAGCGATTCCCGGCTCGGTGGCGCGGCGGGATTGCTCCGAGGCCTGGCGCACGATTTGGCGCCAGCGCGCGGCGCGCTTGCCGGCGGCGGCGGCGAGATGTGGATCGCTGCGCCGGGTAGTGAGCGGCCAGATGCGGGTGACGCCCAGCTCGGTGGCTTTTTCCAGCATCCATTCCCAGCGATCGAATTTGAACAGCGCGGCGGCCAGCTCGAGCGGGGCTTCCGGACGAGCCTCGGCGAGCTGGACGAGAATCGTAAACTCGACCGTACGCGGCGACACGCGCGTGACGCGACCGAGGTAAAGCTCGCCTTGGATGGCCAGCTCGTATTCCTGGCCGGGCTGGGCCCGGAGCACCCGAGAGAGATGGTCAGCGGCGGCGCCTTCCAGACGTGTCGTGCCGCCGTTGAGCGAGTCGGTGAAAAAGCGGCGGCGGGCCATGGGCGGGCCGGCACTGGGCCTAGCTGAACAGGCCGCGCATTTTTTCCAGCAGGCCGGCGTCGTGGGGGATGTTCTGGTTGGGCATGAGACTGTCGAGCTGCTGCAGCATCTGCTTTTGCTCGCGGGTGAGCTTTTGCGGGACATCGATTTGCACAAACACGTGCAGGTCGCCGCGGCCGCGGGCATTCACGCGTGGCGCGCCCTTGCTTTTCAGCGGCGGTAACTCGGCGCCGCTGGGCGTGCCCGCAGGCACAGTGAGGAACTCCTCGCCCCAGGGCGTGGGCACGCGCACGTCGCAGCCCAGTGCCGCCTGAGGAAACGAAATCGGAATGGAACAATATAGCTCGGTGCCACGGCGTTGAAAAAATGGATGCGCACGCACGTGGATCAGGACATAGAGATCCCCGGCGGCACCGCCGCCGAGGCCAGCCGCGCCCTCGCCGCTGAGGCGCAACTGCATGCCCTCCTCGATCCCCGCGGGCACGGCCATGGTGCGGTGAATTTCGTGGTTCACACGGCCCTGGCCGCGGCAGGTGGGACAGGGGTCCCGGATGACCATACCGGCGCCACCACATATCGAGCAGTTGCGGGCCACGCTGAAAAAACCCTGTTGGAACCGTACCTGTCCGCTGCCGTGACAGGTCGGACAGGGAGCGGGGGTGACGCCGCCGCGGGTTCGCTTTCCCTGGCAAGATTCGCACAGGCCCAGGCGGGGGAAGTCAATCTCCTTTTCCGCGCCCTGCAGGGATTCCTCAAACGTGATTTCCAGGTCGTAGCGCAGATCCTGGCCGCGCTGGCCGCCACGGCGGCCGCGGCGGCCTCCGCCGAAGAGCTCGCCGAAACCGAAAAACTCGCCGAAAATGTCGGCAAAATCCGTAAAAGCACTGGGATCAAAACCACCACCATTGCCGCCAACCGCGGCGTGGCCGAAGCGGTCGTACTGGGCACGCTTTTGCGCGTCGGCGAGAACGCTGTATGCCTCCGACGCCTGCTTGAAGGCCTCTTCGGCGACCGGGTCCCCTTGGTTGCGGTCCGGGTGGTACTTCATCGCGAGGCGGCGGTAGGCGCTCTTGATCTCGGCCTCCCCGGCGGCGTGGTCAATGCCCAGCACTTCGTAATAGTCGCGTTTTTCGGGCATGCGGGATCAGACTTTGCGGCGGGCGACGCGCACGACGGCGGGGCGCACGAGGCGATCGCGGAGCCGGAAACCGCGCTGCAACT
This sequence comes from Terriglobales bacterium, assembly GCA_050747905.1. Lineage (GTDB taxonomy): Bacteria > Acidobacteriota > Terriglobia > Terriglobales > SCQP01 > SCQP01. Next base: position 92,964 of record JBOGKQ010000011.1, on the reverse strand, counting down.
CCTCGATCACGGTGCCGTCGGGGGCTTGGTCGCTTTCCACCATCTCGAGCGCCTCGTGAACGTGTGGGTCGAACGGCTTCCCCTCGGCCGGCACCGCTTCGAGGCCCACCTTGCGCGCGGCGTCCAGCAGTTGACGGTGGAGCAAATCCAATCCGGTGCGCAACTCCTGTTCCGAGCTGGAGGCGGCATGAGCCTGGGCGCGGTCGAAGCTGTCGAGGACGGTGAGGAAGGGGCGCACCGCCTCGGTGATGGCATGCTGGCGGGCGTCCTGCAGATCACGGCCGAAGCGCTTGCGCGCGTTATCCGCCTCGGCGAGGACGCGCAGCAGCCGATCCTGCAGCACGTCGCGCTCGGCGATGAGCTTGCGTGCCTCCTCGGACAGCTCGGCGGGCGCTTCTTCCGCCTCCAGTTCGTCGCCGGGGTCGAGGGGAGGGGTCAGTTCCGGTTCTTCCGAACTCATGTCAGTTGTTCTCCGAGCACGCGCTGGCATACGGTTTGCACCAGCGCCAGCGCGGCCAGCGCGCGCTCATACGGCATGCGGGTGGGACCCAGAATGCCGATGGCCCCGGCTCCGTAATCCGCGGCGAGCAAGGATAGTTCGGGCATTTGGTCATGCTCCATGCCCACGCGCGCGCGCAGCCAGCGGCCGTGCTGGCCGGATGCCTGCCACTGCACGACGTCGGAGGGCTCGGGGACGATGCCGGCCAGCAGGTGCAGCCACCGTTCCTTTTGTTGAAGTTGGGCCAGCAAATCGCCCAGACGCCCAGCCTCGACGCCGTCGGCCAAATGGCGAGTGCCCTGGATGTACACCTCGCCGTTATCCTGCATGGCCAACACACCGCAGTGGGACAAAACCAGCACGCGCTTGAGCAGATCGTCGTAAGCGGCGCGCTCCTCCTCAAGCCGGCGGACGAGTTCCCGCCGGATGCGGGCGAGCGTCATGCCGCAGAAGTTTTGCACGAAGTAGCGGGAAGCAACATCCAGTTCCGCCTGTGAATACACCTCGGGAATGCGGCCCACGTGCTCGCGCACGTGCCCGTCCGCAGTCACTAGGATAGCCAGGACGCGGTGTTCCGTCAGGCGGAAGAAGCGGAGTTGCCGCAATCCGGCATCGCGCCAGGGCAGCACGGCGACCATGGCGACCTGCTGGGTCAGATCGGAAAGGAATTCGGACGTGCGCAGCCAGAGCGAGGTTTCGTCCCCGGCTGCGCGCAGCGCGCGCTCAAGGCCCAGGCTGGCGGTGGCATCAGCCAGCGGCGTGGGTGCTGTCAGCCGCTGCAGCCACCAGCGGATGGCTTGCGAGGTGGGTAGGCGGCCGGCGGAGGTGTGAGGTTGAAGCAGGAAGCCGGTGCGATCCAGCTCCGAGAGCACGTGGCGGATGGTTGCCGAACTGGTGCCGGACAGCTGATGATCGGCCAGATAATGCGAGCCGACCGGAGCTCCGGTGGCCAGATACGTCTCCACCACGCCGCGCAACACGGCGATTTCGCGCGCGCTGGAGGGGCCGCTCAAGGCGCTGATAGCGCCCGCTGGAGAGACATCTGGCACGCTTTATTTTACCATCCGCCCGAACGCAGGAGGCTTCGGCTTATAGCAGGGCCTCCAGAACCTCATAAGGCCTGGATTGCGCTACGGCGACGCCCTCGCAGGTGAGCGCGCCTTTGAATGTGTTCACCCCGCTGGCGAGGGCTGGATCCGTGCGCACCGAGGCGGCAAACCCCTGATCCGCGAGCTTGCGCACGTACGGGAAGGTGGCGTTAGTTAGCGCCAGGGTGGAAGTGCGGGGTACCGCGGCGGGCATGTTGGTAACACAGTAGTGGACCACATCCAGCTCGATGTAGGAGGGGTGCGTATGGGTGGTCGGGTGGGCAGTTTCAATGCAGCCACCCTGATCAATAGAGACGTCCACGATCACCGCGCCCCGCTTCATGCGTTCCACCATGGCGCGGCTGACCACCTTGGGGGAGCTGGCGCCGGGGATGAGAACGCCGCCGATGAGTAAATCCGCTTCGGCCACGGCGTCGGCAATGGTGGAGGGGTTGGCGGCGAGGGTTTGCGCGCGCCCGTGCAGCAGGTCATCCAGGTGGCGGAGGCGAGCTGGGCTGCGGTCGGCGACGGTTACCACGGCCCCCAGACCGGAGGCGGCTCGGGCGGCGTTGCTGCCCACAATACCCGCACCCAAAATCAGCACGCGCGCCGCCGGCACGCCAGGAACGCCACCCAGTAACATGCCACGGCCGCCATAGCGGCGCTCGAGATATTGGGCGCCAACCTGCACTGCCAGCCGTCCCGCCACTTCGCTCATTGGCTCGAGCAGCGGCAGGCGGCCGTCGCCGTTGGCCACAGTTTCGTAGGCGAGCGCAGTGACTTGGCGCTCCAGCAACTGTTCGGTCAGTCCCGGTAGCGGCGCCAGGTGCAGGAAGGTGAACAGCAGCAAGCCGGGGCGGAAGTAGTTGAACTCGGGATCAATCGGCTCCTTGACCTTGACCACCATCTCCGCGCGCGACCAAAGCTCCTTGGCGGTGCCGACCAGCTCCGCTCCGCCGTGGGCGTACTCCTCATCGTCAAAAAAAGAGGCATGGCCAGCGCCGCGCTCGACGAGCAAGCGATGACCCAAGGCGACCAACTCGCCCACCCCGGCGGGCGCCATGCCGACGCGGGTTTCGTGATCCTTCAGTTCGCGCGGTACGCCAATAATCATGCCGTTACTGTCCGGTGTCAATCTGGGCGCGCTGGAGGCGGCCACTGTAATCTACATACAGCGTTTTCCATTCGCTGTAGACCTCAAGGGTGGCGAGGCCGCTTTCACGGTGGCCGTTTCCGGTGGCGCCGACGCCGCCGAAAGGCAAATGGACTTCAGCCCCGATGGTGGGCGCGTTGATATAGACGATGCCGCTGTCGAGATCGCGCAGAGCGCGGAAGGCGGCGTTGACGTTGGCAGTATAGAGGGAGGAGGACAGGCCGTAGGGCACGCCGTTGGCGGTGGCTATGGCGTCGTCGAGGCCGTCACAGCTCAGCACAGAGACTACGGGACCGAAAATCTCCTCCTGGGCGATGCGCATGGCGGGCGTAACGTCGGCGAAAATCGTGGGCTGGAGAAAATAGCCGTGAGCGCAGGCGCCCGAGGTGACGCGGCCGCCTCCGAGCAAGAGCTGAGCGCCTTCGCGCTTCCCGATTTCGATATATTCCTGGATGCGCAGGAGCTGTTTTTCGTTCACGATGGGGCCGATCTGATGGGCGGAGTCGAGTCCGGGGCCGACCTTGAGGGCCGTGGCGCGCTGGCGCAGTGCCTCGAGAAATTTTTTCTGGGTGCCGCGCTGGACAATGATGCGGCTGGCTGCAGTGCAGCGCTGACCGCTGGTGCCGAACGCACCCCAGAGACAGCCATCCACGGCGAGGTCGAGATCGGCATCGTCGAGCACGATAATGGCGTTTTTGCCGCCCATTTCCAGGTTGCAGTGCTTGAGGCCGGCAGCGGCGATCTGGCCGACCTGCTTACCCACCGCGGTCGAGCCGGTGAAGGAGACGATGCGGGGGCGTTCATCGCTGACTAGGGCGGCGCCGATTTCGGCGCCGCGGCCGAATACAACATTCACCACGCCGCGGGGCAAGCCGGCGTCGGTGAGGGCCTGCACAAGGTTCATAGCCGAAAGCGGAGTGTCTTCGGCGGGCTTGAGCACAGCCGTGTTGCCGCACAGCAGGCAAGGGGCGAGTTTCCAACTGGGAATCGCCATGGGGAAGTTCCAGGGCGTGATCAGCGCTGCTACGCCCACGGGTACGCGTGTGGTCATGCAGACCTTGTTGGCCAGCTCCGACGGGGTGGTCTGGCCGTAAAGGCGGCGGCCCTCGCCCGCCATGAAGTAGAGCATGTCGATGGCTTCCTGGACGTCGCCGCGGGTTTCCTCGAGAACCTTGCCCATTTCGCGGGTCATTGTAACGGCGTAGGCTTCCTTGCGCTCCACCAGGAGCTGGGCGGCTCGGAATAGGATTTCAGCGCGGCGTGGCGCAGGGGTGGACCGCCAAGCAGGATAAGCGTCGGTGGCGGCAGCCAGGGCGGCGTCGGCGTCGGCGGCATTGGAGGCGGGGACACGTGCGACCAATTCACGGTTATCGGCGGGATTATGGCGCTCCAGCCAAGCCTTCGAGCGCGGCGGCGCCCAGGCGCCGGAGATCCAGTTTTGGAGAGTGATGGTCTCAGACATGACAGCAATAAGTCTACAGGCTACAGTTCACAGTTTACAGTTGACGCGGCGCTGGGCATCTGCGCCGGGCGGCAACGCATTGCACATTGCCACGCCCCTTTCGCTTGCAGAAATTGCTTTGCGCCAGAGGTGGCACGGCCACCTCTCTTTGGCTGGAACCGGCGGACGAAGCCGCGCTCGTGAATTTTCGGACAGGTTGTAGCGCTTAGTTTCCGCCGCCGTTGGAAGCAAGGGTGGCTTCGGCGGCAGGCGTGCTGGCAACGGGGGCGACAAGGCCTAGGGCGAGCAGAGCGCGGGCGTCGGGGACGAACCTGGTCTGCCAGCGGTGGTCGGATTGGTATTTCTTGAGGGCGGCGGCGGTGCCCGAGTCCCAGCTGCCGCTTGAGGTTTTGAGATAGCCAGCTTGTACTAGGGCCTTCTGGATCTGGGTTGCGCGTTCGCGCGAGATGCCGGCTTCTTCGTACTTGCGGGTGGCGCGCACGACGGGTTTGTGCCTGGTGGGCACGTGCTTCTTGTGCGGCGGCGTGAGCCACAGCGACATCCAGAGCGAAAGGGCGAACGCGGTGATCATGAAAGCTTGCCCCGGAGTGGGGGTGGTAGTGTACAGCCGACCAGCCATTGCATGACTGTTCCATCATCTTCATTGGGCTTCACCGACAGCGCGAAATCCTGCCCGGGATGTATAGACTCGGCCAAATGCTCGAATTGTCGGATGCTATGGACCGGCTGGGGGTTGAGCTGAACGATGATGTCGCCGGCATCCACACCTATGTTATCGGCAAAAGAATCCGGAACTACACTCAGCACCCGGAATTGTGACCATCGGTGATGGGCGCCGCCTATGCCGCACCCGTTGCCCCTTTTAGGCGAGCCTATTCGACCAAGCTTTCCACGAAAGCGCGGAGCTTGCGGCTACGTGAGGGGTGACGCAGCTTGCGCAAGGCTTTGGCCTCGATCTGGCGGATGCGCTCGCGGGTGACGGCAAACGACTGGCCGACTTCCTCGAGCGTGTGTTCGCTGCCGTCGTCGAGGCCGAAGCGCATTTTGATGACCTTTTCTTCGCGCGGGGTCAGGGTTTTGAGCACCTGAGAGGTTTGTTCCTTCAGGTTAACGTTGATGACTGCATCCGAGGGGGAAATCACGCCGCGATCCTCGATGAAATCGCCCAGATGAGAGTCTTCCTCCTCGCCAATGGGGGTTTCCAGCGAAATCGGCTCCTGGGCGATCTTGAGGACTTTGCGCACTTTGGCGACCGGAATCTCCATGCGCTTGGCGATTTCCTCGCTGGTGGGCTCGCGGCCCAGTTCCTGCACCAGTTGGCGCGAGGTACGGATGAGCTTGTTGATGGTCTCGATCATGTGCACCGGGATGCGGATGGTCCTGGCCTGATCGGCAATGGCGCGGGTGATGGCCTGACGAATCCACCAGGTAGCGTAGGTGGAGAACTTATACCCGCGGCGGTACTCGAACTTATCCACGGCCTTCATGAGGCCGATATTGCCCTCCTGGATCAGATCCAGGAACTGGAGGCCGCGGTTGGTGTATTTTTTGGCGATCGAAACCACCAGCCGGAGGTTGGCCTCGATGAGTTCGCGTTTGGCCTGCTCGGCTTCGTGGTCACCGACGACGATGGTCGCACGGGTGCGTTTCAGCTCGGCGGCGCTGGCGCCGGCGAGGGCCTCGCGCTCGGCGATTTGTTCGCGCACCTGGCGCTGTTCGCGGCGCAGCTCCTTGATCGCGTCGGCGCCTTTGGCGCTTTCCAGCCTGCGCTCAAGGCGGACCAGTTGGGTCTCGAGCGGGCGGAGTTGATCCACGAGGTGAAAGAGGCGGTCAATAAGGCGCTTGCGGGCGCCGACGGTGAAGCCCATGCCGCGAATAAGGCGAGACAAATCCACCTGCGCGCGCGAGAGCTGAAACAAACCTCTGCGATGCTCGGAACCCTTGCGCGGCAGATGGGCGTACTTGGCACCGGCCTGTTCGCAACGTTTGAACAGGACCGCCATTTGGTCCATTTGCGCCAGAACTTCACGACGGCGGCGCTGGAGGACTTCTTCGGAGATTTCGTCCTCTTCGACGTCCACGGGAACAAACTCCTTCACGCCGCGTGAACCGTCGCGTAATTGCTCGGCTTCGGCCTGCAGCTCCTTGATCACGATGGGCGAGCGGGAAAGAGCTTTGAGGACGCGAAGCTGGCCGCGCTCGATGCGCTTGGCGATCTCCACCTCGCCTTCACGCGTGAGCAGCGGAACGGTGCCCATCTCGCGCAGGTACATGCGCACCGGATCATTCGTCTTTTCCAGCGCGCCGGGGGTGAGATCGAGCTCGATCTCATCCTCGTCCTGACCCGGGTGCTCGCGCTCCTCCTCTTCGATGGCCTCGACGCCGGGACGGCGGCCGAAGCGCGTCATCAAATCATCGAGGTCATCGCTGGAGTGGACTTCTTCGGATAACTCGCTGGATTCGTCTTCGTTGCGGTAGGAGCGCTTCTTGCCGGTGTGGACCAGCTTACTGATCTCGTCAAACTTGTCGTCAATGGCCAAAATGTTCCTCTGTGTGCGGGGCGGGAGCAGCTTGAAGCCGCAATCCTCAAGTTTAAACCAGCTTTTTCCACTTGGCGGTTCCGATCTCACCGGTGACGGGCGCCAAGTAGAGCAATTCCTTACTGTAGATGAGATTACGCGGCCGAAAGTTTCACTCGGCGACCGTCAATTTGACCGGCGGTCAGCAGCGTCAGCGGCAGCCTTCTGGCGGAGCAAGGCTTCAAGGTCCTCGCGGTTGCCCGCCGTGGCGATTTTGGCCTGTAAGTCGCGACGGGAGTGGGCGGCCTGCCGGGCGCGGAGGGCAGCAAAAGCGTCGAAGAGAGCTTCGGGCCTGAGGGGTGGATCGGTGGCGCCGTGGGTGCCCGAGGATAGTGCCAGCTCAGCCAGCCATTGTTGCTGTGCCGGATCCAGTCCCTCGGTCATCGCCTGCCAGGATGCGCCCGATGGAAATTGGCGCAGATGGGAGAAAATAGCCTCGCTGGCCAGACCGCGAAGCAGCCCTTCGGCCGCAAGCTCAGCTTCGATTTCCCCGCGACGTGACTCCCACTCCAACCACGATTGCAAAACCACGCGCTCGGCATAGAGAGTGGCGGGCATGGCTGGAACCTGGGTCACTTCGCGCCGGCGTTGCCGGGCAGCCTGTAGGAGCTGGCGAGCCACTAGGGGTTGGTCAATGCCCAATTGCGCGGCTAGGCTCTCGGCCAAACTTTGACGCAGGATAGGCTCATGCACATGACTTAAAAATGGCAGCAAATAATTGATGGCATGCAGCTTACCCTCTGGAGTCCCCAGGGAGAACTGCTCCCGGGCGCGGGCCCCCAGGTAGTCGAAAAACGACCGGCTCGCCTTCAATGCCCCCGCGTAGGCTTCCCTGCCCCGGCGCCGAAGGAACAGATCGGGATCGAGACCGCCGTCTAGCACTACAACGCGCATTTGGAAGCCTTCCTCGAGCAGAAGGGCCACGGAGCGTTCAGCGGCGGCGCGACCGGCGGCGTCGGGATCAAAATTGATCAGTACTTTTTTGCTGAGCCGGCCGAGCGACTGCACTTGCGCCGGTGTCAACGCCGTGCCGCAACTGGCGACCACGTTTTCAAAGCCTCCGACAAACACGCGCAGGCAATCGAAATAGCCTTCAACCAGGATGCAATAGTCCAATTCGCGGATGGCGGCGCGGGCGCGGTCGAGATTGTAGAGGACCTTGCCTTTCGTGTAGAGGGGGTGTTCAGGTGAGTTCAGATACTTTGGCAAGCGATCGGTGGTCTCCAGGGCGCGGCCCCCGAAGGCGATGGTCTGGCCGCGCTCGTCGGTGATGGGGAACATGAGCCGGTGGCGGAAGCGGTCATAGAGGTCGCTCCAGTCGGCCGGCGCCGCCACCGTGGCAGATTCACGACGGAGCTGGCATACGCCGGCCCGTAGCGCCCCGGCGGGGGTCACGCCCTGGGAGTGGAGAAACTGAGCCAGGGCGCGGCCTTCGGCGGGAGCGTATCCGAGGTGGCAAGGGGCGAAATGGACTGGGGTGAAATCACGGCTCTGGAGGTAGGCACGCGCCTCGGCGCCGTTGCGCGCGGCGAGCTGGCGCTCGAAAAAATCTCGCGTCAGAGTGTGAACCCGCAGTAGCTCGCGGCGCTGTGGGTCGGCCGCGGCCGGCGCCCGGGAGGGCAGCTCCACACCCAAACGCTCGGCGACCAGGGCGACGGCGTCGGTGAAGCTGAGCTGACGCAGTCGCATGTAGAACTGGAAAATGTCGCCGTGCTCATGGCAACCGAAGCAGTAGTAAAAGCGTTTAGAAGAATGAACGTGAAAGGAAGGGGTCTTCTCCGAGTGGAACGGGCACAGGCCGACAAAGCCATTGCCGCCAGGCCTGAGCGCCACCACCTCGCCGATGAGCTGGCCGATATCGGCGCGGGCTTTGAGCTGATCCGAAAACTCCGACATGAGTTGGTAACAGGGTACAGCACCAGCAATGGGTGGAGTAGACGCGCTATGATGAAGGCAACCCGCAATGCCGCTGTTGAGAATACTGGCGGATCCTGAGGACGACACCATTCCCCCGCCGCCGCCAATGCTGCGCGGCGGCGCGTTTCCGATTGACGACCTGCTGCTGGACCTGCACTATGAGCGGCAGCGGGCCAAGCGGCAGCGGGCGGTGTACTTGTCCATCATTGTGCACCTGCTGCTGATCATTCTGATCCTGCTGAGCCCGCGGATTTTCAGACCGGTCACGATTCAGCTCACGCCGGAAGAGCAGGCCCAGCCGCCGCAGTTGACGTATCTGGAGCTGCCACCGGACCTGATCACCAAGAAAAAACCGAAGCAGCCGAAGGCGCTCAGCGACCGTGACCGGCATTTTGAAAAGCAAACGCCCATCATCAGCTCCTTGAGCGTGCCGGTTCCGCGGCCCGCTCTGCGGCCGCAGCCGGCCTCGCCCCCGCCCGGGCCAGCTGCGCCTGCGCCGCGGCCGGCATCGCCGCGGGTGACCGCCGAGGCTGCTCCGCAGCCCCCGAAGGCTCTTTCGGCGGGAAAGCCCGGCGGGAAGCCGGCGCCAGAGACGGGGTCGCTGGAGCTTCAGAATCTTCCCAAGCCGGCCACTCATCCGGGGCTGAAATTCGACATCGGGCCCGCCGATATCATGAAGCGCGCCATCCAAGGCGCGGTGCAGGATGGCGCCCGGGGCCAGCAAGCCGCGGAAATCGCGCCGCTGCCGCCACGCGCGGCTGGAGGAGGCGGGGCGGCGCCGGGGCAGGCCGGGGCTGGCGTCCAGATTCTGAGCGACACCGAAGGCGTGGATTTCAGCTCTTACCTGCAGCGGGTGCTGGAGATTGTGCGCCGCAACTGGTACGCGGTGATGCCAGAGACGGTATATCTGGGAACCAAGGGGCGCGTCGTGATCGTTTTTAACATTAACGCCAATGGGAGCGTGCCGGGCATCAACCCGGTGAGCCTGTCGGGCACACACTCGCTGGATCAGGCGGCAGAGGCCTCCATTCATGCCTCCAATCCGTTTCCGCCGCTGCCACCGGCGTTTCACGGGCCCTTTATTAAGTTGCAGTTTTCCTTCTACTACAACATCACTCCACCTCGACAGTAAGGGTCTACGGGCCGACCTGGGCGGATTGGCCGGAATGGCGATGGTTGCGACGATGGCCGCTCATTTCGCTGGTCCAGAGGAGAAAGCGGGCCAGGGAGCGACGTTCGTGGAAGCAGAATCGCAAAAACTGCGCAAGCCCAACGCTCTCGAGGGGCAGGCCGCTGTAGGTTTCAATGCGCCACCGCACTAGCGGGCTGCGCCAAGGCCGCAGACGGTGGCCGCGGGTGAGGCGCCAGAGGAAGCGTAGCGGAGCCACAGTTACCATTGTGGAGGATGTAGCCGTGAGAGCAAAATCAGCTCCGCAATGTTGGCGCGGGCCCCAGCGCGGCTGCTTCGCCCGGCTGGAGCTGCACAGGGCGAATTGCGCCGCGCGCCCCGCTTATGAGCCGCCTCGCTGGAACTGCGCGGGGCGGCTGGCTCGCGTCGGGTTGCCCGCCCTGCTGTGAGTGCGCAGGGCGAGGTTGGGGGCCCTTGGCCCCAACCCGACGCTGCGGCTCGCTGGGGCGGCGCGTGCATGTTTCCCCGCGCTCGCTGGGACGCTCGCCCATTCCGAATTTCGCAGCCCTTCGCGTCGATTTTGCCCACGGTGCAAAGCGGCGCGAGCCCCTCGAGTAGCAGGAAGGTTTCGGTCCGAATGCGGCTTTTCCCGCGGAAAGCTGCACATGGCCCCTATCCGCTTGTCACACCTGCGCTGATCTTGCTCTAAAATGACAGGCAAATGCGTTGGCTCTTGCTTCCGCTGGCCTTTGCCCTGGGTTCCATCCCGTTCGGATTTCTTCTGTACCGTTGGCGTACGGGCGGCGATATACGGCAATCGGGCAGCGGCAACATTGGAGCCACCAATGTGCAGCGCTTTGCCGGCAGAAAGCTCGGCCTCCTGACCCTGGCGCTGGATGCCGCCAAGGGGTGGCTGGCGGTATGGCTGGCGCTGCACTGGGGAGGAAACAACGTGGCGGCGGCGGCGCTGCTGCTGGTGATCGCAGGGCACATTTTCAGCCCCTGGCTGGGCTGGCACGGAGGCAAAGGAGTGGCGACGGCGTTGGGGGCATTTCTGTCGGCAGCACCCTGGACTTTGGCGGGCTCGGTGGTGGTGTTCTTGATCGTGCTGACGGGTTGGCGGTATGTCTCGCTGGCTTCGATTTGCGCCTGTGTGGCGCTGCCGCTGCTCGTGGGACTGCTTCCCTTCCCTTACGGGACCCGGGCTCCGGCATTGCTGGCGGGGGCCGTGGCGGCGGCAGTACTGATCCTCTGGCGGCATAGCGGCAATATGGAACGGCTGCGGCGGGGCACAGAGTCCAAGCTGGGCGAGCGGGCGCGAGGCACGGCATGAAGGGTGAGCGCAGCTACAGTTGGGGCAAGCGCGTGGGCGTGGTGGGCGCGGGAAGCTGGGGAACGGCGCTGGCGCTGGTGCTGCGGCGGCAGGGTTACGAAGTTGGACTGTGGGTGTACGAGGCCGACCTAGCCGAGCGCATGCGGCGGGAGCGGGTCAACGACGTTTACCTGCCCGGATTTTCCCTGGAGGATGGGATTACGCCGACCAGCGAGTTAGCGGGAGGCGTGGGACCGCTGACCGTGATTGCCGTGCCTTCACACGCGCTACGGACGACGCTGACCAGGCTGCAGCCGCTGCTGCCGCCCGCGGGAGAAATTCTGCTGGCCACGAAGGGCCTCGAGGAACAGACCTGCCTGCGGGTCAGCGAAGTCGCGAGGGAGGTGTTGGGTGCGGGAGTGGCGGCCCGCCTGGCGACGTTGAGCGGCCCGACCTTTGCACGCGAGGTGGCTGCTGGGGATCCCACGGCGGTGGTGCTAGCGGCACGGGCGGCGGTGCTGGCCGCCTCGCTGCAGAAGCGGCTGTCATCGGCCACGCTGCGGCTGTATACCAGCGAGGATGTGACCGGGGTCGAGCTGGCAGGGTCGCTCAAAAACGTCATCGCCATCGCCGCGGGCATTTGCCAGGGGCTGGGACTCGGGTCGAACACGCGGGCGGCGCTGATTGCGCGCGGCCTGGCGGAGATGAGCCGTCTGGCGATCGCCATGGGAGGACACGCGGAAACACTGGCGGGGTTAGCCGGGCTCGGCGATCTGGTGCTCACCTGCACAGGCGAGCTGAGCCGCAACCGGGCGCTGGGTATCGCGCTGAGCCAGGGGCGCACGCTGGCGGATATCCAGGCGGCCACGCCCATGGTCGCGGAGGGCGTGCGCACCACGGCCGCGGCGGTACAGGTGGCGGCGCGGTGGGGCGTCGAGATGCCGATTTTGGCGCAAATGCACCGGGTGCTGTTCGAGCACTTTCCGCCGCGTCAGGCAGTGGCGGAACTGATGTGCCGCGTCCTGCGCGGCGAGTAGCCGCCTAGGGGGTGCCGCGGCCATGGGCCGACGGTGGCAACATTCCGTTCTTGCGGAGGTAGGCGGCTTGCTGACTGTAATGGTCCGCAAGATCATCCGTGAGGGCGAACAGCAGCGCCGCCTGGGAAACTTTGCGGCCGCCAAAGAAGGGCTTTTCCGCGCTTAGGTCGGAATCGGTGAGGTTGGCCAGCGCAGTATCGCAATAATTAAATGCTTTTTGCAGGTACGCCACCAACTCGTCTTTGGGCGAGGTGGGGGTGAGTGTGGTTTTCGCCATGGACGTGCCCCCGGCGATGGCGTGGCAGGTGAAGGCGTTGGATTGGCCGATATGCAGCACCAAGCGGCCAAATGTCATGGATCCCGCGGTCGGCTTGTAGCTGTATTTGTTGGCGGGCATTTCCTTGGCAGCAGCCAGCATAGTTTGACCGGCATGATGCACGGAAGCACGCACCGCATCGGCGACCGGACTGGAAGACTGGGCACCTGCCAGCAGCGCGCACGCAGCGAGCGCAGCCGCCACGGCGGTGGAGCGGAAAACGGATTTCATAGCGAGACTCCTGGGTGGTGGAATTGGGGACACTGGGTTCATGATAATTCACTGGCGTGCAGAGGCGAAATATGTTTCGGCGGCGGCGATGTCGGCCTGGATTTGAGATCGCAAGGCGTCGGGGGAGTCGAAGCGGCGTTCGTCGCGCAGACGGTCCAGAAAGCTAATGCGGAGCGGGTCGCCGAGGCCGGCGGCGATGCCCCCGGAGGGCGGATGCAGGAAGTGGGTTTCCACGGTCAGCCGGCCCTCGGAACCGAACGTGGGTCGGACGCCCACGTTGGTGAGCGCGGGCCCGTCGTGGCCGGGGGTAGCCCCGCGGGTGAGATAAACCCCGCGGGCGGGCAGCAGTTCATCGTAGTGCTGCAGATTCAGGGTGGGCACGGTGCGCTGGTGGCCGACCCCGCGCCCGGGTGCGATCAGGCCGGCGATGGAAACGGGACGGCCGAGCAGGCGCGCCGCCTGCGCCACCTCGCCGGCGGCGACGGTGGCGCGGACGCGGGTACTGGAGGCGGTCGCGCCGTCCACTTCGACGCGCGGCTCAATGCCGACCGCGAAGCCAAATTCGGTCCCGAGACGGCGCAGCTGCTCGGTGTCCCCCTGGCCGCGGTGACCGAAGCGGAAGTTTTCGCCCTCGTGCACCGCCGCCGCGCGTACACCGCGCACCAGAATCTGCCCGGCAAATTCGCGCGGAGACAGCAGTGAGAGATCGCGCGTGAACGGCAGCAGGAGGAGGGTGTCGAGGCCGAGTTCGGCGAGCAGCCGGATTTTCTCGTCGCGCGGGGTGATCAACCGGGGCGCGGATTGCGGTTGCAGAATGCGGCTGGGGTGGGGCTCGAAGGAAACCGCGAGGGCTTGCAGACCGCGGGCATGGGCATCCGCTATGACGGCGTGCAGAAGCCGCTGGTGGCCGAGGTGGACGCCATCGAAATTCCCCACCGCGGCGACGCAGGCGGAGGGACATTCGGGAGGCTGGGTGAGCACGCGCATGCTTACAACTCGATCTCCAGCCGCAAGCCATCGTAGGCGAGGTGCACGCCTTCGGGCAGGCTGGCCTCGGTGGCAGCGTGCGCCAGTTCGTGCGCGATGTGGGTGAAGTAGGTGCGGCGCGGGCGCAATCCAGCGACGAGATCGAGGGCACTTTCCAGATGGAAGTGCGTGGGGTGTGGACGGAGGCGCAGGGCATCGAGAATCAGTAGATCGAGGTCGGCAAGACGGGCGCGGCTGGAGGGCGGGATCTCGCTCACGTCGGTTATGTAGGCGTTGGCGCCGAAGCGGAAGCCGAGCACCGGCAACTCGCCGTGGAGAACCGGAACAGGCTCGAAGGTGGTCCCAAACAGATCGACCGGGCCCTGGATTTCATGCGGCGCAACGCGGGGGATGGCGCTGGCGGTGTAGGTGCCCTCGAAAACATATTGGAAAACGCGCCGCAAGTCGGCGAGCGTGGCTGGGCTGGCGTACACAGGCAGCGGATCGGGGCGGTTGAAGTTGAAGGGACGAACGTCATCCATGCCCATGATATGGTCGGCATGGCTGTGGGTGTAGAGCACCGCGTCGAGGGCGGGGATGCCGGCGCGGAACGCCTGCTGGCGAAAATCGGGGGTGGTATCAATCACCACCTCGTGGCCGCCATAGCTGATCCAGATGCTGGGGCGGAGGCGCTGGTCGCGCACGTCGGACGAAGAGCAGACCGGGCAGGTGCAGCCCAGGGTGGGCACACCGGTGGAGGTGCCCGAACCGAGAACTGTGAGCGTGCCCCGCATGCGCGCCGGCTCAACGGCGGCGCGGAGGCGGCGGGGCGACCGTGGCAGGCTGGACGCGGTTGCCTGCGCGCTTGACCTCAACGTAGCCGAGGCGGAGATCGTCGAGCGCCAGGTTCAGCAGCTGGCGCTCGCGGGCATCGAGGTTGCCGTGAGTTTTTTGCTCCAACATGCCAAGCAGGTCAATCGTCTCGCGAGCGCCCTCGATGTCCACGTGGGCCGGTTGCCCGGGCTGGAGTTCGGCGCCAAGTTGGAGCATACCGGTCGCATAGAGGTCCTGCACCAAGCCGGCAAAGGTGATGTCGCGGCTGGCCAGACGCTCGCGCGCGGGCGGAGGGGGCGTGGCCGACGCAGGCGGAGCAGGCGGAGCAGGCGGAGCAGGCGGCGGGGCTGCCGGGGGCTGGCCCGTGGCTTTCGGCAGCTCCGGGGCTTCCTCGAATGCGGGGGCGTCCCCGTCCTTGCGGCGCTCACCGCTTTCGGTGAAATGGCGTCGGTCGCTGACCTTGAGAAGGGGCTCGTCGTGCTCGTGCTCGGATGGCATACGGCTACAGTTTACAGCTTGTGCCGCCGGGGAGGGTTCTGCGCGGGAGCGCGGGCGGTGCGGCTTGGGGCTAGCTAGGCTGCCTGCAGGCCTTGGTAGAGGCGGGTGATGAAACTATCGGTCATGCCGGCGATATAGTCGCAGGTGACGCGCGCCGGATGGTGTAAGGCGCGATCGCGGTAGGCGGGCGGAAGGCGGTCCGGATCCTGCCCGAAATGGTTGAAGACCGTGGTGACGATGGCTTCGGCGCGGCGGTTTTCGGTGCGCAATTGGGGATGGTGGTAGAGGTTTTCGTAGAGGAAGGATTTGAGGCTCTGGCGTTCGAGCTCGGCTTCGGCGGAGAACGCAACCAGACGGGCGGGGGCGTGGCGGACGGCGTCCACCGAGGGCAGCGAAGGCAGCAGCCGCAGAAGGGTTTTGATGAGGTCGGTAGCGAAGTAGTTGACAAGGCTGCGCAGCATTTCGTTGAACAGCAGCTTGGGGCTCAGCGGGCCGAGGCGGGCATAGACGTCGTCGAGCAGGCGGTTCAGGATGGGGACCGCACGCATTTGCTCGAGGGTAAGGAGATGGGCTTCAAAGCCATCGTCGAGATCGGCGCTACTGTAGGCGATTTCATCGGTAAGATCTATGAGCTGAGCCTCGAGCGGCGGACGGAGGTCGAGCAGGTATTCCGCCAGGTCGGGATGTGCGGCGGCGGTGTAGTCGTGGGAGTGCTTGACCAGGCCCTCGCGGACCTCGAAGGTGAGGTTGAGACCGGCAAAGGCGGCATAGCGGCGCTCGAACTGTTCGACAATGCGCAATGCCTGCAGGTTATGATCGAACCCACCTTCCCGAGGGCGCATGAGCTGATCGAGCGCGTGTTCACCGGCATGGCCAAAAGGCGGATGGCCCAGATCGTGAGCCAGAGCGAGAGTTTCCACCAGATCGCCGTTGAGGCCGGTGGCATGGGCCACGGTGCGGGAGATTTGGGCCACTTCGAGGGTGTGCGTGAGACGGGTGCGGAAGTGGTCGGAAAAGCGGCGGGAAAAAACCTGGGTTTTGTTTTCCAGGCGGCGAAAGGCGCGGGAGTGGATGATGCGGTCGCGATCGCGCTGCAATTCGCTGCGATAGGGATGGGCGGGCTCGGGAATCCTGCGACCGCGGGATTCCCACAGTCCACAGGGCGCCGGTTGAGCCTGCATGGCTAAATTATAGTGGCAGGGTCTGGGCCGCAACGTTGTTGCGCCATTGGGATTGCGTTATCATGGGGATGGAAAGTGCGGCGGAGACCCACGGTGGGCGCAAGCCCACTTTTTTGTTGCAAGCTTCAGTTTTGTTGCATTATGACGAGCCCGAGTCCAAACCATCCCCTACAGGAGCTGGCCGAACGCGTAATCGCGGCGGCCGGGTTGGAGTTGGTGCAGGTGGAATGGAAGGGCCAGGGAGCGGGGCACCTGCTGCGGGTGAGGGTGGATCAGCCGGGCGGGGTGGGGCTGGCGGAATGCGAACGCGCCAGCCGGGCTCTGAGCGCGGCGCTGGATGAGGCCGGGGACGGGCTGCTGGCGGGACCATACACGCTGGAGGTTTCCTCGCCCGGCCTGGAAAGGCCACTGGTGAAGCGCGCCGACTTTGACCGCTTTGCCGGGCAGCGCGCGCGGGTGCAAACCGTCGCGCCTGTGGAGGGTAGCCGGAATTTGACCGGCATCTTGGATGGCGTTGGCGCTGAAGGGGTGCGGTTGCGCCCGGAAAGGCCGGAGCAGGAGGCGAAGACCATCGCCTGGGAAAATCTGGCACAGGCGTGGTTGGCTCCGCCCTGGCCGCAACCCGGCAAGGGCCGGCGCGGAGCACGGCACCGCTGAGCACGGCAAGGGGTCAGGCTATGGCAAGCGCATTGTATCAACAAGTCGAGCAATTGAGCCGGGACAAAGGCATTGATCCGGCGGTGGTGGTGAGCGCCGTCGAGGACGCCTACGTGGCGGCTACGCGCAAGCACCTGCGGACCCAGGAGTCGCTGGCATCGGTATTGAACAAGGACACCGGCGAAATCAGCGTGTTCGCGGTGAAGAAGGTGGTGGAACAGGTTAGCGACCCGGCGCTGGAGATGACGCTGGAGCAGGCGCGGGCGCTCGATGCGAGCGCGGAAGTGGGCGGCGAGATACGCATCAAGAAGGACACGGAAGGGCTGGGGCGCATCGCCGCGCAGATGGCGAAACAGATTATTTTCCAGAAGGTGCGCGAAGCGGAACGCGACACCGTGTACAACGAATATGTCGGGCGCGTGGGCGAGGTGGTGAACGTTACCGTCAAGCGCACCGAGGGTCCGGACGTGATCGTAGAGCTGGGCCACACGGAAGCGCGGCTGGGGCGGCGCGAGCAGTCACGGCTGGAATCGTTTGCCAATAATGAGCACATTCGGGTAGTGGTCAAGGGCGTGGAAAAGGCCGCCAAGGGGCCCCAGGTGCTCGTGTCGCGCGCCGATCCGGTGCTGGTGCAGAAATTGTTTCAGGCCGAGGTGCCTGAGATCTATGACGGCACAGTGGTCATCAAGGGCGTCGCGCGCGAGGCGGGTGAGCGCACCAAGATTGCGGTGCTTTCGCGCGACAAAGACGTGGACTGCGTGGGTGCCTGCGTTGGCATGAAAGGCATGCGGGTGCAGAGCATCATCCGCGAGCTGCGCGGGGAAAAAATCGACATCATTGAGTACAGCGAAGACCCAGTGGAGTTTGCTGCGCATGCGCTGAGCCCGGCAAAGATCAGCAAGGTGTCCATTCTGGACGCCGCGACTCACCACCTGGAGGTGGTGGTGGATGACAGCCAGCTCTCGCTTGCAATCGGCAAAAAGGGTCAGAACGTGCGCTTGGCCGCCAAACTCCTGGGCTGGAAGATTGACATCAAAAGCGAAGAGGAAAAGCGCCGCGAAGTGGAAGAACAAATGACGGCGCTGACGGGCGAAGGCATGGCTGCGGAAACCCCATTGGCGCAGTTGAGCGGGTTGAGCGAACGCATTGTCGAGCGGCTGATTGAGAGCGGCATCACCACGGTGGAGCAGTTGGGCAGCCAGACGCCGGAGCAACTGGAGGAGATTCCCGGCATCGGGCCGAAGGCAATTGCCAAGATTTTCGTATCGGTCAACCAGTTCTTTGGCGTGCTGGAAACACCGCCGGAGGCGGCAGCGGAGCAGGAGGAGGCCGGCGGGCCGGAACTGACGGCCACACCGGAAGGCGAGCTTGACGCCAGCGGACAGACGGTGGAAGCCGAGGAACGGCGTGGCGTGATGGACGCGCCCCTGGCCGATGAGGCGGAGCTGCCGGCGCGGGATGGGCTGGAGCCTGCCGCGGAAGCCGCGGCGACGCGCAGCGAAGATACGGCGGCGAAAGAGAACGAGGAGCTGGCGCAAGAGAGCGAGCCGGAAGGCAGCGGGAGCCGGCCGCCGCACCTCCCTACGAAGACCTTATAGGAGCACAAACGAGCCCAGGCATGGCGATACGGATCAATGAACTCGCGCGCGAGCTGGAGGTGAAATCGAAGGAGATCCTCGAGGCGCTGACGGCAATCGGCTATACGGAAAAAAGGACGCACTCGAGCGCCATTGAAGACGACGTGGCGGAGCGGGTACGGCGCTACAAGCACGGCGCCACCGGCGAGGCCGCGCCTGCAGCCGTGGCCGAGCCCGCGAAGCAACCGCCCGCGGCGCCAAAGCCGGAAGCGCAGCCGCAACCGGTCGAGAGAGAGCAGGAAAACATATCGGCAGCGGCGCCCACGCCTCCGGTGGCCACCCCGGCCGCATCCCCGGCGCCCACAGTGCGCGTGCCGAGCTTGCGCAAAGCACCGCTGGACGCAACCCCCGCTGCGCCTGCGCCGGTGCCCAGCAGGCCGAAGCTGCCGATGTCGCCCGAGCGGCCGGTGTATCATGCACCGGCGCCCGGAGCGCGGCCGGCACCACCCGCGGCGGCGCCCACGCCGGAAGCGTCGCGGCGACCGCCCGTTGCACCGGCGGCGGAAGCGGGAGCGAAGCCGACCTCTGCGACCCCGGTGCCCAAGGCGCCCCCGGTCCGGCGGCAGCCGCAATTGAACTTTTCCGCGCCAGCGGCGGCGCCAGGCACGCCGCTGTCAGGACCGCCCCGGCGCGTGATCGTGCCGGTGGCGCCGCAGCGACCCAGCTATACCGCACCGCCGCCGCGTCCGCTGCCGGGGCGTCCGCTGGTGGGGCGTCCGCTGGCGGGACGTCCGATTCTGCCAGCGCCAGGGCGGCCGATTTATCAACGCACGCCGGCGCCACCGCCGCGGCCAGGAGCCGCTACGCCGGAGGGGCGACGTCCGATGCACCCGACGCGGCCGGGAAGCGGGCGCGACCTGCCTCCCCGCGGCGCCCACCATGCCCGACGCGAGCCCCGACATAAGGAAGGCGCGCAGAAGTTTCAGCCGGCGTCGCGCGCCGCCGCGCCGATGGCGACGGCCACCAACATCACCATCAGTGAAGGACTGACGGTGAAGGATCTTTCCGAGCGGCTGGGTTTGCGCGCCAAGGACGTCATCCGCAAGCTGCTGGACCGAGGTCTGCTGGTCACGGTGAACCAGTCGCTGGATACGGAAATTGCCACCCAGATCGCGAGGGATTTTGGCGCCACGGCGCAGACGGTGAGCTTCGAGGAAGAGGCGCTGGCAGCGGCCGAACAGGTGGAAGCGGTCAGCGATGGGGCGGTGGCCGGAACCGGGACGCTAGTTCCGCGGGCCCCGGTGGTGACTATCATGGGCCACGTGGACCATGGCAAAACGTCGTTGCTCGACGCAATCCGGCAGACGAGCGTCGCGGCGGGCGAGGCGGGTGGCATCACGCAGCACATTGGTGCCTACAAGGTAGAAGTCAGCGATCCCAATTCTCCGGCTTTCGGCCGCCAGGTGGTGTTCATTGACACCCCTGGTCATGCGGCCTTCACGCGCATGCGCGCCCGGGGCGCGAAAGTCACCGACATCGTGGTGCTGGTGGTGGCCGCCGATGACGGCGTGATGCCGCAAACGCTGGAGGCAATTGACCATGCGCGCGCGGCCAACGTGCCCATCTTGGTGGCCGTGAACAAGATTGACAAGCCCGATGCGCAGCCCGACCGCGTGAAAAAGCAGTTGGGCGACCGCGGGCTGCTGGCGGAGGACTGGGGCGGCAGCACGGTGACGGTGAACGTCAGCGCTAAGGCGAAGACGAACCTGAACCTGCTGCTGGAGATGATCCTGCTAGTGGGCGACCTGCAGGAGCTGAAGGCCGATCCGGAGCGGCCCGGGCAGGGCGTGGTGCTGGAGGCGCAGCTGGACCGCGGGCGCGGCGCGGTCGCGCGCATGCTGGTACAGAACGGCACGCTACATGCAGGCGACACGATCATCGTGGGCGCGGTGATGGGACGAGTGCGGGCCATGTTTGACGATCGCGGGCGGCCGCTGGAGGAAGCCGGACCGTCCACGCCGGCGGAAGTGCTCGGACTCGATGGTTTGCCTGACGCCGGGGAAAACTGGCTGGTGGTAAACGACCGCTACAAGGCAAAGCAGATTGTGCTGTACCGCGAGGACAAGGCGCGCGCGGCGACTCTGGCTCGCTCAGCGCGGCTGAATCTGGAGGCGCTGAGCCAGCAGTTGGCACGCGGGGACGTCAAGGAGCTGAACCTGATCCTCAAGGCCGATGTGCAGGGCTCAGAGGAAGTGCTGGTGGACTCGCTCAACAAACTTTCCACCGCCAAGGTGAAGCTTCGCGTGATCCACTCGGGTGTGGGCGCAATCACCGAAAGCGATGTGTTGCTGGCGTCAGCCTCCAACGCGGTGGTGATCGGCTTCAACGTGCGCCCGGAACGCAAGGCGTCGGAGCTGGCCGAACATGAAAGCGTGGATATTCGGCTGCACTCAATCATTTACGAGCTGACAGGCGAAATCCAGCGGGCGATGCACGGGCTGCTTGAGCCGACGTTTAAAGAGTCCGTGCTAGGGCGGGCGGAGGTGCAGCAGACCTTCCGCATCCCCAAGGCGGGCACCATCGCCGGCTGCCTAGTCAAAGACGGCAAGCTGGTGCGGGACGCGCAGGTGCGGGTGGTCCGCGACGGGGCGGTGGTGTATACCAGCAAGCTGAACTCGCTGCGCCGCTTCAAGGACGACGCCAGTGAGGTGCGCGCGGGACTGGAGTGCGGCGCCTCGGTGGCCAATTTCAACGACATCAAGCCGGGCGACGTGCTGGAGGCCTTTACAGTCGAAAAAGTCGCGCCGCTGCTGTCGTAGACGGCAGGTGACGGCGCCATGCCGGTGGGAGTGCTGCAAATCGAAATCGTGCTGCCCGGGGCGGCCTCGCTGAAGGACCGGCGGCAGGTGGTGCGCAGCTTGAAGGACCAACTGCGCCGGCGCTTCAATGTGTCCATTGCCGAGCTGGACAAAACGCACGACCTGTGGCAACACGCGGTCATTGGCATCGCCGCCATCGGACCCGACGCCAGCTATATTTTGAGCCTTCTGCAGCAGGCCGGTGCCGCTGCCGAATCCATTCTGGCAGGTCAGGATGTGCGCTGTGGGACGGGCGAGATTGTGGCCTGAAAGGCAATTTATGCCCCACCGCCCTAGTCGCCTGGCCGAAATGATCCGCGATGAGCTGACCGAGCTGCTCGAAGGCGAGGTCGCCGACCCGCGTGTTGGCCTGGCGACGGTCACACATGTGGATATCGAGCCGCCGGTGCGCGTGGTGCGGGTGTACTTTGAGGTCAGCGGCAGCGAGCAGGAACAACTGCAGACGCTGCAAGGGCTGCTGGCGGCGCGCAGTTTTTTGCGGGCCGAACTCGGTCGGCGTCTCGCACTGCGGCGCATGCCGGAACTGCGCTTCGAGCTCGATCGGTCGCGCGAATATACGGCGCGGGTGGATGAGCTCCTAAAGCGAGCACGCAAGCGTTATGTCCTGGTAGAAAAACGGAAGGAGCCATGAATGCCAGAAGTTACCATTACGGTTCGGCGCTATGGATCGCTCAAGGTCGAGGGGCCGTTTCGGTTGATCGGGTCCGATGGGGTTGAAATCAAACTGCCGGAAGGCAAACCAGCCATTGCGCTGTGCCGCTGCGGGCAATCGAAAAATAGGCCCTTTTGCGACAGCAGCCATAAGCTATGCAACTTCGACGGAACCGAGGCGCACATTGCCGAGCGCGAGGAAAGAGAGAAGGCGTCTGTAGATGTGTAGTGCCACATAAAGGTCGTACTGTTTTCCGTATTTCGTTGTAATTTTTTTCTGTTTTTTGGATCGACCTGCGCTACACTGGGCTCATCCACACACTTGACCGTACCCCTCGCGAGAGGGGTTACGACCTCCGCCGGAAGGTTGGCAACAGCCTTCCGGCTTTTTTTATTTCTGCTCGCGGGGGGCGGGCCGCTTTGCACCGTCGTCAAAATCGACGCGAAGGACTGCGAAATTCGGAACGGGCGAGCGTCCCAGCGAGCGCCCCCGGGGAAATATGCAGGCGCGACCTCCGCGAACTGGTCAGGCGGAAATCGCACTTGCATTACGCGACTACAATGAGATGTATGCAGTTGCCGAAGACATTTCTCGCGCCGGTGGCCGAGGTGGACCCGGATGTGGCACAGGCCATCGCAGCAGAAACGCGGCGCCAGCATGATCATCTGGAGTTGATCGCCTCGGAGAACTTCGTGAGTGAAGCGGTGCTGGAGGCGGCCGGCTCGGTGTTCACCAATAAGTATGCGGAGGGATACCCGGGCAAGCGGTATTACGGTGGGTGTGAGAACGCCGACCGGGTGGAGGAGCTGGCGCGACAGCGGGCGTGCGCGCTGTTTGGCGCAGAGTACGCCAACGTGCAGCCGCATTCGGGATCGCAGGCGAATCAGGAAGCCTACGCAGCGGTGCTGCAGCCCGGCGACACGCTGATGGGGCTGAACTTGGCGCATGGCGGCCACCTGACGCATGGCCATCCGCTGAGTTTTTCGGGAAAAACCTACAAAATCGCTGCGTACGGCGTCAACCGCGACACGGAAACCATCGATTACGACGCACTGGCCACCGCAGCGCGAGAGGCGCGGCCGAAGCTGATCGTAGGTGGAGGGAGCGCATATCCGCGGGTCATTGATTTTGCGCGCATGCGCGCCATTGCCGACGAGGTGGGTGCGACCTATCTGGTGGACATGGCGCATTTCGCGGGGCTGGTGGCTGGCGGCGTGCATCCCAACCCTGTGCCGCACGCGCAAATCGTCACCACCACGACGCACAAAACGCTGCGGGGGCCACGTGGGGGGTTGATCCTGGCGCAAGCGGCGCTGGGAGCGGCGATTGACAAGTCGGTGTTTCCGGGCTCGCAAGGTGGGCCGCTGGTGCACGTGATCGCGGCCAAGGCGGTGTGCCTGCAGGAGGCGATGCGGCCGGATTTCCGGACCTATGCGGCGCAGGTGGTGGCCAACGCAAGGGTGTTGGCGGCGCAATTGCAGCAGGAAGGCTTTCGCATCGTGAGCGGCGGCACGGACACTCACCTGATGCTGGTGGATGTGTTTAGCCAGGGCATCCGCGGCCGTGAGGCGGAGAACGCGCTGCACGCGGCCAACATTACCGTCAACAAAAACGCGATCCCGTTTGATTCACATCCGCCGCTCAACCCGAGCGGCATTCGGCTGGGCACGCCTGCGCTGACCACGCGCGGCATGAGCGAGGAGGAGATGCGGCTGATCGCGCAATGGATTGCGCGGGCGCTGCATCACCGCCAGGAGCCGGCGGTGCTGGCTGAGATTCAGCGCCAGGTGCTGGAGCTGGCGGACGCGTT
The DNA here is from genome assembly GCA_050747905.1 of Terriglobales bacterium. GTDB lineage: Bacteria > Acidobacteriota > Terriglobia > Terriglobales > SCQP01 > SCQP01. The sequence goes on along the minus strand of JBOGKQ010000011.1, from coordinate 69,187 downwards.
TCCGCTGTATCCGGCACGGCGCGAGTTCGCTGGCGCGGGCCGATAGGGCGAGGCGGCACGGCCACCTCCTTTTGGAGCCGCCCTCCCATTCGTCGGGCTCTGGCCGGACCGGAACTCCGCGCAGCGGAGTTCCGCTCGCCGGCAACGGACGCCCGCTGGCGCGCAGGGCGTCTCCAAGTTGCCGCGTACTGAAACCAGTAGCTGGCTGCGGCATCAGACAAGGGGTAGACACCTTGGGAGGCCACCATGTCACGCACTGCCAGAGTAGGGATGGTCCTGGGCTGTATGCTGTTGGGCGCCAGCCTGATGGCGGCGCAAAACGCGCAGAATCCGAAAGTCGCTGAGCGCAAGGCGCTGGACGCAAGCATTCAGTCGTACCTGCAGAAGGAATTTGCAGGAAAGCAGCAGTTGACTAACGTCCACAACCGCGTGGACGACCGTGTAGTGACCCTGACGGGTTCGGTCGGCAATTTGCGCGCGAAATTGCAAGCCGAGCAGGATGCAAGCCAAGTGCAATCGGTGGATGGGGTGATCAACCGCATCCAGGTGAATACGATTGCCGTGCCCGATGGCCAACTGCAGCGGACAATCGCCGACCGGCTAGTGTACGACCGCATCGGACAGGGACAGACCTTCAATTCTCTGACGCTCAAGGTGCACAACGGCAAAGTCACGGTCGGCGGCAGCGTGATTGACTACCCATCGCGCGATTCCGCGGTGGATATCATTGTCGCCACCAAGGGCGTAAAAGGCGTCGTGGACAGCATTCAGGTGGAACCGCTCTCGCCCATGGACGACCAGATCCGGATGGCGGCGGCGCGGGCCATCTACGGCAATCCACAGTTCACTAGGTATGCCAACGATCCGGCGCACTCGATCCGGATCGTGGTGAAGAACGGGCACGTGACGCTGCAGGGCGTGGTGGACTCGCAGGTGGACAAAGTGGCGGCTGGCAACGCGGTGCGCCGCATCCCTGACGTGTTCAGTGTGACGAACGAACTGGCGGTGGCGTCTGGCGGATAGAAAAGCCGCACTTCTCTTGCCACCGTATTGCCCCCTCTGACTCAGGACCGGGCCCCTCATCCGCTGCCGACCTCGGCGAGGAACTCGGCTAAAACGCGAATGCCGGCGTAGAAGTTGGCTACGGAGAACTTTTCGTTGGGGCTGTGGAGGCCGTCATCGGGCAGTCCAAAGCCCATCATGATGGTAGGAACTTTGAGTTCGCCATCGAACAAGGCGACTACAGGGATGGAACCGCCGGAGCGGACGAACACCGCCGGTGCGCCAAAGGTGTGCTGCAGCGCCGAGGCTGCGGCGCGCATATAACGGTTTTCGACATCCACCAGGATCGGCTCGGCGGCGCTCAGCAGCTTGACCTGAACGCGAAAGCCGGGAGGGGTGAGGCGCTGAACGACGCCGGCGAATTGCTCGAACGCTTCCTGCGGGCGCTGGTCAGGCACCAGGCGCATGCTGATTTTGGCACTGACCTGCGCGGGAATGACGGTTTTGGAGCCGGGGCCAGTGAAACCGCCGGGCATGCCGTGGACATCAAGCGCCGGGCGCGCCCACGTGCGCTCCTGGACGGAATAGCCTGGCTCGCCTACCAGAGCGGATGCTCCCAGTTCCTGTTCCCGGTAGGCGGTTTCGTCGAAGGGGAGGCGCTTCCAGGACGCTAGCTCCTCGGCCAAAGGCGAGCGGACGCGATCGTAAAAGCCCGGTATGAGGATTTTGCCTTCGCTGGACTTCAGTCCGCTGATAACGCGGGCCAGGGCCTCGAAAGGGTTGGGCGCGACACCACCGTACAGACCCGAATGCAAATCGCGCGCGGCACCACTCATCGTGACCTCGGTATACACCATGCCGCGCAACCCGACATCGAGGGAAGGAATATCGGCGGCGAACATGGCCGTGTCGCATACCACGACGCAATCGCAAGCCAACGCCTCATGATTTTGGCGAACGTAGAGATCCACGCTTTCGCCACCGACTTCCTCTTCACCCTCGATCAGGAACTTCACGTTGACCGGCACGCGCGAGGCAGTGTGCATCCAAGCCTGCACGGCTTTGAGCTGGGCCATCACCTGCCCCTTATCGTCGGCTGCACCGCGGGCATAGAGATTGCCGTCCCGGACTGTGGGCTCGAAAGGCGGAGACACCCACTCATGCAGCGGGTCGGGCGGCTGGACATCGTAATGGCCGTAGAACAGGACGGTGGGAGCATCGGGGACATGCAGCCAATCGGCGTAGAGCAGAGGCGCCCCCTGCGGACGCTGTGGGGGCAGGAGGCGTTGCACGTGTTCCATACCCATGGCGCGCAATTTGACGGCCAGGAACTCCAGAGCGCGCTCCATGTCGGGACGGTGCGCGGGCAGAGTGCTGATGCTGGGAATGGCGAGAAACTCGACCAGGTCCGCCAGGCATTCGTCGGCGTGGCTGTGAAGGTAGGTTGCGAGCTCGGCGGGTACGTGGGCCATGGCTAACCGATCCAGAGAGTATACCCGCACGGTCCCGAGGGATGCAGAGTACCTGTTGGTAATCGCTGCCCATGCCGACGACGAAGCGGTTGGGGCACTGGGATGGGCGTGGGCCTGGGAGGGGGAAATTGCGGTGGCGTTTTTGACCGACGGGGCTCCGGCCCGACGCTGGCGGCCGGCGGGCTGCAAAGGCCGGGCTGGTTACCGGGCGCAGCGAAAATGTGAGGCCCTTGCTGTCTGGCAGGGATTTGCGCCACGGGCGCGGCTATATTTTGCCCCGTTTGCCGATCAAACCCTGAGCTTCCGGCTGGAGGAGGCGGCGGCATGGCTGGCAGCAATGACCGCGAAGGTGCGCCCGCAAACCGTGCTGACGCCGGCATATGAGGGCGGACACCCCGATCACGACGCGGCCAACCTGCTGACGGCGGGATGGGCGGCTCAGGCGAGAGTCGAGGTCTGGGAGTACGCGCTGTATACAGCCCAAGCGGGCGGAGTGGTGCCGCAGAATTTTCCGGATGAGCCGCAATGGCGGCGGCGGCTGTGCGGCGGCGCGGCGGCGGCAAAGCAGAGGGCGCTGGCAGGGTACACCTCGCAGGCTGAAACGCTGCGCCTTTTCGCACCCGAAGCGGAGGCGGTGCGGCCGCTGCCGCAACATGATTACCGGCATCCCGCCCTGCCGGGGCCGGCGGTGTATGAGCTTTGGGGCTGGCCGTGGCGCGCGCGCGCGCTGGCCGAACGCTATGCAGCGTTTGTTGACGGGGCGCGGGCGCGATGCGCGTGCTGATGATGACCTATCCGCTGACTCCTGTAACCGCGGCCGCCTGCGGCGGCACCGAGCAGATGGCGTGGTTGCTGTTGCGGCAATGGCAGAGGGAGTCCGGGTTTTCCGTAACCTGGATCGGGGCCCGCGGAGGCGACGTGTGGCCGGGCATCGAGTTCCTTCCCTGGGATGAGGTGCTGGGCGAGGCTTGGGCGCCGGAGGCATCGCCGCAAGCACGCGCGCGCTGGCAGGTGAAACTGGATGCCCTGCAGCGGGACGGCGGGTGGGAGTTGATCCACAATGATGGCGCGTATGCTTTTGCGCCCCTGACGGGCGGCGCGCCGGTGCTGTTTACGCTGCACCTGGCGCGCGAACTGTATCCGGTTTGGGTCGGTGCGCAAGCGCAGACGCATTGGCAGTGCGTCAGCCGGACCCAGTTTCAGACCTATGGCGCGCGCGCCTGCTGCAGTTACATCACCAACGGGATTGACGTGCGGCAGTTTCCTGCCCGGCGTCAGCCCGCCGGCAGCGGCGCGCCGCTGCTGTGCCTGGGTCGGATATGCCCGGAAAAGGCGCCGCACGAGGCGATTGCTGTGGCCCGGCGGGCGCAGCGACGATTATGGCTGGTGGGGGCAGTGGCGCCGTTTGCCGGGCATCAGCGTTATTTCTACGAGCGCATCGCACCCGAGTTGGACGGCGAGATTCGCTGGCTGCCACCGCCGACCCTGGAGCAAAAATGCGCTCTCCTGGCCGCAGCCGCGGCTGTGCTGATTCCGTCGCGTATTGACGAGACCAGCTCCATTGTGGCCATGGAAGCAGCGGCGGCAGGCGTACCAGTGCTGGCGACGCAGCGCGGAGCGCTGCCCGAGATTGTGGCAGATGGGGAAACGGGCTGGCTGGGCAGTTGCGCGGATTGGGTGAGGTGGGTGCCACGGCTGGGGGAAATTGATCCGCGAGAGTGCCGCGAGCGGGCTGAGAGGCTGTTTCGCGCCGAGCGGATGACAGCGGAGTATGCGGAGCTCTATAGGCGATTAGCGGACGCAGGGGGCCACTATTGATAGGCGTGGGGCTCGGGCGGCCTGCGGTCGCCCTCAGCCCGCTTGCAGCGGTCTGCCAGGGCGCCGCCTGACCGTGGGCGGCGAGCCGATGCCCGCGAGCGGCTTGCGGCCTTCCAATGTTGGCGCTGGGGCACGCGCCAACATGCACGGCAGCGTACCCCCAAACCGTATGTAATGTAAACAGCCGACTCAGGACACCAGGTTTTCAACGGGCAGGTCAGCATGTCAGCAGGACGGTCCTCTAAAATACCTGCATGACAGTGCAGATCGTGTTGGTGCGGCCACGCAATCCGCTGAACCTCGGGGCGGCAGCACGCGCCATGGCGAACTTTGGGCTAAGCGAGTTGGTGCTGGTTGCACCATACGGCGAAGCCTGGCGGAGCGCCCGCTCGGCGCGTGCGGGTGCGGCCGTGCTGGAGCAGGCGCGTACGGTGGGCACCCTGGCAGAGGCGATTGCGGGCTGCGGGCATATCGTAGGAACCACGACAGGCACAGCCCGGCAACCGGAGGTGCCGCTGGAGGATTGGCGGCAAGTGGCGGCCGAGTTGCCGCAGGGTCGGACTGCACTACTGTTTGGTTCGGAAAAGACGGGGTTGAACGTGGAAGACATCAGCCACTGTCACCGCCTGGCGCGCATACCGACGGTAACGGGAGCACCTTCGATGAATTTGGGCCAGGCGGTGGCGGTGTGCGCCTACGAACTGGCTCGCCAGCGCCCCTTGCTGCTCGGGCGGCGGCGCGAGGCGGCCATCGGGCCACGGACGCGGGAGAGGTTGATCGAAACCTGGTATCCACTGATGGAGCGCGTAGGGGCGGTCAAGCCTGGCCACCAGGCCAGTCAGGGCCGGGTTTTGCGACAGGCACTGCTGCGGTGGGGCTGCACGGCCGCCGACGATCGGCGTCTGCTGGGGCTTGCCCGCCAAATCCGGCATCATTTGGACGGCCGCGGAGAAAGCTAACCGTTGCGACCTCCCCACGTCTATAGCGAGTGGATGAACACTGTGGCGGCTGAAACCGCGGCCAAGTCGGCCGCCGGAGAGGTGCCTGCGGGACTCGACCAGGAGAATTTTCGGGCCGTGGTGGAGGCTTGCAGCGGCCGACTGTTTGCCTTGGCATATCGCATGACCGGACAGCGACAAGACGCGGAGGATTTGGTCCAAGAATGCTTCCTGCGGGCGTATCGCAGCCGCGGGCGCTACCAGGCGCGGGCAAGCGTGGGGACGTGGCTGTACCGGATCTGCACCAACGCCGCGCTCGACCATCTGCGCAAGCGCCGGACGCATCCGCCGGTGCACACCACGGATCAGGATGCCGATAATCCAGTGGACGCCGTGGTCAATCCCACGGCTTCCCCGGAGCGGCTGGCCATGGCAAGCGAGCTCAACCAACGCCTGCGCGCCGCCATCGCCCTGCTCAGCCCTCGGGAGCGGGTCGCTTTCGCTCTTCGGCATTACGAAGGTTGGTCCATTGAGGAAATTTCAGCTGCGATGGGGATGCGGCCGGAAGCAGTCAAGAATACGATCTTCCGGGGCGTGCGCAAACTCCGCGTCGCCCTCGATGGCCACCGGGAGGCGCGATGAAGCGGCACTGCAACGACCGACAGCTCGTGGCGCAGGCGTTGGGTTACGGCACCACCGCCGGTGCCGGGCATATCGCCGCCTGCGCCGCCTGCGAGGCGCGCCTGCGAACCTGGCAGCGCACGCTCAACGCCGCGGCGGAGCTGACGGTACCTGCCGCGTCCGAACCCCATGAGGTCTGGCAGCGGCTCGCGCCGCAACTCGAAGCGCCCCCTCGGCAGGCGTTGCCGCGCGGGTTCGGCTGGGCGCTGGCAGTGGCCGCCTGCGCCGCCGTCCTGGCCTTCTGGTTTCCTCGCCCGCATCCGGCTCCGTCGCCCGCGGCATTGGCGGCGGTGCCGGTGCCGCTCGCCTCTCCACTGCTGCGCGCGGTGGTGTCCGATCATCTGGATCGTAGCCAAGTGCTACTAGTCCAGTTGGCGCATGCCAACTCGGGTCCGAACCAGCCCGTCAATCTCAGCATCGAACGGGTCAGTGCCCGCAATCTGCTGGCCGCCAACCGGCTCTATCACCAGAGCGCCGCCCAGGACGGCGATGCCATGGTGGCCCATGTGCTCGGGGCGCTTGAGCCGGCACTGACCGAAATTGCCCACAGTCCAAATCAGCTCACGCCGGAACAGTGGCGGCAGATGCAAAACCGCATCTCCGCGAGTGGCGTGTTGTTCAAAGTTCGCGTGCTCGATCAAACCCTGCGAACGGAAAACGGAGACCTATGAATCGGATTCGGGTTGTGTTGCCCGGCCTTGTCTGCCTGACGCTGACCGTTGGCCTGTTGGGCCAGGACGCCGCCACCGCCATGGCACGCAAGGACCAACAGGCACAGGCACTGACGTTGTATCAGCAGGCGCTGAGCGCCGCGAACCAATTGGACTGGAAGCGGGTGGACGCCGAAATGGCGCAAGCGCAGAAATTGCTGGCCCAGGTGGACAGCAGCAAAGCCCAAGGCGCTCTCTACTGGCAGGCCTACGCTGCCTCGCAGCGCGGAGAACGGCTGAAGGCGGCCAGATTGCTCGGAGCGCTGCAGCGCCAGTTTCCCGACGGTACCTGGGGTCAGGACGCCGAAGCCCTGCGCCTCCAATTGAACTTACCAATTTTGGGCCAGCCACTGCCGCCCGCCACTCAAGAAGGCGACGACCTGAAGCTGTTGGCCCTGAACGGTCTCATAAACACCGAACCGGTCAAGGTGTTGCCTCTGCTCCAGGATGTAATCAACGGCCATTCCGACGCCTCGGTAAAGGACCGCGCGCTGTTCGTGCTCGCCCAGGATCATTCTCCCGCGGCGCTCGCGGACCTGGTGAACGCCGCCGAACACAATACCGACCCCGCCGTCCGCATGCGCGCACTGCGCTATCTCGGCCTGTTTGGCGGTCAGCAAAGTCAGACGGCGCTGGAGCAGATTTATCGCCAGACGAATGTAACCGCGGTGAAGGAAAGCATTCTGCGCGACTACATGCTCAGCGGCGACACCGGCCGCCTGATCGCGCTGGCAGAGTCGGAAACCAATCCGCAACTGCACGACCAGGCCATCCGCGAGCTAGGACTGAGCGACAAGCCCGCGGCGCAGGCGGCGCTGGTGGAAATGTACCAGGGTGCCCGCGACCGCGCCGGCAGCGAGGCCATCATCCAGGCGCTGTTCTTGCACAGGTGCGCCCCAGCGCTGGTCGGCTTTGCGCGCAAAGAGAGCGATCCCGAGCTCAAGCGCGACTTGGTGCAAATGCTCTCGCTCATGCACTCGCCTGCCGCGACCGCCTACCTGATGGAACTGCTGAAGCAATGAAAATCGCACGGATAGGCCTCCTTTGGCCGGGCGGCGGCGCAAACCCCTCAAGCCGGAGCCTCCTGGTTGGGTTCCGAAATCACTGGACTGGGAAGAGCAGCTGCCGGGTGGTCGAGCTGAAGGCGCAACCCCAACCCTGCCGTCCCTCGGCGGGCGCTGTTCTGGCGGGAGCCGTCGCAGGACCACGGGCACTGGCGTGTTTCCGGACCATCCTGGATCGCTAATCTAGCGCGTGTCGCTGAAGTTGTTAGTACCAGGACGGGTGAGTTCGACCTGTTCGACGTCAAGGACAGGAACCGCGGCGGTGCCGGCCCGTTTGCCGCGCACGGTGACCCAGAGGTGATCCGGACGCTGCGAGGCTATCACTTCGGCGAGGACACGGCGGCGGCCGCGGGCGTCAAAGCGCAGGAAATGACCCTTGGCGTCTACAATCCCAACCGGGTTCTGCTGAGCGCATTTGATCAGGCAGGTGCTGGTATGGACGGCCAGCTTGGCCTGATCCGAACTGAGACAGTGGGTGTCAATGAGCCAGCCGGAGGTGGTGATGGCGGCGGCACGAACCCGCAGCAGGCCCACTGCGGCAGCAATCAGGATCACCGCCACGAGGCCGGAGGCAAGGCGCAAGCGGGCCGGACTCCAACTCGAGCGCGAACCTGAGGGGGTGGATACGAGCCGCGGTTGAGCGGGACGCAACTCGGCGGGCGTGAGCGGTTCCTCCAGCCCTGCCGCGAGGGCCGCCTGCAGGCGCTCGTGCACGCCCGCTGGCGCGGCGAAGCAGGCCTCATTACCGAGCAGGCTAACCGTAGCTTGCAGGCTGACCCAGACCGCATGGCAGCGCGGACAGGCTTCGGCGTGGGCGCGTGCGGCGGCGGCTTCGGCCGGCGCCAGCTCGCCATCCAACAACTCGGAACTCCAGTCGGTGAACTGATGGCAACTGATGGTCGTCATGGCTTACTCCTGTGCTGGCGCAGAACTCCGGCCAGCCGCTCGCGCAACTGCAGCCGGGCTCGCAACAATCGTGTTTTCACATTGGCAATGCTCAAGCCCAGCAATTCGGCGGTCTCCTGGGTGGACAGCAACTGCACGTCGCGCAGTACCACCACGTCGCGATAGCTGGGCGGCAAACCTTGCAGAGCCTGCTGCAAAAACTTCTCCATTTCCTCGCGGCCCAACTGCTGCTCCGGATCTTCGCGCCATTCGGCCACATCGCGCGACAGAATGCCCTCGTTGGTAATCATCGGCTCGTCGAGTGATTCCCAGAGCGAGGCGTGATTTTTCCGCAGCTTCATGCGGGCGGTGTTGAGCACGATCTGGGTCATCCAAGTCTGGAACTTGGCGTCGCCGCGAAACTGGCCCAAATGCTCGTAGGCGCGCAAAAACGACTCCTGCACCACTTCTTCCGCGTCGGCCGGGTTTCCGGTTATGGCTAATGCGGAGCGATAAAGGCGCCGTTCGTAGCGGGCTACCAGGACCGTGAAGGCCTGCCGATCCCCAGCGCAGCTCTGCCGAACCAACGCCCAGTCCTGATCTGTAGCCGCGACTGGTTCGGTCATGCACCATCCTATTACGATGTGCAGCAGCGGCGGTAGTTACAAACTTAGGGCGGGTTCAATGCGGCCGCGACATTCGCCAAAGCCGATGCGGGGCTGCCCGGAGGCTTCACAGAAGGCGTGGAAGGTGACTTCGTCGCCGTCGTGAAGAAAGCCGCGGGTTTCACCTCCCGGCAGGGTCACCGGCTCGCGGCCGGCGCGGGTCAGCTCCAGCAGGCATCCGCGGGCCTCAGCCTGGGGACCTGAGATGGTGCCGGTGCCGAACAGGTCGCCGGGACGCAGGTTGCAGCCGTTGGAGGCGTGATGGGTGAGCAGTTGCGCCGGGGTCCAGTATAGGTCGCTAGCGCAACTGCGGCTGAGGCGGAGAGGCGGCGTGCCAGCCGTACGCATGGCTGCGGTTGTTAGCCACACCTCAAGCGTTACATTCACTCCTCCGGCGCTGCGGTCCTGCTCCGATTCCAAGTACGGGAGGGGGTCGGGATCGCCGCTCGGACGTGCGGCCCGTGGCACTCGGTAGGACGCGAGAGCGGCAAGGGGAACGACCCAGGGCGACAGCGTGGTGGCGAAGCTTTTGCCGAGGAAGGGCCCCAGCGGCTGGTACTCCCAGCGCTGGATGTCGCGGGCAGACCAGTCGTTTAACAGGCAGAAACCGAAAATGTGCTCTTCCGCGGCTGTCATAGGAATGGCGTTGCCCAAGACATTGCCGGTGCCCACGAAGATGCCCAGTTCCAGCTCGTAGTCAAGTTGGCGGCAAGGCCCGAAATCGGGAGGACCGCCGTCGCGTCCAGGGCGTTGGCCATTGGGCCGGCGGACGGCCTGGGGACTGACGTCGAGCGAAGAGCTACGGCCGTGATAGCCCACCGGCACGTACTTGTAGTTGGGCATGAGCGGACTGTCGGGGCGGAACAAGAGTCCGACGTTGGTCGCGTGGTTAAGGGAGGCGTAGAAATCCGTGTAGTCGCCCACGGCCACCGGCAAGTGCAGGCGCGCGCCCGCTTGCGGCGCCAGCACGCTCCGTACTTGCCGCTGTTCCTCGGCGCTGGCAGTCGAAAGCAAGTGCATGAGCCGCAGGCGCAACTGCTGGGCCAGGGCCGGGTCCAGCGCCATGAGGGCGTTGAGCTGCGGCTGGCGGTAAGCTGCGCGCAACCGTTCCGGCAACGAGTTCAGCAGCCCGGATTGATCGGCGGCGTAAAGGTCGAGGATCTGGTCGCCGATCGCCACCCCTAGGTGCACTTCACCAATGGCGGCGAAAGCACCATAAGGAAGATTGGCTATGGGGAAGTCGGTGCCGGGAGCGTTGGCGGACGGCAGCCAAGCCCGCACACTCATGAGACGCAGTATTGGTCAAAGGCAGCGGTGAGAGCCTGCGCGATTTCCGGCGCGCTGCGCCCCTCGATCTGGCGGCGTTCGAGCATGAACACCAGCTTGCCATCCTTGAGCAGGCCCATCGACGGCGAAGAGGGAGTGAAGCCGGTGAAATAGCCCCGGGCACGCTCGGTGGCGTCCAAGTCAGCGCCTGCAAACACGGTAATCGAGCGGTCGGGAAGGGTCTTGTGCTGTAGCGCGATAGCAACGCCCGGCCGCGCCTTGCCGGCGGCGCAACCGCACACCGAGTTGACCACCACCAGCGTGGTGCCAGCCTGGGCCGCAGCGGTATCCACCTCCTGCGCAGTGCGGGCTTGCTCCACCCCCAAGCGGGTCAACTCTTCGCGCATGGGCGCAATCATGAATTCAGGGTACATGACACACTCCTCAGGAAGTATACAGCTTACAGTAACCTGGCACTTCTACTTTCAGTGTGGGTTCAGAAAGTACAGGATCCACCCCCCGGCAATGGCGCCGCCAACAAACCAGGTGAATGCGAGCAGCCCGTAGCGGATCTGTTCTCGCACGCCTTCACGCATGGTGATGCCGAAAACGATCGAGGAGAAGAGGGCAAACAGGACGACGGCGGTGAGGTGGGAAACGGTCATATGGGCTATTTTTTTCTTCCTACCAGCAGATCGCGGGCGTCAGCGGCAGCCAGTAGGTTCAACAGGCCACCGGCAATGAGGAACTTCGAACCATAGTCGCCCATGACGCTATAGGCGTTGCCGGCGCCAGCGCCCACCATTTGCGTGATGAGATAGAGCACGCCGTTGCAGATGTCGCCCACCCATCCGAGTATGTCCAGCAAGTTGGCTGTGTTGAACCCGAAAATACGGCCCTGCAACGCCAAGCCCAAGCCAAACATGCCGACCACGGAAACCAGCACCAGCGTCCCGCGAATCCACTTCCTGCCGATGAAGTAGCCCAAGCCCGGGAAAAGCCAGCCGAGCAGTACGATCCACCATCCGTTGCTGGCACGAACGGCCTGGGGTTGGGTGTTTTGCTTGACGGCGCTGGGGCTCATGCGTGGCAAAGGGCCTGTCCCTTCATATTCTCACGATTTCGCGCTGGATTGGCCCGGTAACCTCGGCGACCTCATCGCCTACGAAAACGTTGACCTCGGTGCGAACGCCAAAGGGTTCGCCCCGCGGACAGTATATGCCCGGCTCAATCGTGAAGGCGCTCTGGGGTAGGATTTGGCGCACGTCGTGAGTTTCGTAGTCGTCAATGTTGGCCCCGGTGGCGTGGATTTGCCGGCCCAGCGAATGGCCGGTCCGATGCACAAAGAACTCGCCGAGGCCCGCAGCGGTAATAACGCCACGGACACTTTGATCCACTTCAAAGCCGCAGATCTTCCTGCGGGCCGCCACGGCCTCCTGGACGTGGCGGATTCCGGTGTCGCGCGCCACGGCGGCGAGGGCGAAGATTTTAGCGAAGCGCTCGGGTACCGCGGTTTCACCGGGGCGCAGGCAGTAGCCGACCCAGGTGACATCGTAGTAGGCGCTGTCGGGTTCGTCCCTGCGGCCCCAAACATCGAGCAGGAGCAGATCCCCCGCTTGAGTCGCCGCCGCACCCTGTGCGCCGGGCTGATAGTGCGGGTCGCCTGCGTGGGCGTTGACGCCCACAATAGGCGGCTCTTCACAAGCGAGCCCCCCCTTCACCAAGCGGTCCTGAATCCATTGCTGCAACTCGTATTCGGTCAGCGGCGCGCCGGCATCAAGCGCCCGGCGGACCTCTGTCCAAGCCGCTGCGATGGCACTGTCAATGACAGCGCCGGCGCGGCGATGGCTGTCGAGCATGGCGGGCGTCCAGCCAGCGTCAAAGCGGCTGATCAAGTCCGCAGAGCTGACCACGTTGCAGCCGAGCGCCTGGATTTGCTCGACCGTGCCCGCGTCGGCAAGCGATACCGCGGGCAGCTCGCAGCCGGGCGAATACTGCATGGCCACCTTGGCATGCAGAGGCAGCGCCGCCAGCAGGTGGCGCAGGCCCGCGGTGAGCTCGCTCCATGGAGCGTACTCGCGTCGCTCGCCGGGTAGTGAATCGAGCGCTGCCGCTTCAATTCGGTGGACCAGCTTGCGCGGTGCACCTTGGGCGGGAACAAGGTAATACCAGCGGCGCGTAGCCATAGAAGCGGGAAGGCCCAGGATGCGGTAGGCGATGGCATCGCGCTGGTGGTGGTCGTAAAACAGCCAGCCGTCCACGCCCCGGGCGCGCAGCGCGGCCTGCAATTCGTCAAGGCGCATGGTTTCAGCTTACTTGACAGCAGTGATACTCTGTTAAACAGAGGACTTTGACATATGCACATCTCTATACGTCGTGTACTTTGCGGATGCGTCGGCGCGGGACTGGCGGCAGCGGCCTGGGCGCAGATCGCCAATCCCACCGTGCGGCGCGACCGGGACAACTTCAAGCTCACCGCGCTGGAAGCCCTGGCACAAAAATCCTCCCGAGCCGCCGCCTCGACGCACTCCGCCTCGGCCTTCATCGAGGCGGCACAGCTCTACGATTACGCCACCGAGGCGGCCGAGGGGCGGCAAGACAAAACGGCCATCGCACGCGACGCGCAAGCCGGGGCGAAGGCGGCGGAAGCAGCGATCAACCTGAATCCGAAATCGGCGACGGCGCATGCGCTGGCGGGCTACTTGATGGGCCAGCTCATTCCCTACGTCCCCGGGGGCGGAATGCGCTACGGTGAGCGCTCGGCGAGCGAGCTGGCGCAGGCGCTGCAATTGGACCCGAACAATGTCGAGGCGTTGACTGACCAGGGGATCTCCAGTCTGTATACGCCGGCGGCATTTGGCGGCAGCACCGCGGCGGCCATTCAGGATTTCCAGAAAGCCGCAAAGCTGAAACCGAATGATGACACCGCGCATTTGTGGCTGGCGCAGGCGTACGAGAAGAGCAAAGCCTGGGCGGCGGCAGAGCGGGAAATCAAAAGCGCCTTGCGGCTGGATCCGGAGCGCAAGTTCAGCCAGTACGTGGCGCAGCGCATTGCCAAAAAAAGTTAGGGCCTGGCGATGAGGCAACGGAAGGAGCTCGCGTGGCTGGTGGTGCTGAACTTGGGACTGGGGCTCGGGGCAACCATCGTCATCTTCAGCGTGGCGGATGCGTTCCTGCTACGGCCGCTTCCCTACCCGGCGCCGCAGCAGTTAGTGACGCCGCTGCACGGCGTGTTTCCCAAGGGCTATTATGTCGCGTTGGAACGGCGGGTGCAGGCGATGGAGCTGGCGGCGGTGTCGCCCGGCACGGCGCTGAACCTGCAACTGCAGGGGCAGGAGTTCAGCCTGCACGGCGCGCGGGTTTCGACCAACTTTTTTCAAGTTCTGGGAGCCGCTGCGTCGCTTGGAACAGGCTTCAAACCGCACCAGGATCAGCCTGGGCAGGACGGCGAGGTGGTGCTCAGTGCGGCAGCGTGGCGGCAGTATTTTGGCGGTCGCTCCGGCATCGTGGGCCAGGAAATTGCCCTCGGGGGACGCGAGCGGCGGGTGGCAGGAGTGATGCCGGCGAGTTTCCGGTTCCCTTCTGATGCGACCCAGTTTTGGGTGCCGCTGACGCTGGATCCGGACAATGCGCAGGACTTTTGGGCCACCTATGCATTCGAGGCGGTGGGGCGGCTGCGTCCGGGGACCGGACTGGCGGCAGCGCGGGCGGACTTCAAGCGCGCGGCAGCGCAGGCGGTGGGCGAGTTTCCCTATCCCGTGGCCAGCAACTACGCCACCCTGTACCGGCTGGTGAGGCTGCGGCGGGCCTTGTTCGGCGACTTGCAGCCGACGCTGCTGTTGATTCTCGGTGCTGCGGGTCTGGTGCTGCTGATCGCTTGCGCCAACGCCGCCAACCTGCTGCTGACGCAATTTGGCCGGCTACGGAGCGAAACGGCGATACGGCTGGCGCTGGGAGCGGGCCGGGCGCGGATGCTACGCTGGTTTTTGTGGCGTTCGGTCGGACTGGCTCTGGCGGGCGGCGGATCGGGGCTGCTGCTGGCCGACTGGGCACTGCCCGTGGTGGTGCGCTGGCTGCCCAGCGAGGCCACCGCGCCGCTGGCGGTGGGCATGGATTGGCGCGTGGTGGCGTTTGCCGTGGCGGCCTCGGTGATGTCAGGGATAGTGACTGGGCTGGCGCCGGCATGGCGTAGCACCCGCGCCAACCTGGCACAGGACCTGCGCGGCGGAGCGGTAGCGCCGGAAGCGCCGGGCCGCGTGCCGTTGGCGTCGCTGCTGCTGATCGGAGAAATTGGGCTGGCGGTGGTGGTGGTGGTCGCGGCGGCGCTGGTAGCGCGCAGCCTTGAAACGCTGACCCGGCAGGATCCGGGCTTTCGCGATGACGCCACGCTCACAATGCGCATTCATCCCACGGAGGCGTACTGCCGCCTAGCCCAGCGGTGTGCGACGTTTTATCAGCAGGCGCAGTCACGCTTGTTGGCTCTTCCGGGCGTGCAGGCCGTCGCCTTGGTGAATGCGGTACCGCTCGGCGGGTTGGCGCCGATTGCGCCAGTCATTTTTGAAAATCATCCACTTCTGCCCGGCAAGCAGATCCCGCTGGTGTGGGCCAGCGTGGTCAGCCCCGGATATTTGCGCGCCACCGGGACGGCGCTGCTAGGCGGGCGAACCTTTACGGCTGCGGATGGCGCCGCTTCCATGCCGGTGGCGATGATCAGCCAAAGCCTGGCACGCTCGCTCTGGCCTGGCCAAAGTCCGCTGGGAAAGCAGGTCGCTACGGTGTCGTCGGGACTGGTGGCGTGGACGATTGTGGGCGAGGTGGGCGATGTGCGCGAGTTTGCCTTGCAGGGCGATCCCGGGTTTTATCAGGGCGAAGTGTATTTTTCGCTGGCGCAAGCGCTGGCGAAACCGCCGCTGGCGGGTTCGCTGGCGGACATGACGGTGGTGCTGCGCTCGCCAGCGCCGCCCAGCGCGGCCCGGCTGCGGCAAACGCTTGTCGAGCTGAACTCGGAGGTGGCGGTGGACCCGCCGCGTACGCTGGCGGAACTCGTCTACGCCAGTGTGGCCGGCCCGCGCATTACCACGCGGCTGCTTTTGCTCTTTGCACTACTCGCGCTGGCCATGGGCATGCTGGGCGTGTACGCCGTGATGGGCGAAGTGGTCGGCCAGCGCGAGCGCGAGTACGGACTCCGGATGGCGCTGGGAGCGCAGGCCGGAAGCGTGCGCCTGCTGGTTCTGCGGCGGGCGCTGCTGCTGGCGGCCTGCGGCGTGGGTGCCGGGCTGGTGGCAGCGTGGGCGCTGAGCCGACTGCTGGCTGGCCTACTGTTTCACGTATCGGCGGTCGACCCGGCGATCTATGCGGCGGCGGCGGGGGTGGTGATCGCGGCGGCGCTCGCGGCCTGCTGGTGGCCCGCGCGGCGGGCGACGCGAGTGGATCCGGTGGTGGTGCTCCGGGGGGAATAGAGCCTGGAACTGCTTTAGGGTTGAGGGCGGGGACCGAAGAGGGCCGCGCCCAGGCGTACCACGGTGGCTCCCTCTTCGATCGCTACTGGAAAGTCGTGGGACATGCCCATGGAAATATCCCAGCGCGCGGGCGGCGAGGGTAGAGCAGCGCGGATTTGGGCGCTGAGCGCCACCAGCGCGCGAAAGTGCGGACGACTGGCTTCCGGGTTTTCGGCTGCGGGCGGCACCGCCATGACGCCGCACAGTCGCAGGTTGGGCAGCGCCACTGCGGCTCGCGTCAGCGCCACGGCGTGTGCGGGCGCCACACCGTGCTTTTGTGGTTCGCAAGCAAGGTTGACTTCCAGCATTACCAGCACCGGCTGGCGCGCGAGGCGGCTGAGGCGCTGGGCAAGCGCGAGCGAGTCCACCGTCTCGATGACGTCGAACAGCTCCAGCGCGCGGGCGGCCTTGTTGCTCTGCAGCGGGCCGAGCAGGTGCCATTCGATGGGAAGTCCGGCCAGCGAGGCCTGCTTGGCGTCGCGATCCTGCACGCGGTTTTCGCCGAAGCAGCGTATGCCTGCCGCATAGGCCTCGCGGAGACGCTCGGGAGGGACATTTTTGCTGGCGGCCAGCAACGTGACCGAAGCGGGATCACGGCCGACACGAGCGCTGGCGGCAGCGATAGCCTCGTGGATGCGAGCTAAATTCAGGGTGAAATCATATTCCACCTTCTCATTGAACTACAATTTGGGAGATGAGGGCGCCGGCATTGATCACCTTGGAGGGGCTGGATGGCTGCGGCAAGAGCACGCAGATCGAGCGGCTGGGGGAGTATCTGCGTGGCGCCGGCGCGCGGGTAGTGGTGACGCGCGAGCCAGGCGGGACCCAGCTGGGGGAGCGCATCAGAGAAGTGGTGCTCGACGAAAATCTGACGCCTGAGGCGGAGCTGGCGTTGATGTGTGCCAGCCGGGCACAGAGCGTGAGCGAGATCATCCGGCCGGCGCTGGTGGAGGGGGCGTACGTGCTGTGCGACCGCTTTCACGACGCCACCGAGGCTTACCAAGGCGGCGGGCGGGGGATGGATCGCGAGGCGATTGCGACCCTGCACCGGGTGCTGTGCGGCGACCTGATGCCGGATTTGACTCTGATCCTGGACCTGGAGCCGACGCTGGCTCTGGCGCGGGCGCGGAAGCTGCCGCAGGCATCGCGGTTTGAGGCCGAAAACGGGGAGTTTTTTGCGCGCGTGGCGGCGGCGTACCGTGAGATTGCGGTGCGCGAGCCCCGGCGCTGCCGGCTGATTCCGGCTGCGGGGTCCATCGCCGAAGTCGAGACCCGGCTTCGCGCGGCGGTGGACGATGTGGCCTGACTTCATCGGCAACCGCGCGGCGGCGGAGCACTTGAGACGGCTGGCGGCAGCAGCGGGAAGCTCGCGCCAGGCCCAGCGGACGCTGATTCTTGCGGGCCCGGAAGGCATCGGCAAGACCACCTTGGCGGTGGATTTCGGGCTGGCGCTGAACTGCCAGGCGCCCCCGGAGCCGGGCGGGATTTGCGGCACGTGCGTGAGCTGTCGCCAGGCAGCACCGGTGAGCACTCTTTCGGAGCTGGTTAAGACGGCGCTCGACTACCGCGGCGCCGAGGTCACGAGCGGGGCGCGGCAAGAGGCGCCCTTGCGGGTGAGCCTGCATCCGGCGATTTACCTGTTTCCCCCCGACGGTGACTTTTTGACCATGGCACAGGCGCGGGCGCTCATTCATCAGAGCCACTTGCAGCCCGATGCCGGCCACATCTGGACGCTGATCGTGCCCGAGTTTGACCGCGCGCGCTGGGCGACGCAGGCGGCGCTGCTAAAGACTCTGGAGGAGCCCCCGTCAGGAGTAAGCATCCTACTGCTGGCAGCCAATCCAGGCGCGCTGCTGGCCACCGTGCGCTCGCGGGCGCAAGAGCTGCGGCTGGCGCCGGTGCCACCTCCGGAGCTCGAGGCGGCGCTGGAGACGCGCGGCCGCAGCTGCGAGGCGGCAGCGCTGGCGGCGCGGCTGGCACGCGGGCGGCCCGGGCGGGCACTGACCCTCGATGTCGCGGCCTATCAACAGTTGCGAACCGAGGCGCTGGCGCTGGTGCAGGCGGGGCTGAGGGGCGGACCCGCGCTCTCAGTGTTTCGCTTGAGTGAGTCTACGCGAGCCAGCAAAGAAAAATTTGAAACGCTGGTCGAAATTCTTTATAGTGTCATGCAAGATATCGAATACCTCCAATCGGAATTTCCTGCCGGGGTGGGCAATGCGGATTGTCTGCCCGAGCTCAGGCAATTGGCACAGCGTATCGAACCGGTCGGCTTGCCGGGCGTGATCGAGGGCGTGGACCAGATGCGGGCGGCGGCGCAGCGCAATAGCTTCCGGCCATTGGCGCTGGCGAGTTGGGCGCTCGGGCTGATAGCGGTGAGCCGCTGAGTCTGAACCCAGGAGTTCCGAAAGGAGGCGGAGGACCCCGATGGCCCCGCTCAATGACACCACTGCCCGCCGCAGTCCGGATTCGGAACTAGTCAGCAATCGCAAACTGATTCGCCCCTCCTTGGCCGATGTGCGCGGCCAACTGGCGCGCACGGCCACTGCGGCCGTGCTCGCGCCGGCCGGGCCGCTGCTGCCGCCGCCAGCGCCCCCTCGACTACCGAAAAAGCCGGTGCCACCGGACCAGACCAATGCGGAAAGCTTCTATTTCCTGAAACAGATGCAGTCCAAGACCGACATGGTGCTGGTGCTGCGCGACGGCGAGCGCATCCGCGGCGTGATCGAATGGTACGACCGCCACTGCATCAAGGTGCACCGGAGCGGCGAGCCCAACCTGCTGATCTACAAGGCGATCATCAAGTACATGTTTAAGGCCGAGGATGAAAGCCGATAGGCGGCACGCTGACAGTTAACAATGTTGGCGCGGGCCCCAGCGCGGCTGCTTCGCCCTGCTGGAACTGCGCACAGTTCACTGCTTACAGCTCTGAAGGGACACCGGCAGGACCCCGCCGCCCGGTGGCAGCCCGCGGGCACCGCAGCAAAGCTGTAAGCTGTAAGCCGTAACCTAATTTACCGTGTCCTCGCCCGCCTCGACTCCAGTGCCCTCCGATGCACCACACCACGCCCGTCGCCCCATGCGGCGCGGCGTGGCGCTGTTGCCCTCGCTATTTACCGTCGCCAACCTTGGGATGGGTTGGTATGCCATCCAGCAATCGGTGCTGGCTCTGCAGTCCGCGGCGCCGGCGGTGCTGCTGGACGCCGCAGCCAAGGCCATCGGCTGGGCGATCTTGCTAGACGGGCTGGATGGGCGCATCGCGCGCATGGCCAATGCCACCAGCGCGTTTGGGCGGGAGTTCGACTCGCTGGCGGATGTGATCAGCTTTGGGGTGGCGCCGGCGATTCTGGCGTATGTCTGGGGCCTGCGGTTCATGGTGGCCTCGCACGCGTCGGAAGTAGGCCTCAACCGCGCTGGGCAGATCATCGTGTTTCTGTTTGTGGTAGCGGGGGCGGCGCGGCTGGCGCGGTTCAATATTGATGCCGACGAGGACGAGCCCAAGCGTCCCTCTAATCCCGGTAGGCCAGGCAAGCGTTACTTTGTCGGCATGCCCATTCCGGCCGCCGCGGGCACGATCGCCGCCGTGGTCCATTTTTTTGCCTCGCCCGATTTCGAGTTCGTCTCCGTCAACGGCTCGCCCATGCTGGCGGGCATCTGGCTGGCCGTGGTGCTGGGGCTGGGTTGGATGATGGTCAGCACCTGGCGGTTCTACAGTTTCAAGGAGATAGACTTGGGGCGGCGCCATCCGTACGTGTTCATGGTGCTCATCGCCGCGCTGTTTGCCGGAATCTGGTACTACTCGGAGGTGGTGCTGCTGGCGCTCGCGATTGTCTACACCGGCACGGCGCTGGTCTGGCGAATGTCGCACCACCTGCGTCCGCGTCCCACGGCGTGAGCGAAGATGAGGCATGACGCCCCCCTATCGCATCGCCGTGCAAGGCGCCACTTCGCTGCTGGGCAAGGAGCTGCAAACGGCTCTGGAGGAGCGACACTTCCCTGCCCTGAACACAACCCTGATCGCCACCGCGGATCGCAGTGGGAACAAGCAAACCTTCAATCGGGGGCTGGCTGCGTTTGGGGGTGAGGTGGCGGTGTTAGAACCCTGCACGGCAGAGGCGCTCGCCGGGCAGGATGTCATTTTCCTGTGCGGCACGGCAGAGGAAGCGCGCGCGACAGCGGCCCTGGCGCCGGCGCGGGCGCGGCTGGTGGATGCGAGCGGCGCGCTGCGCGGCAGCGCGGGCGCGGCGACGGCGGGACTGGAGCCGACTTTCGCGGCCCCGGCCCGGACCGCGCTGGTGGCGCACCCGGCGGCGCAGGTGCTGGCGCATGCGCTGCAACGACTGGGCACAGCCGGCGCGCTGGCGGGTGGCGAAGCAACGGTGTTTGAACCGGTGAGCGAGCGCGGCTGGCCCGGCATGCAGGAGCTGCAGCAGCAAAGTACCCGCTTGCTCGATATGCAATCGCTGCCGGAGGAAATATTCGGCTGCCAGGTGGCGTTCAACCTGCGGGTGCGGCTGGGAGCAGAAGCGGAACCGGGGCTGGGCGAAATTCGGCGGCGCATCGTGGAGGAAATGGCCGATCTTGGAGCGGCGCCGATTCCCGCCCTGGTGGTGGTGCAGGCGCCGGTGTTTCACGCCTGCCTGCTGTCTCTGCACGTGCGCTACACGACATTCACCGGCATGGATTCGGTGCTCGCCGCGCTGACCAGTCCGTGGCTGACGCCGGGGACGGAGTATCCCGACGTGGTTTCGGTGGCAGGCGCGGACACGATTCCCCTGGGGCCGGTGCGGGCCGATCCGGCAGGCGGATTTTGGATTTGGGCTGGGGTGGACAATCTGCGGCGCAGCGCCTTTTGCGCCGTGGATGCTGCGTTAGCGCTGCTGCGGCAAGGGGAGGCGCAATGAGATCACCAGGCGCGCTGCTGGTCCTGCTCGCCTGCCTGGCGGCGGGCTGCGGGTATCATGTTGTCCGGCATGGGGCGCTGCCGCCGGATGCGCGCGTCGTCGCGGTCCTGCCGTTTGCCAACCACACCGGGCAGCCGCAGTTGTCGCAGACTATCAGCGCCGCGGTGGCTCGGGAGTTCCAGATGCGGGCGCACTACCAGGTGCAGCCGGAAGTGCTAGGCAGCAACGCCGCCGTGCATGGAGACGTGCGCAGCGTGAGCGTCAACCCGATTACATTTGACGCCGCCAGCGGCCGCGCCACCGCGGTCGAGGTGGTGGTCCACTTGGAAGCCTGGGTGACGGCGGAACCCTCGGGCACAGAGTTGTTTCGCAACAACGACATGGTCTTCCATGAGCAGTACGAAATCAGCACGGAGCAGCGGGACTTTTTCGAGGAAGACACCACCGCCTATACCCGTCTCAGCCAAGAAATCGCGCAAACCCTGGTGGCCGACATCGTAGAGGCGTTTTGAACGTCTCGTTTCCGCTCGATCCCCTGCGGCCAGTGTATACACTGGCCGGAGATGAAAGCTGGGTGCGTGACCAGTTTTTGCGGCAACTGCGGGCGCAGGTGCCGGAGGCGACGCTGGCCTATGGCTGGATGGAGGCCGACCTGGGCGAGACAACGCTGGAGTCGGTGTTGGATGGCGCGCGCAACGACTCGCTGATGACCCCGCTGCAGGTGTTCTGGCTGCGCAATGCGCGCGAGTTGTTCAGCCGGGGCGGCGCGGCGGCGGCGGAGGGGGAGGGGGCCGCGCCGGCGGGAAAGAAGAAACACGGCAATTTTCCCGCCAACCTGCAGGCGTTTGCCGGCGGCGCCGGTGAACCGCCGGGCTCGGTGCTGGTGTTTGTGGCCGACCACATCCACATTCCCGCTGACCGGGCGCGCATGGGACTGGAGGACAAAGCGCGCCTGCAGCGCATGGAAGCCACGCTGGGCATGGTGGGGCCGGTGATCGTCTGCGCACAGGCGAGCGAGGCGCAGGCGGTGGCGCTGGCACAGCAGATGGCCCAGGATGCGGGCTGCACGCTGACGCCGGCGCTGGCGCGGCGGCTGGTGGAGCTGTGCAATGGCAGCTTGGCGCGCCTGCAGCAAGAGATCGAAAAACTGGCGCTGTATACGCAGCAGGGCGTGGTGAGCGACGCGGCCCTGGCGGCGCTGGTGAGCGGTGGAACTGCGGCCTCGGCGTTTGACCTGGCGCAGCAGATTGCGCGGGGAGACCGCGCGGCGGCGCTGTCGAGCCTCGCGAGCTGGTGGAGGGAGGAAGGCGCGGCGGGCGCCGTGGGGCTGATCTTTCAGTTGAGCCGCGCATTTTCCATGGCGCTGATAGTGCAACAGGAGAGGGTGCGCGACCGCAGCGGACTCTACCGCGTACTGCCCGAGGGGTTGCGGCCTCCTGGCTTTGCCGCCGACACGGTGTTGGCCATCGCGCAGCACATGCACCCGCAGGGGCTGCGGGAGGCAATTCCCGAGCTGCACCGGGCGGACGTGGCGCTGCGCTCGTCGCCACCTTCGGTGGCCCTGCTGTTGGAACGGACAGTTACAATGATGTGCCAGTAGCGGGGCGGAGTTCGAGTGCATGCCGAGTGTGGGCGGCGACAGCAGCAGGGGAGAACCACAGCGGTAAGCCGCGTCCGGCAAGATAGGCCGCAAATTGGTCGCGGTAGTGGGAGTTGAAGGGCAGGCCGCTCTCGCCCGTCACCAGGGTCAGTTCCGAGCGGTCCCAGTCTGCCGGATCGGCGATGAAGCGCATGCTGGGGCCAAGCTGGACCTTATCTCCCAATTCCGGGTTGCGGGCCTGCTTGATCGTGAGTGGGCTGCCATTGATTTCTACCGGGCCAAGGTCGGCATACGCGCGCACGAACGGCAGATGCGAGAAAACAGGATGGGGCACGCTCAGGAACTGGAAATGGCCCCAGTGCAGCGCGCCGGAGGCCAGCGTAAGACGGGCGGTGACTTGCGTAAGGCAGTGCAATAGAAATGCGTTCCAGCCGCCCCCGTTCGTAGCCGCATATGGCGGCGGCAACCACGCTGCTGGGCGCTCGCGCAGCAACCACTGCTCGAACACTGGCGCTTCGTCCCATCGGTATTGCCGCGCCATCGCATCGCCAACCTTGGCCGCCAGTACCTCATGCAGCAATTCCTGGCGCGTCCAATAGGTCAGCGTCGGCGCCCCGCTCTCATACGCCATGGCGCCACCGAATCCGCGCAGCAACTCGAGCGCGCGGCGGGTGTTGGCGGGCAGCGCGCGTCCGGCGGCGGGCCCGGACCGGCCAGCCGCGACCAGCTGCGCGGCAAAGTCACCATCCTGCTCGGAGACCACGTCGGTCTGCACGCGGCTAAACCCTTGCGGATTCCAGCGGCTCTGGCCGCCCAGCAGTTCGTAGATGCGCCGCGTACGGTTGGGCGCATCCCAGTCGGTCGAGATGACGTGGCGATAGCCGTCCGGCGTTATCCGGCTGTTGGCGGTAGCGAGCATGCCACTTGCCGGATCCAGCGCACGCGGAAGCTGGTCAAACGGAATCCAGCCCTGCCAGCGATACGCCGCCTGATCACCGGGCACCGGCACCGAGCCGTCAAAGCCCCTGCGCTCCGGCACCCAGCCCGCAAGCTGATACCCGATGTGCCCGGCGCTGTCAGCGTAAACAAAGTTCTGCGCCGGGCCGGAAAACTGCGACAGCGCCTGCTCGAATTCCTGCCAGCTCTGCGCCTCACCGAGCGCTAGAAATACATGCGTGGCCTGAAGCGCGCCAGGCGCATACAACGTCCAGGCCAGCGCCAGCGGACCGTCCGCGTCATGAGTGATGATGGGGCCGTGTGCGGTGACCGCTATATCAAGCTTTACGGGCGCCTGGCCTTTGACCGTAATGCTCTCCAGCCAGTGACTGGTCACATCAGCTGCGGTAACCCGGTAAAGATCCTGGGCGTCGGCATCGGAGTTCGTCACACCCCAGGCGATTCTGTCGTTGTGCCCGACGATCACTCCCGGCACGCCCGCTATCGCCACCCCGGCGACGTGCAATTGCGGCGAGCGCAGCTCGACCGTCCACCACAGGCCAGGAACCTGGAATTCAAGATGGGGATCATTGGCCAGCAGCGGCAGGCCGGTGAAGCTGCGCGCCCCCGAAACCACCCAGTTGTTGCTGCCACCGCGCTCGGCTACCGTCTGCGGCGGCGCCGCGAACACCGGCGGATGCAGCTGCGCCACCGGCTCCGAGCCGGGCATCGGCACCCCTGGCGGCATATCCCACGGCGAGCGGTCGGGAAACAACTGGTTACCCAGCACCGGTCCAAGCTTGGCCACAAAGCTCTCGCGGATGAGCTTCGATTTATAGTCCGACGCCAGCGTCTGATACATGTACGCGGCCAGCGCCAGCGAATCCTGCGGCTTCCAGGGCGTGGGGCGATAATGCAGCAGTTCGAACTCCAGAGGCAAATGATTCTGGCGCCGCGCGATAAAGTCATTCACGCCCTTGGCAAACGCATCGAGCAGCGCCGCCTCCTGCGGAGCAAGGTGCGCGGCCTCGCGGGCCGCGGTGCGCCCCAGTCCGAGCCTGCGGTTGTCCTCATCCAACGGCAGCGCCACCGGGCCAAACACCTCCGCCAGCCGCCCTTCCCCCAGCCGACGCATCAGGTCCATCTGCCACAGCCGGTCCTGCGCCATGGCAAAGCCCATCGCGAGGTAAAGGTCGTGAACACTCAGCGCACGAATGTGCGCCACGCCCAACTCATCGCGAACGACGGACGCCGGTCCCTGCAATCCCGCCAGTGTCAGCTCGCCATCAACCTGCGGCTGGTTGCCGCGAACGTAGAAGTAGAGATACCCCAGCGCGGCCAGGCACAACACCGCCAGCGCCGCCAGCACTTCGCAAGTGAGCTGCCAGCCGCGTCGCCGACGCTCCGGGGTTGGAGCCGAGGAGGAAGCCACGGTACAGATTAACTCAGGGCTGGGCCGCGAGCTTGCGCACCACCTTGCCGCTCGCATCGAGGAACTCGATCATCGGCGTCCCGTCGGGTGCAACTTCCATCCTCAGGCGCGGATGACCCGACTGATCGTTGAGCACCACCACAGCCGCTTCGCTCGGCATCCGCCCGGCGAACAGCCGCTCTGATCCGAACTTGCCAGCCTCCGCGTCCTTGTGCAGCTGCGCCAGCGCCGCTGTCTTGGCCGCCCCGGCAGACATGGCCCGCACCGCTTCAAAATGCTCTGCTTCCTGAGCCAGGTCAGTCGCCGGCCGTTCCCAGACCCGCAGCCCCGAGGTTTGCTGGCCGTTCTCGCCGCTATAGGTCAGCCCCACGGTTTGATCCTGCTTGAACTGATCGAACATCAGCCCGGCGTCGGCGCTGTAGCCGCCGGCAGTTTTGTGGGCGCCGAAGGTCAGTCCGCCATCCTCATCGCCCAGCGAGTTGTAAAAGATCAGGCCCGCTCCTTCGTGCCGGCCCTGGCTGGTGAACGTCTTGCCGTCCATGCGCCCTTCGGGCTGATCCTGCCGGTTCGAGATCGTCATTTGCAGAGCCCCATCCGGTCCCACGATGTTGACGCGGTGAACGTTGATCTGGTCAAAGTCGCGGGTATTGCTCTGGCGGAATGCCATCACCACCAGCGCCCCCAGCAGCAACGTGGTTAGGGTGGCATAGGCTTTCCAAAGGCGGAGTTCTCGGGTCATGGCGCTACGTTACCATTGAAGTGCGATGAAGTGGTTGGTCCTGCTGCTGGCAAGTGGGGCGCTGGCGGCGGCCCAGGCGGCGCCGCCGGCCTCGCCCTCTCTGTTTTCCCAGCCCGGCAGCCACTGGACCATCTCCGGCCAGGCCAACTCTATCTATCAGGCCACCGGCAGCTTTCCCGCGGCTTTCTCCGGCCCCAACCGTTTCGTTAACACTCCCGAGGATGCGCTTTCGCGCGTCGGGAGCTTGTTCAGCGCCCCGCAACTCGACTCGCACTGGGAGCTGATCGGCGATCTGGAGGTACGCGCTCCAACCTCGACGCGGCATCTACATCGGCCCCGATCTGCAATACGCGGTCAATCCCGGCTACGACCACGGCCGAGGTCCGGTGCGCATGACCAGCACCCGCCGGCACTTCGATTGTTGAGAAACTTAAGCTGATGATTCAGACGCTATTTGGTCCGCCGCCCAAGCCAAGTCTGTTCGAACGCGCCAGCGAGAAGGTCGCCGGTGCGGTCGAAAAGTCGCGCGAAAACCTGACCCAACAGGTCGGCGATTTGGTTCAAGGCAAAACCGAGGTTAGCCCCGAGTTGCTTCGCCGGCTGGAAAGCACGCTCATCCAGGCCGACCTGGGCGCGCGCACCGCCGCCGAAATCGTGGGACGGGTACGGCAGAATTTCGAGCTAGCCCGCGCCAAGGGCCCGGCAGTTTCACCCGAGGTCGTGCGCGCGGCCATCAAGATGGAACTGGTCACCATCTTTGACCGCACCGCCCGTCGCCCCGCCGAGGCTGCTGATGGCGGACCGTTTGTCATTCTGCTGGTCGGAGTCAACGGTGCCGGCAAGACCACCTCGATCGGCAAGCTAGCTCAGCACTACAAAAACGAAGGCTTCAGTTCGCTCATCTGCGCCGGGGACACTTTCCGCGCTGCCGCCGGCGAGCAGGTTGCGGTGTGGGCGCAACGCGCCGGCGTCGAGGTCATCCAGCAGAAGCCCGGCGCCGATCCTTCCGCGGTGCTCTTCGACGCCTTGCAGGCGGCCAAGGCGCGCGGCGTCAATTACGTACTGGTGGATACCGCCGGCCGCCTGCATACCAAAACCAACCTCATGCAGGAGCTCGCGAAAATGCATCGCACGGCGGGGCGGCTGGTGGCGGGCGCACCCCATGAAACCCTGCTGGTGCTGGACGCCACCACCGGCCAGAACGGCCTCCAGCAGGCCCGCCAGTTCACTCAGGCCGCGGGCTTGACAGGTCTCATCGTGACCAAGTTGGACGGCACCGCCCGCGGTGGCATCGTCGTCGCCATCGCCCGCGAGCTCGGTCTGCCGGTGCGCTATCTCGGCGTGGGCGAGCACGCCGGGGACTTGGTGCCATTCGAGCCCGGCCAGTTCGTGGACGCCCTGCTGGGAACTTAGTTTAGAACGGGCTCAAGGCTGGCGCGGGCCCCAGCGCGGCTGCTTCGCCCTGCTGGAACTGCGCAGGGCGAATTGCGCCGCGCGCCCGGCTTAGGCTCGCGTTGCTGCGCCCGTTAACTCGGGCGCAGCAACAGCAGGCGCAGCTCGGTCATCTCCTCAATCGCGCTACGCAGGCCCTCGCGGCCGAAGCCGGATTCCTTCACCCCGCCGTAGGGCATGGGGTCCATGCGCCAACTGGAGACTTCGTTGAGTGCGACCGCGCCAACTTCGAGCGTCTCGAACGCCCGCCACGCCCGCTCCAGGTCGCGAGTGAACACGCCGGCCTGCAAACCGTAACGGCTGGCGTTGGCTTCGCACAGCGCGTCCTCAAACTGATCGTAGGGGCGCAACAGCAGCACCGGAGCGAACGCTTCCTCTTTCCAGATGGCGGCATCGGTCGGTACGTTTTCCAGCACTGTGGGCCAGACGAAGGCGCCGTCGTGCTTCATGCCACAGGCGGCGCGGGCACCGGCTGCGAGAGCTTCCTTCATCCAGCCCATGGCGCGGGCTGCGGCTTCGGGGTTGATCATGGGGCCGACGTCGGTGGCAGCGTCGTGCGGGTCACCCAGACGCAGCTGCGCGGTGCGGACGAGCAGGCGGCCGCGGAGATCATCATAGACGGCGCGCTGCACCAGCACCCGCTGCACCGAGATGCAGCTTTGGCCGGCGTATGAGAATGCACCGGCGGTGAGGCGCTCCGCGGCCAAGTCGAGATCGGCATCGCTGTGGACGATGTTGGCGGCGTTGCCGCCCAGCTCCAGCACAACCTTCTTCCGCGCGGCCCGCGCCTTGAGCTCCCAGCCGACGGCGGCGCTACCCGTGAAGGAGATCATGGCCACGCGCGCGTCGCCGCACAACTGCGCGGCCGGCATGGCGCCGCCGGAGAGCACGTTCACCGCGCCGGGCGGAAGCTCGAGCCCGAGCGCCAGCTCGCCCAGCCGGAGCGCGCACAGCGGCGCGCGAGGCGAGGCCTTGATGATAATCGGATTCCCGCTGGCGAGGGCCGGGGCAAGCTTGTGCAAGACCAGATTGAGCGGAAAATTAAAGGGGGTAATGCCGGCGATCACGCCGATGGGAAAACGGCGGGAAATCGCCCAGCGGCCTTCGCCGCCCGCGGCCGCGTCGAGCGGCTGGACCGCGCCGCCGATGCGCACGGCTTCCTCCGCGGCGGTGCGCAGCGTCAACAGCGCGCGCTTGACTTCGACGCGCGCGGCGGAGATGGGCTTGCCCGCCTCAGCAACCATAAGATCCACGAACTCGTCCTGCAGGGTGCGCAGGGCCACTTCGAGCGCGCCCAGTGCCTGGGCGCGCCGCCACGCAGGCAACGCCGCCATGGCAGCACGCGCCCCCACGGCGGCCTCCAGTGCGCGCTCGGTTTCGAGTGCAGTGGCATCGCCGCAACGGCCCGCCTCGTCGCCATCGTAGGGGCAGCGAACGCTGACCGGCTTTTCGGGCTGCACGAGCTGGCCCGCGATCGTGAACGGATATAAGCGCCCCATGCTTAAACTATAGGCGTGAGGACTGCAAATGGCAGATGGCCACGGCCAACGCGTCGCTGGCATCCAGCGAGTCGGGCGGCTCGCGCAGCCCGAGCAGCGAGCAGACCATGTGCTGCACCTGGGTCTTTTCCGCGCGGCCGTAGCCGGTGAGGGCACTTTTGATGGCCAGCGGCGTGTATTCGGCCACCGCAATGCCCTGCGCTGCCGCCGCCTGCATCACCACGCCGCGCACGTGCCCGAGCTTGAGGGCGGAACGCACGTTTTTGGCGTAGAACACATCCTCGATCGCCACGCACTCGGGGCCGTGCTCGCTGATCAGGGCGGTGATGCGAGCGTGGATGGTGTCGAGTTTGACCGCAAAGCTGGAGCCCTCGCGCAGACGGAGCGTGCCGGAGACGAGCGCCCGGTGATGGCGGCCATCGCTCTCGATGACGCCAAATCCGGTCGCCACGCTGCCGCAATCCACCCCCAGTACGCGCATGGCTCTAGCGGGACCCCTGCCAGACCCCGGCCACCGCGGCCTCGGCCAGCGGCCGCAGCACCATGCTGGGCCGCGCCCGAACGTGTGCGGCGGTGGCGAAGTCATAGATTCCCGCTTGCATATAAATGTCCCGGACCTGGTTGACCGGATCTATGCCTCGCATGTAAAACGCAAGGTAGGGCCCGCGGGGCTTCCCTCCACGGGCATCCAAGGGTGCGGCGTCGAAGCGGGCCGCGGCAGACCCGGGCAGTGCCAGCGCCGCTTGAGAAAGCTGCGGATACGGCCTCAGGGCGTCGGCGCGGATTTGAACCACCTCGCGCTGCAGGATGTAGGCCCGCACCGAGGGCTGGTCCGGAGCCGGGATGGCGTAGACCACTGCCAGCGCTTGCTGGAACAGCGCGCGTGCCAGATTGGGGTTGGACGAGGGCTTCACGGCTTGGGCCACCGAGCCTACGGCGAGGGCGGCCAGCAAGACGAGAGCTCGCTTCATGCCGCCAGTATACGGCCACGACCTCACCAAGGCTGCCGCGCCCCTTAGATCGAGCTGAGCAAGGCGGCCAGCAGCGCGGCGCGCGGGGCGAGGGCGGAGATGACGATGTGCTCGAGGTCGGTGTGCGCGCCGGCACCGACCGCGCCCAGCCCGTCGAGGGTAGGCACGCCCAGGGCGGCCGCGAAGCTGCCGTCGGAGCCGCCACCCGTGCCGGTGTATTCCAGGTGCAGACCGAGCTCACGTCCAATAGCTTGCGCATGTGCGGCCAGAGCCAGGCTGGCAGGGGTGGGTTCCATGGGCGGGCGGTTGAGGCCGCCTTCGACGCTGAGGCGCACCCGGGCATCGCTGGGCGCGAGCGCGCGCAGGCGGCGGTCGAAGCCGGCCAGTTCGACTGCGCTCCAGGCGCGGGCTTCGATCTGGGCTTCGGCGTTGGCGGCCACGATGTTCAAGCGCGTGCCGCCCGCAATGATGCCGGGGTTGACGCTGAGGCCGCTCGCGGTGTCGCTCCAACCGGCGACTTCGACCACGCGCGCGGCCAGCTCGACGATGGCGCTGGCGCCTTGGGTGAAATCCACGCCTGCATGTGCGGCGCGGCCCTCGGCCGCGAGGCGATACACGGCGATGCCCTTGCGCGCCACTTTGAGCTTGCCGCCCTCGTCGGCGGCCGGCTCCAACACCAACGCGGCCCCCGCCCCGCGGGCGCAGGCTTCGGTGAGCGGACGGGAGGCGCGGCTGCCGGTTTCCTCGTCAAACACGAGCAGGATGCGAAGCCGACGGCGGGGCATTCGGCCCGCCGCGGCGAGCGCGCGCAGGGCGAACAGCAGCTGCACGATGCCGCCTTTCATGTCGTACACGCCTGGACCCCAAAGGCGCTCGCCGTCGTTGCGGACCGGCATGCGCGCGAGCGTTCCGGTGGCGTAGACGGTGTCGAGGTGGCCGAGCAGGAGCGCCGGGGGCAGAGCGGCATCGCCGCCCGGCGCTTCCAATTCAAGCGCGGCCTCGTGTTCGTGGGCGGCTCGGCAGCCAGCCGCGGCAAAGGCGGCCGCGACCGCGCGGGCGTGCGCCTGCACGCGGGCGGGCTCGGTGGTGGGCGTTTCGCAACTTGCCCATTCGCTGAGCAAGGCCAGCATTTGCGGCTGGCGAGCGGCAATCCAATTCAGGTGCGCGGTGGACATGGCGGACATCATTGTAAAATGACATGGACCCGTCCATGCCTGAAAACCCTGTCTCCACCCTGCGCTTTATACTCCCCATGGGGGTGCCGGAAATCGAGCGTCTGCTGCCCCACCGCTTTCCCTTCCTGCTCCTGGACCGGATCGTGGCGTTCGAACCCCGCAAACGCATCACCGCCATCAAGAACGTCACGGCCAACGAGCCGTTTTTTCAGGGACACTTTCCCGGCCATCCCATCATGCCTGGCGTGCTCGTCGTGGAGGCAATGGCCCAGGCGGGCGCGCTGATGATTCTGCACGAAGATGCCAAGCCGGGCGAGCATCTGATTTACTTCACCGGCGTGGATCACGCACGCTTCCGCCTGCCCGTCGTGCCCGGCGACCAGTTGCGGCTGGAGGTCGAGGTGCTGCGCTTCCGTTCCACTGCTGGGCGGATGCAAGGCTGCGCCTACGTGGGCGACAAGGTTGCGGCGGAGGGGCTGCTGAGCTGCGCCGTGGTGCCTGCCCTGCCGGGCCCGGCAGGGCAGGGTGAACGATGATTTCGCCATTGGCGGTGGTGGAGGCCGGAGCGCACGTACCGGATTCGTGCGCCATCGGCCCCGGCTGCGTGCTCGGCGCCGGCGTCGAGTTGGGGGACGACTGCCGGTTGGAGGCGCACGTAGTCATGCAGGGACCGTGCCGGATGGGCCGTGGCAACCACGTGTTTCCCTTCACCACCATCGGGTTGCCGGCGCAGGATGTTTCCTACAGGAACGAGCCCACCCGCATCGAGATTGGCGACGACAACGTGATCCGCGAGTTCTGCAGTTTGCACCGGGGCACGGCAAAAGGCGGCGGGGTGACGCGCATCGGCAGCCACAATCTCCTGATGGCCTACTCCCACGTGGCGCATGACTGCCAGCTCGGTTCGCACATCATCATGGCCAACTGCTCGACCCTCGGCGGCCATGTGCATGTGGGCGATCACGCCACGCTCGGTGCATTTTCTCCGATTCATCAATTTGTGCGCGTGGGTGCGCATGCGTATTTGGGCGGCGGTACGATTACCACCCAAGACGTGCTGCCCTTCTCCAAAACCAGCGCCACCCGCGACAACCACGCCTATGGTCCCAACGGGATCGGGTTGCGCCGCCAGGGGTTCAGTCCGGAACGCATCGCCGCCCTGGATCGCGCCTTCCGGCTGTTGCTGCACTCCGGGCTCAACACCACACAGGCGCTGGAGCAGATTCGCGCCGAGGCCTGGAATGAAGACACGCAAATGCTGGTGGAGTTTATCGAAGCCAGCCAGCGGGGCGTGATTAAGTGACGGAGAAGTACGGCCTGATTGCCGGCAACGGACGTTTCCCGTTTTTGCTGCTGGAGGCGGCCAAAGCGCGCGGGCTCGAGATGGTGGTGGCAGCTATCCGGGAAGAAACCGAACCTTCGATTGTGGCGCATGCTCACGAGGTGCATTGGTTGAGCCTGGGGCAGTTGGGAAGATTGATCCAGGTGTTCCATACCGCGGGGGTGAGGCGGGCGGTGATGGCGGGCCAGGTGAACCACAAACAGATCTTTTCCCACCTCCGGCCAGATTGGAAAATGGCCATGCTGCTGGCGTCGCTGGCCACGCGCAACACCGATTCGCTGCTGGGTGGGGTGGCGAAGGTGCTGGAGGAGGAGGGCATCGCGCTTGAAAGCTCGACCGAGTTCCTGCAGCCGCTGCTCGCTACTGCGGGCGTCATGACGCGCCGCGGGCCCGACGGGCGCGAGCGCGGCGATTTGGACTACGGCTACGCGGTGGCACGGCATCTGGCCGCGCTCGACATTGGCCAGGCCGTGGCCATTGCCGCCCGCGCCTGCGTCGCCGTCGAGGCCATGGAGGGCACCGACGCCATGATGGCCCGCGCCTGCGCGCTGGCAGGCGGGCAGCCGCTGACCATCGTCAAAGTGGCAAAACCGAAACAGGATTTGCGCTTCGATGTGCCCGTGGTCGGGCCGGAAACAATTGCCGCCATGCGCGCGGCCGGAGCGACGGCGCTGGGACTGGAAACAGGGCTGACGCTGATGCTGGAGCGCGAGACGTTGCTGGCGGCCGCTGATGCGGCCGGAATCGCCATCGAAGGGCGGGAAAAGCCGTGAGCGCGGTCCCGGTCGCGGTGGTGGGCTGCGGATCGTTCGGCCGCCATCATGCCCGCATTTATTGCCAACTGACGGGGGCACAACTGGCCGGCGTTTATGACACCAGCTCCGCGCGCGCCGCCGCCGTGGCGGCGGAGTTTGGCGTGCCGGTACTGGTTTCGCTGGCGCAAGTCGCGGGTGTGGCGCAAGCGGCCTCGGTAGCTGTGCCCACGAGCGCGCACGCGGCGGTGGCCATCGAGTTGATGGAAGCCGGATTGGACGTGCTGGTGGAAAAGCCCATCGCCCCGGCGCTCGCCGACGCCGACCGAATGATCGCCGCCGCCCACGCCCTCGGCCGGATCTTGATGGTGGGGCACCTGGAACGCTTCAACCCGGCTGTGCTCCAGGTCCGTCCGCACCTCACCCTGCCGCTGTTTTTCGAAGTCCACCGTATGAGCATGTTCACTCCACGCAGCCTCGACGTGGACGTCCTGCTGGACCTGATGATCCACGACCTGGATCTGGTGCTCAGCTTCGTCGCAGCACCGGTCAGTGACCTCCAGGCGGTCGGCCTCGCGGTGTTGAGCCTGCACACCGACATCGCCAACGTGCGCTTGAGCTTTTCCAATGGCTGCGTCGCCAACCTCACTGCCAGCCGGGTGAGTACCGAGCGCGTGCGCAAACTGCGGTTTTTTCAGCCGCGCGAATATCTTTCTCTCGACCTAGCGCGCAAGGATGCCGAGTTGTTCCGGCTTACATCCGCGCCGGGCTCGCCAATACCGCAGTTGGCGCATGAGCACCTGCAGGGCGGCAACGCAGAGCCGTTGGCGAGCGAGATTGAGGCGTTCCTGAAGTGCGTGACCTCGCGGCAGGCGCCAGCTTGCGATGGCACGGCGGCGCGGGCGGCCCTGGAAGTGGCGCTGCGAGCCGCCGACGCCATCCAGGCACACCGGGAAGCGCTGGCCTTGCCGCTTGGGGCAGTTCCAGACTAGCGTGTGGTCCGCTCAGGCAGCGGCGCGACGCCGCACCCGCGTACCAGCGCCTCGATCCGCTCCGCGTCCATGCGTGTCGCGTCGTATTCGACGGCCAGGGTGCGCTCACTTTCCTCAATGCGCAGCTTGCGGATGCCGTAGACGTCGAAGAGGCGGGCCAGCGCCTGAATTTGAACGCCGTTGAGGGAGCCGGCGTAACGGAAGCTGATGTCCATCGTGGTCATGCGGAAACTATTTTAGACGACTGCAAGCTCGGCGAAGTCCGCAATCCGGTTCAGGCGGGCGACCGTGGCCGCCAGCAGCCCCAAGCGGCTGGCGCGCAGGGCGGGGTCGGGGTCGTTGACTTGGACCTCATTAAAGAATCGTTCTAACGGCAAGGCGAGAGCGGCAATCGCCTGGAGTTCCGCGTTGTAGTCCTCGTCACTCTCATTCAGGCCGTCGACTGCGACCCGCAGCCCAATTTCAGCTTCTTCACGCAATAGGGCTAGGTTGGGTGGCTGCGCAAGCCACTGCTCCAGTCCACCCTCCTTGCGCACAATGCTGCGTGCCCGCTTCACCACTGCCGCCACCGCCGACAAATCCGGCGCCTGGAACAACGCCTCGTACCGGCGGGCGGCATCGAGCGGATCGTCGCTGCCCGCAGCCAGCACCGCCGCCGCCGCATTCGCGCTGGCGCCGAGCACCTCGCGCAGGTAAAAGCTCAAGCGCTCCTTGAAGAACGCGGCGGCGGCCTGGCAGACCTCGTCTGCAGACCGGAAATCGGCATGGGCACCGTAACCCGCCAGCGCCTGCTCTATAGCCGCGCGCAACTTAAAAGGCATCTGGCGTTCGATCAATGTGCGGATGATGCTGTTGCCCTGGCGGCGCAAGGCGAACGGATCGGCCGAGCCCGTGGGGATTTCGCCCAAAGCAAACATGCCGGCGACGGTGTCGAGCTTGTCGGCCAGGGCAACCACAGCGCCTTCGATACTGTGCGGCGCCGCGTCGAACAGGTATTGGTCGGCTATGGCCTGCGCCACGACCTCGGGCAGGCCCTCGGCGCGGGCGTAATGGCCGCCCATGACCCCCTGCAGCTCGGGAAACTCCTTCACCATTTCGGTGGTGAGGTCGCATTTCGCCAGCAGCGCGGCCTGCTCGGCCGCCTCGTTGCCGCCCATCCCTGCTGCCATCGCCTGCATGCGCCGCGCCTTATCGCCGTAGCTGCCCAACTTGACCTGAAAGGTAACTCCATCAAGTCGCGGCAGCCTGTCCATGAGCTGTTGTTTGCGGTCGATATCGAAGAAAAACTGGGCGTCGCGGAAGCGCGCGCGCAGGACGCGCTCGTTGCCATGCCGGATCAGCCCCTGCGGATCGTCGGCCTGGTTCAGCACGGCCACAAATTGTGGCGCGAGGCTGCCATTGCCGTCGTCCAAAGCCAGATACTTCTGGTGATTGCGCATCACGGTAACCAGTACCTCGCTGGGCAGGCTCTTCAAGTACACGGGATCGAAGTCGCCGACGATCCCGCTGGGCCATTCGGTGAGGTTCACCAAGGTATCGAACAGGTCCGGGTCGGGCCGATGACGTGGACCGGCAGCTTCGGCGATGGCGGCGCTGCGCTCAACAGGCGATACCATCACGAAGTTTTTGGTCCAAAGAGCGGGATAATCGCTAGCCGCGGCGACCGCGAATCGTGCCTGGCCCAAGGCTCGGTGCCCCCTACTCTCGGCCGCCGCCTTCAACCCACTCCAAGAAAACGGAATGGCCTCACTACCATGCAAGGCCAGCAGCCAGCGCACCGGGCGCACGAAGCGCGCCCCGTCGGCCCACCGCATCGAGCGTGACAGCGGCACCGCGGCAAGCGCCTGCGGGATCAGTTCCAAAAGCAGATCGGCGGCGGCCGCGCCGCCGCTTTTTCGCCGTACCGCCACATATTCGCCCTTGGCGTTGCTCAGGCGGTACACCGCGTCCGCTGGGACTTGGTTTTTGGCGGCAAAGCCGACACCCTGCGGGCTCAAGCTGCCGTCGGGCTTGTAGGCGACGCGCGCCGGCGGGCCGACGACTTCTTCCTCACCCTCGGGCTGGCGCAACTGAACCTCAGGCGCGTAGAACACCAGCCGCCGCGGCGTCCACGCCGCTTCACCGCGGCCCAGTTGGACCACCTGCAAGCGTTGGTTGAGGTTTGCCGAAAACGCCTGCGCCAGGCTCGCGACCATGCGTGCCGGTAGCTCTTCACACCCAATTTCCACCAGCAGCGGTGCCGTGTCAGGCATGCGCGGCCTCCGGATGTTGCTGCTCCATCCAGCCCGCTGCAATGCTCACCGCCATGGACCGCACCCTCTGGATCATCTCCACCCGCTGGGTCACCGAGATCGCCCCGCGCGCGTCCAGCAGGTTGAACAAATGCGAACAGCGCAGGCACAACTCGTAGGCCGCCAACAGCGGAAACCGTTCCCGCGACACTGGCGGCAGGTCGTGGAACTGGCGCAGCAGGCCGCGACATTCCCCCTCATTGCCCTCGAAGGCTTTCCACAGCCGGCCTACGTCGGCCATTTCGAAGTTGTAGACCGAACTGTGGAGTTCGTCGAGAAAGCGCACGTCCCGGTAAGTCACCGAGTCATTCCAGCGCATTTCGTAGATGGAGTCCACATCCTGCAGGAAAGCCCCTATGCGCTCGAGACCGTAAGTGAGTTCAACCGGAATCGGGTTGAGGTCTTGCCCTCCACACTGTTGAAAATATGTGAATTGTGTGATTTCAAGGCCGTCGAGCATGACTTGCCAGCCCAAGCCCCACGCCCCCAGCGTCGGTGCTTCCCAGTTGTCCTCCTCGAACTTGATGTCATGCACTCGGAAGTCAACGCCCAGTGATTCGAGGCTCTCCAGGTAGAGGTTTTGCACATCCTCAGGCGCTGGTTTAAGTACTACCTGCATTTGCAGGTGGCGATAGAGACGGTTTGGGTTCTCCCCGTAGCGCCCGTCCGCCGGACGCCGGCTCGGCTGGGGATAGACCACGCGGTAAGGCCGGGAACCGAGAACGTGCAGGAATGTTTCCGGCGCCATGGTTCCGGCACCTACCTCCATGTCGAACGGAAGCTGGACGACGCAGCCTTGGCTAGCCCAGAACCGCTGCAAGCGGGCTATCAAATCCTGAAAGTTCAACATGAAGTTTCAAGGCTCGCCAGCATCGGCCAGGAGCGTAGCGCACCCTCCAAATGGTCCTGCAGACAGGCGTTGAGGCGCTGGCGCAGCTCGCGGCCGGGCTCGCCCGCGGCAACCGCGGCGCTGGCGTCGAGAGCGGTAAGCGGCTGCGCGGCAATTGCGCCAACTAGGGACTGGGCTTCGGGGCTGAGGACAAGCGCAGGCAAAAACCCTCCTAAACGAACCATCCAGTACAGGTAATACGTGAGCGGCAGCCAACAGGCGCCCTCCGAGCTCGCCTGCCTCAAGTTGCTGCTGGCCGCAACGAGCAACCGGAAGGTGGCATCGCTGACTTCGGCCTCCGGCAGCATGCGCTCGGCCACCTCGGCCATCAACGACACTGCAACCGAATGTAACAGATCGGTACCTCCGAAGACCAGCGGCGAAGCGATCAGCTCGCAGTGATCAATTGAGCTTAGCTCACGCCCTTCCCGGTCGAAGAACTGGATACGGACCTGCGTAAGGGGCTCCAGCGAGGCTCCGAATTTGGATTTGGGGCGGCGCGATCCTCGCGCCACGCCTCGCCGCTTGCCGAACTCACGGGTAAAAAAGCTGACCACGCGGTCGGATTCCTTGAACGCGTAGGTCCGCAGCACGAACGCCTCAGCGGTTTGCAGGGGCATAATGTCAACGTCTGATAACGATATTAATGCTCAAGCCCCGCCCGGTGCTGTGCAAATCCAGTTGACATAATCACGCCTGCGCGTCAATCAGTTCCACGGCCAGCAGGACGGTCCTCCCTACCACCATCAGGCTGTGGGCGGACACTTTGTCCAACGTGTCCTGCAGCGTGTGGTGGTAGGCCCCCATCCCGTCGCCGGGCATGGGACCGAACTGCGCATCCACCACATCCACAACCGGGATGCCGACGTCGGCAAACGATTTCTGGTCGTCAATGATCTCGGTGGAGTACTTGAAGAAGTATTGCTGGTAGCCGAGCTTTTGGGCGGCGGACATGATGAAGGACTGCAGCCACGGCGTCGAGCTGGATTCTTTGTCCACGTTCAGGTTCTTGTCCCCGATCATGTCGAGGAGGAAAAAGCCGCGGATGCGCGGGACCAGGCCTTCGGCGGCGATTTCGTGGGCGAGGTGGCGGCTGCCGACCAGTCCATCGCTACCCTGAAATGAATCCACCGCCTCCTCAAAATCGGTCCATACCAGCCAGATTTGCATGTGCGTGGGTTTCGCCTCACGCAGCGCATCGGCAAACGAGAGAAGGATGGCGGTGCTGGAACCGCCGTCGTTGGCACCGACAAAACCCTTGGGCTTGAACAGGGTGTCGTAATGGCCGGCAAGGATAAAGATGGGCTGGTTGGCGTTTTTGGAACCGTTGAATTTGCCTATGAGGTTATGAACTGGGACTTTGCCGCGAGGAGAGTTGTCCACAAAATCATCGGTAGAGAACTGGCCGCCATCGCGTTTCACCACCTGGCGCACCAGATCTTCGGTTTTCTGATGACCTGTGGAACCTGGATAGCGCATGCCAAAGCCGACAATTTCTGCTGTGTAGCTGTAACACTGTTCGGCGTTAAAGGCCTCGTGGAGTGAGGGCACGGCACCGGGGACGGCGAGGGCCAAAGCCAACAAGGCGGTGGCGATCTTCATAGCTTCAGTTTACGGCTGCGTGCCATCCAACGGCAGGTAAAGGTGGGCTTCCGTGCCGGTCTGCTGGTGGCGATTACGGAGGGTGAGACGGCCGTGATGCGCCTCGACGATCTGACGCGAGAGCACAAGACCGATACCGGAGCCCCCTGGCTTGGTTGTGAAAAATGGCACGAACAGGTTGGCGGTCGAGGCCAGGCCAGGGCCTTCGTCCGCAATCCAGATCTCAAGCCATGTGTTCCGCAAGTCCCACCCAATCTGCACGCTGCCACCCGTTGTTAAAGATGCATCCACGGCATTGCGGAGCAGGTTGATCAGCACTTGGGAAATCTGATCAGCATCCAGCATGACTTGCGTTTCCGGACCGGGGCGAATCTTCACCGCCAGACGCTGTTCGAGGCGCACAGCGGCCTGGATCATCGAGCGAACTTCGGTGGCGCGCAATTCCGGAGGAGGCAGGCGCGCCAAGCGGGTGTAATTGCCCATGAACCGGTTGAGAGCAGCCGAGCGATCGGAGATCACCTCCAGACCGCGGGTCATGTCCTCGCGCCAGTCCTCCTGAGGAGGTGCTTGCACCAGTGAGGCTAACGAGCCGGCCAGCGACATGACCGGCGCCAGCGAGTTGTTAATTTCATGGCCGAGGACGCGGATGAGGCGATACCAGGCGAGGCGCTCCTCCTCGCGCAGAGGCTGGCTGAGGTCAGAGATCATCAACAACTGGTGGGGCCGGCCGCCCTGACGGAACCGAGTGTGGCGGATGTCCCAGCGGCCCGGTCCGCCGGGGAACGTCACCTCCTGGAGCCGGTGCTGTTCGCCCGCCAGCATGGGCGCCAACTCGAGCTCGACCGCCGATTGGCCCAACAGCCGCTCTGGAGTCGAGGCGAGCAGGGCCGCGCCGACGGGGTTGACCAGGCGCAGGCACTGCTGGTCATCGAAGGCGAAGACCGCGATGTCAATGGCTTCGACGACCTTGTCGAGCAGGGCGCTGGCCTCCAGGCTAGCTACGCGATGCTCGCGCAGGGTGGACGACAGGGCGTTGATTTCGCTCGCCAGCGCGCCGAAGGCATCGTCGTAGCGGGCGCCTCGGGCGCGGACCGAATAGTCGCCCTCGCGCACGGCGGCGAGCATGTTGGCGAACGTACCCAGCACCAGTTCGATGCGCTCGCGGGCGGCGAAGGTAACGCCCCACCACACCAATACGACGACCACGGTCAGGAACACTTGCCGCCCATGGCCGCCGCTGGGACTGAACAGAGCCTGATCGCGGGGCAGCCAGAGAAGAACGAGGGCGACGGCCACGGCCGGGATGCCGGCGATAAGGCCCATCCAGAGCAGAATCGCGCCGGGATTCGGACCCGGCCTAGGAATTCTTCCCCTGCCCCGCGCCGGCTTTTCAGAGACCATGACGCTCGATGCGCCGGTATAGCGCGGCACGGCTCAGGCCGAGCGCCTTGGCGGCCTGGTGGATATTGCCACCGGCACGTTCGAGAGCGTTGCGGACCAGAATGCGTTC
This sequence comes from Terriglobales bacterium, assembly GCA_050747905.1. GTDB lineage: Bacteria > Acidobacteriota > Terriglobia > Terriglobales > SCQP01 > SCQP01. The sequence continues at coordinate 29,105 of JBOGKQ010000011.1, read as the reverse complement.
GGCCTCATCCAGAGGCATGGCATCGAGCCCGCCCAGGCCCGCGCCGCCACTGGCCGCCGCGGCGCGCAGGCCGAAATCGCTGGTCTGAATTTGATTGCCAGGCGCGAGTAGCACCGCGCGCTCGATCGCATGCTCGAGTTCGCGCACGTTACCCGGCCAGCCATGTTCCTGCAGCGCCTTGAGCGCGACGGGATCGAAACCGGTTATCTGCTTGTGGTAGCGGGCGGCCAGGCGCCGCAGAAAATATTGTGCGAGGGCCGGAATGTCGTCGCGCCGTTGCCGCAGCGGCGGCACGTGAATCTCGATGGTGTTGATGCGGAACAGCAAATCCTGCCTGAAATGACCCTGGGCGACGGCCTGAGACAGGTCGGAATTGGTCGCGGCGAGCAGGCGCACGTCCACGTGCCGAGTTTTCGACGAACCCACGCGCTCAAAGTCGCCCGACTGGATAGTACGCAGTAACTTGGCCTGTTGCGCCAACCCCAAATTCCCGATTTCGTCCAGAAACAGCGTGCCACCATCTGCCAGCTCGAAGCGGCCTACCCGGTCCGCCTTGGCGTCGGTAAAGGCGCCCCGGACGTGGCCGAATAATTCGGATTCAAAAATTCCCTCCGCCAGGCCTCCGGCGTTCACCGTGACCAGCGCGTGCTGCGATCGGTGCGAAAGCGCATGGATAGTTTTGGCGATCAATTCCTTGCCAGTGCCGTTTTCGCCGGTGATCAGGATGTTGGCATCCGACGGCGCCACTTGGGTGATCAACTGCAGCAATGGGCCCATGGCGCGCGAGCCTGCGATCAGCTCGGGGCGGTTTTCGGCGCGCAACAGGCGGGTTTCCGCCTCCAGCCGCTGTTCGTTTCTCAAGGCGCGCCGTAGCTCGACTTGGTTGCGAATGATGCTCAGCAGGCGTTCGTTGTCCCACGGCTTCTCGACGAAGTCGCGCGCTCCTTGCCGCATAACTTCCACGGCGATCTCGACTGTGCCCCACGCCGTCATCACGACCACCGGCAGGGTGGAATCAAGCGCCAGCACCTGCGGCAGCAACTCCAGCCCTTCGGCGCCGCTCGTGGTGTCGCGGGTGAAATTCAGGTCCAGCAAGAGCAGATCGAATTCCTGCGCCTGCACCGCCTGGAGGGCGGCGGCGGGCGCCTCGACGGCCTCGGTGCGGTAGCCCTGCCCCTTGAGCAGCAGCCGCAGCGCCTCGCGAACGTCAATGGCATCGTCGGCGATGAGAATCTTCGGACCCATACTCTTGCCGTCTATCGGTCTGTCGCTCTATCGGTCTGTCGGTTCGGTTTTTGGCGGAGCTTCACCATCAGTGCCGCCAGCATGTGCCTGCAGCCGATCGCGTGAGTCGCGCCGCTTTGCACCGTGGGCAAATGGGGGCCAAGGGTCCCCACCCGACCTGAGCAGAAGCGGGGCGCGCGGCGGGAATGATGGGCCAGCAGACTACGCGACTCGAGTTGGCTGGCCGGGCCCATGGCAATTTGTCCGAAGCGGCGTAGTTCGGCGTGTCCCTCTCCTCAAGCTTGCGAAAATCGTGCATACCGACCAATCGAAAAAGCAACAGACCAACAGACCGAAGGACTACGCCACCAGCCACCCGTCCGCCAGGTTGATAATCCTATCTCCGCAGGTCGCATTCTGCTCGGAGTGCGTCACCTGGACGATCGTCGTGCCCTGGGCGTTGAGGCGTTTGAACAGCTCCATGATTTCGCGGCCCTGGGCGGAGTGGAGGTTGCCGGTAGGCTCGTCGGCGAGGATCAGTTTGGGGTTGGCGATGACGGCGCGGGCGATCGCCACCAACTGCTGTTGCCCGCCGGAGAGCTGATTGGGGTAAAGGTCTTTCTTGCCGACAATCTGGAAGCGGTCGAGGGCGTCCGCCACTAGGCTGGCGCGATCCTTGGCGCGGAAGTCGCGGTAGGACAGCGGCACGTCGAGGTTCTCGTAAACGGTGAGATTATCGAGCAGGTGGTAGCTCTGGAAGACAAAGCCCATGTAGGCCTTGTTCAGCTCGATGCGCTTTTTTACCGGCAGTGCGTGGACGGGAGTGTCGAGGAAGTAATACTCGCCGCTCCACAGGCTGTCGAGCATGCCCAGGATGGAAAGCAACGTGGATTTGCCGGAGCCCGACGGGCCCATGACGGTGAGGAATTCGCCCTCGCGAATGTCCAGGCTGATGTTGCGCAGGGCGTAGGTCTTGCCCACGCCCGCCGGATAGGTCTTTTCCAGTTTTCGAAGTTGAATCACGTAGTTAAGCGTAGCACTCAGGGCAGGTTGTGAATGGACTGGGCCGCCAGCGGCCTGCCGAGGGAGATGTGGTATTCCGCCAGCAGGGTGCCGCTGTCGCGGGCGAGGTTGACCTGGGCAATCGCGTAGGCCTGCTGCGCCGCGACCACAGATTTTTCTGCCGAGGTCAGCGCCGTTTGCGCTGCTTCGACCTCGTCAATGGTTCCCTTGCCCAGCTGATATTTGGCGCGGGCGTTTTCGAGGGCTTGCTGGAATTCTTGCTGCGCATTCTGGGCGGATTGCAACTGCGCCCGTTGGCCGTCAAGGTCAATGCGATCTTCGTTGACTTGCTCGGTAACGGTATTGGTGTCGTTCTGCAGAATGACCTGCTGTTGTGCCGCGTCCAGCTCGGCGGCGGCCTCGTCGGCTCGGTTGGTCCGGTTCCAGATCGGGATGCTCAAGCTGAAGCCGACGCCATAGTCGGGCGCTTTGTAGGAGAACAACTGCCCCACGGTAGTCCCGAACCCTTGGGTGGAGGTGCCGGCGATGTCCGCCAGCGGACACGGAAACAGCGGCGCGGAGCAATTGACGCCGACGCCCGCGACGCCACTGGAGGTGTAGTCAGCTGAGACGCTGAGGCTGGGCAGCAGGCCATCTTTGCGAACCCTGACGGCGAGGCGGTCGTTGTCCACGTTGATGCGGTCCTTGGCCAGCTTGGGACTGGCGCTGATCGCGGTCCGCACCAGTCGGTCCACCGACGCCAGATTGGTGCTGGCCGGCAGCGGCAGCGCGTCAGTGGGGACCACGCGCGCGCGGATAACGTTCGGGGTCCACTGCTTGGCAAGATAGAGCTTCAGCTTGGAAGCGGCCTTGGCGTAGTCGGTACGGGTCTGCAGCACGTCCGCCACGGCCGTGCTCAGGCCAGTTTCGGCGGTGATGCGGTTGGCGGCCGGGGCCTTGCCGTTGTCGATCAGGGCATTGGTGTCGTCTAGGGTTTTCTGCGCGTCCTGCTCAGCCTTTTCCGCAATGGTGATCTGCTGCTGGGCGCCGGCGAGTGTCCAGTATTGAATGATCGCCTGAGAGACCGCCGTGGTGACCTGATCCTGATAGTTGGCATCGGCATACTTCAAACTGTTGGCGCCGATTTTCATGGTGGCGCGGTTAACGGAGCGATGGCTGCCGCTGAGCAATTGCTGGCTCACGCCGATGCTGACAGAGCTGCTGACTTGCGGGTTGAGAAAAAGTTGATCTGTGTTCTGGTATGAGCGGTAGCTGGAGAAACTGACGGTATAGCCAGTGCCGGTGGTAAAACTCTGTCCAAACGATCCGCCGCCAGAACTTTGATTGAGGATCTGCACGGCGGTGCCATAGAGCAAGGGGCTGCCGAGGGGAGTGCGGGAATGCTCGTCACCGAAGCTGAGGTTCAGGTAGGGATCGTAGCCGCCGCCGCCGCCATGGACGCCGCTGCCGCCGCCGCTCAGCGAACCGGCGCTGGTGCCGCCGCTGCCCCCGCCGCCGACCGAGTTGGCGCCAATGGCGCCGGAATAGAGCGCCGACGTGATTTGCTCGCCGGCCACGCCGCGGGCGGCGCCGCCCGCTAGCGTGCGCAGATAGTCAGGGGTCGCCTCGAGCTGGCTGTAAGAGGCGTTGGCTATGTCGAGATCTGCGGCCAGCGCCATCGCCAGCATCTGGTGCAGCGATAAATAGAGGGTCCCGGTACTCAACGCCCGACGCAGAGGCGCCGGATTAGCCAGGTTGGGAACACCGATGTCGGCGGGCTGATAGCGCTGCCAAAAGCTGGCCCAGCCGCCGCGGCTCATAAAATCCAGTTTTTGCGGCACGGCGGAATTGCTCGCGCTGAGTTCAGCACCTTGGGAGGCGGCGGGCGCCTGTTTGGCACCAGCCGCGGCTGGTCCTTGGGCAGCGACCGCGCCCGCCAGCAACACGCTCAGGGCCGCGGCGGCCAGCATGCGAAATGGAGCAAATGCGGAAGTCATTGGGGTTAAAAGGCGCACGTCAAGGGCCATCCCAAGTGAATGAGGGTACATGGGTTAACTACGTTACTCGCACGCGCATCGTTCACTTTTGCAACGTGCTTGTCCGGAAATGAACACAGCGCCAGAGTGAATCTTGGCCCCTCCGACTGACCGATAGACCGATAGACGAAGAAAAGCCAGTCAAGCCGGTCGCCGCAGCGGGGATACTGTGGTCGGGCCTGACTGGCTCGATAGCCAGAAAGCTGGGGGACTTTGCTGGCTAACTTTGCGACACCACCGCGGACTGTTCCTGGGCGTGGCTCTCATCCACGATCTGGCCGTCGAACAGATGCACGGTGCGGTCGGCGTAACGGGAGAAACGCGGGTCGTGCGTCACCATGCAGATGGTGGCACCGCCGGCGTGCAGCTCATGCAGCAAATCCATGACCGCATCGCCGTTTTTCGAATCGAGGTTGCCGGTGGGCTCATCGGCGAGGAGGATGCTGGGCTTGCCCACTAGGGCACGCGCGACGGCCACGCGCTGCTGTTGGCCGCCTGAGAGTTGGCTGGGCAAATGCTTGGCGCGATGCGCCATGCCGACCCGCTCCAGCGCTGCCTGCACACGCTGCTTGCGCTCGGCCGACGGCATGCCGCGATAGGTCAACGGCAGCTCTACGTTTTCGTAAACTGACAGATCGCCGATGAGGTTGAAACTCTGGAAGATGAATCCGATTTCGCGGTTGCGGATGCGCGAGCGCTCACCCAGGTTGAGGTTGGCCACCGGCTGCCCGTTGAGGGTGTAAGCGCCGCTGGTGGGCGTATCGAGCAGCCCGAGGATGGACAGCAGGGTGGACTTGCCGCAGCCCGACGGGCCGCCGATCGCCACAAACTCCCCTGCCTTGATTTGCAGATGAATGCCATCGAGAGCGTGCGTTTCCACCTCGTCGGTGTAGAAGACCTTGGTCAGGTCCTGTAGATGAATCACGGCCGGCGTTTCGTTTGCCATTCCTGTTCCCCTTCTGCCCTGCCTGCGCTGGAGCGCAGCCGGGCTTCTCTCTTGTACGAGAATCGTTGGAATCGAGTTCGGTTACATTTCCTGGCTAATTTACCGCGGACACGGGAGGACTAAACCGGATAACGTCGTGGTCGTTCTGGGCCGAAGTGTCTGACAATACCACCCAATCGCCCACGTTCAGGCCGCGCAGGACCTGAATGGTGCTCACCGATGCCACCCCCAGTTGGACCTGGACGCGGGTTCCGGTTCTGCCGTCGGGCGAAATCCTGAACATACTTACGGTTGAGTTGGGCACCCCGAACGCAGGCCGGCCGACATAAAGCACATCGTTAAGGGTCTGGATGTTGACGACTCCATCCACGCTGAGGTCGGGGCGGGCACCCGGAGGCAGTGGGCCATCCAGAGCCACGTCCACGGTCACCGTGCCGTTGACCGAGTTCGGGTCAATGCGGATGACGTGGCCGGGGACGATGCCGTTGTGGGTGTCCACGCTGGCAGACTGGCCGATTTCCACGTCCCGAACCTCAGTTTCCGGAACCTTGATCTGCGCCTTGAGCTTCTGCGGCTGCACGACGCGCGCGACCGTGGTACCGGCGGTCACATACTGACCGACCTGAAGTTCCCCGGTGGAGGAGCCACCGGCGTTGGTGCCCATATCCAGGTCTTCGAGCAGGCCGGTGATCCCGGCGCGAACCGTCAGAGCATCTACTTGCGACTGAGCCAGCTGCACCCCCGCCTGCATCTGGGCAACTTTCGCCTCGGCAGAGGCCAACTGGGCGGCGTCGCTGGAGTTCATGCTGACGAGCTTTTCCTTGCTGAATTGAATTTGCTGCTTCAGACCTTCCGCTTTGGCGGCATCGCTCTCTGCGTCCAGACGTGCGACCAGGCCTTTGGTAAGCAAATTTTGATCGCTCTGGCTGGTCAGCTCCGCGCTTTTGTAGTTGGCCTCGGTATTGGCCAGGGTGGATTGCTCATCCAAGCGGTCATTGGCGAGCGTGGCCTTTAGATTTGCCAGGTCGGATTGGGCGCTTTTCAACTGCGCTTCAGCATCGCTTAGTGCCTTGTCCGCATCAGGGCTGGTCAGCTGCACCAGAATGGTGTCGGCCTTGACCGGCGTACCAGGCAGCACCGGAATGGCAACCACACGGCCGGCGGTAATGGCTGGTATCGAACGGACCTCGACCGGCACCAGTGTGCCCAGGCCGCGCTCCTGGCGCACCATGGTGCCACGCTTGACTTGGCCGGGCCAGACCGAGCCGCCGTCCACGGTGGGAGGAGCGGGCTTGAGGCGGGAAACGGCCCAAGAGATGCCACCGATGATCAGCACCACCACGACCGTGGTGACGATGCGGCGCAGCTTGCGCTGCTTTAGGAACTTGGGGTCGCGAGCTTTGTCCATAGCTATTGATACGCTAGCACGCACCGTGCCAGTTCCATGGACTGGGCAACCTGCTCACAACACAGGACTTGGCCTGCGCGAGCCATGCAGATTCTGTCCGCTTTTGCCGTCGGTCTGTTCATTTCCGGACGAACCCACCCAGAAAACCCCACGTCCCTGGACGTGCAGCGCCACCGCTCATCCCGTTCCCCCACCGCCGGTCACAATTCGCCCCTGCCTCCGCCTCCAACTGGCGAGGATCGCTTGAGGAGGAAACATCCATGACCGCTGCAATTCGCAGTTTCGCTCGCATTGCTGGTTTAACAGCTGTGCTCGTTTCAGCAGGCGTTGCCCAGGCGCATCCCGCGTTTACCGTTCAAGTCACCGGCCGCGGCCAAGCGATGATCTTCATCCCGGGGATGAACTCCTCGCGCGCCACTTGGGACAGCACCGTCGCCCGCTACCAGGACCACTACACCTGCTACACCCTGCAACTCGCCGGATTCGCCGGGCAAGCGCCGATCGCCCAGCCGCTGCTGCCGACGGTCAAGACCGAGCTGCTGGCCTACGTGCGTGTGCATCATCTCGATCATCCGATTCTGGTCGGCCACAGCCTGGGCGGCGTCATCGCTCTCGACGCGGCCGAGCAGGATCCGTCCTTGTTTGGACCTGTAGTGATAGTGGATTCGCTGCCCTTCTACCCAGGCGCGTGGTTTGGTGCAAAAAACCTCACCGCCGCCCAACCCATCCTGAAGCAAATGCAGACGGGCATGGCGCAAATGACCCAGGCGGAATACGTGGCTGCCGCCCAATCGGGCGCCTTTACAGACAGCATGACCATGAGCCCGGCGCACCAGATGGAACTGCGCCAATGGAGCGGCGCCAGTGATATGGGTACATATGAGCGCGCCACCATCGAAATGATGAATCTCGATCTGCGCACCGGCTTGGCTCGCATCCGGCAACCCGTGCTGGTGCTGGGCACCTGGAAGGGGTGGCAACAGTCCATGGCCGCGCACGGGATCAAGCTCACGCGCGCGGATTTCGTGAAGAGTTTTCAAGATCAGTTTGCCTCCCTGCCCCATCTGCACTTCGCCATGTGCGATCGCTCCCGCCATTTCGTCATGTGGGACGATCCGGCGTGGTTTTTCTCCCAGATCGACGCCTTCCTGGCCAATCCCCGGCGGGACGTGCAGAACCGCGGCTTCTAAGGTAGGGTACGGGTATGACGCAGGCGTTTCCCTCGCGCGCGTACTGGACCTGTCAGTTGGTGGGGTGGTTCCTGTACGTCCTGTTCGGACTGTCGTTCCTGCTGCTGTTTCCGCCGGGGCCGCCCTTTTGGCGGTTTGTTGTGGTCTACCTGATCGCGGCGGGGATTGGGATTGCCGTGACGCACGCATACCGCCGGCTTCTGCGGGCATGGAATTGGCGCCGGGTGGGACCGGTGGTGCTGCTGGGAGCGGTAATCGCCTTCAGCGTCGTGGTGGGCATTTTGATCACCATCCCCGTTACCGGTCTTTATTTGCTCATGTTCACCCGCGCCTTCGTCACCTCGGAAGGATTAACGTGGACTCTGCCCGCCATGAGCGCTTGGGCGGGCGGCGCCTTCGTTTGGAACCTGATCTACTTCGGGGCCCATTATCTGGCGGGATACCAGCGTTCTGAGCTGGAGCGGCTGCAATTGGAAGTCGCGGCCCGCGATGCCGAACTGCGATCCTTGCTGGCGCAACTCAACCCGCATTTTTTGTTCAACTCCCTCAATAGTTTGCGGGCACTGATTTCCGAGGACCCGGAACGGGCGCAGGCGCTGCTCACCGATCTCTCGCAACTGCTGCGCTACTCGCTCGCCGCCGGCCGGCGCCCGACCGTCACCCTGGCTGAGGAAATGGAGGCGGTGAGCGCCTACCTCAAACTGGAGTCCGCGCGGCTGGAACAGCGGTTGCGCATCGAAACCGAAGCCGAACCGGCGGCCCTCCAGTTGCCGCTGCCGCCTATGCTGCTGCAGACGCTGGTGGAAAACGCGGTCAAGCATGGCATTGCGCCACGCCTGGAAGGCGGCACGCTGCGCATCGCCGCCCAGCGGAGCGCCGGCGAGCTGCGGCTGCAAGTGCAGAACTCGGGTCAGCTGGCGGCCAACAGCAACTCCACGCGCCTGGGCCTGGAAAACGCGCGCCAGCGCCTGCGGCTGCTCTACGGCGCTGCGGCACGCCTGGAGCTGCACAACCAGGGCCCGGATGCGGTACTCGCCGAAGTCGTCCTGCCGCTGGCGGCGGCCCAAAAAGCATGACAGCGGTCCTGATTGACGATGAACGCTTGGCGCGGCGCGAGCTGGCGCGGCTGCTGGCCGCGCATCCGCGCGTGAAGATCGCCGGCGAGGCCGCCAGCGCGGGGGAAGCGCTGCCCCTGATCGCGCAGCTACGCCCCGATCTGCTTTTTCTCGATGTTCAGATGCCTGGGCGCAGCGGCTTTGAGCTGCTGGAAGCGCTCGACGACGTGCCCGCCGTAATCTTCACTACCGCATTCGAGGAGTTTGCGCTCAAGGCGTTTGAGGTTAGCGCGGTGGACTATCTTGTCAAACCGATTGTACCCGAGCGCCTAGCCGTGGCTCTGGCCAAGCTCGACGAGCGTGCCGCCGCGGCGGCTTCCGGGCCACGGCTGGCGGCCGACCGCCAGGTCTTTGTGCGCGAGGGCGAGCGCTGCTGGTTCGTGCGCCTGCGCGACGTCGTGCTGTTCGAATCCGAGGGCAATTACACGCGGCTGTATTTCGGCTCCGGCCGCGCCCTCATTCTGCGCTCGCTCGACGCCCTCGAGGTTCGCCTCGATCCCGAGGTTTTTTTCCGCGCCAGCCGCAAGCACATCGTCAACATCTCGGCCATCGAGAAACTCCATCCCTGGGTCAACGGCGGCCTGCGCGTCACCCTGCGCGGTGGCCCCGAAGTTGAGGTCTCGCGCCGCCAGTCCCAACGTTTCCAGGAGAAGATGCGGCTGTAAGGCGCTCCGAGCCAGAGCGAGGAAGTCCAGAAAAGGAGTGGCCATGCCACCGTCTCTAGCTACTCCTGCCGCAGCGCCGCCATCGGATCTACGCGCGTAGCCCGCCAGACGGGCACCGCGCAGCTTATCATTGCCACTGCCAGCAGCACTGCCGCGGCCCCGGCCAGGATCACCGGGTCGCGCGGCGACACGCCGTACAACTCGGCGGCCAGCGCCGGTCCCGCCGCCAGCACCCCCGCGACGCCCAAGGCAATACCCAACAGCACCAGACGCAAATTTTGGCCGCCGATGAGCCGCGCCACTGAGGACCGGTCAGCGCCCAACGCCATCCGTATGCCAATTTCCGCCGTGCGCCGCTCGGTGGCGTAGCTGACTACGCCATAAACGCCGATGGCGGCCAGCAGCAGCGCCAACCCTCCAAAAATGCCGAGCAGCCACAGCATCGCCTGCGGTTGGCCCACCGAGCCGGAAACCACCTGCTCCATCGTCTGAACTTCCGGCAGCGGTAGTTCTTTGTCCAAACCGTGAAAAACCGCTCTGGCCGCGGCTGACAGGCTCAGGGGTGGCACGCTGGTGCGGAGTACAAAGGTGGGATGTTGCACCGGGTATTGCGTGAAAGGCAGGTAGATTTCCAGCCGCTCGGGCGCATTCAGGCCGTACTGCCGCGTGTCGCCTACAATGCCCACAATGGTGATGTGGCGGTCGTTAATTCCGCAACAGAGTTGCTGTCCAAGCGCATCGCGGGCGTGCGCCCAATAGGCGCGCGCGAAGCTTTCGCTGATCATTACTACCGGCGCGGTATTGACTCCGTCGCTCACGCTGAAATTCCGCCCCGCCAGCAGCGGCAGCCCCAGCGCGGGCAAATAGCCAGGGCTGATGAGGTGATCGTCAGGATGCGGAAAATGCCCTGGCTGCGGCGTCGGCCGGCCGACAATGCTGACGTCCCCGCGGCTGTGGTCGCCGGTAAGCGGCAGGTCGGTTCCGATAGCCGTGGCTTCGACGCCCGGCAGCGCCGCCAGCTTGGCGAGCGCCCGCTGCTCGAACTGCAGCACCGCCGTCGGGCTGGCATAGTGCGGCCCGGCCAGGCGGCGGCTGAGCGTCAAGACCCGGCCAGGCTGAAAGCCGGGGTTGACTGCCATGAGCTGGGCGAAGCTTTTCAGCGTCAGCCCGGCGGCGGAGGTGAGCATCAACGCCAGCGCCGCCTCCGCGACCATGAGCACTTCCCGGCGCCGGCGCCAGCCCAGTCCGGCGGCGCCGCGGCCCGTGTTCTGCGGGTGCGAAGCCGCCAGCGCCGGCCCCAGACCGAACAGAACCACCGCCGCCAGCGCCACTGCGGCGGTGAAGGCCAGCACCGGCCAGCTCAGCCCAAGGGGCACGACCTCATTTGCCGCCACCGGCATTAACGCTGCCAGGCCACGCATGCCCGCTTCCGCCACCAGCAGGCCCACGCTAAGCCCGGCCAGGCCCAGCGCCAACGCTTCAGCCAGCACCTGCCGCAGCAGGCGCCCCCGGCTGGCGCCCAAGGCAGCGCGCATGGCCCATTCCTGCTGCCGCGCGGCGCTGCGGGTGAACATCAGATTAGCAACGTTGGCGCAAGCGATCAGCAGCACCAGCCCCACCGCGCCGAGCAACAGCCACAGCATCGTCGCATCGCTGCCCACGAACATCGAGCGCATCTGCGCCGCCACCGACCCCACAGCCTGATCGTCCGGATAGCCCGCCGCCAGCCGCGTCATTTCGGTGCGCATCTGCGCCGCCGCCTGCTCAAAGCCGTCGCCCGCGGCGAGCCGCCCGATCACCGCGGCGTCGCCTCGGTCGCCCCGATCAGCGTTTTCTTTGAGCTTCAGCCCGTCCGGCACGAAAAAGTCGGTCTGCTGAGGCTCGCGGAACCACGGCGGCAGGATGCCGACCACCGTATACGCTTGCGCCTGGTCCACATTCAACGTGCGGCCCAAGCCTTTGCCGGCCACCCCAAACTGGCGCTGCGCCAGCCCCCAGGTAACCACGACTTCGTGCTTGGCGGCGCCGGTGTCGGCGCTCGAACTGAAGCCGCGGCCGAGAACCGGCAACACGCCTAGAGTCGAAAAATAGTTGGCCGACACATCGGCGGCATTGACAACTTCCGGCTGCCCGGCCCCGCTCAGATCCACAGCGAACCATTGCACCCAGGCGAGATCGGAGAAGCTGCCGTGCTGCTTCGCGTTGTCCTGCCGCCAACTCACGAAATCTGGATAGCTGACGCTCACGCGGCGGCCGTCGGCCCATTCGTTCAGAACCAGCAGACGCGCCGGCTGGGCATAAGGTAGCGCCTGCAACAACTCGGCGTTGACCCAACTGAACATGGCCGTGTTGGAGCCGATGCCCAACGCCAGGGTAAGCGCGGCAATGACGGCGAAGCCCGGGGCGCGCCGCCAGGTGTGCAGCGTGTGGCGGAGGTCGCGGCCAAGGTCGCCGCCCCAGTGCCGGCGCGGACGCCCGCCGACAGCTCGTTCCAGCGAGCGCGCCAGCGCCGGCCAGTCTGGGATTTCGGCCTTCGGGTCGCGTCCCTCGCGCTCCGCCTGTTCAAGTTGCTGCGCCAGCTCGGCGAGAATCGAGCTCTCGCGGGCGGGATTGACCTGCAGGGGGCCGAGATGTTGGCGGACGTAATCGTTCCAGTTCATGACTGTTGCTGGCGCAGTGCCGTCAGCGGATCGGTGCGGCTGGCGCGCCAGGCGGGCGGTGCGCTGGCGGCGAAGGCTACCTGCATTAATATCGCAGCTACGGCGGCGAGGTTACCGGCGTTGGTTGGAGTGACCCCATACAGCTCGGACGCCAACAGGCGCATGAGCGCCAGTGCCGCGGCAACGCCGATGGCGACCCCAAGCAGCGCCAGCAGCACGCCTTCGCGCAGGACCAGCCGAAGGATCGCGCCAGGAGTGGCGCCCAGCGCCATGCGGACGCCGAATTCGGCATTGCGCTGGCGCACACTGAAGGCCAGCACCCCATAAAGTCCGATCGCGGCCAGCAGCAGCGCCACCGCTCCGAAGGCGCTGAACACCGCGGCGCGGAAGCGCTGCGGAGCGCCGGCGGCGGCCACCAACTGCTGCATGCGGGTGAGCCGCCCGACCGCCAGCGCGGAGTCCAGGCTGGCGATCGTTTTGCGCAGCGCGGCTTCCACCACCATTGGAGGCAGAGGCGAACGCAGAATGAAGTTGGCCGCATCCTGGCTGTTGCCCAATAAATAGATCTGCGGCGGCGGAGTTTGATCCAGCGCCGTGTGGCGGACGTCGGCGACCACGCCAATGATGCTGGCCCAATCACCGGGCTTGACTGGGCCCAGGCAATTGCAGACGTGCCGGCCCAGGGGGCTGCGGCCGGGGAAATAGGTCTGGGCGAACGCCTGACTCACCACCGCCTCTGAGACCGTGCCTGGATCGCTGGATTGGAAGGCCCGTCCCGCCAGCAGCGCTATGCCTAGCGCGCGGAAATAGCCGAGGGTTACATAGTGGGACTGAATCGCGGCGGGTTTGCTGGTGCCGCCTTCAACTTCAATGCTGGAAACCGTGGTGCTGTGATTGAGCGGCACGTCGCTGGCGATGGCAGCGGCCTCGATGCCGGGTTGGGCGCGCAGGCGCGTGAGCGCCTGGCGCTCCAGCTCCCACTGCTGCGTGGCGGTGCTGTAGCGCGGATCAAAATGCAGGCTGGCGACCAGCGTGGAGCTGCTGAAGCCGCGGGGAGCGCTCATGAGGCGGCGATAGCTGCCGACGAGTAATCCGGCGGCGGCGACCAGGACAACCGCCAGGGCGGCTTCGACCACGGTGAGGGCGCGGCGCCAGCGGCGCGGCGAGGAAATCGCGCCGCGTCCGGCTGAGTGCAGCGCGGCAGCCAAGTCGCGGCGGGCGACGTTCCAGGCGGGCGCCAAACCGAACAGCACGACTGTGGTCAGGGTCAGGCCGCTCGCGAACATCAAGACTCTGGGGTCGAGCGAGACGGAGGTGAGGCGCGCGATTCCGCCGGGATTGAAATGCAGCAGCAGGCGCAGCGCCCCCTCGGCCACCGCGAGACCTGCGAGACCCCCGACCAGCGCGAGCAGCAACGCCTCGGCTAGCAGCTGGCGCAGCAGGCGGGTGCGGCCCGCGCCGAGAGCGGCGCGCACGCTCCACTCGCGCTGGCGGCTGCTGGCGCGCACCAAAAACAGATTACCCACGTTGACACAGGCGATCAGCGACACCAGCAGCGCCGCCCCCAGCAGCAGCCACACCAGACGCTGCGCGCCGCCCAGCACCACCTGAGCAAACGGCTGCACCACGGCGTCGAGGCTGCCTCCGAACATCGTGGCGGCCGGCCCGGTCTGGGCGCCGTTGATGCGCGGCATGAGCGCGGCGGCCTGCGCCTGCGCCTGCGCCCAGCTGGCGCCGGGCCCAAGACGGCCGAGGACGAAGCCGCCGCCGCCAAAAACATTGGCATCGGCAAGCTGCTGGGGTGTCAGCGGAAGCGGCAACCAGACATCGTTACGGGCAAAGCCGCGAGCGCCGCCGGGGCTTTCCTCCGAACTGGGGAATACAAACTGCGCCGGCATGACGCCAACCACGCGGTAGGGCTTGCCATCGAGGCGCAGCCTACGGCCGAGGGCCGCTCGTGCGCCGCCAAAGGCGGCGTGGGCCAGCGGCTGGCGGATGATGACCACCGGAGGGGCACCTAGCTGCATATCCGCGGGCGTGAACCGGCGGCCGGCGAGCGGAGATGCTCCCAGGAAGGCAAAGAAGTTCGCTCTGACCTGGGCGCTGCCAAGCCGCTCGCTGCCCGAACCGGACTCAACATTGCTTCCCTGCTGCGTGAATAGGGTGATGGCGGAAAACGCGGAAATGTGATGACGGAAGAGGTTGTACGCACCGTAGCTGGGGGCAAACTCGTAGACCGGAATGTTGTGAAAATGGCGGCTGGGCATCCAGATGTACGCCAAACGTGAGGCTCCGCCGGCGGGAACCCATCGCCGCAGCAGCACGGCGTTGACGGCGCTGAACATGGCGGTCGCGGCACCGATGCCGAGGGCGAGGGTAAACACCGCGGCGAGTACGAAGCCGGGAGCTTTGCGCCAGGTGCGCAGTGCGTAGGCCAGGTCGCTGCCCCCGTCGCGCAGCCAACTACACTGCTGCGGCAGCTCCAGTTCGAGCCGGCGGGCCAGGGCGGTCCAATCGGGGATTTCGGTGGCAGGGCCGCGGCCCGCGCGGGCGGCCTGCTCCAGCTGCTGAGCCAGCTCCGCAACCACGGCGCTGGGGGCGTTTGGAAGGCGCCGGCGAACATATCGTTCCCAGTTCGGCATCAGCTTTCCTCGGGCTGCAGCAGGGCCTGCATGGCTTGCAGGTATCGTCCCCACCCCTGGCGCTCACGCGCCAGCGCCTTGCGCCCGGCGGGAGTGAGCCGGTAGTAGCGGCGGCGGCGCTCGCCGGCCTTTTCCACCCATCGCGCCGCCAGCAGTCCGCGCCGCTCCAGACGATAGAGCAGCGGGTAGAGCGAGGCCGCGTGGAACTCGACCGCACCCTGCGAGCGCTGTTCGATCAACTGCGCCAGCTCGTAACCGTGGCGCGCGCGCGCCTCCAGCAGCGCCAGGATGAGCACCTCGCCGGCGCCCCGCTTTTCCGGTTCACTTGCCATATGTGGCTAGCATACATATGTGCGGCCCGATTGGCAACCCCGGGCGTGCGCTGGGAACGCGCGCCCGCCACCTCCTGGTTCAGCAGCCGCTCGCGGGGGTCGCGCCGCTTTGCACCGTGGGCAAAATCAACGCGAAGGGCTGCGAAATTCGGCATGGGCGAGCGTCCCAGCGAGCGCCCCCGGGGAAACGTGCAGGCGCGGCCCCAGCCCCGGGGCCCCCAAGGCGCTTGCGCCTTGGGGTGGGAGCGAGGCGCAGCGTCGGGTTGGGGCCAGGGGCCCCCGACCCGACGCGAGCATAAGCGGGGCGCGCGGCGCAATTCGCCCTGCGCAGCTCCAGCAGGGCAAAGCAGCCGCGCTGGGGCCCGCGCCAACATTTGTAACCCGCACGCGGCAACCTGGAGATGCCCTGACCGCCAGCGGGCGTCCGTTGCCGGGGAGAGGAGTTCCGACCAGGCCACAGCCCGACCAGCGCCAGGACCGCGAACGCGCCATCCGCCGGGCTACAGCCAGTGTGGAACTGCTTTAGCAATTTCTAACCTTGGCGCCGAGCAAATGGCCGCGGACGTGCAGCTAGTGTCCTGAGTCAGAAATTCGATGAACTTTCGGGTCATCACGCATGCGGGTTTCCACCAAGAAAGGCCGCGCTTCTCTTGCCGCCGTTATGTAAACTTCCTTTGACTCAGGACACTAGAAGGCCATGAGCAACATTGCTGTGCTGCAGCCGGAGCGGCTGCGCAGACAGTATCAACTCGATACGTTTGTGGAAACCGGCTGTAACCTGGGGGTTTCGCTGGCGCTGGCGCGTTTGTCAGGCTACGCCAAGCTGATCTCCTGCGATGTGGACCCCCGATGCGTACCGGCGTGCCGCAAGAACTTCCCCAAGGCGGGCATTCTGCTGGCTGACAGCCTGACGATGTTGGGACCGTGCCTGCCGGCGCTCGGGAAGGTGATGGGTCGAACGCTATTCTGGCTGGACGCCCACTTCCCTTCCTTCTATGGTCTTCCGGAACCGCCCGCGCAGCGCTACCCGCTGCCGCAGGAGCTGCGGCTGATCCGCCAAGGTAAGACCGGCTGGCAACACGATGTGATTGGCATGGACGACTTGCGCATTATTCGCGACCCGCGCAATCCCCGCTACCAGCCTGGCGAGCCGGGCGTTGACCCCGCCCTGTACCAGGATGTCACGATTGCCGGGCTCTACGAGCCGTTTGCGGCCACGCACACGCTGCAGCTCATTGCTGCCGAAGAAGGTGCGATGGTATTTCTGCCGCGGGCCGCTTAGGGCAAAATCAGCCCCGCCCTGCCAGTCGGATCTCGGCCGGAATGCGCCTTTTCCCCTCTGCTTCCATCAGGCAGCTCCGGTTTTCGACTGTTGCACGAGTTCGACCTCAAGGCCGATTTTGACCTTTTCGCCGACCATCACTCCGCCGGCCTCGAGCGCCTGATTATAGACCAGACCGAAATCCTTGCGGTTGATCTCGCCTGAGGCTTCAAAGCCGCGACGCGTGCCGCCCCAGGGGTCTTTGACGGCGGGGCCGGGAGCATCCACCTCGAGGGTGGCTGGCTTGGTGACACCGTGAATGGTGAGGTCGCCGGTGAGGCTGTAGTGGCCGTCGCCGAGGGCGCTGATGCGGGTAGAGCGGAATGTAATGCGGGGAAATTTGTCCGACTCCAGGAAATCGGCGCTGCGCAGGTGGGTATCGCGCTGGGGCTCACGCGTGTCAATACTGGCAGCCTCGATGGTCACGTCAATGTCTGAGCGCGTGAAATCGCTTTCATCCAGCAGTACCGTGCCACTCACTTTTTCGAACCGTCCCTTGACATTGGTGATCATCAAGTGGCGAACGCTGAAGCTCACATGTGTGTGAACAGAATCAATGTTCCAATTCGTCGGCATTATCTCCTCCTCTGTCTAGTGTAAAACGGGGCGTCGGGGCCGCTGCTCTGGGTGTAGAGCAGGGCGCGGTCAGCATGCACGTAGGGGAGGACGTCATAGAGCGGATGCGCGGGTGCGAGCGGCGGTTCGCCGCCAGCCACGGTGGCGGCAAAGATGCGGACGGAAGGATTGTCCGGGAGGGTAAGGGTGGTGGCGCCAAGCGGAAGATTGATTTCGTAGCCGAACAGATAGGAGTAGCTGTAGGCGTCGTTGCTGCCGTCGGCCAAATGATGGTGGCTGGCGAACCAGGCCACAGGCGCGCGCTTGATGAAGCCCGGATGCAACCCGGCGTAGAGCTGATAGCTGTAGTTGTGCTGACGCCCACGGCGATCGGTGTACGTGGCGTGGTGATCGCTCCAGTCGCGGTAGTCCCACTGACCAATAAGGCCCATCCAGTTCTCAATCGCCAGCGGCACCTGCCTTCCCCCTGCGCCGAAGCTTGCCGTCTGGTCGCCGAGAGAGGAAGCAAGCAGGTAGAGGCGAGTGTAACGGCCTCTAGGGAGCGCGATGGTCTGGCCGCGGGCAATCACCGCGTCCGGGCCGGAGGGATCCGCGAGCTGGAAGGGTACGCCGGCATAGTCGAGCCTGCGGGGTAGCATTTCGGCGGGATAGCTGTCGCCCTTGCCGTCAAAACCGGCGGTGGAGGGCGTGTGATCGGGCGTGGCGGCCGCGAGGTCGAACGGCAGCCTGACTGCGGCGGTGCGCACGCTGTCGCCGCCCAGCGGCGCCAGCTTGACCTCAAACGTCCGCGGCTGGTAGGCGCTGAAGCCGGCCACCACCGCGCCGTTGGCCACATGCACCGGGCCGAGCGTCGGGATCGGTTGTTCCTGGCCGTTGACCTCGCGCACCGAGAGCACGCGCGTGGCAAAGCGCAAGTGAACGTTCGATTCCTCCTGGCCATCGAGTTCCACCAGCCGCACCACAACGTCCTGGCCCTGCTCGGCCTTTTTGAGAGCCAGGACGCGAATCCGCGGGTTGTCCACGCGCAACAGCGATAGTGACCGCCCCAGGCGGCCAGGATGCTTGGCCGAGGTGAAGGCAAACAGCGGCACGTTCAGCCGGTACGCCTGCCATTCGGTGTCGGTTTGGCGCCAGTCGCCGGCGTGCCCCGCGAGGCCGAAGTTCGTATGGTGGTGGCCCCAATCCTGCGTCGCCTGGTCGCTGTAGTTGCGGTTGTGCAGACCGGGCGTGTACAACAGCGTCAGCCGCAACAGGTGACCGTTGGGCTTGTCCGATCCGGTTTTCACGTCGGTGAGCAACGTTGCGCCGTAGCTGTCGTCGGCATTGGTCAGATCCACCCATTCATGCGAAGCCACCTCGAACTGGCGCGGGTTGTCGTTGCCGCGCTGGATGGTGCCGATATCCCAGCTATAGGTGGCCGCCGGATTAGAGGCCGTAAGCGGGAAATCAGCCATCAGCGCCGATCTTGCCGTTTTCCAGTCCACATCGGCACCGAAAACCACGCGCTGGGCGCCCGCGGCCAGGCTCACGGTCTGCACGAAATGCGAACCCTGACTGTCGCGCGTGATCTGGACCGTCACTCGCGCCGGACCATCCTCGGTTACCTGGATCTGCGCAGGACCGGACACATAAGCGCGGGGTGGCTTGTTCTGGTCATCCCAGTCCATGTTCCAGGCGGGCCAGACGGTGGGGGCCTCGGTCTGGAAAGAAAGCCGCATGGGGCCGGAGAGGAGTTCCTTGCCCAGCAGCTTATCGTAAACACTGGATACGTCGCCGTCGCTGTTGATCTGGACGCGGTAACGGGCATTGTCCAGCTCGTGCGCGCTCACCTCGAGCTGCGAGGCGGCGGCATGCGCCGCCGGAGCCACGCTGTACACGGCATAGCCGATGGATGGGGCGGAGGCGATGAAAACAACGCTCCCGTCGTTGTCGAGCTGCCCGGGCACGGCGCGGCCATCGGGGCCGGTGACGCGCACAGCGTGCGTGCCCGCCGGCAGCTCCATTTTTACCTTTACCGGATCCTGCCGGGGTATGTTGAGGGCGTTGAACACCACCACGGGCACACCCGCGGTCTGGACATTCATCTGGGCGGCGACCGCTCCGATCGAGCTGGTGAGTACCGAGGCAAATTGATTGGCGGCGATGGTGTCGTCGTTCCATGAGTAGGTGTAGGCGCTGGCCTCCGCGGTGCCCGCCATGAGGTCGTGGAACTGCCCGCCCAGCAGCAGCCGCCAGGCGTGCGCCAGGCGCCGCTGCGGGTAGGCGCGACCCAGCAGTTGCGCGCCCACCGACGCCTCCTCGGCGGCATGGGCGAGAATTTCGTTCTCCCGGTTCCAGCGCTTGTGAGCCGCCTCCGACGTCAGTGACCCGGCGGAGTGGTTGATCAGTTCCAGGTCGCCGGTGTAGCGCGGCAGGCGGGACAGATCCATATTCTTCATGTCGAGGAACATGGTGTCGTCATCAGACCAGACGACGTGGATGGGGCCATCGCCTACCTGGACAGCGGGACCCGGAGGCGGCGCGGGCGTGCCGCGGGGATGGGACTGCGGCAGCGAAACCGTGCCCTTGTCCATGATGGCTTCCATGATTTTGACGGACTCCTCGTCGGGGGCACCGCCGATGTCGCCGGTGCCGACATAGTGGTAGTCGTCGTAGATGCCGCTGACGCGGCCGTCGTCGGTGACGGCATCGAGGCCGTGGGCGTAGGGGACGAGGCGAACGAGGGGCTTCTGGCTCAGATCGGAGTGAACGCCGCCGTCGTAGGAACCGGGGTTGACGGCGGCGATGATGCTTTTGCCGTCGGGGCCGGTCCAGATGCCGACGTTGAAGGGAATGCCCTCGGGCGTGCCCTCGGGCGAATCGGGACCGCCGACACGCGCCGCGGGCTGCCAGCCGGCGTTCAGCTTCTGCGTCGAAAAGGCAATGATGCCCGCCGCGCTGAGAATGCTGGGTAGGGCGGCGGGAAAGCCGAAGCAGTCGGGAAGCATGTAGTCCACGGCGGCCTTGCCGAAGGTCTCGCGGAAATATTCATTGCCGTAGAGGACCTGGCGGATGATGCTCTCGGCGTTGGGGCTGTTGACGTCGTTTTCCTCCATCGAGGCGCCGCCCGGAAACCAGCGGCCTTCGGCGACGTATTGCTTCAGCTCCTGGAAGCGCCTGGGGTAGTACTCCTGGAACATCATGAAGCGATTGGCGCCGGTGAAGTTGAAGATGTAGTGCGGGTATTTCTGGAACAGGGCGAAGTTCTTGTCGAGGGTAGCCTTCAGGTACTCATTGATGACCTGCGGATAATCCCAGCGCCACTCGGTATCGAGGTGCGCATAACCGACCACAAACAGTGTCGGCGTTTGGGTGAGATCGGGCTGATCGGGTGGCGCCTGCTTGGGGACTTGGGCGAGGATGACCGGCGGTCGTCCGGATACGGAGGACTGGCCGGGGGCTTGCGCGGCAAGAGAGGCGGCCAAGGCAAGACAGGCGAGGGCAAGAAGGCGGCACCGCATGGCCATAGTGTACAGGTTACAGGTCGCGGGTCACAGACCTTGGACTTCAGAGGTGAAGGCCGCCGTCGAGAAACAGACACTGACCAGTAATGAAGGCGTTGCCGGCGAGCAGGAAGAGGATGGTCTCGGCGGCTTCGGCCGGGGCGCCCAGGCGCGCCATGGGCGTGCGCTCGAGAATGGCCTGACGCCGGGACACAAAGGCCGGGCCCCGGCCGGCGATTTCCTCGGTGTCGAACAGGCCGGGAACAAAAGCGTTGACGCGCACGCCCGGCGCCAGGCGGCGGGCCAGGTATTGGGTCAGCGTGGGGATGGCCCCCTTGCTCAGAACGAATTCGGCCGAGCTGCCATCACCGCGGGCCGCGCTCCCGCTACCCACGTTGACGATGGCGGCAAGCGCAGGCGCCTGCGCCGCCGCAGCCAAGGCCAACTGCAGCGGTGCCCGCAAGTTGACCGCCAGCGTGCGGTTGAAACGCTCAAGGTCTTGTCCCGGATCGAATCCCGGCGTGGCCTCCCAGTCGTGGGCTTCCGCCGGGACCAGCGGCGTAAAGGCGGCGTTGTTGATCAAATAGTCGAGGCGGCCAAAGCCCCGCAGGACCCGCGCGATGAGTGCCGCTGGTGCGGCGGGGTCGGCCAGGTCGGCGGCAAATTCGCCTCCGGTGCGCTCGTGCGCGGCCACCTGCGCCCCCGCGGCGGTCAGCGCCTCGACGCAGGCGCGGCCCAATCCCCGGCGGGCGCCGGTAACGAGTGCGACTTTCCCGTGCCAATCCATCGTTAGAATTGTAGTGGGTCTGCGTTAGGATGAAAATGCGTGAATAAGACCCAACCTTCCGCCGCCGCCGCGGTGGCCGATATTCCCGACGGCGCTACCCTCATGATCGGAGGGTTCGGGCTGTGCGGCAACCCCGAACTCCTCCTCGCTGCACTGCTTGAACGCGGCACCAGAGATCTGACGGTGATCAGCAACAATGCCGGCACCGATCACGAGGGCATCGGCATCCTGCTGGCCGCCGGGCGAATCAAGAAGATGATCGCCAGCTACGTCGGCGAAAACTCGATTTTCGAGGAGCAGGCGCGCAGCGGCCAACTGGAAACCGAGCTCGTTCCGCAGGGCACGCTGGCCGAGCGCATTCGCGCCGGCGGCGCAGGAATTCCCGCCTTTTTCACCCCCGCGGGCGTGGCTACGCTCGTGGCCGAGGGCAAGGAAACGCGCGAGTTCGACGGCCGCACCTATCTGATGGAGCGTTGGCTCCAGGCGGACTTTGCGCTCATCAAGGCCCACCGCGGCGATCGCTGGGGAAATTTGACTTATCGCAAGACCGCCCGCAACTTCAATCCGGTGATGGCCACCGCCGCGCGCGTAACCATCGTCGAAGTCGAGGAGCTGGTCGAGCCCGGCGCACTCGATCCAGAATGCATTGTCACTCCCGCCATCTACGTGCACCGGATCCTCCGCGGCGCGGCGTATAAAAAGCCGATCGAGCGCCGCACTGTACGCCAGGATTAGCCATGCCCTCCGATCAGGACAAACGTCTCCGCATCGCCGGCCGCATCGCCCAGGAGCTGCGCGACGGCTACTTCGTCAACCTCGGCATTGGCCTGCCCACGCTGGTCGCCAACCTGGTGCCACCCGGCATCGAGGTGGTCCTGCAGTCGGAAAACGGCATGCTCGGCGTCGGCCCCTATCCCCGCGCCGGCGCCGAGGATCCCGACTTGATCAACGCCGGCAAGGAAACCGTGACCGAAATCGCGGGCACCTCGTATTTCTCCAGCGCCGACTCGTTCGCCATGATTCGCGGCGGCCACATTGATATGGCGGTGATGGGCGCCATGGAGGTGGCCGAAAATGGCGACCTCGCCAACTGGATCATTCCGGGCAAAATGATCAAGGGCATGGGGGGCGGCATGGATCTGGTGGCCGCCGCCCAACGCCTCTATATCGCCATGGAACACACCACCCGCGATGGCAAACCGAAGATTCTGCACCGCTGCCGGCTGCCGCTCACCGGCGCAGGCGTGGTGGACTACATCGTGACAGAGCTGGCCTTCATCCGGGTAGCACCGGAGGGCCTGATCGTCGAAGAACTCGCATCCGGGCAAACACTCGCCAGCGTGCAGGCGGTGACCGAAGCCAGGCTGCACGCCGGCCAAGGTGTTGCCGGCTAATTTCCGCTTTGTAGGATTTGCACCTGGACCTGCGTGCCTTGGTCAAGGTTGAAGTTGCCGTTTTGCGTCTCGATCACGCCGCCTAAATCAGTGCCGGAGCCATTGAACGTCTCCATGAGCGCGAAGGCCAGCGGCTGGCCGTTGCTGGAGCGGTCGGCGGAGGTCAGTGCCCCGCCCAAGCCCGCCTGCGCCACCGGCATTCCCGAGCCACCCATTTCCGAGGGAACCGAAATTTGCGAGTAATCGGTGCTGCCGGCCGCAATATGTACGATGGCGGCGCGGATATGCCTCAGTACGTTGCCCTTCTTGTCGGTCACCTCATCGAACAGCAGACCGATTTTCCCCGGCGAACCGTGTTCGGAGGCGGCCACTTCGGTCACTTGCCCGATTAGGTAGCCACCCTTGGGTAGCAACACCATAGGGCCTTTCTTGATTTCCTGCTTGATCTCCGCCTTGATCGCCTCGCCGACAGTGGATTTTTTCGTGTCGAGCTTGGTCTTCAGCTCGACCTTCACGGTTGCGCCCGGATTGGGTGCGGGCGCCTGCGCCAACACCGCCATGCCACACCCCCCAGCCAGCATCACCATGCCGATGGAACGCAATGCACGCATACTGAGCCCCCCTGATTTCGCATCCTACTCCTGCACCGGCCTTACGGCAAGTTGCCCGCCGTTACTGTGTCCTTGTACACCGTGCCCCGCTTCATCACAAACGACACTCGCCGCAGTGCGCTAGCATCCCGCAGCGGGTCACCGTCTACGGCAATGATGTTGCCCACATAACCCGGCGCCAGCCTGCCAATTTGTTTTCCCAGGCGGAGCGATTCGGCGTTGAGAGAAGTCGCACCGTCAATGGCATCCATGGCCGACTGGCCAAGCTGCATGCGGGCGATGATTTCTTCCTCCTGATGCCCGAATGCGCCCGCAACCGCATCGGTGCCCATTACGACTTTCAGCCCAGGCGTGTGGATGGCCTCCTGGAACAGCTTGTCGTTGATCGTCATTGCTTCCTTCATGCGGTTAAACCCGGCGACATCGTAGTCGCCGCTGCCGAAAAACTGTTTTTGGTGGGCGATGTAGTTCTGAATTACCAGGCCGACCTGTGGATCGAAGTACGTTCCCTTCCGCGCCATGAGGTCCAGGTCGGCCTGCGTCCCATAGGTCCCGTGCTCGACCTCGGTGCAGCCGGCCACGATGGCGTTGTGCACTGAGCCGCGATAGGCATGCACCAGCGTCCGCATGCCGAGTCGGTTCGCCTCACCACACATTATTTGCAGTTGGTGCAGCGAAAGAATGGGCTTGGCGCCGTCGCGGATGCTGTCCGAAGCGAAAATCTTGACCAAATCTGCGCCTTCGTACTTGAGCATGTCCACCTTGGCGCGCAGCACGTCATCGTCACCAACCGACGGCGAACCGTAGATGTCCTGGTAGGAGGTCAAAATGCGCGGCCCGGGAATGATCCCCTCGCGCACATAGGTGCGCAGCGTGAAATCCTGCGGTTCGCCCACGCTCTGCACGGTCGTAAAACCGGCCATCAGCGTCACCCAGAGATTGTTCGCCTCGCCCAGCGCCTGCTGCAGGGGCGTCTCCCGAGGGTCATCGGCGCTGCTGTTGGGGCCAAAATGACGCGTCAGGTGCTCGTGGACGTCAATCAGGCCGGGAAGGACGGTGTAGCCGTGGAGATTGTAGACAACCGCATCCGATGGGACCTTGATCATCGGGCCAATGGCGGTGATGCGGCCATTTGTGATGAGCATTCGCGTGTTGTGCAACACCTGGCCGTTGCCGGTGATGACCGCGGTGGCTTCGATGACCGCGACGGGCGGGACCGCGGCAGGCTGGCCCTGGGGCATGGCTACGTGTCCTCGCCCTGGCGCCTGCGCCAGCGCCGCTGATAATGCCGTGAACGCAACCAGAACGCAGTTCAAATGCCGCATGGCTCCACAGTATAAAGTTGCTCTTGCAAATTGCAATCGCAAGATCTACACTCCCATAAGTTACTTATGGGTCATGTCTTGCCGGGAACGCTGGAACTACTGATTTTGCGGGCGCTGCGCGCGGAGCCGCGGCACGGGTATGCGATTGCCGAATTCATTCATCAGAGTTCGGAGGACGTGCTGGCGGTGGAAGAAGGGGCGTTGTATCCGGCGCTGCACCGGCTGGAGGTGCGCGGCTCCGTGGCGTCGAGCTGGGGGACGTCGGAAAACAACCGCAAGGCGAAATACTACTGCCTGACGCGGCTCGGTGAGAAGCAGTTGGCAGCGGAAACCGACGCTTGGCGGGAGATGGCGGCAGCGATGGGGCGGGTATTGGAGGCGGAATGAACGGGCGTGCGCTGCTATCACGGATGCGGGCGCTGGTGATGCGGCAGCGGCTGGAGCGGGATCTCGACGCCGAGCTGGAGTTTCACCGGACGATGGCGGCGGCGACGGGCAACCAGCGGCGGTTTGGCAACGAGGTGCGGGTGCGGGAGCAGGCGCGGGAGGCGTGGATGTTCCCCTGGCTGGAATCGTGGCTGCAGGACGTTCGCATCGCCGCGCGCGGCCTGCGCCGCGCGCCCGGATTCACGCTGGCGGTGGTGGGCGCGCTCGCGCTCGGCATCGGCGCCAACGCCGCCATGTTCAGCCTGGCTTGGGCGGTGCTCTGGCAGCCGCTTCCCTACCCCGAGGCCAACCGCATCGTCGAGGTGCGTCAGGCGCGCGGCGCTCAGCCTGCGATGATGGCCTCCTCGTTCGATATCGCCAGCGCGCGCCGGGGCGCTACCGGGCTGCTCGACTGGTCGCGCTACCGTGGCGACGGGGCAACACTGACCGGCGCCGGCGATCCCGCCGTTCTGCGCGGCGCGGAAATAGAAGCTCATGCGCTGAGCACGCTGGGCGCCCGCCCGCTGCTCGGCCGCCTGCTGCTGCCCGGCGATGACCACCCCGGCGCGGCCCCGGCGGTGCTGATCCGCGCGCGCCTGTGGCGCCGGCGCTGGCAGGCCAATCCCGCTCTCGTCGGGCACATGATAGAACTCGACGGCAAGCCCTACACGGTAGTCGGAATCCTGCCCGACAGCTTCGAGTTCCCCGACCCCCTCACCCTGTATTGGCTTGCCTGGCAAGAGAAGCCGGAAGCGCCCGGCGCGCGCGACGTGGGCGCCATCGCCCGGCTCGCCCCGGGCGTCAGCCTCGCCCAGGCATCCGCCCGGGTGAATCAGCAAATGCGGCGCCTGGCGGGCGAGCACGCCGCGGACAAGAATTGGCGCTTCGTGCTTACGCCCTTGCGGAAATTTCGAGTGGGCGGCCATGCCACCGAAGTCCGGCTCTTGATGGGCGTCGCCGGCCTGCTGCTGCTGATCGCGGCCGCCAACGTCGCCTGCCTGCTGGCAGCGCGCGGACAGGCCCGCCGGCAGGAGCTGGCCACGCGCGCCGCCCTCGGCGCCGGACGCGCCCGCATCCTGCGTCAACTCTGGACCGAGGCGGCCATCCTGATCGGCGCCGGCGCCGCCGCAAGTCTTGCGCTTGCCGCCGGTGGCATTACCTGGCTGCGTGCGGCCGCCCCAGCCGACACCCCCCGCCTCGATCACGTGATCCTGGGCTGGCCCGTCCTTGCCTTCACCGCCGCATTGGCGGCGCTGCTGCTGGCGGTAGGGCTTGCGCCCGCCTGGACTACCTCCGGCCACAACCTCGATCCTCACCTCCGCCGCTCCCACCCCCCCGGCGCCGGTTTGCGCGGCCGCCGCGCCTGGGTGGTGGCGCAGGTGGCGCTTTCTCTGCCCTTGCTCGCCGGCGCCGGCCTGCTGCTCGCCGCCCTCGTGCGCATGAGCGCGGTGCCCCTCGGCTTTCAACCGCATCGGGTGCTCAGCTTCGATCTCTGGCTCCCGGCAGCGCGCTATCCCACCGCCGCCGATCGCTGGCGCCTGCTGCAGTCGGCCCAGCGCCGCTTCGCGGCGCTTCCGGGGGTTGAATCCGCCGCCTTCTCCAGCTTCTTGCCCTTCAACGGCAACGCCTCCTCGGTCTACTCGCTGCCCGGCAAACTCGCCAACCCCAACGACTTCAGCCAGATGATTGGCTACAACGCCATCAGCCCCGGCTATCTGGCCACGATGCGCATCCGCTCGCTGGCGGGTCGCGGCTTTACCGCCGCCGATGCCGCCCGGGACGCACCCGTCACCCTCATCAATCAGGCCGCCGCGGCTCAACTATTTCCCGACCGCAACCCAATTGGCCAGAGCATTCAGTACGCATGGGGCCACCAACCCTGGCGCACCGTGGTCGGTGTCGTCGCCAACGTGCAGCAGTACCTGCCCGATGCTCCCGGCCCGCCGGACACTGTAGCCTACGTGCCCTTGGCGGACACCAAGCTGCTCCCCGCCGATGTCATGTTTGTCCTGCGTTCGACCGTCCCACCCTTGACGCTGCTGCCTTCCGTCCGCCGGGCCCTGCGGGGGCTCGATCCGGCTATGCCGGTGGCCTTGCCCGAATCTCTCGACCAGTTGTATGCCGACGCACTTTCGCGCCCGCGCTTTCTGGGCGGGCTGGTCGGCGGCTTCGCCGCCCTGGCGCTGCTGCTGAGCGCGCTCGGCATCTTCGGCGTGCTTGCCTACAGCGTGGGCGAGCGTCGGCAGGAACTCGCCCTGCGCTCCGCCCTGGGTGCGCCGCCGCGGCAGCTTCTCGAGTTGGTGATCCGCCAGACGCTGACGTTGCTCGGGTTCGGTCTGGCCGCCGGACTGGCGCTCTCGCTCCTGCTCACCCGCTACCTGCACGCTCTTTTATTTGGCCTCAGTCCAACCGATCCCCGAATTTTGGCGGCCGCCGCCTTGCTGGTGCTCGCCACCGGCCTGGCTGCCGCGGTCACGCCCGCGCGGCGCGCCCTGCGCGCCGACCCCGCCCGCGTGCTCCGCTGCGAATAGATCCGCTACCATCGTAGCCCTGTCCGCAGCGCCCACCTACCCCTTCGACCACCGCAGGGCCCTCCGCCATCTGCGCCAGTCCCACCCTAGCATGGCGGCGATGATCAATACCGCGGGCCGCTCCCGCCTGGAAATCCAGCCCCACGAGAACCCCTACGAATCGCTGTTTCACTCCATTCAATTCCAGCAATTGCACGGCAACGCCGCCCGCGCCATCCTCGGCCGCATCAAGGAGCAGATCGGCGGTGGCGCTATCCCCGCGCCCCAGGTCCTGCTCGCCGCCAGCGACGAGCGCCTGCGCGCCGCCGGCGTGCCGCGCCAGAAAATCGCCGCCCTGCGCGATCTGGCGGAAAAGACCCTGGCCGGCGTCGTGCCCGACTGGCGCCACATCCAGCCGCTTGACGACGAAGCCATCATCGCCCGCCTCACCCAGGTCCGCGGCATCCGGCGTCTGGATGGTCCAGATGCTGCTGATTTTCCGCCTCGGCCGCCCCGACGTCTGGCCCGTGCTCGACTTCAGCGTCCGCCACGGCTACCAGCTCGCCCGCGCCGGCGCCATCTTCTCCCCCTGGCGCAGCGTCGCCGCCTGGTACTGCTGGCAGCGCGTGCGCCTGCCTGCCTAAGCTTCGAAAAATCGCAGCCCGGGAATGTCCTCGAAATCCTCGCGATTCAATATCCACAAGGGCGCATCGTAATGCATCGCGCAGGCGGCGATGGGAATAGCCATGCCCCGCGCTCGCGCCCGTGGCAGGCCGCGACGTATCGCCGCGGTGTCCAGAAACAACACGCCTCAATCCACCGGATGCAGCCGGCCGGGCAGGCGGCGCACGGCGCGCATTTTCCGCAGTTCGGCTTCTACATCCGCGTCGGCGGGCGCACACAGGAGCTAGGCGTGCGCGCCGCGCTCGGCGCGCGGCCGGGACAAGTCCTGGGTATGGTGTTGCGCCAGGCGCTGGCGCTGACCGTGCTCGGGCTCGGAATTGGACTGGGGCTCTCGCTGCAGCTCACCCGCTATTTGCACGCCCTGTTATTTGGCATCAACCCCGCCAATCCAGTGATTCTTGCGGGGGCGGCGCTGCTGCCCCTGCTGGCGGGTCTGGCGGCGGCGTGGTGGCCCGCCCGCAGCGCCATGGCTGTGGATCCGGCACAGACCTTGCACTGCGAATAACTCGCTAGTGGTCAACGTTGCTGCCGCCGCCGTGCATGCGCTCGGTTAAGCGGGTAAGCACGCTTGCAGTCCTCGGCTCGCGGGGGTCGCGCCGCTTTGCACCGTGGGCAAAATCGACGCGAAGGGCTGCGAAATTCGGCACGGCGGCCCGCCCCCGGGGAAATATGTAGGCGCGGCCCCAGCGAGGCGCAGCGTCGGGTTGGGGCCAAGGGCCCCCAACCCGACGCGAGCATAAGCGGGGCGCGCGGCGAAGCCGCGCTGGGG
>JBOGKQ010000010.1:0-103042 GCA_050747905.1 Terriglobales bacterium | reverse complement strand
CTCGAGTTCGTCCGCACCCGCACTGTCCCCAGCTCGTCGCTCAGCGCCCAGACGAAGGCCGAGGGCTCGCCCGTGCCGAGATAGCGGCCGCCGATGTAGGTTTCCGCCTGCTCCAGATTTCCGCTGCCGTCCACCACGGTCAACTGCTGGCCTCCCGTCCCATATACAAACTCTTTTACCACACCTTCCACGTCTTCGTGTACGCGGCGGCCTTCCGGACCGTAAATATAGCTCGCAGTTGAGCCGCCGTCGACCGCGATCAGCCGGTTCTCGGCGTCGTAGGCGTTGCGTGCCATCGCTCAGCAGGTTGCCATCGGCGTCGCAGCTGTCGCCCGCGATCAGCGGCCCAGGCCGCCGACTGGGCCATGCGCCGCCGCATTCATCATCGCCAGGGGCAGGCAAGGGCGGTCACTGCGGGATGGCGCGCTCGGCCATGGGGATCACGATGGCGAGGGGGGTGTCGCCGTGCGGCAGGGACAGGTCGGATGGGTCCTTCGGGTTGACACCGTACCAGCGGTTGATCCATGCCACGAGCTTCGCCGCTGGCGCGCTTGAGATATCGCGGCCGTTGGCGGCCTGACACGAGCGAAAGCCGTTCACTACTGTCGCCTGTCTTATCGCTGACGGCGACCGCCAGCCGAGCCACCCCTCGGGCGCATTCGACGTGTCGAAGTGTTCGAACCGATATTTGCCAGAGCCCTGCCAAGCAGCATAGATGCGTTCGATCGCCGTTTCCACCGGCGCCGCCAGTGGCGCGCCGCCATCGTAGAATTGCGTGATGGCCTGCTGGATCGCCTCGTAGCTTGCGTCGGGATCTTTCCGCCGCAATGCGAAGGCGGAACAGGTTACAGAGCCGAAGACAAAAGCCCCGCGTTCGCGGTAGCTCGCGTTTTGCCACCAATCGCCATCTGGCTGTCGGAAGCCAGCTGGCACCGACTGGCAGGTCAGCCGGGCACAAGCGGCAAGGATTAGGAGGGCCAGGGCGATCTGCTTCACTGGTCACCCCCTCCGCGCTTCACGTAGTAGGTAACGTTTGCGCCCTTGGGAAAAGCCCAGTTTGCACCCATGATGCCGGTGTCGTCGCTTCCTCCGATGTCATTGAGAAGCGGGCCGCTGCTGCCAGCCTTCGGAGTGTCGCCAGGAACGCCCAGTGCCCGGACCGTGGCCGTGTGTCCATGGCCGCCTGGATTCATCCACACTGCAAAGACGGTCGTGCCTTGGTTGGCAAGCTTTTGCGCGTCCGTCGCAGTGACGCGCTTGTGGTCCGGTGAGCCGCCGAGTTCAGCGGCCTGCTGGTTGGCACTGCCTGCGAGCGGGCCGGTCGGGTTATGCGTCGCCTCGGCGATGCAGAGAGTCGCTTGGTTGCAATGCGTGGAATCCCCGCCGGGCTGGAATTCCGGCGCGTCCATCGCAAAGTCCTGAGCAGCCTCGAGGCTCACGGGCGGCGCGCCGTTCAGCGTTTGCAGTGCCCAGTTGAGCAGCGACTGCGCCGACGCGCTCAGGCCGCCGCTGGATTTGCTGCAGGTCGAGCCGAAGCCGAGGAAGCACCAGTGGCCGTCGGGGTCGGTGGCCGTCGCCGGGTTGTTGAGGACGTAGCCGTAGAGGTTCAGGGACTGGGGGTTGCTGAGATCGGCGTAGGGCGTGGCCTCGGGGGCGGCGCTCCAGTCCGGGGTCAGAAAGCGGCCGACGGCGGAGGTGTAGTAGCGGGCGCCGATACTATCGGCGGCGGCGGCATCGTAGACGCAGATCACCGTCTCGGTGCCTCCTTTTCGGCCCGCAGGATCACGGAGCCCAATTTGTCGTTCTCCGTTTTATCGCTGCCGTTGAGGTCGCCATCAGGGCTGGGGGTTTTGCCATACCATTTCGCCACCCGCTGCGCTAGAACCGAAATCGGGATGTTGATACTCCGGTGTCCCTCGGCCTGCTGGCAGGCCACAAAGCCCCGCACGATTGGATCGATCTGTTCATAATGCAGCCAGAGCCCCGTATATTCATTCTCCGGCTTGGCGTGAACGAAATGGTACGCCCCGGTGCGCTGCCACTCATTGTAAACGCGAGAAATAGCCTCACTCACTGGCATCGCAGCATCCGCAGGACGTTGTCGGAAGAATTCAGTGATTTCATCTCCAAGCTTCCGGTCATCTGGACCGACCAACACGGCCTTCCGTAAGGAAAATGAATGGCACTCGAAATAACCCGTCAGGAACCCATCGCGTTCCGTGGCGTTGGCCGCCAGCCACCAGCCTCCATCGGGAGGCGTGAATGCGACCTTCTGCCCACATGCTGGTACCAAAAGCAGGCCTAGCAAAAGCGGGAGCAGGCGCCTCATTGGCCGCCCCCGCCGTTTGGCGTGTAGTAGATCACCTGCATCGAGATCTTGAAGGCGCGACTCTGCCTTTGGACCTGGTCGGCTCGTCCGATGTCGTTCAGTAATGGCCCGCTCCCCGCGGCCCCCTTCACCCGGCACTCCATCGGGCCTAACCGTTACCACGTGGCCGTGGCCGTCGGGGTTGGCCCAGGCACCAATGACAAGCCTTCTCTCGTCGGCGAGAAGTTGCGCTTCGGCGGGGCCTACCACCCGATATTCCGAGGACCCCGCCAGATTGGTCGCCATCTCGTTGGCCGAATATGGCGCGCCGTCCGCATCCTGCAAGGGGCCCATCGGAGCGCCCACAGCCGACGCAACTGCGCAGGTCGCCTGATTGCAAAATGTCTGGCCCGTCGCTTTGTTGGGCCCGTACTGCTTCCGCGCCGCGTTCTGGGCATCGATCAGCGCTTGGGCGGGGCCGAGCACATTGCCGACATAGTCGGCCTCGGCGGCAACGGTATCGGCGCTGCCGTCGAGGGGGTCGCCGCAGGGATTGAATGCATTACACCAGCCGTTCGGCATGGGTCCATAACCGCCGGCCACCTCGCCGGCCGCGTGTCCATCGGGATCAGTCACGGTAACGGGGTTGTTCAACACGTAGGAGTAGAGGTTGAGGGACTGGGGGTTGCTGAGGTCCGCGTAGGGGATGGGCTCGGGGTCTTCCGACCAGTCCGCGGTCATAAAGCGGCCGAGCTGGCTGGCGTAGTAGCGGGCGCCGAAATAGTCGAAGCCGGTTTCCCCGTCCCGGTACTTGCCGGTGAAGTGGAGGTTCGAGTTGGTCCCCACCTGGTTCAGGTACGCCCCGAACGGCCAACTCGTGTCCGTCTCCACCGCCGCGCCGCTCGAGTTCGTCCGCACCCGCACTGTCCCCAGCTCGTCGCTCAGCGCCCAGACGAAGGCCGAGGGCTCGCCCGTGCCGAGATACCGCCCGCCGACGTAGGTTTCCGCCTGCTCCAGGTTTCCGCTGCTGCCCACCACGGTCAACTGCTGCCCTCCCTCCCCGTATATGAACTCTTTTACCACACCCCCCACTGATTCGTGTACCCGCCGCCCCTCGGCGTCGTAGACGTAGCTGGCGGTGGGGCCGCCGTCCACCGAGATCAGCCGGTTTTCGGCGTCGTACTGGTAGGTGTGGCCATTGTAGCCGAGCAGGTTGCCGTTGGCGTCGTAGCTCCAACCGTCCACGCGGTTGTTGTTGCCGGTGAAGCTGAGGAATGGTGGCGCGGCGGCGGGTAATGTCCCCGTTTCCGTCCAGCGGTTGCCGTAGCCATCGTAAGCGTAGCTGGCGCTGTCGCCCGCGCACGGCGAGGCCGAGCAGGCGGCCGAGGTCAACTGGTTGAGGTCGTTGTAGGCGTAGCTGAAGGTCCCGTTGGCGGTGTCGGCCGCAGCCAGCAGATCGCCGTCGGGAGCGTAACTCATGCCCGAAAGGCTGTAGATGGTGGTGCCCCCTGTGTAGTAGCCGTCGGTGCCGCCGGTGAGGTTGGCCCCGCTGGCGGTGGCGGAGAAGGAGCCGAACTGGGTGTCCGCGCCGGCGCTGAGCGGATAGTTGGTGGCGGAGCCGGCGGACGTGGCGGCGATGGAGATTACGCTTCCGTTCGCGGCCGCGGTGATGTAGGAGTTTTGGTTCAGGCTGGTGGCGAGGGCGCTGGCGAGGCTGCCGCTGGTGCTGCCCTGGCCGAAGTTGGCGAATTCCTGGACGGTGTTGATGGTACCCCAGACGTCGCCGGTGTCCCAGACCGAGCAGGAGCGCTGGTGGCATCCGGGCGGCCCTCCCCCCATACGTTCGACGCCGCTGATCGTGATCGAGCCCGTGCCGGGCGTGCCGGGCGTGTAATGCTGGGCGGTGACCTCGGTCAGCGAGGTCAGGCGGCCGCGGGGATCATAGCCGCGCGTTTCGGTGTTGCCGTTGCCGAGGGCCGCACTGAGCTCCTGGCCGCGGGCGTTGTAGATGAGCGAGGAGATCAGCGCGCCATTGACGCTGCTGGAGAGGCTGAGGGGGCGGCCCGCCAGGTCGAATGTTTGCGTCAGCGTGGCGCCGGCGGGCAGCGCCGCCGAGGTTATATCACCGGCGAGGCCGTAGCCGTAGGTGTAGTTAAACGAGCTTGTGCCCCAGACGCCGGGCGTAATCTGGCCGTTGGCAACCTCGCGGCCGTCCGGGTCATAGGAGAATACCTGGCCCGCGCTGGCAGAGGTGTATTCCGAGCTCAGGCGTCCGATGGTGTTGGTCAGGCCGCCGATGCCCAGCGCCGAGGTCTGGCCGTAGGCGTAATAGGCCGTGGGCGTGGCGTCGGGACCGGAATAGGCTTTTTCCATCACCTGGTGAGCGGCGTTGTATTGGTAGCAGGTGCGGTTGCCGCGGGCATCGAGGCGCGAGACCAAATCGGTTGGAAAATCATTGGGAGCGGCGCAGGATGGGTCGCTGCCGTAGGTGTAGACGATGGCGCCGGTTTCGGGATTATTGCTGTGCGTAAGGCGGCCGATGGGGTCGTAGGTGAAATTGCGTACGACGTCGCCGGAAGCGCCGTTCTGGGCAACGCCGGTGAGGTCGTCGAGCACGTCGTGGGTGTAGGTGGTCAGGAACCCCGTGCCGGCGATATCGAGGCCGCAGGAGGTGGGCGCGTAACCGGCGGCGTCGTTGACGCTGGTGACCTCACAGACGGAGGCGAGGCGGCCAAGGCCGTCGGTCTGGGCAATGCGGGTGACGCGGGTGGCGCCGTTGCCGTTGCCCTCGTCCTGGGTTTGCAGGGCATGGCCGGAGTAGCTGGTAAGGAAGGTCGAGCCGTCGGAGCCGGCGGTCTGGGTCGGCCGCCCGAGCGCGTCGTATTGGAAGTTTTGGCCGGTCCCGCTGCAGTTGGCGGGGCCTGCGGAGCTCGAGCTGGCGTAAGGATAAGAGACAAAGCTCTTTTCGCCGCCACCGTTGTAGCAGGTGTCCACGCGACTCCAGTTGCCGACGCTGGTTTCGGTGGCGGCGACCGCAAGGCGGCCGAGGCCGTCGAAGGTGTCCAGCGTCTCCTCGTTCAGGGCGGAGGTTTGCTCGCGCGTTATCTCCAGCGTTGAGGGCGTGTAATTGAACCCGGTTGCGCCGCCGGCGGGATTGGTGATCCAGTTCAGACGGAGCCAAGAGTCATAGAGATAGGCGGTATTGTGGCCGTTGACGTCCGTATAGGTCGAGAGCGTGCCACTGGAGGCGTTCCACTCATAGGAGCGCTGCCCGGTGGGATCGGTAATCCCTGTTGGGTGAACGCCGTCGGGGTAGCTGCCGGTGTAGGAGTACTGCGTTACGTCCCCGGTGGCCGGAGCCTGCGTTTCGGTGCGCCGTCCCATGCTGTCCACGGTGTAGGTGGTCGTGAGGAAGGTGCCCTGGCCGGGCGTGATCGAGCCGGAGAGCCAGCGCTAGGAGGAGGTCAGATCGCCGTTGGCGTTGTACCCGAAGTTCGTGTCGGCGACGACGACGCCGCTGCCCGCGGGCCCGGTATAAACGGTGACCTGCGCGGGCCGGTCCACAATGTTTTGGCTGAAGCTGGCATAGGCGACGGTGGTCTCGCGGACAAGCGGGGCGCTGTTGACGGCCCAGCCATTGTATTCCTTCTTGTCGTTGATCTGGCCGGCGGCGGTGTAGCCGAGGACATCCTCGCCGATGTCGATGCCGTTGCGGCTGAACCAGCGATCGGTGGGGAGATAGGGGTAGCCCGAGGTCCAGTTCTCGTGTACGTCCTCGAGCTGATTGCCGTTCTGAACGGTCGAGACTTCGCTCTCGACGGGGATCTGGGTGGTGTTCTGCGAGAGCGGACTGTTTGCCGGGGGCGGCGAGGACTCGGGAGCGTAGGTGTAGGTCGTGGTCCAGCTCGTGCCGGCGGAGCTGTCGGTGGTGGTGACGGTGGTCTGCTTTGTGGTCCAGAGATTGGTGGCGGACGGGTTCCAGTTGGTCACGTAGCTGAATTGCTGGTGCCCGGTTTCGCTGGATCCGTCGGGGCTGACGTAACGATCGGTGACGACGACGCCGGGGTAGACGCCGTCACAGGCGGAGGGCGTGCCGTTGCCGGGCGGCGTGTAGAAGACGCCGGACTCGGCCGGGGATGAGGTCTCGGCCCACACGTAGCGGACATAGCCGCCGTTCGGGTAAGTGATGCGGTCGAGCACGCCGTAGGTGGGGTCGTAGCTGAAGGTGTAGGTGCCCTCGGGGGTGGTGTGGCTGGTGATGACGGGGCCGCCGCCGCCGGCGCCGGTGGATTCGGACACGGGACAGGCAAAGCGGCCCGCCGGGGTTATCGTCATGGAGGCGGCGGAGGGGCCGGTTTGCCAAGTGGCCGTGTAGGCGGGGCCGGCGGAGCCATCGGCGGTGATGGTGTCGGTGAGGGACGAATAAGTTTGCGCGGGCTGGAAACCCTTGGTGGTGAGCAAGGTGCGGCCCAGGCTGTCGGTGATGGTGAGGGCGTTGTTGCTGGCGCCGTTGAGCGAGTAGGCGAGCCAGTTGCCATTGCGGCCGGTGGCGCGGCTGGGCAGCCAGCCGAACTCTGGGATGCCGCTGCCGCTGAAACTGAATACGGTGCCGTCGGCGCTGGTGATGGTGGGCGACATCGTTTGGTACGGGCCTGGTTGGGTGTCGCCAGGGGTGGCCGCAGTCCAGCCGTCGGGCTCGGTGTCGGAGAGATACTGTTGCGGGCAGCCGTCCTGGGGATCGTCCAACGTATTGTCGCCGACCACGGAGAGGAAGAAGGAGTGGCGCTGGCCGTCGGGGGCTTCGAGAATGTAGCTGGTGGAGAGGCCGCAGTCGGAGGTGCCGTTGGGGCTGGTGTCAATCTCGCTGAAGGCCAGCACGGGGGCGGTGTAGCTCCAGCCCTGGCTGGAGAGCGCCGACCACTGGGTTTCGAGCATGGCTCCGCCGCTGGGCTTGCCGGTGGCGAAGACAGCGCCTGCGCTGGAGTAGGCGAAGGCAAAGCGCGGCTGGGTGCCCGCGGGCTCGGCCGGCAGCGGGACAATGTTGGCGCGGGCCCCAGCGCGGCTGCGCCGCGCGCCCCGCTTATGCTCGCGTCGGGTTGCCCGCCCTGCTGTGAGTGCGCAGGGCGGGTTGGGGGCCCTTGGCCCCAACCTGACGCTGCGCCTCGCTCCCACCCCAAGGCGCAAGCGCCTCGGGGGCCCCGGGGCTGGGGCCGCGCCTGCGTGTTTCCCCGGGGGCGGGCCGCCGTGCCGAATTTCGCAGCCCTTCGCGTCGATTTTGTCCACGGTGCAAAGCGGCGCGACCCCCGCGAGTTGAAGCTGAGGGTAACCTGGCCGTTGGCGGGGTCCACGGTTTCGTGGGGCCCCTGGATAAGCGCGTGGCCCGGTTGCGGGGGGGCGGGCGTGGTGGTGTCAGTCAGGGCGGGAATGTTCTGGGCCGCCGCCAGCGTTCCGCTCATCAGGGCGAGAGAAAGAGCAAATCCAGCGCCAATCCGCATATATCTCACCTCGTGCGCTATTGCATTGCGGGTGAGTGTGGACGGCGGATTGGAGCGCAGTCAGGCGAAAAGCGACAATAGGGCCAAAAAGTCACAATTCTGTCACAATGCTTTCGCATTTTTGCAGCAATCGAGGCACATTGCCGTGGCGAAGCCGTCAGCGCAGCCAATCCTCGAGTTGGGTGGCGGCGCCGGTTTTGCCGTCGCGGTACTTGACGATGACGGGTGTCGCGAGCGACAGGCCCCAGGCGGGGCCGCGGGTTACGGGGCGCGCGCCGGGCACGACGACGGCGCCGGGCGGGATGCGCAGGGGCTGGGACGCATCCGCGCGGTAGATGGCCTCGCGGGGGAGATCGTAGACGGCGGTGGAGCGGGTGAGGATGACGCCGGCGCCCAGCACGGCGGCGGCGCCGATTTGCGTGCCTTCGTAGACGCCGCAGTTGCCGCCAATGAGGGCGCCGTCCTCGATGATGACGGGCAGGGCGTTGACGGGCTCGAGCACGCCGCCGATCTGGGCGGCGGCGCTCAAATGCACGCGCTTGCCGATCTGGGCGCAGGAGCCGACCAGCGCATGGGAATCAATCAGCGTGCCTTCGTCCACATAGGCACCGATGTTGACGAAGGCGGGCGGCATGCAGATCACGCCCGGCGCCAGGTAGGCGCCGTCACGGACAGTTGAGCCGCCGGGAACGAGGCGGACCTGATCGGCGGCGGTGAACGCGCGCGCCGGGAGCGTATCCATGTCGAAAAACGTGAACGGAGGGGGCGACGGGTGCGGCTGCAGGCGGCCGATGCGGAAGCCGAGCAGAATTCCGAGCTTAACCCAGGCGTTGACGCGCCAGCCCTGGGGCGCGGGTTCGGCGGCGCGCAGGGCGCCGGCATTGAGCTGGCGGCGAAGTTCGGCGAAGGCGGCGCGCGCCGCGTCGGCTTCGGCGGCGAGGTCGTCGAGTGCGCTTAGGCGCTGAATTTCGGCTTCCAGGCGAGACATGCGTTACAGTCCCAGGCCTTGCAGCACCTGCTCGATTTTCATACGGGTGGCTGCCTGCACCGGGACCATGGGCAGACGGACAATCTCGAGGCACTTGTCCATTTGCGCCAGGACGCACTTGATGGGCGCGGGGCTGGTTTCGGTGAAGATCGCCTCCATAAAG
Organism: Terriglobales bacterium; assembly: GCA_050747905.1. GTDB lineage: Bacteria > Acidobacteriota > Terriglobia > Terriglobales > SCQP01 > SCQP01. Next base: position 94,088 of record JBOGKQ010000010.1, on the reverse strand, counting down.
GGCAGCAGGCGATAATGCGATTGACGCGCGGCCTCCAGGTCGCCCTCCCGCGCCTTGGCCACCAGCTCGGCCATGGGCGCCGGGAGGGCGTTGGAGGCCACGCTGACCAGCCCCTGGCCGCCGAGAGCAAGAATGGCCAGCGTGAGCGCGTCATCGCCGCTGAGGACATCGAAGCCCGGGCGGGCAGCGGCGATGATGTGGGCGATCTGGGCGAGATTTCCCGAGGCCTCCTTGACGGCAACGATGTTGGCGTGACGCTCGGCCAGGCGGAGGACGGTAGCGGCCTCGATGTTGCTGGACGTGCGGCCGGGGACGTTGTAGAGGACCAGGGGAATTTCCAGGGCCGCGGCCACGGCGGCGAAGTGCTGAAACAGGCCCTCCTGCGTGGGTTTGTTGTAATAGGGCGCGGCCGAGAGCACGCCATCCACGCCCGCGGCCTCGAGCGCACGCGCCAGCTCGACGGCGTGGGCGGTGCAGTTGCTGCTGCCACCCGCCAAAACCGGCAGCTTGCGCGGCGCGCTGGCGGCGGCTGCGAGCGTCAGCTCGACCACACGCATATGCTCGGCATGGCTGAGCGTGGGCGTCTCGCCCGTAGTTCCGCAGGGGACCAGAAAGTTGATGCCCTGCTCGATTTGCCAGCGCAGCAGCGCTTCGAGCCGCTCTTCGTCGAGCGACTGGTCGGCGGCAAAGGGCGTGACGAGGGCCGTGCCACAGCCACGAAAAGGATTGTTCATTGCAATTCTCCGGCGGCGAGGCTATCCATGACCTCGCCAAATTCGTGCAGGCCGCGGCGGCCCAGGATCCATTGTGCAGCCAGCAAGGCGCCGGCGGCGAAACCACGGCGGGAACGGGCAGTGTGGGTGAAGGTCAGGGTATCGTCGCGCGAGTCAAAGCCCACCGTGTGGGTGCCGGGGAGGGCGCCGGCACGATTGCTCGCCACCGGTCCGGGGTCGTGGCCGCCATGGCGCAGCAGTTCGGCCAAATGCAGGGCGGTGCCGGATGGGGAATCTTTTTTCTGGCGGTGGTGCGCTTCCCAGACGAACGCTTCGTAGCTGGCGGGCAGCGCGGCAGCGGCGGCCGCAATTACGCGGTAGAAGGCCTGCACGCCCACCGAGAAGTTGGCGCCGTAGACCACGCCCGCCGCGGAGTGCTCGGCGAGGGCGCGCACGGCGTCGAGTTGGGCGAGCCAGCCGGTGGTGCCAATGACGAGTGGAATGCCAGCGGCGGCGCAGCGTTCGACGTGGCTGAGGACCGCGTCGGGCACGCTGAAATCAATGGCAACCAAGCCCGCAGACCAGCCGGCGGGGAATGGATTGCCTACTTCCACAGTGGCGGTGACGCGATGGCCGCCTTCGGCAGCCATTTCGTCCAGGAGGCGATTCATTTTGCCGTAGCCGAGCAGAAGCAGGTCCATGACTTTCCATTGTGCATTAGATGTTGGCGCGGGGCTCTGGCGGCCTGCGGCGTCGGGTTGCCCGCCCTGCTGTGAGTGCGCAGGGCGCGGCTCAAGGGAGGAGCGCGGGGTGCGGGGGGAGGTGGGTGCGGATAAAGTCGGCGATTTCACCCATGCGGCTGCCGGGAGGAAACACAGCCGCCACGCCGGCCTGCTTGAGCGCCGGGATATCGGATTCGGGCACGATGCCGCCCAGCACGACGAGGACACCCTCGAGGTGCTGCTTGCGCATGGCGGCCATCAGTTCGGGGACGATGGCGTTGTGGGCGCCACTGAGGATGGACAGACCGATGCAGTCCACATCTTCCTGCAGGGCGGCGTTGACGATCATGTCGGGGGTCTGGCGGAGGCCGGTGTAGATGACCTCCATGCCGGCGTCGCGGAGGCCACGGGCGACGACTTTGGCGCCACGGTCGTGGCCATCGAGGCCGGGCTTGGCCACCAGAACTCGAATGTGGGAAGATGCGGGCATAAATTCGGTCAGGTGATGGCAGTTTCGGTGTAGCTGCCGAACACGTCGCGCAGGGTGTCGCAGATTTCGCCGAGGGTGCAAGCAGCCCGGACGCAATCAAGAAGGGCGGGCACGGTGTTGCCGTCGGGAGTGGAGGCGATCTGGCGGAGGGCCGAGAGGTTGCGTGCGACGGCGTCGTTGGAGCGGCGCTGGCGCAGATCCTGAAGCTTGGCACACTGGCTTAGGCGGGCGGATTCGTCAATGTACAGGGTCGGTACGGGCTGCTCCTCGGTGACAAACTTGTTGACGCCGACCATGACTTTTTCACCACGCTCGAACGCCTGCTGGTAGCGGTAGCTGGCGTCGGCGATTTCGCGCTGGGGGAAGCCCTGCTCGACGGCGGCGACCATGCCGCCCATAGCGTCAATGCGGCGGAAGTAGTCGCGCGCGCCGGACTCCATGTCGAGGGTGCACTTTTCGACAAACCAGGAGCCGCCGAGCGGATCCACCGTATTGGCGACGCCGGTCTCCAAGGCGATGATCTGCTGGGTACGCAGGGCGAGGGTGACGGCCTCCGCGGTGGGCAGGGCGAGGGCCTCGTCGAGCGAGTTGGTGTGCAGCGACTGCGTGCCGCCGAGCACCGCGGCGAGCGCCTGCAGGGCGACGCGGGTGAGATTGTTGTAGGGCTGCTGGGCGGTGAGCGAGACACCGGCAGTCTGGGTATGGAAACGGAGCTTGGCGCTGCGCTCGTTTTTTGCGCCGTAACGCTCAGTCATGACCGAGTACCAGAGCTTGCGGGCGGCACGGTATTTGGCGATTTCCTCGAAGAAGTCGCTGTGGGCGTTGAAGAAAAATGAGAGGCGGGGAGCGAACTCGTCCGCGTTCAGGCCGCGGCGGAGGGTCCACTCGACATATTCCATGCCGTCGCGGAGGGTGAAGGCGAGCTCCTGGAGGGCGGTCGAGCCGGCTTCGCGGATGTGGTAGCCGCTGATCGAGACAGGGTTGAACTTGGGGGTGTGACGTGCGCCGAACTCGATGGTATCGACGACGAGGCGCATGGAAGGCGCGGGAGGGAATATATATTCCTTTTGCGCGATGTATTCCTTGAGGATGTCGTTTTGCAGGGTGCCGGAAATGTGGCTCCAGTCGGCGCCCTGGCGCTCAGCGGCGACCAGGAACATGGCCCAGATGACCGCGGCGGGCGAGTTGATGGTCATGGAGGTGGTGACGTCCTCGAGCTTGATGCCCTGGAAGAGGCGCTCCATGTCCTCAATGGAATCAATGGCCACACCGCATTTGCCGACCTCACCGGCCGCCATCGCATGGTCGCTGTCGTAGCCCATGAGGGTGGGCAGATCGAAGGCCACGGAAAGACCGGTTTGACCCTGGGAGAGGAGGTAACGGTAGCGCTCGTTGGTTAGTTCCGGGGTGGCGAAGCCGGAGAACTGGCGCATGGTCCAGAGCTTGCCGCGATAGCCGGTTTCATGGATGCCGCGGACGTAGGGCGGCAGGCCAGGCTCGCCGATGTCGCGGGCGGGTGCAAAGGCAGCGGGCAGGTCGGCGGGAGTGTAGACACGCTGGACGGGGACACCGCTGAGAGTGGTGAAGCGGTCCTGCTCCGCCGTTTGCGGCGGATGGGTGGTTGAGGCCATATGCCTACATTTTAGAGCAAAAGCAATAGCGAATTGAGACAAGTCAACGGACGTAGACGGCGAGGACATGGGGCGTCGGTGGGGCCTGGTTCCAGCCGGCGGGGAATTGGTCGAAGCCGATTTCGAAGCTGTGGGTGGAGTGGGGTGGAATGGGCTGCTGATTCTTGTCCAGGAGGCTGCGCTGCTCGGTCTTGAGGGGGCGGCCGTAGAGATCGTCGAAGGTGAGCGAGACGACGTAGCCGGTGAGGGTGCGGTTGCCTTGGTTCTGGATTTGGCCGCGATAATAGATCAGACCGCCAGCCATGAGGCTCTCAGCGGCGAGCACGCGCGCGCCCTGGATGGCGACCTGGGAAGCGTAGGCGTTATCACGGGATCCTGGGGGCACGCTGGTTCGGCTGGTGACGGCCCAGGCCGCGACCACGATGGCCGCCGTGATGACAAAGCCGATGGCATAGGGCTTCCAGTTGCGCTCAGGGAGAGGCATCAACCTTATTTGAACATAACGACTAGCGGCCGGCGACGGTGAGTCCGTCAATGCAAAGCGTGGGGGCGTTGACGGCGCCACGGTATTCGAGGTCGTTAGCGATGGCGGAGACGTTGCGCAGCATGTCTTTGAGATTGCCGGCAACGGTGATCTCCTCGACCGGGTAGGCGAGGGAGCCGTTTTCAATCCACAGGCCGCTGGCACCGCGGGAGAAGTCACCGGTGACGGTATTGACGCCAAAGCCGATGAATTCGGTGACGTAGAGGCCGTTGGGGATGGTGGCGAGGATTTGATCGGGGGTTTGCGTGCCGGGCAACAGGGTCAAATTGCCGCAGCTTACGCCGGGCGCGCCGGCCAGGCCGCGGGCAGCATTGCCGGTGGTGGCGAGGGAGAGCTTGCGGGCGGCGTAACAGTTGAGCAGGTAAGACTGGAGGCGGCCATCGCCGAAGATGACGGTGCGGCGGGTGGGAACGCCTTCGGCGTCGAAGGGCGAGGAGCCGAGGGCGCCGGGCTGGCAGCCGTCATCTACCAGCGTGAGCGCGGAGGCGGCAACGTCGCGGCCGAGCGAGCCGGTGAGGAAGCTGGCATCGCGGTAGATGGCTTCGCCGCTGACGGCTTCCAGAATGTGGCCGAGCAGGGCGCGGGCGGTGCGCGGGTCGAAGACGACAGGGACACGGGCGGTGGAGGCTTTGCGGGCACCGAGGCGGCGGAGGGTGCGGGCGGCGGCGGTGCGGCCGACGTACTCGGGACTCTCCAGGCCTTGCGGGCCGTGAGCCACGGTGTACCACCAATCGCGCTGCTTACAGCCGTTGTGCTCGGCAATGGGAGCGACGCTGAGCGAGCAGGAGGAACGGCGGACCTCGCCGCTGAAGCCGAGGGAGTTGACCAGGAATTTGGTGGACTCGCCGGCGTCGAAGCTGGCGCCATTGGAATTGGTAAGGCGGGGATCGCAGTCGAGGGCGGCGCGCTCGGCGCGCTGCGCCAGCTCAAGTGCCTGATCGGCGGTGACCGCGGCGGCGGTGGGATCGTGGAGCTGGAGATCCGCGGGGCAGTGTCCGAGCTCATCCGGCCGCGGGAGGCCCGCGGCGGGATCGGGCGAGCTGACAGCGGCGATGGCGAGGGCGGCATCGAGCATGGCGCTGAGGGCGGGCCAGGCGAGATCGGAGCTGTGGGTGACGCCCGACTGCCGGCCCTTGAAGACGCGCAGGCCCAGCGCCTTGCCCTCGGCCTGCTTGATGGATTCGGTTTCGCCCATGCGGACGGTGACGGAAAGCTCGCGGCCGTGGCGGATGACACACTCGGCGGCGGAAGCGCCGCGGCGCAGGGCCTCGGCAACGGCGCGTTCGGCGATTTCCCTCACGACTGGGTGCCACCGACGGTGAGGCGATCCACTTTGAGGGTAGGGATGCCGACGCCGACCGGGACGGACTGGCCATCCTTGCCGCAGGTGCCGATGCCCTGGTCGAGCTTGAGATCGTTGCCCACCATGGAAACGCGGGTGAGCACGTCGGGGCCGTTGCCGATGAGGGTGGCGCCCTTGACGGGCGCGGTGATTTTGCCGTCTTCGATGAGATAACTTTCCGAGGCGGAGAAGACGAATTTTCCGTTGGTGATATCCACCTGGCCGCCGCCGAAGTTGACGGCGTAGAGGCCGCGCTTGACGCTGCGGATGATGTCGGCGGGATCGTCCTCGCCGGCAAGCATGTAGGTGTTGGTCATGCGGGGCATGGGCATGTGGGCGTAGCTTTCGCGGCGTCCGTTGCCGGTGGAGGCGGCGCGGGTGAGGCGGGCGGAGAGTTCGTCCTGCATGTAGTTTTTGAGGATGCCGTTTTCAATCAGCGTGGTGCAGTGGGTGGGGGCGCCCTCGTCATCCATGTTGAGCGAGCCGCGGCGGCCGGGGAGGGTGCCGTTGTCCACAACGGTGCATTGGGGGCTGGCGACGCGCTGGCCGAGGAGGCCGCTAAAGGCGCTGGTTTTTTTGCGGTTGAAGTCGGCCTCGAGGCCGTGGCCGATGGCTTCATGGAGCAGGATACCGGGCCAACCGGGGCCGAGCACGACCTCCATTTCGCCGGCGGGGCAGGGGCGGGCGGCCAACTGCTGCACGGCTTCGCGGGCGGCCTGCTCGCCGAGGGATTCGGGGGTGAGCTCCTGATCGAAGAACTCGAGTGGAACACGGCCGCCACCGCCGGCATGACCTTTTTCGGTGATACCGTTTTGACGGGCGAGGCAGAGCACGCTCAGGCGCGCCAGCGGCTGGGCATCGGCCGAGCAGCGGCCATCGGAGGCGACGACGAGAATATAGCGCAGCTCGTCGGCGTAACCGACCTGGACCTGGAACACCCGCGGATCATGACTGCGCGCGGCCTTTTCCGCCCGGCGCACGAGTGCCAGCCGGGGCAGCATGCCGGCATCGCTGGCGGCCACCGCGGACGGATAGAGGTTGCGGCCCGGAGTGGCGCGCCCGAGGCCGGCGATGCGGGTGGCCGCCGAGCCGCTGGCGATATGGGCAGCGACGGAGGCAGCAGCAAGGATTTTTTCCGGCGCGAGGTCGTCGGTGTAGGCGTAGCCGGTGCGTTCACCGGCAAGCACGCGCACGCCGACGCCCAGGGAGATGCCCTGGCTGGCGGACTTGATCAAGCCCTCCTCCAGGCGGAGCGAGGAGCTGGCCTGATGCTCGAAATAGAGGTCGGCGAAATCACCACCGCCCGACAGCGCGGCGGCGAGATAGCGCTCCAGATCGCCTACGGAGACACCGTAGTGGTGGAAAAAGAACTGGGCGGCAGGCTCAGTCATGGTGCTCTCCTTATTCTACCCGCGGCTTCAGCCTGCTAAAATCCGGGGATGGCTGTTGAGCCCACCGTTCCGCCGCCGCTCGCCGATGTGACCGGCTTCATGCTGGAGGTCAGCGACCTGGTGTCGGGCACGCTCGATCTGGACCAGGTGCTGCGCCGGGTGGCCGAACTGGTGCGGCGCGTGGTGCATTACGAGATTTTTGCCATTCTGCTGGCCAATGAGCATACGCAGGAGCTGCGCATCCGTTTTTCCGTCGGCCACCTGCCGGAGGTGGTGGAGGAAGTGCGGGTCAGGTTCGGCGAGGGAGTAACCGGACAAGCGGCGCTGCGCAAGCAGCCAGTGCTGGTCAACGACGTCAGCCAGTATCGCGGGTATATACCCGTGCTGCGGGACATCCGGAGCGAACTGGCGGTTCCGATTCTGTGGAAGAACCGCTGCATTGGGGTGATTGACATTCAGGCGCCGGAACTGAACGCGTTTTCCCCAGCGCATCAACAGGCGCTGGTGCTGGTGGCCAGCCGGATCGCCAATGCGATCGAGAATGCCAAGCTGTACCGCAACGCGGTGCAGCGGGAAAAGACGCTGAGCCTGTTGAACGACATCAGCCGGGAGATGACCTCGATCCTGTCGCTGGACGACCTGCTGACGCGCACGGCCGAGATGGTGCGGCGGGTGATCGAGTATCAGCTTTTCAGCGTGCTGCTGGTGAACGCGGGCGGAGACAAGCTGGAGCACCGGCTGTCAGTGAAGATGGGGGAAAACATCAAGATCCGGCGGGATATTCCGATCGGCCGGGGCATCACCGGGGCGGCGATGCAATCCCGGCAAGCGGTGGTGGTGAAGGACGTGCGCACGGACCCGCGCTACATCGAGGTCAACTCGGATGCCCGCAGCGAGCTGGCGGTGCCGCTGATCTACCAGGACCAGGTGCTGGGGGTGCTCGACCTGGAGCATAACCGCAAGGGTTACTACACCGAACGCCACGCGCGCACGGTGAACACGCTGGCGGCGCAGATGGCCGTTGCCATGGCGAATGCGCGGCTGTACGGGGAGGTGTCGCGGGCGGAACGCAAGATGGAACGCGACCTGCACATGGCGCAGGAGATCCAGGAGCACCTGCTGCCGGCACGGGTGCCGGACCTGGCGCATTTGAAGATTGCGGCGCGCACGGTGCCGGCGCGGCAGTTGGGTGGCGACTTGTACGACTTTATTGCCTACCGCGGGCAGCGCAGCGGGATTGCGGTGGGCGATGTGAGCGGCAAGGGCACCGGGGCGGCGCTGTACGGGGCGGTGGTGAGCGGGATATTGCGCACGCAGGCACAGCGGCATCCGCGGCCGGCGGAGCTGCTGACGGCGCTGAATCAGGCGCTGCTGGAGCGGCAGGTGGAGTCGCAGTTCATGACGCTGATCTACGCGCTGTGGTCGGAACGGAGCCGACGGCTGCGGGTGGCCAACTCGGGACTTCCCTACCCCATTCACGTATCGGCGCATGGCTGCGCGATCGTGCCGGCGGCGGGGATTCCGCTGGGCATGTTGGAGGGATCGCGATACGAAGAGGTGGGGCTGCATCTGCCACCCGGGGAGATGGTGGTGTTCGTAAGCGACGGGATCACCGAATTCATGAACCCCAAGGGAGAGGAGTACGGGCGGATGCGGCTGGAGGCGCTGCTGCGGCGGCACCAGGAAGAAGAACCGGAGACGGTGCTGGCGGCGATTTTTGAGGATTCGGAAGGTTTTGGCGCGGGCCTGCCGGCGGCCGACGACCGTACGGTGGTGGTGGCCAAGTCGGTTTGAACGGCCATGCTGACCTCCCTCCGGAAGCTCGGGGTGCGCCTGGCAGAGCGCTACGGCACGCCGCTCTACGTTTACGATTTCGATGTCATGGCGGCGGCATTCCGTGAGTATGGCCGCGCTTTTCGAGGCGTGCGGCTCGAGGTCTGCGCCGCGGTCAAGGCCAACGGAAACCTCTCGGTACTGCGGCATTTGGCCACGCTGGGCAGCGGCTTTGACGTGGTCAGCGGCGGTGAGTTGGAGCGGGTGCTGCGGGCAGGCGGTGCGGCGGCCAAAGTGGTGTTCAGCGGAGTGGGTAAAACCGCGGCAGAGATGGATTTGGCGCTGCGCGCGGAGATACGGCTGTTCCAGGTGGAATCGGAGCAGGAGCTGGAGCTGTTGGCAGAGCGCGCCGCGCGGCTACGGCGGCGAGCGCGGTTTGGCCTGCGCGTAAACCCGGATATCGCCGCGGCCACGCATCCGCACATTGCCACCGGACTGAGGGAACACAAGTTCGGACTGGAGCCGGAGACGGCGCGCCGGCTGTACCTAGCGGCGCGCAAACAACGCTGGCTCGAAGCCACGGGAATTGGATTTCATATTGGCTCACAGATTCTCTCGGTGCGGCCGTTTGCGCTGGCGGCGCGGCGAGTGCTGGGGCTGGCCGGTAAATTGGAGGAGGCGGGAGTGGCGCTGCGGGATCTTGATGCGGGCGGCGGATTAGGCATTGCGTACCGTCCGGAACAGAAACCGCCTGCCATCGGCGCGTACGCGGCAGCGCTGCAGGGCGCCGCGGGGAGCTGGCTGGCGCAGCCCGGACACAGGCTGCTGCTGGAGCCCGGGCGACGCCTGTTCGCGCCCGCCGGAGCGCTGCTGACGCGCGTGCTTTACGCCAAGCGGCACGGTGGGCGCGAGTTTTTGATCTGCGATGCCGGGGAAAATGACCTGTTGCGTCCGGCGCTCTACGGCGCGTATCACGGGATCGTGCCGCTGCGGCGGCGATCGGGGGCGCGGCGGCGCTACGAAGTCGTGGGACCGATTTGCGAGAGTGGCGACCGGTTTGCATCCGGGCGATTACTGCCGCCGGTGAAGGCGGGAGACCTGCTGGCCCTGCTGGACGCAGGGGCCTACGGGTTCACGTTGAGTTCGAATTACAATGCACGACCGCGGGCGGCGGAAGTGGCGTTGGAGCGGGGGCGGGCGCGGCTCATCCGGCGGCGGGAGCACATCGCCGAGCTTTGGCGCGGGGAAACCTAAGGAAAGGAGGGAATGTTGGCGCGGGCCCCAGCGCGGCTGCTTCGCCCTGCTGGAACTGCGCAGGGCGAATTGCGCCGCGCGCCCCGCTTATGCTCGCGTCGGGTTGCCCGCACTGCTGTGAGTGCGCAGGGCGGGTTGCCCGCACTGCTGTGAGTGCGCAGGGCGGGTTGGGGGCCCTTGGCCCCAACCCTACGCTGCGCCTCGCTCCCACCCCAAGGCGCAGGCGCCTTGGGGACCCCGGGGCGGGGGCCGCGCCTGCGTGTTTCCCCGGGGGCGCTCGCTGGGACGCTCGCCCATTCCGAATTTCGCAGCCCTGCGCGTCGATTTTGCCCACGGTGCAAAGCGGCGCGACCCCCGCGACTGGGCCAGTAGCTCGCATGCCGGCTACTGGCTCGCACCGGCAATCACATTGGGAATGTTCTTCGCCCGCAATTGCGCGTTGAACTGCTGGAGGTCAGTCGCGTATATCTGGTTCAGTTGCGTCTGATCCCCGGCCACTTCTTTGGCCAGCATCTGATTAACCTCGACTTCCTGGTCCGTCGGCTCGAAGTCCGAGCTGGTGACCTCGCTTTCCAGGTAGCTCAGTTTGTCAACCAGCGTCGGCGCCCAGCGCCACTGATCCTCCCCTTTGCCGGTGGCCTTGGTATTGAACAGGCCCCCCTCCACCTCCTCCAGCTTGGTGTTCAGCGCGTGTGCCGATTTGTGCAGCGCGGCCGCATCCGCCGCCGCCGGTCCTCCAGGATCGGCGCTCACCGCGTTGTCCAACCCCACCAGTTGCCCGCGCACCAGCTCGATGCGGTTGATCATGGCGGTCACGGTCTTGTACTCATCCACAATCTGGTTCGCCAGCTTGTCCTGCGCCCGGATGTCGGCCAGCGTGCCACTCGAGTGCGGGTCTTTCAGCAGCGTGAACGGCTGCTTCAGCGTCGTCCCAGCGGCGGTCAGCTCGATCGTGTAGCTGCCCGGCGGCTCCATCAAGGTGAGCGGCCGGTTGCCTGGTGCCGCGCGCCAACCCTGCAAGTTCAACGTCTGGTCGGGAGCGTAAGGCGACATCGTGCGTAGCCGGACGGTGGGCAGCGGCGTCGAGCGCAGGTTCCAGTACACCCGGTTCAGTCCTGCACGTCCCGAGCTTTTGATCGTGTCCACCGTATGGCCGGCGGCATTGACGATGACCAGGCGTACATTCTTGTCGGCCGACTTCAGGAAGTAGTTCATCGCCGCCCCCGGCGGTGGGTTCTCACCCGCGCTCGGGTCCGCGCCGGTCGAAATCCGCCGCACGCCCCCGCGGAAGCGGTACTCCGCCCGCGGCGGGAACAGGTACGCACTGCTGTCGGCCACTGCCGGCGTGAACTGCTCCAGCGGCTGGATATCATCCAGAATCCAGAACCCGCGCCCATAGGTCGCGGCCACCAGATCGTGCCGCCGCGTCTGGATTGTCAGCCAATAGACCGGCGCATGCGGCAGGTTCATCTGTAGCGGCTGCCACTGGTCGCCATTGTTGAAGGAGACATACATCCCGCCCTCGGTGCCCAGATAGAGCAGCCCCTTGCGCACCGGGTCTTCAATGACGATATGAGCGTAACTCACCGGAGTTTGCGGCAAGCCGTTGGTGATCTTGGTCCACGTCTGTCCGAAGTCCTCGGTCCTGTAAACGTAAGGATCGCGGTTGTCCATTTGGTGGAAATCCACCGTCAGATACGCCGTACCGGCATCGTAGGGGGAAGGACAGATGTTGTCCACCGTTCCCCAGGGCGGCAAATCCGGCAGGTTCTTAGTCACGTTGGTCCAGGTCTTGCCGCCATCGCGGGTGATCTGTACCTGTCCGTCATTCGTGCCCGCCCACAGCAGTCCCTGCTGCTTGGGTGATTCCGCCAAGGCATAAATCACCCCGGCATATTCAACTCCGATGTTGTCCGGTGTCAAACCGCCGGAAATCCCCATGCGCGCGCGGTCGTTCAGGGTCAGGTCGGGGCTGATCACCTGCCAGCTCTGCCCCTGGTTCGTGCTCACATGCACCACTTGGCTGGCGGTGTAGATGGTGTTGGAGTCAAACGGCGAAATCACCAGCGGAAACTGCCAGTTGAAGCGGTACTTCACTCCGCTCGCCGGCGTGCCCGCCACGGTTACCGGCCAGACTTCAACGTTGCGTTGCTGCCCGTTTTTCTGGTTGTAAATGTCCACCACGCCGCCCACGGCGCCTTCCCCGGTGCCACTGTTGTAGACGATCTCCGGGTTGACCGGATCGGGCTGCGCGAAGCCCTCCTCGCCCCCGCCCACGGTGTGCCAGTTGGAAGAGGTGATTTGCCCGCCGCGGCCGAAAAAGCCACCTCCGCTCGGCAGCCGGTTGGGCGCGGCATAGCTGCCCGTGTCCTGCTCGTTGCCGTAGACCACGTAGGGAATCTGATCATCCACGGCTACGTGGTACATCTGCCCGTTGGCGAGGCGGACGTGGCGCCAGCTCTTGCCGCCATCGGCGGTGATGGAAATCCCGGAATCGTTGGCCACGGCGATGCGGTTGGCGTTGGTGGGGTCAATCCACATGTCGTGGTTGTCGCCGCCCGGGCTGGAGGGCATGCGCGTCAGCGTATGTCCACCATCCAGGGTGCGCGTGAAGGCGTTGCCCAAAAAATAAACTTCGTTGGGATTGCTGCTGCTCACTTCCCCGCGCGTGTAATACGCCGTCCGGCTGCGGATGTCGCGGTCGCTGCTCACCAGCGTCCAGGTTGCGCCCGCGTTATCCGACGCCCAGAGCTGCCCAATCTGCGTCGGCTTGCCGTTGTCGGGCACTCCATCTCCGGTTTCAATCAGCGCATACACGCGGCTGGGGTCGCTCGGCGCCACTGCCAGCCCAATTTTGCCCAGCGGCGGATGCGGCAGCCCGTGCCCGCTCAGCCTGCTCCAGGTGACGCCCCCGTCGAGCGACTTGTAGATGGCGCTGCCCGGTCCGCCGCTGGTCCGCCCCCACGTGTGCACCACAATCTGCCACGTCCCAGCGTAAACGATCGCCGGGTTGCTCATATCCATGGCGAGGTCGCTGCAGCCGGTGTTCTCGTTCACAAACAGCGTCTTGGTCCAGGTCTTGCCGCCATCGGTGGTGCGGTAAACGCCGCGGTCTGCATGCGGTCCGTAGTCGGTGCCCTGCGCGCACACCAGCACGATGTCGGGATCGCGTGGGTTGACGGCGACGCGCCCGATATGTCCGGTGGCGTCAAGACCCATGTGCTGCCAGGTCGCTCCGCCGTTGGTGGACTTGTACACTCCATCGCCGATCGAGTAATCGCTGCGGATAAAGCTCTCGCCCGTCCCCGCCCAGACAATGTTGGGGTTGCTCCGCGCCACCGCCAGCGCCCCGATGGACTGTACCGGCTCCGCGTCAAACACCGGCTTCCAGGTTGTCCCCCCGTCGCTGGTCTTGAAGATGCCGCCCGAGGCCGCGCCCACGTACCAGACCAGGCCGTGGCTTCCCGCCACTCCCGCCACCGCATCGGTCCGGTTTCCCGGCGGCCCAATATAGCGCCAATGCATGTGGCTATAAACCGCCGGCGCCGGCGCCTGCGAGAACCCAAAACCAGTGAGTGCCACCACGCCTGCGACAACCACGGGCCCACAGAAACTACGGAAACGCTGCAACATAAGGCAACTCCCTCCGTTACGGCTATCACGCGAAGGATAGACCTGAGCCTTGCGGAAGTCAAAGCCAGAAATTGCCAGCTGGCTAGATCAATGCTGGCGCGGGCCCCAGCGCGGCTGCGCCGCGCGCCCCGCTTATGCTCGCGTCGGGTTGGGGGCCCTTGGCCCCAACCTGACGCTGCGCCTCGCTGGGGCCGCGCCTGCGTGTTTCCCCGGGGGCGGGCCGCCGTGCCGAATTTCGCAGCCCTTCGCGTCGATTTTGCCCACGGTGCAAAGCGGCGCGACCCCCGCGAGCGGACGCATCAACTGGCAACCGGCAACTCTTACAGCGTCCACACCCACATCACCGTCAGGGCCACGATCACCACGCTCGTGCTCCAGGCGATGGCGTTCGCCCACCAGCCGTTGCGGTACTCGCCCATCACATCCTCGCGGTTGATGAGCAACAGCATCAGTACCAGCACCACCGGCAGCAGAATCCCGTTGGCGACCTGGGAGTACAGAATGACCTGCACCAGCGGCAGCCCCGGAATCAGCACCAATCCCGCGCCCGCCACGATCAGGAACGTATAGAGCCCGTAAAAGGCCGGCGCTTCGGAAAACCGCTTGTCCACGCCGCGCTCAAACCCCAGCCCTTCGCAGACGTTGTATGCCGTGGCCAGCGGCAGAATCGCCGCCGACAGCAGGGCCGCGTTCACCAACCCGATCGCGAACAGGATCGCCGCATACCGTCCCGCCAACGGCGCCAGCGCCTGCGCCACCTGCGCCACGTTGTCCATGTCGTGGTGACCGTGGACATAAAGCGTCGCGGCGCAGGCGACAATGATGAAAAACGACACCACTTCGGTAATCAGGCAGCCGCTGATCACATCCAGGCGGCACATCGGGTATTCTTTCTTCCCGATGCCCTTTTCTACCACCGACGCCTGCAGATAAAACTGCATCCAGGGGGTGATCGTGGTCCCGATCAGCCCGATTACCACCACCACGTACTCGCCGTGGAACTGCACGCCGCTGGGCAAAATCATTTCCCGCAGCGCATGCCCCCATTGCGGGTGCGCCATAACCGCCGAAAACGCATAGGTGAAATAGATCAGGGACAAGCCGATCAGGATCATCTCCACCTTGCGGTACCGTCCGCGCACCACCAGCAGCCAGATCAGCAGTGCCCCCACGGGCACGGCAATCCACTTGATCACGCCAAACAGCCCCATGCCCAGCGCCAACCCGCCGAACTCGCTCACGATGTTGAAAAAGTCGGCAATCGAGAGCACGATCATGGCGAAAAACGTGATTCGGAACCCGAACTCCTCCCGGATCAGGTCGCTCAGCCCCTTGCCGGTGACCGCTCCCATCCGCGCCGCCATTTCCTGAATGACCAGGAGCGCCACCAGTGTGGGGATGAGAGTCCAAAGCAGCAGGTAGCCGAATTTGGCGCCCGCTTGCGAATAGGTGAGAATGCCGCCGGGGTCGTTATCAACGTTGGCGGTGATGAACCCCGGCCCCAGAATCACCAGAAACGGCAGGATGCGCGCCGCCCACAGCGAGCGCGCCCGCCGCCGGTGAGCCTTCGCCGGGGCCGGCGACACTGCGGCATCGAGATCGGATTGAGGCCGGTGAAACGGCAATGCTCCTGCTCTTTTTGCGGGCCCAACGGGTACAAGCCGCCCGGCGAGAGGAGCGTTGCGGTCTAAATCCTGCTACCGGCGCCGCCTCCCGGGGGCACGCAAGCACCACCAGGATCCGATGGGGGTTCCATAAGTGTCTGTTCCACCCTAACATACGGGTACGCCAGCGGGCGCAAAAAAGGCCCCGGCCGCAAGCGCCGGGGCCTTTTACAGGAAGTAGCTGGCAAGCCCTTAGCAGGTTCCGCAACCGCCGCTGGTTTGCAGCACCGGCAGCGCCTTCTTCGCCGCGTCGCCGGCCACCTGCGTCGTCTGGCTGCCGTTGGGAATCTGCATGGTGGTGATCTGCTTGTCGAACGGCATCGAGTATTTTTTCTCGATTTTTTCCCGGTAGACCGGGCCCGAGTTGTAGGTACAGAAGGGATAGATCAGCCCGTTGGGCGCCGCATAGTGGATGATGCAGCGCTTGACGCGTTCGACGTCGTAGTTGTAGCTGTCCATGAAGTGCATGCCGGCGACCATCAGGGTCTTGTAGACGAAGCCCTTTTCGGCGTCCTCGCCACGGCCGTAGCTCTTGTCGGTCATCCCCTGCAGGGTTTGCAGGAACCTGGTGAACGTCAGCCCCTCCGGTGCACGCTCGGCATGGAAGTGCTTCTGCAGCGAGTTCCAGGTCTTCACCTTGCTGAAGAACTTGAAGCGGGCCTTCTCTGCGCTGCGCGCCAGATTGTCAATGTCCTGCAGCATGCTGCCCACATCCACAAAGCGCGTCACCGGCACAGCCTTCTTGGTTTTCTGGTCCACGAACATGTAGGTGCCCATGGAGCAGTGCGGATGGCAGCTCAGCGAGGTCGTCTCCTCGCCCCGCAGCGCGCTGATCAGCTTCGAGAACGGCGTCACGCACGCCAGCGGGAACCAGTCGTTGTACGGATCGGCCAGCCCTGTCTGCTCGTGCACCGCATGGGCCACGTCGGCCAGCGTGAAGCGCTTGGCCTCCAGCTCCTTGCGGGAGATGCGGCCGGTGAAGGTCACCGGCTGGAAGCTGATGCCGCTGACCACGTCAATGTTGTCGAGCGCCAGCTTGATGATGTCGCCGATCTGGTGATCGTTCAGTCCCTTGACAATGGTGGGCACGAAGACGATCTTCATCAGCCCCGCCTGGCGCACGTTGTCAATCGCCTTCAGCTTTTTCTCAAACAGCGATTCGCCGCGCGTGCGTTTGTAGATGTCGTCGCAAACGCCGTCAAACTGCAAGTAAAGCGTATGCAGCCCGGCATCCCGCGCCTTGATGCAGAAATCCAGATCGTTCCACATCACCCCGTTGGTCGCGACCTGGATATGGCTGAAGCCCATCTCCTTGGCCAGGGCCACGGCATCGTGGAAGCGCGGATAGATCGTGGGCTCGCCGCCGGAAAACTGCACCACGCGCCCCGCCACCGGGCGCTCGTTACGCAGCGCCTGCAGCATCTTGCGCACCTGATCGAAGCTGGGCTCGTACAGATAGCCCGCGGCATTGGCGTTGGCGAAACAAACCGGGCAGGTCAGGTTGCAGCGGTTGGTCAAATCCACGTTCGCCAAGCCGGTATGGCTCATGTGCATCGAGCACAGCCCGCACTGGTCCGGACAGCGCGTCGCATTGGGGATCGCCGGGTTCGACAGTCCGCGGTTGTCCCCAAACTGCCATTGCTCCATCTTCAAATAGAGCTTCACGTCCGAATAGACCTTGTCACGGAAATAGCCGTGCGTGGGGCAGGTCTTTTCCATGTACACCGCCCCGTTCTCCTCAAACTCGCGCGCTTCAATCACCCGCGTGCAGTCAGGACACAGCGATTGCGTGATTTTGGGCAGACCTTTATGGATGGCCTCTATGCGGGAACCAGAATGCGTGGTTTCGGGTTGCGCGACCGTGAAATCGCTGCGCTTGGTGGGCGAAAAGGACGTCGTCGCGATGGTCTGGGTACTCATTCCAATGCCTCCTGGTAAGCACTTTGCGGGACCACCAAGGCGCGTCCCCGGTTCGTCCCCGCTCATTTGAGATGCTAGGGGGTTTTAGGGAGGGGTCTCAAGGCTTAACTCGCGAATGGCAGTTTCCCCCGCCCGATCGGTTGGCTATGCCCGGCGAACGGATGGAACCCCTTTGGGATCAAATGTTTGGCGTGAGCCACGCTAATCTGCCAAGGCCGACCAACGCGCCTTCAGTTTGTCCAGGAACGAGGGCGGGTGCTGCTGCCGCACCAGCAGTCGGTGCGCGTAATAACAGGCGCCGACTGTGAAGGCATACTCTGGTTCGGCGAGCTCGGATGGCATCCCCTCAACCAGCACCGGATCGGCCTGGTGGACTTGAAAGCCGGTGGCCGACGCCAGCATGTCGCTGAATCCAGGTAGGCGTCCGGCGCCGCCACACAGCACCACCCCTGCTCCCAATCCGCCCGCCTTGGCCAATTCGGTCTGAATCAGCCGCACCAGCTCCCGCGCCCGTGGCTCAATGCACTCGCATAGCCGGCGTAGCGGCACGAGTCGTGAGGCGCCGCCTCCCGCCGCTGGCACCTCGATCGCGCTGGCGTCGCCAATGCTGTCCGCCGTCGCCTGGCCGTGCTCAATTTTTATGCGTTCCGCCTCGCCATGCGGGGTGCTGAGTCCAATAGCGATGTCATGGGTGAAATGATCCCCGCCGATGGGGATCGCGGCGGCATGAGTAAGGCTGCCATGGCTAAAGCCCAGAATGGTCGTCGAGCCCGCCCCGGCGTCCACAATCGCTACGCCCTCAAATCGGTCCTCCGCCGCCAGGCAGGCTTCGGCGTCCGCCAGCGGGGCGAAAATCAGCTCTTCCACCTCAAGTCCGGCGCGGTTGGCCGCCAGCACCAGGTTGTCCTTCGCCCCCACCGCGGCGGTGATGGCGTACACGCGCACTTCCAGGCGTGAGGCCAGCATGCCCACCGGCTCCCGCACCCCGCCCTGCCGGTCAAGCAGAAATTCCTGCGGCACCACGTGCAGAATCTGGCGGTCGTCGGGCAGCGTCATGGCGCGCGCCAGATCGAGCACGCGCCGCGCATCCTCGCGCGTAACCTCGTGGCTGCGCGAGGTCAGGCTGATGCCTGCCTGCGAAGCCAATCCCCGCACTTGCGCCCCCGTCAGGCTAAGAAATACCCGCACCAGCGGCGCACCGGTTTTCTGCTCCATCGCCAGCGCCGCCGAGCGGATGCCGTTGGCCACTCCCTCCAGCGCCACCACCGCCCCCTTGCGCATCCCTGCGGTGGCCAGCGAGACGTGGCCGGCGTAGGCCATCACCCCCTCCTGCACCCTGATTTGCAGCAGTGTCGTGCGGGCCGTGCCCAGGTCGAGGATGTTGAAGGTTGTCGCCGGTGCCGCGCTCACCGCCGCGCTCCCGGCGCGTGCTTGTGCAGGGCGGAGGGTTTGGCTTTCTTAGCCGGGCTGGGCACGGCAGATTCCCCGCTGGGTGGGCTGGCACTACCCGGATCCACAATCGCCTGCCCCTCAAAATGCAAATCCACCGAGATCAGGTTCGGGTATTTCTGGCGCCAGAAACCAATTTGCGACAAAAAAAGTTGATAGCGCGGTCCAAAATTGCTGCCTCCCAGATTCACCAGAACCGATCCCCCACCCGGCAAACTGACGCGGACCCTCACGTTGTCCGCATCGGCCAGGTTGACTTCCGATATCCCGGCGCTCGCCAGGCTGCCATTGCCATCCACCGCTTTTTTCAGCTCCAACCACTCGGCTACCTGGCCTGCCCGCCGGGACTCCAACGCCGCCGCATTGGGATGGGCGGCATTCACCCCAGCCAGTCCGCTGAGCACCGGGAAATTGAAATTGCCACCTTCCGGGCGCTGCAATAGCACTCCCGAGGCGTCAATCATTTCCACGTGGCCGCCCACGCGCACAAACGCCACCGGGGTGCGCTCGCGCACGCTCACCTGTAGCCGGTCCGGCCACACCCGCAACACGGCTGCCTGCCGCACCCATGGAATTTGTTCGACAGCCCGGCGGCGGGCCTCGAGAGGTATGAAAAACACGTTCCGTCCCAAGTCGGAGGCGAACACCGCCTGCACCGCCGCGACGTTAGTTTGCCGTGTCCCGGTCACTGCGATCTGATCCGAGCCGCGCAAAACGAACCACGAGCTTTGAAACACCAGGCTGTAGGCGCCAAAGGCGAGCGCCAGCACGACTGCGCCTCCCAGCGCAGGCCTCCAGCCGCGCCGGACATATCCGGCCCAAACGCGATGCCGCGCCCGCACGGGCACAGGGCGGCGGCGCCGCCGGTACTCGGTTTCCACCGTCGCCGGCGCTTCCGGTAGGTCTTCCAACTCGTCCTCCATCATCGCTGGCGGATCGGTCGGCACGGAAGGGGTGGTGCGGATCGGGCGAACGTTGCTCATGCTGGCCTCCCTTCCTGCTTGCGCACCCCTGGCGTGGCGGTCAAGGCGCTCAACAACTGCGCGCCCAGCCCGGAAACACTGCCTGCGCCCTGCGTCAAAATCAAGTCTCCGGGGCGCGCCGCGGCGGCCGCGGCGGCAATCGCCGCTTCCGCGCTGGCCATGTACTCCACCCGCGCTCCCACCGCCTGCGCGTTGTGCGCCAGGGCGGCCGAGGTAACGCCCGCAATGGGCGCCTCCCCCGCCGGGTAAATATCCAGCAGCCAGGTCTGATCGGCCAGGGTCAGCACCTGCGCAAATTCATGTTGCAAGTAAAAGGTACGCGTGAACCGGTGCGGCTGGAACACCATCAGCACTCTCCCGCCTCCCCAGCTCCGTACCACCTGGCGCGCCGCCGCCAGCGTCGCCGCCAATTCAGTGGGATGGTGCCCGTAGTCGTCCACCACGCGCACCCCGCCCACCTCGCCGCGCAGTTGAAAGCGGCGCTCGACTCCGCTAACGCTGGCGATGGCGGCGCGGATGACATCCAAATCCCGCCCCAGCAGCAGGCCCACCGCTACTGCCGCGGTGGCATCGAGCACGTTGTGCATGCCCGGCCGCGGCAGCCGGAATTCGCCCAGTTCGCGGCAGCCGAGCTGCTCGCGGCCGAGTAAGTGCGCCCCGGCGGGGCTCGGCCGCAGCTGAAAGCGCGACTCCAGACCCTCCAGGGCGGCGTGCGTAATGCGCAGATCGCTATCCTCGCGCAGGCCGTAGGTGAGCGTGCGCCGGCGGATGCGCGGCACAATGGCGCGGGTCGCCGCGTCGTCGGCGCCGACGATCACCGTGCCGTAAAACGGGACCCGGTTGGCGAACTCCACGAACGCATTCTGTATGTCTTCCAGGTCGCGATAGCAATCCAGATGCTCGCGGTCGAGATTGGTAATCACTCCCATGATCGGCGCCAGCGTCAAAAACGAGCGGTCGCTCTCATCCGCCTCGGCCACCAGATAGTCACTCGTGCCCAGGCGGGCGTTCGACCCGATGGCGTCCAGCCGCCCTCCCACCACCACCGTCGGATCCAGCCCCACCGCTGCCAGCACGGTGGCGATCATGGAAGTCGTGGTCGTCTTGCCATGCATGCCTGCCACGGCTATGCCGAACTTCAGCCGCATCAACTCGGCCAGCATTTCCGCCCGCGGTATCACGGGAAGCTGCAGCGCGCGCGCCGCCGTCACCTCAGGGTTGTCCGCCGTCACCGCACTGGAAACCACGACGACTTCGGCGTCTCCCAGGTTGGCCGCGGCGTGGCCGATGTGAATGCGCGCCCCCATGCCCTGCAAGCGCTCGATCAAGGGGGAATTCCGCAAATCCGAGCCGGAAACAGGCCATCCCTGCACCAGCAGCACCTCGGCAATGCCGCTCATGCCGATGCCGCCAATGCCCACAAAATGAACGCGAAAAACCCGTGATAGCATGCCTGTTCTCCATCCTACCCGCGCCCGCTGGCCGAGGCTAGATACTAGTCCGGTTACTATGGTGAGGCAATGCGGTGCGCCATCTTTTTCGACCGCGACGGCACCTTGAACGAGGAAGTCGGCTACGCCGGCCGTCCGGAGGATTTCCACATCTATCCCTGGGCGGCCGCCGCCGTGCGCGCTGTCAACGAGGCGGGATGGGCGGCGGTGTTGGTTACCAACCAGGCGGGCGTGGCGCGCGGGTACTTTTCCGAAGCCGCCGTGCGCGAGCTGCACCAGCTTCTTACGCAACAACTGGCCACCGCCGGCGCTCATCTCGACGCCATCTATCACTGCCCCCATCACCCCGAAGGCGTAGTGCCGGGCTTTGGGGGCGCTTGTGAATGCCGCAAACCTGAACCTGGCATGGTGCGCCGCGCGCAACGAGAACTGGATCTCGACCTGGCGCGCTCCTGGGTGATTGGCGACCGCCAGCACGACGTCGGGCTGGCGCACGCGGTTGGCGGCCGCGCGGTGTTGGTGCGCACCGGCTACGGCGAACGGGAACTGGAGGAACATCCCGGGCTGCGGCCGGATTTCATCGCCGACGATGCCCTGGCAGCCTGCCGGTGGATTCTTGCGGAGGCGCCGCGATGAGTGTGGCGCGGCCATCTCTTTCTGGAGCCGCCCTCCCCTTGCCACCCCAACGCGCAGGCGCGTTGGGGGCCCCGGCGCTGGTCGGGCTGTGGCCGGGCCGGAACTCCGCGCAGCGGAGTTCCGCTCGCCGGCAACGGACGCCCGCTGGCGCTCAGGGCGTCTCCAAGTTGCCGCGTTGCGCACTGGCCCTGAAGAGCCTGTCCCTCTTTCCCCAACTCAACCTTGTCGTCTGGGGTGACCTGGTCGCCGACGAATTTGTGGACGGCGAAATCGCGCGTGTGTCGCGCGAGGCACCGGTGCTGATCCTGAAGCAGCGCGGCCGCAAGCTGGCGGCCGGCGGCGGTGCCAATGCCGCTCTCAACCTTGCGGCGCTGGGCGTGCATGTGCGCCTGGTGGGCGCGGTCGGCGCCGACCCACCGGGCCGCGGCCTGCTGCAGCTCTTCCGCAAGGCCGGCGTCGCTACCTCGGGTATCGCCGTGGTTCGCGGTCGCGCCACGCCCACCAAGACCCGCATTCTCGCCCATCACGCCCATACCGCGCCCCAGCAGGTGGTGCGGCTCGATCAGGAGCCGCCCCCGCTCTCCGCCGGCGTGCAGGCTCGCCTGGCCCGCTCCGCACGCCGCGCCCTACGCGGCGCGCAGGGCCTGCTCGTCTCCGATTACGGCTACGCATCGGTTTCTCCGGCGCTGGCCGCCGCCGCACGCGCACCTCTCAGCAGCGTGGATGCCCGCTTTCAGATCGCCGCCTACCACGGCATGACGGCGGCTACGCCCAACGAGCCGGAGTTGGAATCGGCACTCAACTGCCAGATTTCCGCCCACCCCGATCCGCCCGCCGCGCTCGAACGCGCCGGCCGCACTCTCCTGCGCCGTCTCCGTTGCCGTCATTTATTAATCACTCGCGGCCGCCACGGCCTTGCCCTGTTCGAGCCGGGCCGCCGCACCCTGCATCTGCCGGTGTTTGGCTCCCAGCAGGCGCTCGATGTCACCGGCGCCGGCGACACCGTCATCGCCGTGTTCACCGCCGCCTTGGCGGCCGGCGCCGACGGCCCCGCGGCGGCACTGCTAGCCAACTGCGCCGGCGGGCTGGTGGTCATGAAGCCTGGCACCGCCACCGTTTCCGCCTCCGAACTGCGTGCCGCGCTGGAGTCGCTGCCTTGAGCTTTCTCGATAAGATCGTCTCCCGTCCCGTGCTGCTCGAACGCGCCGCCGCATGGCGCGCCGAGGGCGAATCCACCGTCCTGGCCAACGGCTGCTTTGATGTGCTCCATGTCGGCCACATCCGCTATCTTCAGGCTGCGGCCGCGCTCGCCCCCCATATGGTCGTTGCCGTCAACTCCGATTCCAGCACGCGCCAGCTCAAGGGCCACGGACGCCCAATCCTGCCCGAGCGTGCCCGTGCTGAACTCGTTGCCGCTGTGCGCGGCGTGACCCTGGTGACGTTGTTTGACGAGCTTACCGTCGAACTCCTCCTACGTGTCCTGCGACCCGATTTCCACGCCAAAGGCACCGACTACACCCCAGCCTCAGTGCCAGAAGCAGCCACCGCCAGCGAACTGCACATCGCTGTCCGCATCGTCGGTGATCCCAAAAACCACTCTACCCAGAGCTTGCTCCAGCGGGTGCAGAGTCGAGGCTGATCGGCGATACTTATAGGACTGTGGCTACTGGCGCAGCCAACGCCCCTGATGGGCCCGTGCGCATTCTTGTAGTCAAGCTCAGCAGCTTGGGCGACATTGTTCATGCCTTGCCCGTGCCATGCAGCTTGCGGGCCAGCCTTCCCCAAGCACGGCTCGCGTGGGTAGTGGAAAAGAAGTGGTTGCCCCTGGTCGAGCACCATCCAGCCTTGGATGAAGTCTTCACCATAGATAGCCTGGCGTTGCGGCGCCGGCCACGGCCATGGGGTGAGTTGCGCAGCGACATCGCAAAGTTGCGCGCGTTCCATCCCGATTGGGCTTTGGACCTGCAGGGCACGGTCAAATCAGCCACGATCACCCGCCTCAGCGGTGCCAGCCGCCGCATCGGCTTTGCCCGGCCTGCCCGGCGCGAGCTCTTGGCCTCCCTCGGGTGTACCGAGCACGTGCGGCCCGGCTCGGTGCATGTCGTCGAGCAAATGCTCGAGCTGGCCGCGGCGGCCGTGGGCCCAAGCTTCCAAACGGTTGTGCAGTTTCCCTTCCCCATTCCCGCTGAGGCGCAGCAAGCCGCCGACGTCTGGATCGCCAATAATCACCTGGGAGAATTTGCGTTTTTATCCCCGGGCGGCGGCTGGACCTCGAAGCGCTGGCCCAGCGCCCGCTATGCCAAGCTGGCCGAGTTGCTCGACCAACGCTATGGCCTGACGGCCGTGCTGAACCGCGGTCCGGGCGAAGAGCAAATGGAGCAGGCCTATCGCCACGCCAATACCATGCGCGCGCGGCTGTTCTCCGGTGATGTGGTCCATTTGGGGGCGATGCTGTGCCGCGCCCGTGTCGTGGTGGGCGGCGATACTGGCCCGCTGCAACTGGCGGCGGCGCTGGGCGCTCCCACCGTCGCCTTGTTCGGTCCCACCGATCCCGCTCGCAATGGCCCCTATTCCAGTCGCTGCAGCGTTTTGCGCCGAACCGAATCCACAACGTATCAGCGCAACTCGACGTACTCGGAGGCGATGCTGGCCATCCAACCCGGAGAAGTCGCTGATGCCTGTGGCGCGCTGCTGGGCGAGGTCGCCCGATGAGCTCTGCGGCGCAGCGCTGGCGTGTGCCCTTGGGGTTTGCCGCCGCTGTGGTGCTGATTGTGGCAGCTCACCCCCGGCCGCTCAGCCTCGCCATTGGCCTGCCGGTGGCGGCGCTCGGATTGGCCCTGCGTGCCTCTGCCGCCGGCCACATCCGCAAAAACGATGCTTTGGCCACCACGGGGCCCTACCGTTTTACCCGCAATCCCCTCTATTTGGGTAGCACGCTGTTGGGTGCGGGATTTGTGATCGCCTCCAATTACTGGCTGCTGGCCGTAATTGCCGTTGCCCTGCTCTGCGGCATCTATCTCCCCGTCATTCGCCAGGAGGAACGGTACTTGGCGGAGCGCTTTGGCGCCGCCTTCCGCGCCTATGCGGCGCGCGTCCCGCGGCTGTTTCCCCGCTTCGGCCGCGCCGCTACGTCCTCGAGCCGCGGCTTTTCCATCGCCCTCTATTGCCGCCATCGTGAGTATCAGGCGCTGCTCGGCTACTGCGTGTTGGCGGTGGTGCTGGTTCTCAAGTGGAAGTACGCCTAACGCCATGGTAGGCTTCCGCCTTCTCGCCCTGCTGGTCATGGTTGGAGCGCTGGCCTCGCCGCGCCAGCAGTCGGCTGCGCCTCCGGCCCTTCCCGGAGCTTTGCACTACGTCGCGCGTTGGCGCCTGCTTCCCGCCGGAACCGCTACCTTGAGCTGGAGTCAGGCAGCTGATCAGCGTGAAATCCATTTCACCGCCGATGCCTCCGAGATGGTGGACCTGTTCTATCCCGTCCATGACGTCATGGAGTCCACCTACGACCCGGCCACTTTTTGCACCTCCAGCGTGGTCAACGACACCGTCGAAGGCCGTCTTCACCGCCTGACCAAAATCCAGTTCCAGCCAGAGCAGCACCGATTGATTCTGGACGAAACTGATCCCGGCTTCACCTCCAGCCCCCCCAAGCACGAGGTCAAGCCCATTCCCGGTTGCGTAGCCGACCTTCTGACCGCGCTCGATTACATGCGCGCCCAGCCGCTTCACGTCGGCGACAGCTACAGTTTCCGCGTCAACGAGGGTGGCGATACCAGCGACGTTCGCTGCACGGTGGACCTGCGCGAAACCATCACCACCCCGGCTGGCCGCTTCGCCACGGTGCGGGTCCACCCCACCATCATCGCCGGCGGCAGCAAAAAGCTGGGCGAGCTGTGGGTCTGGTTCAGCGACGACGCTCGCCACCTGCCGGTGCAAATCCAGACCCACGCCTTCTGGGGCACCCTGACCGCGCAACTGACGAATTAGAGCGAAGCATAATGAGAGGCGCGTGTCGAAGCTTCGCGCCGCATAGCCCGGCTCGGCTCCACTCAAAGCGGTATATTCCCGTGCTTCTTCCTAGGCAGGCTCTGCCGTTTCCCCTGGAGCATCTCCAGCGCCTGAATCAGACGCATCCGTGTGTCCTGCGGCCGGATGACAGCATCTATGTACCCGCGCTCCGCGGCCGGAAATGGCGAGGCGAATCGCTCCCGGAATCCCGCCGCCAGCCGCTGCCGCTCCGCCGCCGGGTCGGCTGCGGCTTCGATTTCCCGCCGGTTAATCACGTTGACCGCCGCGTCCGCTCCCATCACTGCCAGCTCAGCCGTCGGCCAGGCGAAATTCACGTCCGTCCGCAGGTGTTTCGAGGCCATTACGCAATAGGCGCCCCCGTACGCTTTGCGCGTGATCACGGTCAGCTTGGGCACGGTGGCCTCGGCATAGGCGAACAACAACTTGGCGCCGTGGCGGATTATCCCCCCCCATTCCTGCTGCGTGCCCGGCAGAAAACCGGGCACATCCTCGAACGTGACCAGCGGAATGTTGAAGGCATCGCAAAAGCGCACGAAGCGCGCCCCCTTGGTGCTGCCGTTGATGTCCAGTACGCCCGCCAAATGCAGCGGCTGGTTGGCCACCACACCGACGCTGCGCCCATTCAGCCGCGCAAAGCCCACTACCAGGTTGGGCGCGTACTGCTCATGCACCTCGAAATAATAGCCGTCATCCGCTACCGCCCGGATGGCATCGCGAATATCGTAGGCCTGGTCGCTGGCCTCCGGCACTAACTGGTCCAGCTCGGCGGCCCTGCGGTCCACCGGATCGCCGGTCACCCGCCGCGGGGGATCATCAAGGTTGTTTGAAGGCAAAAAGCTCAGCAGCTCGCGCATCATCTGCAGGCACACTTCATCACCTTCGGCGATAAAATGGGCCACGCCGCTGGTGCGGTTGTGGGTCAGCGCCCCGCCCAGCTCCTCTTTGCTGACCTCTTCATGCGTCACTGCCTTGATCACCTCCGGCCCGGTAACGAACATGTGCGCGTGGGGGTGGGTCATGAAGATAAAGTCGGTAATTGCCGGTGAGTACACCGCTCCGCCCGCACATGGCCCCAGAATGGCCGAGAGCTGCGGGATCACCCCGCTCGCCATCGTATTGCGCAGAAAAATGTCGGCATAGCCGCCCAGCGACGCCACTCCTTCCTGAATGCGCGCCCCGCCACTGTCGTTCAGACCAATCACCGGCGCGCCCACTTGCATGGCCTGGTCCATGAGCTTGCAAATCTTGGCGGCGTTGGCTTCGGACAGGGTGCCTCCCAGCACGGTGAAGTCCTGCGCAAAAACGAAGACCACGCGTCCCTCTATGCGCCCGTATCCTGCCACTACGCCATCGCCTGGAATCCGCTGCTGTGAGAGGTCAAAGTCTTCCACTCGATGTTCGACGAGCTGGCCGCTCTCCTGGAATGTTCCCGCGTCGAGCAGCGCATCGATCCGCTCTCGTGCTAGCAATTTCCCCTGTTCGTGCTGTCTCTGCTGTCGCTTCGGGCCGCCTCCCGCCTCGGCAGCTGCTGCCCGTCTCTCAAATTCGCTCCAATGCTGTTGGTTCATGTTCGACTGTCCCCAGCGACTCCGGCCCACCACCCTGCCGACAAAAGGGTCCGCTCGCCGGCAACGGACGCTCGCTGGCGCTCAGGGCGTCTCCAAGTTGCCGCGTTATGGAAAATGGAAATTTGCGGATTTTATAATTTAAATCCTGTGCCGCCGGTGCTACAATAGGTGCGTATCTACCTCAACTCAAGGATTTTCGTGGCGTCAAGTTAATCCACGCGATACGGCGGGGGCACACTCTCATGGCCAAAACCTCCCGAATGGGCAAGTATAACCTGATCCCCCAAGGCAACCGGGCGATTGTGTGTGAAGGCAATATTCGTCTGGGCTTGGTGGACTTTCTGAAACTGGAAAACTATGTGCGCGGAAATGGTCGCAAGGCGCTTGAGGATGACGATGTGCAGTGGGCACTCAAGCACGCCTTGATTGCGCGCTACCGCATTTTTCACAAGCCCATGTCCTCGCGCGAGCTGGAAACAGCGGCTTCGCTCGACGATTAACGCCTAGTCTTCGTCTTCGCTTTCGGCCCGGTGTTGGGCGATGACCTCGCCCAACAGGTCCTCGCATTGTACCCGCTGCGCGGTCTGCCAATATTTGCCAAGCCGCTCGGCCTCCTCTGGAAAGCGCACGCCGATGCGCGCCAGGGCCCGCTCGGCGGCCGCGCCGTCGGGCAGGGCGGCCCCTAATTGCGTGCGCAGCTCTTCGACACCCAGCAGAAACGTTTCATCGTTGCTCAGCCGTCCGCCATTCATAATGTCAGTGTAGCGCGTAGGCCGTACACTGGGGTCACGGGGCGTAGCGCAGCCTGGTAGCGCACCTGCCTTGGGCGCAGGTGGCCGCCGGTTCAAATCCGGCCGCCCCGACCAGCTTTCACGATGTTGGCGCGGGCCCCAGCGCGGCCGCGCCTGCATGTTTCCCCGGAGGCGCTCGCTGGGAGGCTCGCCCATTCCGAATTTCGCAGCCTTGCGCGGCGATTTTGCCCACGGTGCAAAGCGGTGCGAGCCCGTGAGCGGTGCCGGGCGCAAGCGTTTCGCCGCGCGCGCGGCACCGAATCCCGACCACATTATGACGGTTTGTGGATTGACATTTCTTCCCGCGCTGGCTATAACTCCCTAAGTGGCAAACTAGCAGTCAACGGGTGCAGCAGGAAAGGGCTATCCATGTCTACGATCGCAAAGACCATTCAGGATCTCGAGGACCAGAAAAAGCGCATTGAGGCGGCCCTGCGGGTCCTGCGTGGGTTGAGCTATGACGGGCGCGTCCCGCTGCCGGGCGGCCGCAACATCACCCCCGATGGGCGCCGCCGCATTGCCGAGGCTCAGAAGCGCCGTTGGGCGCGCGTCCGCGCCGCCAAAAAGGCCTGACAGGCCCGTGATGCACGCTCGAGGGCGAGTGGTTAGGCGATGACGGGCGCTTCGACCGGCGCTTCGCGGAGGTACTTGGCGGCTTGCTCGGGGGCCATGGGATTGATGTAAAACCCCGTGCCCCATTCGAAACCGGCAATGCGCGACAGGCGCGGCATGTACTCGATGTGCCAGTGAAAGCTTTCGGTATGCGATTCGCGCAGCGGCGCGCTTTGCAGCACCAGGTTGTAGGAGGGGCAGTCGAGCACGGTGTCGGTACGGGTGAGCAGGGATTTTAGCGCCTTGGCCAAGTTCTCCAGGTTGCGGGGCGAGGATTGCTCGAAAAACGCCTCGTGGCGCTTGGGGAAAATCCAGGTTTCAAACGGGAAGCGGGGCGCGAACGGCGACAGCGTCACGAAGTCTTCGTTGTCCGACACGACCCGGACCTTCGATTCCATCTCCTGGCGGATGATGTCGCAGTAAATGCAGCGCTCCTTGTACTCGTAATACTGATGGGCACCGGTGACCTGCTCGCGGATCGAGCCGGGCACAATCGGCAGGGCAATCAACTGCGAATGGCTGTGCTCGAGCGAGGCGCCGGCGTCGTTGCCGTGGTTCTTGAAGACCAAAATGTAGCGAAAACGGGGGTCCTTGCGCAGGTCGAGCATGCGGTCGCGGAAGGCCCAGAGGACATCCTCGATGTTTTTGGTCGAAAGCGTAGCCAGCGTCTGGTCGTGGCGAGGGGATTCGATGATGACCTCGTGGGCGCCGATACCGTTCATCTTGTCGTAGACACCCTCGCCGACGCGGTCGAGATCGCCTTCGATGCCGAGCGCTGGGAATTTGTTGGGCACTACGCGCACGGTCCAACCGGACGTGTTGGGAGCGCCTTCGGGGCGGTAGGCGAGAATTTCCGGCGGCGTCTTGCTCTCGTTGCCGTAGCAGAAGGGACAGAATCCCTCCGAGCCAGGCCGGGCAGGTGGACGCGCAAAATCGGTCGGGCGCTTGGAGCGGTCGCCGGCAATGATTACCCAGCGGCCAGTGATCGGGTCTTTGCGAAGCTCAGGCATTCCAATCGGTTCTCCGGGGTGGCTTAAGCGCGAAAGGCTCCGCGGTGCAACTTGAGCCGCGCAGCCGAGCCGTCAGACATAGTGCCGTAAACGACCACAATATCGAACCTGTACGGACCACTGTAGCGGCGCAGCGCGCGGTAGGATCGTGCCAAATGGACCAAGTGCCGCCGTTTGGCCCGATCCACCGCGGCCTCTGCCGGATACAAACCTTCCCGCGCCCGTGCCTTCACTTCTACAAATACCAGCACAGGCGGTTCACCCTCGACCGCAATTAGATCAATTTCGCCAGCGCCCGCCCATTTGCGTGCGCCACGATAATTGCGCGCAACGATAGTATACCCATGCTGCTTCAGGAACCAAAAAGCCAAATCCTCCCCGCGCTGTCCCAGCGCCTGGGCGGGCGAAAGCGCCCGGCGAGGATGCAAAATTCGAAACCAGACGGGAAGCTTAGGAGCGATCTGATCGGTTCCTGTCAGCCGTAGGCCGGACATAGACTTATTGTCAGGCTTGCAGTGCCTGTTCCAGTATCTCCAATCCCATATCGGCTTGTTCGGGCGTACAGATGAGCGGAGGCATCAGGCGCACGGTATTGGGACCGCAGCCCAACACCAGCAGGCCGCGCTCAAAGGCAGCATCCACGATACGGTCGCGGCGCTGGGGATCGGGCGTGCGCTTGGCCTGATCGGAGACAATCTCGATGCCAATCATTAAGCCCAGCCCCCTGACCTCGCCAACAGTAGGATGCCGATTTGGCCATTCACGTAGCCGTTGCATCATGTGGGCGCCGACATCGGCGGAGTTCTGAATCAAGCCACCTTGCAGCAGCTCCAAAGTGGCCTCGGCGGCAGCCAAGCAGACGGGATTGCCGCCAAACGTGGAGGCGTGGGCACCGGGGGTCCAATCCATGATGTCGGCGCGGGAAAAGGTCACGCCCAACGGCATGCCGCTGGCAATGCCCTTGGCGGAGCAGACGATATCGGGCTCGACGCCGTGGTGCTCGATGGCCCACATTTTGCCGGTGCGGCCACAGCCGGACTGGACCTCATCGGCGATGAGCAGGATGCCGTGGCGATCACAGATGCGGCGCAGCTCCTGCACGAAAGCCGAGGGCGGGACGATGTAGCCGCCTTCGCCCTGTACCGGTTCGATCACGATGCCGGCGACCTCGTCGGGCGGGGTGGTGGTATGAAAGAGGCGCTCGAGCTCGTCCAGGCAGGCGGCGACGACATCCCGGGCGCCGTGGGGCGGACGGTAGGGATTGGGATAGGTGGTGTGAAAGAAACCTGGCAGCAGCGGGGCAAAGCGGGCCCGCTGAGTTTGCTTGCTGCTGGTGATCGAGAGCGTACCCAGCGTGCGGCCGTGAAAGCCGTTATAGAAGCCGATAAAATACGGGCGGCGGGTGTGATAGCGGGCGAGTTTGAGAGCGGCTTCGATGGCCTCGGCGCCGGAGTTGCAGTAGAAAAACTTGTGGGGGCCGGGCATGGGAGCGGTGGCGGAGATCTCTTCGGCCACGCGCACCATTTGCTGGTAGTAGAAATCGGTACCCGACATGTGGATGAGCTCGGCCGCCTGGCGCTGGATAGCAGCCACCACGTGGGGATGGCAGTGGCCGGTGGAGCAGACGGCGATGCCGGCGGTGAAATCAAGGAAGCGGTTGCCATCCACATCCTCGATATACATGCCACTGCCCCTGCGAGCCACCAAGGGGTAGCTGCGGGTATAGGACGGGGAAATATCCTTATTGTCCTCGGCGATGATGCGCCGGGCGTTGGGACCGGGCAGCGCGGTGCGCAGCTCGGGAGCGAGCGGAGAAGCGGTCTGAGCCATGGAAGAACTCCTGAAGAAGATTGCAGCCAGCAGCTAGCAGCCGGCAGCCTTGCGGGACCGGCCGCGCCCACGAAGCAGGCTCAGGCTTCAATCGGAACCGAACAGACCCGGACGCTGCAGGGCCGGGGGGATGGGTGGAGCGGCGCACTGCAAACCGCAGGCTGTCAGCTTTTTTATTTCCAGCGCCATCGCTGTCCCCCTCCCTTTATATCTTCCACCAACACGCCCGCAAGGTCCAGTTGGGCACGGAGGACGTCGGAGCGGGCAAAGTCGCGGCGCTCGCGGGCGGCGCGGCGCTCGGCCACCAGCGCCTCGATTGCCGCGTCGCTGAGGCGAGCCTGGGCGGGGACGTCAGGCGTAAGCACGTCGAAGATATCGTCAAATGCGGCGAGCGAGCGGAGGAAGGCGTCGCGGTCACCGCGCTGGAAACCGCCGTGATCGAGGGCGGAGTTGCCCTCGCGCACCACATCGAAAATGGCGGCCAAGGCTTCAGCGGTGTTGAGATCGTCGGCCAACGCCGCCTGCATGCGGTTGCCCGCGTTGGCGGCGACCTGAGCCAGAATCGGGTTCTCGCCGCTGCCTACAGGTGCCTCCTGCAGTCGCTGACGGAACGTGCGCAGACGTTGCAGGGCGGCCTCGGCCTGGTCGAGGCCCTCCAACGTGAAATTCAGTTGACGGCGGTAGGGCACCGAGGCGAGCAGGTAGCGAATGGCGGCGGGGTGGTAGCCTTGCTCCACCAGATCGCGGACGGTGAAGAAGTTGCCCAGGCGCTTGGACATTTTTTCGCTATTAACCAGGAGGAACTCGAAGTGGACCCAATGGCGGGCGAAGGGCGCACGGGTGAGCGGCTCGACCTGGGCAATTTCGTTTTCGTGGTGTGGGAAGATCAGATCGGTGCCGCCGGCATGGATGTCAAGCGTGGGGCCGAGCAGTTTTTCTGCCATGACCGAGCATTCGATGTGCCAGCCGGGGCGGCCGGGGCCCCAGGGGCTAGGCCAATGCGGTTCGCCCTCACGATGAGCCTTCCAGAGGGCGAAATCGCGCGCTTCTTCCTTTTCGTACTCGTCCACGTCGACGCGTGCGCCGGCTTGCAGGCCGCCCAGATCCTTGCCGGAGAGCATGCCGTAGGCGGGAAAACTGCTGAGGCGGAAATAGACCGAGCCGTCGCGCTCGTAGGCAAAGCCGGCGGCGACGAGGCGTTCGATCCAAGCCACCATGTCGGGGATGGAGTGGGTGGCTTGGATGAGGTGGCGGGCGGGGCGGATGCGCAGGTGCCGGCTGTCCTCGAGGAAGGCGGCGGTGTAGAAATCGGCGTAGTCGCGCAGCTCGCGCCCGGCCTCCCGCGCCCGGGCGATCATTTTATCGTCCACGTCGGTAATATTCATGACCGTATCCAACTGCAGGCCCTGGGAGGCGAGGAAGCGCTGCAGGATGTCGACGCCGACGAAGGTGCGGAAGTTGCCGATGTGGCCGTAGTCGTACACGGTCGGGCCACAGGTATACATCTTGATGCGGCCCGGGGTTTGGGGCACGAGCGGCGCGACCGCGCGCGTGAGGGTATTGTAGAGGCGAATCTCCATGGAATGACTGATTGTAACCAATGTGGGCGCGGGCCCCAGCGCGGCTGCGCCGCGCGCCCCGCTTTGGCTCGCACCGGGTTGGGGGCCCCTTAGCCCCAACCCGGCGCTGCGCCCAATGTGCGCGCGGGCCCCAGCGCGGCTGCGCCGCGCGCCCCGCTTTGGCTCGCACCGGGTTGGGGGCCCTTGGGCTGGGGCCGCGCCCGCATGTTTCACCGTGGGCGCTCGCGGAGGCAAGTTCTAGGCGGCGGCCGGGAAGCGGCGCTCGATGCGGTGCAACATGGCCGCGATGGTTTCGTGGCGCTGGCCCGGCAAGGTGGGGGCGAACAGGTCGCCGAAGCGGTCGAGGCGGCGGCGCAGGGAAAGGATGGTGAAGCGGGAAGGGTCAAGCGAAGGGCGCAGCTCGCTCCACTGCAGCGGGCAGGAGACGGGAGCCCCCGGCCGCGGCCGCGGCGAATAGGGCGGAGGGATGGTTTTACCGTGGGCGTTCTGGCGGAAATCGAGATAGACGCGCTCGGGCGGGCGAGCCGCCACGCGCCAGATTTCGGTCGTCAGCGTGGGGGCGCGACGACAGGCAAGGCGCAGCAGGAGGGCCGCCAACTGCTGGGTCTGGGCGAAGGTGTGGCCGGGGGCGACCGGGATCCAGATGTGCAGACCGGTGGCGCCGGAGGTTTTTGGATAGCCGGCGATCTCGCACTCTTCCAGCAGCGCGCGCAGGATGCGCGCGACGTGCACCACATCGGCGAAACTGGCGCGAGGCCCGGGGTCGAGATCGAGCAGGACGAAATCGGGCTCGAGCGGAGTGGACGCGCGGCTCATCCAGACGTGGTGGTCAATGCAGCCGAGGTTGACCAAGGTGAGGAGGGTGGTGGTATCGTTGCAGAGCACGTAGTTGACGACCTGGCGCGCGTTGCCGCTGGGCATGGCGACGGTCGTCACCCAAGGCGGCACGTGGCCGGCGGCCTCCTTCTGAAAAAACGGTGGCGCATTAATGCCGTTGGGAAAGCGCTTCATGGTATACGGGCGGTTGCGCAGATAGGGCAACAGGAAGGGCGCAACATCGTGGCTGTAGTCGAGCAGATCTCGTTTGCGGGTGCCGTCGGGGAACAGGGGCTTTTCCAGGTTCGTCAGGTTGACCGAGCGGTCGTCCACGACCAGCAGCGCCTGGCTGGAGTGGGGCGGCAGCGCGAGCGGACCGAGGAGCCGGGGCGGAGGCTCAGGCATGCGGCACCTCACGCAGACAATCGTGCGGAGTTTTATCGGTCCTGCGGCCCAGATATACGGGAGCGCGCAAGTGGCCGGCCGGAGTCCACGCGGCAAACTTCACTTCTACCACCAGCTTGGGCTGAACGGGGTGAAAGCGGCGGGGCTCGACTTCGAGAGCGCCAGCAGCGGCCTGCTTGAGCGGCTGCATTTGCCGCAGCAGAGTGGCACGGTCGGCGGTATCGAAACCGGTTCCCGTCTTGCCTATATAGACGAAGCGATGCCGCTCGGGCTCGTAGACGGCCAAGAGCAGCGCGCCAAAGGAGGTGCGTGCGCCCTGGGGATCGGTGTAGCCAATTATCACGGCGTCCTGCCGTTGCTGGAACTTGAACTTGAGCCAGAGGCGCGAGCGGCCGGCCTCATACGGCGAATCGGCGCGCTTGGCTACCATGCCCTCCAGGCCGCGCTGGCGGGCCAACTCATAGAGGCCGGCGCCATCGCCCAGCACGTGGTCGGAGTAGCGCCAGGGGCCGCTCCAGGTCAAGGCCGCCAACTTGCGCTTGCGCTCGACGAGCGGCAGACGGGTGAGGTCGTGGCGGTCGAGCGAGAGCAGATCGAAGGCGTAATAGACCACCGGGACCTGCTCGGCCATACGGGCGATTTCGGCAGCGCCAGACAAGTTCATGCGCCGCTGGAGGCGATGGAAGCTGGGCTTGCCGTCGGCATCAAGCGCCACGATTTCACCATCGAGGACGGCATCGAGGGGCGGAAGTATTTGCGCCAGTTCCGGATATTGCCGCGTCAGGTCGCGCTGCGAGCGGGAGACCAGGCGCACGCGGCCGTGATGGGTGTGGGCGAAGGCGCGGATGCCATCCCACTTGAGCTCGAACAGCCAGCGCGGGTCGCGGAAGGGCTGACTGGCGAGCGTAGCCAGCATGGGGCGGAGGGCATCGCGGGCCGACGGGGACATGACCAAGCGCAGACCGGCAGGCGTGGCGGTGCGCCGGCGGATGGAGGGATGGAGCACGGAGCCGGGATGGCGTTCGGCGGTGTCGCCGAAGCGGGCAGACTCATCGCGTTTTTTGGTCAGCAGCCACGCGTTGTCGGGCCGATTGGCGGCGGGATCGGCGGCGTCCCGGCGGGGTGGCATGTAGGTGAGCGCGAACTCACCTTTCAACTTCTTGCCGCGTAGACGGAACTTGATGTGGCCCCGGTCCCACTGCCGCAGGGCTGGGGTTTCACCCAGCGGTTCATATTCGCCTAAATCCCAGACAATAACCTCGCCCGCGCCGTAGTTACCCGCCGGGATGGCTCCCTCAAACGTCAGGTAATCGAGCGGATGATCTTCGGTGGCCACGGCCAGACGCTTCACGTCCGGGTCCAGACTCGGGCCTTTGGGGACGGCCCAGGACTTGAGCATTTCGCCAATTTCGAGTCGCAGATCGTAATGCAAATGAGAGGCGTTGTGCTGCTGGACACAAAATCGCGGGCCGGCGCGTCCGGGAGCAGGCACCACGGCGAACCGAGGCGGTGCGGGCTCGGGTGTGGCGTCAAAACGGCGCTTGCGCTTGTACTCGCGCAGGCGCTCGGGTGCAGCTTTGGCGGCAGGATCCACTGCCTCTAGGATGCATCCAAACTGGCATGGCCGGGGTGTGGTCGGGATTCCTGACGTTTGGGCTGGTGTCGTTGCCGGTTCGGTTGTTTTCCGCGGCGCGGGGAGAGAGGATCAGCTTCCACATGCTTCATGGCAGCGATCATGTGCGGCTGAAGCAGCAGATGGTGTGCCCGCGTGACGGCGCGGTGGTCGAGCGCCGCGACACTGTGCGGGGCTACGAGTACGCCAAAGGCGAATATGTGGTGATCCCGGAAGAGCAGATCAAGGCCGCGGCGCCACACACCGAACGGCAGTTGGAGATCCTCGAATTCTGCCAGGCGGAGGAAATTGATCCAATTTGGTTGGAGTCGTCGTATTACCTGGTGCCCGAGGCCGCGGGGCAGCGGCCCTACGCGCTGCTGCTGCAGGCGATGCGCGGGAGCGGTTACTGGGCGGTGGCGCAGCTGAGCATGCACAACCGCGAGTATTTGAGCCTGGTGCGGCCCTCGGCGCTGGCGGGTGTGCCCGACGCGCATCCGCAGCGCGAGCGCTGGGGGCTGCTGCTGCATACGCTGTACTATCTCGACGAGATACACGTAGCGGACAAATTCGGCAGCATCGCCGCTGAACCCAAAACAGCGGAGCTGAAACTGGCCGAGCAGCTGATTGAGGGACTGGCGCAACCGTTCGATCCCGCGCGGTTTGAGGATCACTACCGTAAGAACCTGGAGCAGCTTGTGGAGGCGGCGCTGGAGGGCAAGCCGACGCCCGCGCGGGCGCCGGCGCAGCGTCTGGAGCCGGTGGCGGATCTGATGCAGTCGCTGAAGGCGAGCCTAGCGCAGCAGAACGTGGGACAGACCGCCCGCCACGCGAGCCAGAAGCCACCGGCTAAGGCAGGCCCACGCAAGCGCAGGGCCGCCTAGGCGGCTCGCGCCGCCGTTACTCGGGGCTGCGCCCCGGGCCTCGCATGGCGGCAGCGTGAGGCGCCATTGAGTCGCTATACTGGGGTGTGAACCCGCAGGCACTTGATCCGCGATTCAGAGACAATCTGGTTGCTCTGATCATCCGCACGGCCACGGACCTGCCGCCGGATGTGCGCGCGGCCATGGAGCAAGTGGGCGTGCGGGAGATGGCGGAGCATCCCGAGGGCAACCAGGCGAGCCAGGCACTGCAGATCATTCACACGAACATTCAGATGGCGGCGGGCGATGAAGGCCCGATTTGCCAGGACACCGGCATGCCGACGTTTTTTGTGCATGCGCCGGTGGGATTCAACCAGATTCTGCTGAAGCGGGAGATTTTAGCGGCGATTGAGGAAGCCACGCGGCGGGGCAAGCTGCGGCCCAACAGCGTGGATTCGCTGAGCGGGCGCAACAGCGGCAACAATCTGGGACCGGGCACGCCGGTGATTCACTGCGAACAGTGGGAGAACGAAGGCGAGGTGGAGATCAGGCTGCTGCTGAAAGGGGGCGGCTGCGAGAACAAGAATATCCAGTATTCCCTGCCCTGCACGCTGGAGCAGCTGGGGCGGGCGGAGCGCGACCTGAACGGGATCCGCAAGTGCATTTTGCATGCAGTGTGGCAGGCGCAGGGACAGGGCTGCGCGCCGGGGGCGCTGGGAGTGGCGATCGGGGGCGACCGGACGACGGGCTGTGAAGCAGCGAAGGAGCAGCTGCTGCGGCCGCTGGACGACACCAATCCGGACACGCAGCTGGCGGAGCTGGAAGCGTACGTGCTGGACCGCGCCAACACGCTGGGCATCGGGACGATGGGATTTGGCGGGGGCGTGTCGCTGATCGGATGCAAGGTGATGGCGCAGAACCGGCTGCCGGCGAGTTTTTTTGTTTCGGTAGCCTATGACTGTTGGGCGTACCGGCGGCGCGGGCTGGTGCTGGAGGCCGCGAGCGGCGAGATCAAACGGTGGCTGTACGGCGATGCTCCCCTGCCGGGGCAGGAGCCGAAAATGCCGGCGCAGGTGGAAGCGCCGGCGGGCATCCGGCTGCGTGCGCCGGTGAGCGAGGAACAAATCCGCAAGCTCAAAGTTGGGGACATGGTGCTGATTTCCGGCGCTGTGTACACCGGACGAGATGCAGTACACGCGCACCTGATGCACCACGACCCGCCGGTGGACCTGCACGGCGCGGTGCTGTACCACTGCGGACCGGTGGCACGCAAGGCCGCCGATGGAAGCTGGAAGATCACGGCCGCCGGGCCGACCACCAGCATCCGCGAGGAGCCCTATGAGGCCGACCTGCTGCGGCGCTGCGGCATGCGGGTGGTGATCGGCAAGGGCGGCATGGGGGCGCGGACGCTGGGGGCGCTGCAGGAGTGCGGCGCGGTGTACTTGAATGCCGTGGGCGGGGCAGCGCAGTATTATGGGCGGACGATCAAGAAGGTCCGGAGCGTGCACCTGCTGGAGTTGGGGACGCCGGAGGCGATGTGGGAGTTTGAGGTCGAAGATTTTCCCGCCGTGGTCACCATGGACAGCCACGGGAACAGCCTGCACCAGCAGGTGGCCGATTCCTCCGGAGCGGCGCTGCACAAGCTGGAGGCGGAAACGGTGGGCAAGCCGAGCTAGGCACTGCCTTATGAAATGTCTCAACTGCAACGCGGAGATGGCGCGGGTGGAAATGCAGTCGCCGAAGGCGACCGTTGCCTATGATCTGTGCGAAACGTGCGGAAGCTTGTGGCTGGATGCAGGACAGATGGATAAGATCGCCTACCAAGTGCGAGGAAGCATTGAGCAAAGCTCGCAGGAAGCGGCGAGCGAGCCGGAGGCGCGGGCGCAGAAGTGCCCCTGCTGCGACAACGCGGACCTGATCCGGGTACGATTTCTGGACTGTACCGATATCCTGCTGCACCACTGCCAGAGCTGCCGCGGCTATTGGCTGGACGGGGGCGAGCTGGATCGTATGGACAAGGAGCTGGCGGCGGATGGGCCGGTGAGGAATCACGGCTTTGCCGACTTCATTTACAACCAGCACCTTCCCTACTGGGTAAAGCGGGTGCGGAGCACCGAAACGCTGCCTCGGCAAGAAGCCATGCCGATTGACGGCGCGGAAAGGACGGGCTCGGCGCAGGGGAGTTGCCCGGCGTGCGGCACACCCCTTGCGGCTTACGCGGTGTTCGGGATGAACTTTTCCGGTTGCCCGGTGTGCAAAGGATCCTGGCTGTACCGGGATGAGCTGCGCCAGTTGAAGAATACGGTCGAAGAGGGAAGCTTGCGTTGGCTCAACGACGAAGTTGAGGATGTGGAAAATGTGGCCGGAGCCATGTGCAAACGGCTCTGCCCCGTATGCCAGGGACAGAAACTGATGGCTACCAGGTTCGGGAAATCCTCCGCCAGCGTTGACTGGTGCCCGCAATGCCGCGGCATGTGGTTGGACCGGGGTGAGTTGGACACGATCGTGGACTACCTGCGGCGCGAACTGGAAAGCGCGCACTCGGGCGAAATCGAGAAACGCCTGCTGCAGGCGGTGCGGCGGGTGTGGAAGGGCGGAGGGGAAGGCCGGCGCGAGGAGTTGCTCGACCTCAAGGCAACCATCGCAGCGCTGGTGCACGCCACCGAGTTCGAGCACTCCCGGCTGGCAGTCGGCCTCGCTGCTGGTGCACGGACCCTTTGAGGCGATCCGATTAGAATAGTCACCTATGCCTTTTAAGGTTGCGGTGCTGAACGAGACTCGCGCGGGTGAAGCGCGCACGGCTATGGTACCGGCGGTAGCCGCGCAGCTGGAAAAGCTGGGAGCCGAGATCGTGTGGCGGGCGGATGCGGTCGCGGCGGGGGACGCAGACCTGGTGCTGGGGGTGCAGCCGCCGGAGCCGGAGCTGGCGTCGAAGCTGCGGCCAGGGGCGATTTTGGTTTCCTTCGTGTACGCGCATCAGAACCCGGCCCTGGTGGCGGCGCTGCGGCATGGCCAGATCACCAGCTTTGCCATGGAGCTGATACCGCGGATTTCGCGGGCGCAACCGCTGGATGCGCTTTCCAGCCAGGCAGCCCTGGCGGGCTACTACGCGGTGCTGCTGGGGGCCACGCATTTGACGCGTGTGGTGCCGCGCATGACGACGGCGGCGGGAGTGATCCGGCCGGCGACGGCGCTGGTGATGGGCCTGGGCGTAGCCGGATTGCAGGCGATTGCCACGCTTCGGCGGCTGGGGGCGGTGATTGAAGCCTACGACGTGCGGCCGGAGACGAAGGAAGAAGCCGAATCACTGGGCGCGAAGTTCGTGTCCACCGGTGTGGACGCGCGCGGTGCAGGCGGTTATGCGCGCGAGCTGACGGCGGAAGAGCGCGAGAGGATCGCCGCCGTAGTCACGGCACATATTCAAAAGGCGGATTTGATCATTACCGCCGCAGCGGTGCCGGGGCGGCAGGCGCCGCGGCTGATTAGCGCCGCACAAGTGGCGGGGATGAAAAGCGGCGCGGTGATCGTCGACCTGGGGGCCGAGGGGGGCGGGAACTGCGCCCTCAGCCAGCCGGGGGAAACCGTGCAGGCGGCGGGCAAGCAGGGCGCGGTGACGATTCTGGCGCCCCTCAACCTTACCTCGCGGCTGGCAGAAAATGCCAGCGAGCTGTACGCCAAGAACGTTTTCAACCTGCTGAAGTTGATGATCAAGGATGGCAGGCTGGCGCTGGACTGGAGCGACGAAGTGATTGCACAGACGGCGCTGACGCACGCGGGTGAAGTCAAAAACGCAGCCGCGCGCGAGGCCCTGGCTGCCGCGCCGGTGCGCTAAGGACAAACTATGGAAACTACGCTGGTGGGGTTCATTGCCGCCTACATCGTCATGCTGGCTGCGTTTACCGGCATCGAGATCATTGGGCGCGTGCCTGCGATCCTGCACACGCCGCTGATGTCGGGCTCGAATTTCGTGCATGGCATCGTCGTGGTGGGCGCTCTCTACGCCCTGCTCAATGCGGCCACGCCGGCGCAGCAGGTGATTGGGTTTGTGGGCGTGCTGCTGGGGGCGGGTAATTGCGCCGGCGGTTATGTCTCCACGGAAAGGATGCTGGAGATGTTCAAGTCCAGCAGGGGCTAGACCTCCATGCCCAACCCCACGCCCCAGCTCATCATTGCTGCCGCGGACTTCATCGCGGCGCTGCTGTTCATCCTCGGCCTCAAGCGCATGTCGTCACCGGTGACGGCACGCAACGGCATCGTGGTGGCGGGCTGGGGCGTGCTGATCGCGACCCTCGCCAGCTTCCTCTATTGGTTTGGGGTCAGCCCGGCGGCGCAGCCGCAGCTGGTTGTGAACCTGACGCTGTGCCTTATTGCGTTGGCGATCGGTTTTGCCTGGGCCTGGATCACGGGCAAGCGGGTGCCGATGACCAACATGCCGCAGATGGTGGCGCTGTACAACGGCATGGGCGGCGGGGCAGCGGCGTGCATCGCCGCGGTCGAGTTGAGCGGACACGAGGCGTTGACGACGGGGCGGCTGATTCCGGCGCTGATTGGAGCTTTGATCGGGGCGGTGTCGCTGTCGGGCTCGCTGATCGCCTGGGCGAAGCTGGACGGCAAGATCAACAAGACGCTCTATCTGACCGGACAGCAATTCATTAACTTTGCCGTACTGGGGGCGACGATTGCGGTCGGACTGTACATCATCATCGCAGCCAGCGGGCAGGCGCACCCGGGCGTGGTGGTGGCCTACTTTGTGGGCGCGTTGGTGTTCGGCGTTTTGGCGACGCTGCCCATCGGTGGCGCGGATATGCCGGTGGTGATTTCGCTCTACAACGCCATGACCGGCATCGCCGTCGCCATTGAAGGTTACGTGCTGCAGAATCCGGTGCTGATCATCGCCGGCGTGGTGGTGGGCGCGGCGGGCTCGCTGCTGACGCTGGCCATGGCCAAGGCCATGAACCGCTCGATTGCCAACGTGCTGTTCAGCCGCTTCGGGGCCAAGCCGGCGGCGGCCGGGGTGGCGGACATCCAGGGCAGCATGAAGCCGGTGGAAGCCAGCGATGCCGCCATCAACATGCGCTACGCCAGCAAAGTGCTGATCATCCCCGGGTATGGGCTGGCGGTGGCGCAGGCGCAGTATAAATTGTGGGAGTTCGTCAAGCTCCTGCAGGCGGCGGGGGTAGAGGTGAGCTTCGCCGTGCATCCGGTGGCGGGGCGCATGCCGGGACACATGGACGTGCTGCTCGCTGAGGCGGGCGTGCCCTATGACCTCATGAAAGAACTTGACGAAGTCAATGACGAGTTCGCCTCAACCGACGTAGCGCTGGTGATCGGCGCCAACGACGTCGTGAACCCGGCGGCGCGCACCGACAAGAGCTCGCCCATTTACGGCATGCCGATCCTCAACGCCGACCACGCGCACCAGGTGTATGTGATCAAGCGCGGACAAGGGAAGGGATATTCGGGCGTGGAAAACGAGCTGTTCTACGCCGATAACTGCAACATGGTTTACGGCGACGCGCAGGCGGTGCTGGTGAAGTTCATCGCGGCCATCAAAGAGATGGGCGCGGCGGCGTAAACACATTGGCCAGGGCTCAGTGGCCAGTGGAAGAGTGAGCATTCTCCCACAACGGACGAAGGGCGGCGGCGTAATCCTCCAGAGCCGACTGCACCTAATGTTGGCGCGGGCCCCAGCGCGGCTGCGCCGCGCGCCCCGCTTATGCTCGCGTCGGGTTGGGGGCCCTTGGCCCCAACCGGCTCGCCGCGGGTATCCAGGAGCGGGAGATGACCCCGAGCAAGGCCGCTCACAGTTGGGCGCTGCGGCAGGCGGCGAGGGGCTCGGCGGCTTCGGGGAGGCCGGCGGCGGCGGCGCGTTCGAGCCACGGCAGGGCGGCGGCGGACTGCTCGAAGCCTTGCAGCAGCAGCAGGCCCTTGTTGAGCATTAGTAAGTGATTGTCGGGGTCGAGTGCCAGCGCGCGGTCGAGGCTTTCGAGGGCCTGGGGATATTGCTGGGCGCGCAGCAGCAGGCCGGCACGATTGGACCAAGCGGCAGATTGCAACGCGGGAATGTTGGCTGCATGCTCCAGCAGGGCGTCATAAGCGGCGAGAGCGGCCTCGAAGCGTTCGAGGTCCTCGAGGAGCAGGGCTTTACCGAGCCAGGCGGGGCCGAAAGCGGGGTCGAGGGCGAGGGCGCGATCAAAGGCGGCCAACGCGCTGGTGTTGCGCTCCCCGGTCTGCAAGAGACGGGCGTGGGCGACCCAACCGGCAGGCGTAGAGGGGTCGTCAGACGTGGCGGGCGGCTTCGTGGGCACGAGCGCCCTCCAGGATGCGCTCCAGGCGGCTTCCGGACATGTGGATGGTCTGGTCGCGTTCAGGGCCGGTGGAAACCATGCCGATTTCGAGGCCGGTTTGCTGAGACAGGAAGTCGAGGTAGGCGCGGGCACGGGCGGGCAGCTGCGCCGCCGCGGTCATGCCCGCAGTGCTCGATTGCCAGCCGGGCAACTCCTCGTAGTACGGCTCCAGCTTGTCCCAATCGGCGGCAGCCGCCGGGAACGATTGCACCACCTCGCCGCGCATGCGGTAGGCGGTGCATACGGGGATGCGCTCGAGGTGATCGAGCACGTCGAGCTTGGTGACGATGAGCGACTGCAGGCCGTTGAGCATGGCGGCGTAGCGCATCAGGGGCACGTCGAACCAACCCACGCGGCGGGGACGTCCGGTGACGCTGCCGAATTCCTTGCCGCGCTGACGCAGGGCGTCGGCGGCGGCACCGGCGGCTTCAGTGGGAAACGGGCCGCCGCCGACGCGGGTGCAATAGGCCTTGCTCACGCCGATGGCGGCGCGGATGTGCGTGGGCGCGAGACCGGTGCCGGTACAGGCACCGCCGGCGGTGGTGCTGCTGGAGGTCACAAACGGATAGGTGCCATGGTCAATGTCGAGCAGCGCGCCTTGGGCGCCCTCCAGCAAAATGGACTCGCCGCGAGCAGCGGCGTTATTCAACAGCCAGGCGGTATCGGCGACGCAGGGGCGGATTTGCTCGCCCAGGGCGAGGTAGTCCTCGTAGATCTGGCCGGCGTCGAGCGGCGCCGAGCCATACAACGCTTTGGCGATGGCGTTTTTTTCCGCCAAGGCGTTGGTGATGTGGCTGCGCAGCAGCTCGCGGTCGTAGAGATCGTTGACGCGCAGACCGCGGCGGCCCATTTTGTCCTCATAGGCGGGACCGATGCCGCGGGTGGTGGTGCCGATCTTGACGCGCCCGGGAGCGTTTTCCGCCGCCAGCTCGATCATGCGGTGGTAGGGCAGGATGAGGTGGGCACGGCGGGATACGAAAAGCTTGCCACGCACCGCGACGCCCGCCTGCTCGAGCGAGGCAATTTCGTTCACAAGCGCCTGGGGATCAACCACCACGCCATTGCCGATGACGGCGCAGGAGCCGCTGAGGATGCCGCAGGGGATCAACTGCAGGATGAAGCGGCACTCGCCGATGACGACAGTGTGGCCGGCGTTGTGACCGCCCTGGTAACGGGCGACCCAGTCGAAGTGGCGGGCCAGAAGGTCAACAACCTTTCCCTTCCCTTCGTCACCCCACTGCGTACCAACCACTACAATGGCACACGAATCCACGCCGGTTTTGAGCGTCGGTTCCAAAGGCGCGTCAGTGAACGGGGGCAGGCTGGAGATGACGATCGAGGGTGCGGCGGAGTGCGTCTTTGGAGACGTAGCCGACCACTTGATCCTCGATTTTGCCGTTGCGGAATACCAGTAGGGTGGGGATACTCAGCACGTGGTATTTTTCGGCGGTGCGGGGGTTGTGATCCACGTCCAGCTTGCCGACCTTGAGCTTGCCCGCCAGCTCGCCGGCGAGCGCCTCGACATGGGGCGCCAGTTGGCGGCAGGGGCCGCACCAAACCGCCCAGAAATCCACCAGCACAGGCATGTCGGATTTCAGCACTTCACTTTCAAAATTGGCATCGGTGAACTCGGCGACATTGGCGGCCATGGCAATCTCCTCCCAGTACTATTGTAACGGACTCTCATTGGATGCCGAAGCAAGCGCCGAAGGGCCAGAATTTTCTGTATCAGGAGGTATGGCTGCGGCGCGTTGCCGACGCCATCGGAGACAGTGACGCGCTAGTGGAGATCGGCGGGGGGCCGGGCGGGCTGTCGGAGCTGCTGGCGCAGACAAGCCGGCGGCTGTGGGTGGTAGAGGTGGATGCCGCACTGGCGGCAAGGCTGCGCTGGCGGCTGGGTGGCGACCACGTCACGGTGCTGGAAGCGGAC
The DNA here is from genome assembly GCA_050747905.1 of Terriglobales bacterium. Classification (GTDB taxonomy): domain Bacteria; phylum Acidobacteriota; class Terriglobia; order Terriglobales; family SCQP01; genus SCQP01. The sequence continues at coordinate 49,102 of JBOGKQ010000010.1, read as the reverse complement.
GTGCTGAACGTGGATGTGACGGCGCTGGCGCGGGGAGCCGGCGTGGAGCGGCTGCGGGTGGCCGGCAACCTGCCCTACTACATCACCAGCCCGATCCTACTGCACGTGTTCCGCCATGCCGGAGTCATCGCCGATGCCACTGTGTTGGTGCAGCGCGAGGTGGGCGAGCGGCTGACGGCCACGCCGGGCAGCAGGGCATTTGGGCTGCTGTCCGCCACGGCGCAGTTTTACGCGGGAGTGGAGCGGCGGTTCGATATCCCTCCAGGGGCCTTCCGTCCGGCGCCCAAGGTACATTCGAGCCTGGTGCGGCTGACTATGGCGCCGCGAGCGGCGGAGCTGGGAGTAGCCGCCGAACCGTTCCTGAAATTTCTCCGCCGCGGCTTTGCGCACAAGCGCAAGCAGTTGGCCAGCTTTCTGGCCGATCCGGCGGCGGCGGGGCTGCCCGCTCAGGCACGGGCTGAGGATCTGGGCCTGGAGGAGTGGGCGAGGTTGTTCCACACGCTAGAATAGAGTCCTGTGGCAAAAGCTTTGCAATTGATTCCGCTGGGCGGGCTGGGTGAGTTCGGCCTGAACATGATGGCCATCCGGTATGGCGACGACATCGTGGTGGTGGACTGCGGGCTGATGTTTCCCGAGCCCGAACTGCTGGGCATTGATATTGTCGTGCCCGACGTGAGCTTTCTGGTGGAACACCGGGCGCAACTGCGCGGCATTTTGCTCACGCACGCGCACGAGGATCACATTGGCGCGCTGCCATTCGTGATTGAGGACCTGAACGTACCCATCTATGGCACCGAGTTCACGCTAGCCATGGTGGAATCGAAGTTCAGCGAGCACGGACTGCTGGAAAGCACGCGCCGGCAAGTGGTGCGGCCGCTGGAGCCGTTTCCGCTGGGGCCGTTTTCGATTGAGTATATCCACGTGACGCACAGCATCGTGGGGGCGTGCGCCATCGCCATTACCACGCCGGCGGGGGTGATTATTCACACCGGCGATTTCAAGATTGACCCCACGCCCGGCGACAACCTGCCGTTCGACCTGCACACCTTTGCGGCCTATGGCCAGCGGGGCGTACTGGCGCTGCTGAGCGACAGCACCAACGTGGACCGGCGCGGTTACACGGGCAGCGAACTGGCGGTGCGGGAGCGTTTCGAGGAGCTGTTCGCCAACGCCGGCGAGGGCAGGCTGTATATCTGCTGCTTCACCAGCTCGATTCACCGCATTCAACTGGCGGTGGAGCTGGCGGCGGAGCATGGGCGCAAGGTGTGCTTTCTCGGCCGGAGCATGGAAAACAACACCGCCATCGCACACCGTCTGGACTTTCTGCGGTTGCCGGACGGCATTCTGATCCGGCCGCAGGACCTGCGGGCATTTCCGCGCGATAAGGTCACGGTGGTGATCTCGGGCAGCCAGGCCGAGCCCATGTCGGCCCTGGCGCGGGCGGCGGTAAAAAACCACAAGCAGGCCGAGATCAGCCCGGGCGACACCGTGGTGCTTTCCAGCCGCATTATTCCGGGCAACGAGCGGGCGATCTACCGGATGATCAACCACTTGTTCAAGCTGGGCGCGCAGGTGGTGTATGACAGCGAGCGGTTTCCGCCGGTGCACGTGTCCGGCCACGCCAGCCAGGAGGAACTCAAGCTCATGGCCAACCTGGTGCGACCGCGGCATTTTATTCCGGTGCATGGCGAGTTCCGGCAGCTTTCGCTGCACGCGCAGCTGGTGCACAGCCTGCACATCCCGGGGCTGGAGGCGCACGTGGCCGAGGATGGCGCGATCCTCGAGCTGGATTCGAAGGGACTGTTGCGCACGGGCACGGTGCCGACGGGACGGGTCTTTATTGACAGCGGCAGCCTAGATGAAGTCGCCGAGGACCTGATCGTGCGCGACCGACGGCACATTGCCGAAGACGGGATCGTGCTGCCCATTCTAGCCATCAACAAGGCCAGCGGGCGGATTCAGAATGAGCCGGAGATCGTAACCTCGGGGTTTGTGTCGCCGGTGCTGGCGGACGGGTTACTGAACGGGGCACGCCGGCTGGTGGCGGCCTCGGTGGCGGATGCGGGGCGAGAGGAATCGGGCGATTGGTCGCTGATCAAGGAGCGCATTCGGCGCGATCTGCGCAAGTACTTGCAGGCGGAAACCAACAAGCGACCACTCATCCTGCCGGTCATACTCGAGGTATGAGGATCCTGCTTGCGGTGCTGCTGGCCGCCGGGAGCGGACTGGCGCAGATGGCCAACCCACTGCAAAAAGCCATTGTGCTGGGGCCAGCGACGGTGTATTTGAGCCCGGACACAGACAGCGCCAAGGTGGGGACGCTGCGGGCGGGGGAGCAAATGGGCGTGCAGGCCGCGAGTGGCAGGTTCACGCAGGTGTTTTCGGGTATTTCGGGCTGGGTGGACAACCATGATTTCGTGCTGCTCAGCGCCCCGGACGCCGCGAGGGTGATCTTTGGCGCGGCGGTGGAAGCACAACAAGAGGCGGAGCAGAGCAACGAAGACCCGACGGCGGCGGTGCGTCTGTATCTGAGCATTTACAATTTTCTGCCGCTGAGCGCCCGCGCCGGCGAGGCTCTCTACCGCGGCGCGGCGCTGCAGTGGGACACCAAAATCTCGGAGGAGCCGACACGCACGTCGCCCACCGAGCGGCTGTTTCCCGACGACAGCCTGCTGCACCGGGTCGAGAACAAGTACCGGGACACGCCGTGGGCGGCGCAAGCGGCCTTCAAGTTGCTGATCGAGCATTTCACCTGCGGGGACTGGTTTGAAAAGCCCGCCTGTGTCGGCAATGAGGCGGATAGGTACAACGGCTACGTCCACAAATACCCCACGAGCCCGGATGCGCCGCATGCGGCATTTGACGCGCTCTATCGCGATGCCATTGCCTGGACGATCTACCGGCAGCCGGGCAAAAACCAAGACACGGGCAAAGCGGCTGAGTACCGGCAGCGGGTGGCAGAGGATTCCGCGCGCATGCAGCAGGCATATGCGAACCGCGATTGGACGGCGCGCGGGGCGTACGTAGCGTATCAGGTGGCGCACGACTCGCCGCTGAAGCTGCCGGGCAGCACCCCGATGGGCGGACCGTAGCGGCCGCTAGATAAACATTTCGTCGTCCTGATACACAGGGCGAGGGGCGGGGGAGGCGCGGCGGCGGAAAAAGAAATCGAGGCCGGTGCGCAGGCCCGTCATGAGCGCATGGACGTCGCGCACGGGCTTGAGCACGGTCTGACGCAGTGTGGTTGCGACCTGATCCACGCTGGCGAGGGCCGACCCGATGGCATCATCCACGCGCACCATCTGTAGCTCGAGGCGCTGGGCGAAGTCGCTGGCGAACGCGTCGGCGCGGCGCAATTGATCGCGCGCCAGCGCGCTCATTTCGGCAAGATTGGCGCTGACCACCTGGAGCTTGGGGCGCGTATCCGCCACCATGCTTTGCACATCTTTCACCAGCGGACTCAACGCGGAGACTAACCGCTCGACCTGCGGCAGCAGCGGCTCGACGCGCTCGGACAGCTTGCCAAAGCGGCTGGCCAGCATGGCCAGGACAATCCATTGCGCGAGCAGCGCCAATGCCGCGACTGCAACGAAGATAATCAACAGAATGTCGGTGGTGGGCATAGGCGCTGCACTCCTGCGCACGCGGCGCACGGGCTAGAGTTGAGAGCTGGGTTCGCGCTTGACATCCTCCAGACCCGCCGCCTCGCGGTAGGCCTGCTTGCCAGCCTCGACGGCTGCCTGGAACTGGTCAATCTGACGAGTCACAGCTGATTTGCCGCGCTCGGCGAACTCGGTGGCCTGGCTGTACATGCCACCCGCCTGCTGGCGCCAGTCACCCGATTTGTTGCGCAGGAGATCGCGGCCCTCGCCGGCTTTGTCGCGCAGCATGCCGCGCGTCTGTTCGCCCGATTGCGGCGCATAGAGTACACCCGCCAGCGCGCCCAAGCTGAGACCGACCAAGAACCACAAGCCTCTGGATTCCGCCATAATTCCTCCTACCTGAGGCGATGCTAGCACTGGCTGAAAGTGAAAGCAAACAGGAAGCTTCCCGCGGTCGGCATTCAGCGGATCGAGGCGTCGCCGGGGAGAGTCGTCGGGGTTGGGAGAGGGTGCAATTGCTGCCAGAGTGCCTGGGCGCGGGCGGCGGGAAGGACGGCGGCCAGGGATTCGGCATCGGCGGCGCGGATGGCGGCCAGGTTGCCGAAATGCAGCAAGAGCTTGCGGGTAGTGGCGGGGCCGATGCCGGGGACGGCGAGCAGCTCGGATCGCAAATTGGCTTTATCGCGACGTTCCCGGTGGAAGGCGATGGCGAAGCGGTGGGCTTCGTCGCGGACCATCTGGACCAGGCGCAGCTCGCGGCTTTGGGGGTCGAGCCGAACCGGCTCGGATTCACGCCCAGGCACAAAGAGCAGCTCCTCGCGCTTCGCCAAGCTGGCCAACCCAAGGTGGTCGAGGCCGAGTTCCGACAATACGCTCTGGGCGGCGTGGAGCTGCCCTACGCCGCCGTCAATGAGCACCAGATGCGGCAATTCGGCATCCTCGGCCAAGCGTCGCTGATAGCAGCGGCGCACCACTTCCGCGATGGAGCGGAAATCGTCCACGCCCTCGACCGTGCGGATGCGGAAACGGCGGTATTCGCGGCGGCGCATGGCTCCGCCGGCCCATACCACCATGGAGGCGACGGTTTCAGCCCCTTGGAAGTGAGAAATATCGAAGCACTCGATGCGGCCGGGTTCGGACCCGAGGTCGAGGCGGAGCGCGGACGCCAGCGCCTGCCAGTCCAAGGTGGCGTACTGGCTGGGCGAGGGAGCACGGAAGCGGCGGGCGAAGGAGAGCTTGGCGTTGCGCTCGGCCAGCTCCAGCATTTCCTTCTTGGCCCCGCGCTGAGGCACGGCAATCTCCACGGTGGCGGCGCGCTGCGCGCGCAAGACCTGTTCCAGAGCGGCGCGGTCGTCAAAATCGGCGGGCACGTCAATGCGCGGGGGCAGATAGGGCTGCTGGAGATAAATCTGCTTAAGCAGGGCCGAAAGCAGTTCGGCGTCGGAAGCCTCGGCATCCGGCAGCTCCTCCCAGAAATATTCTCGCCGATCCACGACGCGGCCATGGCGGAGGTGAAAGATGTTCAACGCGGCGCGCTCATCTTCGCGGTAAAGACCGACGATGTCGGCATCCTGACCCTCAAGTGCGTGCATTTTCTGGCGCGCGTGCATGTCCTCCAGCACGGTAAGCAGATCGCGGTAACCGGCCGCCTCCTCGAAGCGCTCGGCCAGGGCGGCTTCATCGCGGCGGCCACGGAGCTCGCGCGCCAGCTCGGGCTGGCGCCCGGACAGAAACAAGCGGGTATCGCGCACCGCCTGCTGATAGCGTTCGGGCGTGGTTAGTCCCTGGACGCAGGGCCCCAGACAGCGGTGAATATGGTACTGGAGACAGGGGCGGGGATGAAAGCGGCTTAAATCCACGCGGCAGGAGGGGATCAGGAAATGCTTGTGGATGAAGTGGACGAGGCGATAGGCGAAGCCGGCGGGAAAGTAGGGGCCGAAGTATTCCGCGCCGTCGCGCTCGACGCGACGCGTAACATAGACGCGGGGGAATGCCTCGTGGCTGAGGCGGATATAGGGGTAGGTCTTGTCGTCGCGCAGCAGCACATTGAAGCGGGGCCGGTGCTGCTTGATGAGGGTGTTTTCCAGCGCCAGCGCCTCCGCCTCAGAATCCACGACGATGGTTTCGAGATCGGCCGCTTCGCGCACGAGGGAGCCGGTTTTGGCGTTTTCAGAGCTCCCGGCGAGAAAGTAGGTGCGCACGCGCGCCCTCAGGTCCTTGGCCTTACCGACGTAGATGATGACGCCCTCGGCATTCTTGAAAAGGTAGACGCCGGGAAGTTCGGGCAACTGGCGGGACTTGGTGCTCAGGTCCACATGGTAAATTTTACCGCCGCAAGGTAGGGAATAGATCAACGCCGGGGGCCCAAGGGCTCGTGGGCGGGCCCTAAACGCCCTCTGGCATAGGGTTTTGTGGTTTGGCACGCTTCGTGCAGCAAACCTGGGTGGAGGATGATATGCTTCGCCCAAACCGTTCCACTCTCACTCGCCCCCGCCTGCTGATGGTTGGCGGTCTCGCCGTAGCGCTCCTCGTGGCAGGCGGCTGCACCACGAAGAAGTACGTGCGCCAGCAAACCGCGCCGCTGATGGACCACGTGAACCAACTGGACGCGGAAACCGCGAAGAACACCAACGCCATCCAGCAGCAGCGCGAGCAGTCGCAGCAAGGGCTGGCGCAGGTGAACCAGGCGACGCAGAGCGCCATGGAGCAGGCGCAAAAGGCACAGCAGCAGGCGCAGCAGGTCGGCTCCCAGCTGGATCAGACTTCGGGTCAAATCCAGTCGCTGGACAAGACTGTGGCCAACCTCGATGACTATCATCAAACCGGCCAAGCGACAGTACACTTTGCCTTCGACAAAGCCACGCTGACGCCAGACGCCAAGCAGAAGCTGGACCAGGTCATCACGCAGCTGCAGCAGGACACGCACGGGATTCTGGAGGTCCAGGGCTACACGGACACGACCGGACCGGCGGCCTACAACGAAAAATTGAGCGAGCGGCGGGCGGATTCGGTGGTGCGGTATCTGGAGGCCAGCAACATCGCCCCCCACCGGATTTATCTGATCGGGCTGGGTGAAAGCCAGCCGGCGGCGCCCAACACCACGCTGGCGGGGCGGAAAGAGAACCGGCGGGTGGACCTGAAGATTCTGACCGATGGGCTGGGGAGCAGCGGAGACAGCGGGCAGTAGGAGGTCAACCAGCTGCCCTGATCGCAGCGGCCGCGGGCTCATGCCCGCGGCCGTCGTGTTTTAAGATAGACCTATGTTGCGCTCGCTGGCGCGTCTCGCTGGCCTGATACTGGCGTTGGTCCTGGCCGTGACCGGGCAGCGCCTGTTGCCCCCTGCGCCGCCGGGGCCACGCGGCAACGTAGTGCCGCGCACGGAAAAACGCGCATCCGTGCTGGCGCTTCCCGAATCCCTTGTGCGGCCGCCGCCGCCGCAGCCGGATCCGCTGCTGGCCGCGCATGACGTGAACGTGGGCACGTTTTACTACAATCGCGGCGATTACGCGGGCGCGCTGGCGCGCTTTGATGACGCCATTTACAATGACCCAGCCCTGGCAGAAGCCTATTGCCGGGCGGGCGACACGGAATGGAAACTGCAACGCGATCCGGCGGCGCGGTCGGAGTGGCGGCGCTGCCTGATGGCGGCTCACGGCAGCCAGTGGGCGGCGCGCGCGCACCGGCAGCTCGCGAAGCACGCGGGGCGGAATTGAAGGCATGAACCGAGCAGTGCTGGCCGCCTTGCGGCCCTATCTTCGCCGGTACCGTGGCCGCCTGGCGGGCGGCATGGTGATTCTGCTGGTGAACACCGCGGTGCTGGTGTCCATTCCTTACATCATTGATCTGGCGATCAACGATCTGGGCACGGGGATCACGGCCGGCAAACTGCTGCGATATTGCCTGCTGCTGATGGGCACGGTCAGCGCCCGCGCGGTCTTGAACTATTACCAGCGGCTGATTCTGATCACGGTATCGCGGCTGATCGAGTTTGACCTGCGCAACGACCTACTGGCGCGGCTGGAGACGCTCTCGCCTGGATTTTTTCAGCAGTACCGCACCGGCGACTTGATGGCGCGGGCGGTGAACGACCTGAGCGCGGTGCGCAACATGCTGGGGCCGGGCATCATGTACTCCGCCCAGGCGGTGGTGCTGTTCGTGTACGTGATCACCATCCTGTGGCACCTGGATCCGATTCTGACACTGATCGCCTTCATTCCGGCGCCCTTTGTGAGCCTAGCGGTGCAGTGGTTTGGCAAGCGTATCCACGACCGGTTCGAGCGGATTCAGAGCATGTTCAGCGACCTGGCGACGCGGGTGGAGGAGAACCTGAGCGGGCTGCGGCTGGTGCGGGCCTATGCGCACGAAGGCATTGAAGAGGAGAAATTCGACCGCATCAACCACGACTACGTGCGCCACAACATGCGGCTGGTGATGCTCAGCGGCGCGTTCGATCCGCTGCTGCAGTTTCTGCTGGGAGTGGCGTTCGTGCTGGTACTGTGGTTCGGCGGGCGGGCGGTGATCGCGCACCGCATCACCATCGGCGGCTACGCTGCCTTCAACCTGTACATGGCGCAGATGGCGTTTCCGATGATTGCGCTGGGCTACGTGATCAACCTGGTGCAGCGCGGCTCGGCCTCGATGGCACGGCTGCGGGAACTGCTGGCGCAACAACCCGACATCGCGGATGGAGCCGAAACCGACGCGGGCATCACGGCGGTGCGCGGCGACATCGAGTTTTGCAACTTGAGCTTCGCCTACTCCGAAGGCGTGCCGGTGCTGCGCGACGTGAATCTGCACATTCCCGCGGGCAGCACGGTGGCGCTGGTGGGGGCCACCGGCAGCGGGAAGAGCACGCTGGTGGCCCTGCTGCCACGCCTGCTGGAGGCGGCGCCGGGCATGGTGCGGGTAGATGGGCGGCCGATCCGCGAGATTCCACTGGCGGTGCTGCGGCGGAACATCGGCTGGGTGCCGCAGGAGACGTTTTTGTTCAGCGACACGCTGCGGGCCAACATTGCGTTCGGGCGCCCCGAGGCAAGCGACGCGGAGGTGCAGGAGGCGGCCGACATTGCCGGCCTGAGCCGCGACGTGGCGGATTTCCCCAACGGTTACGCGACGCGGGTGGGCGAGCGCGGTCTGACGCTATCGGGCGGGCAGAAACAGCGGGCCGCGCTGGCGCGCGCGGTGCTGCGGCAAGCGCCGATTCTGATCCTCGACGACGCCCTGGCGAGCGTGGACACGATCACCGAAGAGCGTATCCTGGAGGGCCTGGAAAACGTCGCCTTCAACACGGGCGGGCGGCGCACGACGCTGCTGATCAGCCACCGCATTTCCACGGTGCGCAATGCTGACTTTATCGCCGTACTGGAGGACGGACGCATCGCCGAACAGGGCACGCACGCCGAGCTGATCGGCCGCGGCGGCCTGTACGCCAACCTATACGAAAAGCAGTTGCTGGAAGAGGAGCTGGCGCGCGCCGACTGAGACCATGCCGCAGGAAGAGGAACAACTAGGCAAGGCCTTGGACCGGTATCTGCTGCGGCGGCTGCTGCATTACGTGCGCCCGTATGCGGCGGTGGTGGTGCTGGCCACGATCGCGGCGGCGTTGCAGGCGGCGACGCAACTGGTCGGACCCTACCTGAACAAGGTGGTCATTGACCGTTATCTGTTCCCCACTCCCGGGGCTCACAGCTTGCTGACGCCCTGGCTGCCCAACAACCCCTACCAGGGCGTGGCCACCATCGGCATTTTGTACCTGATGGTGCTCGGCGTCGGGTTTGTGCTGGATTTTGCCCAGAGTTACGCCATGCGCTGGGTGGGGCAGAAATCCATGTATGCCCTGCGGCGCGAGCTCTTCGCGCATTTGCAGAAACTGGCGATAGCGTTTTTTGACCACAATCCAGCGGGGCGGCTGGTGACGCGGGTGACCAACGACGTAGAGATGATCAACGACACCATCTCCACCGCGCTGGTGGCGCTGTTCGACGACATTTTCGTGCTGGCCATGATCATCGTGGTGATGATCCGCTTCAACTGGCAACTGTCGCTGATCACGCTGGGGGTGCTGCCGCTGATCCTGGTGGCGACCTACTACTTCCGCGAGGTGGTGCGCGAGAGCTATCGGCGCATCCGGCTGCTGGTGGCACGCATCAACGTCTTCCTGCAGGAACACATCACCGGCATGGCGGTGGTACAGGCATTCAACCGCGAGGAGCGCGCTTATCAGGAGTTCCGCAAGATCAACAGCGAGCACTGCGATGCCTGGATTTTGGCTGTACTCGCTTACGCACTGTATTACCCGGCGGTGGAGTTCCTCAGCATCCTGGCGATTGCGCTGATCCTGTGGTTCGGTGGCCTGCGGGTGCTGCATGGCACGCTCACGATAGGCATTGTGTTCGCCTTCATCCAGTACGTGCAGCGCTTTTTCCGTCCCATTCAGGACCTGAGCGACAAGTACAACACGCTGCAATCGGCCATGGCGGGCTCGGAGCGCATTTTCAAGCTGCTGGACGAACCGGTGACGCTCGCCTCTCCCGGCGTGCCGCAGCGGCCGGCGTCGTTGCCCGGACGCATCGAGTTCGACCATGTCTGGTTCGCCTACCACGACGAGGAGTGGATCCTGCGCGACGTCAGCTTCGCCGCCGAACCTGGCGCCAGCCTGGCAATCGTCGGCCACACGGGAGCGGGCAAGACCACGATCATTAGCCTGATGCTGCGCTTCTACGACGTGCAGCAGGGGCGGATTCTGCTGGACGGCCTGGATGTACGACTGTGGGACGTGCACGAGCTGCGGCGGCGTTTTGGGATTGTGCTGCAGGACCCGTACCTGTTCAGCGGCACCGTCGCCGACAACATCCGTATGGACGATCCCCGGATAACGGCAGCGCAGCTGCAGGAAGCCGAGCGCGACGCCAACCTGGAGGAGTTCCTGGCAACGCTGCCCGCCGGCGACGCCACCCGGCTGCGCGAGCGCGGCAGCGGGCTGTCCACGGGACAGAAGCAGTTGGTGAACTTCGCGCGCGCGCTGGCCTCGAATCCCTCGATCCTGATCCTGGACGAAGCCACGGCCAGCGTGGACACCGACACCGAACTGAAGATCCGGGCAGCGCTGGAGCGCATGCTGGCGGGGCGCACCAGCATCCTGATCGCGCACCGGCTTTCAACCATCCAGCGCGCCGGCCAGATCCTGGTGATGCACAAAGGCACACTGCGCGAGCGCGGAACGCATCAGGAACTGCTGCACCTTCACGGCATCTACTGGCGGCTATACCGGCTGCAATACAAAGATCAGGAGATTAGCGGCCAGGCGGGCTCCAGCGCCCGACCTGTTGCAGAACCCGCTCGCTGACGGCGGCGGGCGAGGCGCCGCCGGCGGCGACTGTCAGCTCGGCTTGGCAGTAAAATGCGAGGCGGTAGCGGTAGAGGTCGCGAAAGCTGACTTCATCACGGAACAGGGGCCGGTTGGCCATACCGGCGCAGCGCAACAGCAGTTCTTCGAGCGGAACCTCGAGAAACACGGTGCAAGCGCCGGAGGCGCGGATGAGATTGAGGTTGTACGGCTGTGCAAACGTGCCTCCGCCGAGCGCGAGCACGGTGTTGCGGCTGCGGGCCTCCCTGAAGGCCGCTTGCAATTCCCGCCGCTCGAGCTCGCGAAATGCAGGCTCGCCGCGCTCGCGGAAGATGCGGGCGATGGGCAGACCAGCGGCGGTCTCAATGCGGCCGTCGAGATCGGAAAAGTGCCACCCCAGGAGCTGGCCCAACTCCCGCCCCACGCTGGATTTGCCTGAGCCCATGAAGCCGACCAGGACCAGGGGCGAGGGCGGCGAGGACGGCATGGACCAAGGTTAGCAGTTCTCCCGCGAGCGCAGCAGGGCAAGACCGCTGGAAGGCGGGCTGCACCGGGCTGATCATGCCGCGACCACAGGAGCAAGCTCAGCGACGGGGAGCGGGGGTGCGGTGGACGAGTTGAGGTGCGGGCAGGGAGGCGTCGCAGGCTTCAAGATCGGAGTGGATGATGCCTTCTTCGCGCAAACGGGCGGCAATTTCAGGCCAGAGATCGCTGGCGGGCTCGGCGTCGGCAGGTGGCAGTTGGCGCACCTGGGCGGCGATGGCCTCGTAAGCGGACAGCACGGCGTCACAAGCAGCGCAGTGGAGCAGGTGCTGGCGACCAGCCAGCGGGAGGCGGTCGCGATCAAGGACATCGGCAAGCAAGCGTTCGAAGGCGGCGCAGTCGAGCCCCACAACAGCAGGCGGTGCGGGCGGAGGGATAGGCATCAGAATCGGTTTAGGCATGACACGCCGGTGGACGGCCGTCGCCTGAGGCGGGCGAGGGTTGTTCTTGGGTTTGCGGCGATTGCCGGTGGGAGTGTGGGGGGTGAGAGTGCGGCTCACGGTGAATGTCCTGGGGAATAGGATGTTTTGGCTTAGCGGTTGCGAGGCATCAGCGGTCTCCTCCGCCTTGGGCAGCGGCCGCAGTGGGCTGGCCAATGCGGCCGGGTCCGTGCTTGGATTGGGGCAGTTGCAACAGGTCGCGCAACTTCATGCGCGCTTTGTGCAATTGCGATTTGGAGTTGCCAATTGAGCAGCCCATCATGGAAGCGATTTCATTATGTTCGTAGCCTTCCATGTCGTGGAGAACAAAAATGGTGCGATAGCCGGGAGGCAGGCGCTCAATGGCGCGCTCGAGGTTTACGCGATCAATGGAGCCGGCCAAATTTTGATCCCGGGCGCCAATCTCACGTCGGGGGCCATCCTCATGCACCGGCTCGGTGAATTCTTCCAGAGGCGTTTCCGGCAGGCTTTTGCGGCGCAAATGCATCAACACCACATTGACCGAGAGGCGGTGCAACCAGGTGGAGAAGGCGCTTTCACCGCGGAAGGTGCCGATTTTGCGGAACAGTTGCAAGAAGGCCTCCTGGGCTAAATCTTCTGCCTCCGCGGTATTGCCGGTCATGCGCAGACATAGGGAATAAACGCGGCGCTTGTGCAGGGTGTAGAGAAACTCGAAAGCCACTGCACAGCCCTGTTTCGCTCTGGTGATCGCGTCGGCCTCGTTCCAAGCGCCCTCGGCAGTTGCGAACGGATTAGTAATGACACCCTCCAAGGCGGCCAGCTACTCCCTTTGACGCAAAGTGTGGACCCAAGGGTTGTCCAGTGCGCCAAAGCCGCATGATATGCTGGGGGTTAACTGTTCTCGATCCCTGCGAAAGCGGGTAGTGCGGGCGCAACCCCGCGGTCATTTCCGTTCAAGCTCATGAAAACGGGCATTATAGGCCTTCCCCAAGTGGGAAAGACCTCGTTGTTCAGCATGCTGACCGGGGCTGAGGTCCACTTGGGCCGGCGCGAGGATCGGGTGGGTGTGGCCACGGTTCCGGACCCGCGCCTGGACAGGCTGGCGGAGTTGTTTCGCCCGCACAAGCTCACGCACGCGAACATCGAGTTGGCTGAGGTGGGATTGCTCACCCCGGAGTCGCTGCGCGACGGCAGCGGCATCGCCGCGCTGCGCACGGTGGACGCGCTGGCGCAGGTGGTTCGCGTGTTCGGCCGCGAGGCGGGCGAGCCACCTGTGGCGGAGGTGAGCAACCTGGAGTTTGACATGATCGTGAGCGACTTGGGCCAGGTGGAAAAGCGGATGGAGCGGGTCGTGAAGGATCTAAAAAGACAGCGCAGCCCGGCGCTGCTGGAAGAAGCCGCCATTCTGGAGCGGATGAAGGCGCACCTCGAGCAGGAGCAAGCGCTGCGCACCCTGCCGCTAACGCCGGAGGAGCGCAAGACCACACGGGGATTCCAGTTTCTTAGCCAAAAGCCGATTCTGTATGTGCTGAACCTGGGCGAGGAGGAGGCGCCGCAGTTGGCGACGGCGGTGGAACGGCATGGCCTGGCGGATGCTCTGCGCTCGCCGAACACCGGGGCCACGGCAATATGCGCCAAGGTCGAAGCGGAAATCGCCAGCCTGCCGGCGGGGGAGGCGGCGGAGTTTTTAGCTGGCTACGGGCTGCAGGAAACCGGCGTGGCGCGGCTGGCGCGGGCCATGTATACTCTGCTGGGATTGGTCTCATTTTTCACGGCGGGCGAGGACGAATGCCGGGCGTGGACGATCGCACAGGGAACGCCGGCGGTGGAAGCCGCGGGAGCCATTCACACCGATTTATCCAAGCATTTCATCCGCGCTGAGGTCATCGGCTGGGAGGAGCTGTTGCGGCTAGGCTCGGAAAGCGCGGCGCGGGATGCGGGCAAGATGCGGCTGGAAGGCAAGGACTACCTGGTGCAGGACGGGGAAGTGATGCACATCCGGCACTCGGGGTGAAGATGGCAATGACCGCGACCCAGACCTGTCCACAGTGCGAGGCGGAAATCCCAGCGGGGGCGCGTTTCTGTCCGGTGTGCGGGGTGCGCCTGGGGGCGACGCCAGAGCCACTGCCGCAAGCTCAGCGGTGGTGGGGCGGACGCAAAGTGGTGATCTGGTTTCTGGTGATTGCGGCCATCTTCGCAGCGGCGTTCATGAGTGGAGTGTTTTACTTCATCCGCCACACCACCATCGTCACCACAACCAAGAACGGTGGCGGCCGCATGGAGGCGCCCTTCGGCGTGCTGAGCGAGGCGGGCAACCCGGCACAGCTGGCGCACAATCTCGGACTGGATATTTTCCCGGGCGCGACGGGCGTGACGGGAACACAGGCGGAGATGAACCACAGCATCATCGTATCCATTGAGTTTCGCAGCACGGCAACGCCAGGGCGGATCATAAGTTATTACCACGTCCGCTATCCCGATGCCTCCGTGCACCGGAGCGATGACGGACTGACGCTGGTGCAGCTGAACCCGCGCGACACATTGACCCTCGTGGCCGAACCGGAAGGGACAGGTACGGCAAAGGGTACCAGGATTCTGGTGGGCGACGTCAGGCATTAGGGGTTGGTGGGCTGAGCGGCGGCGGATGGCATGACTATGCGAGCCGAGTTCCCGCGATGTCACTACTCTCGCCGCAGCCTCGTCGAGACGGTCTTTTCCACCACCAAGCGAAAACTCCAGAGTCAGGCTGGGTGTAGGCTGGAGGCAGGGAGGCGTGCCATGGCAATGGACTGGAGCCGGGATGTGGACCAGAGCTTGAGCGAGGCGCAACGGCAGAAGCGGCCGATGCTGCTGGATTTCAGCGCCGCGCCGGCTTGAGGGGCTTGCGCTCGGCTGGAGGCCGAGAGTTACGCCGACGCAGCGACAGCAGGGTTCATTCAGCAGAACTTCTTGCCGGTGGAGGCCCATATCAAGGAGCACCCGGCCTGGTTCAAGCGCTTTGCGGCGGTTTGGACGCCGACCGTGCTGCTGCTCGACAACGAAGGCAAGGAGCAGGTGCGGAATGAAGGCTATCTGAACCGCACCGACTTCAACGCCTGGCTGCGCACCGGGCTGGGGCGGCTGGCGTTTGCGCGCAAGCAGTTTGAGGAAGCCAGCCGCTGGTACGGCGAGGTGGCAGAGGAGTCGTCGGCGTTTGCTCCCGAGGCGACGTATTGGCGGGCGGTGGCCAACTATAGCGGCACGCACGACCACACCTTGCTGGGCCAGGTCGAGCAGGAGCTGCGGGAGCGGTTCCCGGGCAGCCTGTGGGCAGAAAAGGCCGAGCCCTGGCGGCACCACTGATAGGTGCGGGCCCCAGCGCGGCTGCGGCGCGACCCCCGCGCTGCGCAGAGCGTCAGTCTACTCCTGCCGCAGCGCGCGCATAGGATCAATGCGGCTGGCGCGCAGCGCCGGCAGGTACCCGGCCAGCAGCGTCACCACGATCAGCACTCCCAGCGCGCCCAGCAGCGAAGCCGGGTCGTAGTAGCGCAGGTCGAACAGGTGCATCTGGCGGACCACCAGCTTGCCGCCGGCGAGGCTGGCAGGAATGCCGATCACCGCGCCTACCGCCAGCAGCAGCAACGCCTCGCCCAACACCATCCGCAATACCGCCCCGCCGGTCGCGCCCAGCGCCATGCGCACACCAATTTCGCTGGTGCGCCGCGCCACCGCGTAGGCCATGATGCCATAGAGCCCGATGGCGGCCAGCAGCAGTGCCAGCAAGCCGAAAAAGCCGCTCAGCTTCGCCAGCATCTGCTGCGTGGCCAGCGAATCGCCCACCAGCGCGGTCAGGTTGCGCACTTCGCTCATCTGCACGTTGGCGTCAAGGGACTGCACCGCTTGCCGCACGCCCGCCGCCATCGCCCCCGCCCCGCCCGCACCGCGCACAAACACGTTCGCGCTGGTATTAGCGGGGCCCGGAATGGCATTGAAAAAGGGCAAATAGAACCGCGGTGGCGTCTTTTCCGCCAGGTTGTTGTACTTGGCGTCGGCGCACACGCCCACGATGGAGTAGACCGCGCCGTGATCATCGGGATAGAGGTCCTTGAGCTGCTGGCCCAGCGGACTGCGGCCGGCAAAGAACCGCTTGGCCATGGTCTCGTTGATGACGGTGTTTCTGACCACCCCGCTCTGATCCTGCACCGTCAGTCCCCGGCCCTGCAGGATGGGAATGCCCACCGCCGCGAAATAGCCCGCCGAAACCTCATCGAAGCGCGCGCCCACGCCTTGCTGCCCGCCCGGCGGCGTGTAACCCTCGACGGCTACCGGCAGCCCGCCCTCGCTGTGCGCGAACAGGCCGTTTTCCGACAGCGCCGCGGCGGTGAGCCCTGGCGTGGCGTGCAGGCGGTCGAGCAAACGGTGAAAATATGCGTTCGCAGCGGCATCTTTGTATCCCGCCGTGCTGGCGTCCACGCCGAACAACGCCAGCCCCTGCGCCTTGAATCCCAGCGCCACGTTTTGCAGGTTCCCCAGGCTGCGCACAAACAGCCCCGCGCCGACCAGCAGAAGGATGGAAAGTGCCACCTGGCCCACCACCAGCGCCTTGCCCAGCCGCATGCGCGCATGCACGCTCCGCCCCTGCGCCTGCAAGGTGTTGCTGAGGTTCATGCGCGACAAGCGCAGCGCCGGCAGCAGACCGAACAGCACCCCGCTCGCCAGACACAGCGCGGCGATGAAGGCCAGCACGCGCCAATCCGGCGTGAGACTCAGACTCAGGCCCGGCCCGGGGCCGGAGCTGACCAGCGACAGCAGCAACCGCTCACCCCACAGCGCCAGCAGCACGCCCAGCAATCCTCCCACCACCGCCAGCAGCACGCTCTCGGTCAGCAACTGCCGCACCACGCGCCCCCGTCCCGCGCCCAGCGCCAGCCGCACCCCCATCTCCTTTTGGCGCGAGGTCGCCCGCGCCAACTGCAGGCTCGCCAGGTTCACAATCGCCTCTGCCATCACCAGGCCCACCAGCGCCAGCAGCGCCCACAGCGGATCGGCGAACTGCCCGCGCAGGGGCGACACTCCCTGCGCGCCGGAACTCAGCTCCAAATGCTGCGTCAGCAAATCGCGGCGCGAGGCGGCATCGTGCGCTTCTCCCGCCTGGGCCTCAATCGCATGATGAAATATGGCGTTGCTGGCCGCCAGCGCCTCCGCCAGCGTCACCCCCGGCTTCCGCCGCCCCATCACCTGCAGCCACATGGCGCGTGAAACCCCCGGCGGATCGTGCAGCAAGTCTTGGCCCGGCATGACTTGCAATTGCATCGCAAGCGGCAGCCAGAGGTCCGGTGCCTGGCCCACGTCCTCGCCGAAAAATCCCGGCGGGGTGACGCCCACCACCGTAAGCACCTGACCGTTCAGGCGAAAGCTGCTGCCCAGGACCGCCGCGCTATCGGCAAAGCGCCGTGTCCAGTAGCTATAGCTGAGCACTGCAATCGGGTTCGTACCCGGCGTAGCGCCTTGGCTGGCCGAAAACACCCGCCCCCGGAACGCAGGCACCCCAAGCACCGCAAAATAGTTGTTGCTGACCAACTTCGTCTCGACCCGCTCCGCGCCTGCGCCCGCCCCGCTCCATACGATCGATGCCCGCCCGGCGTTGCTCGACACCGCCATCAGTCCGGTAAACACGTTGTTCTGCTCCCGCAATAACCTGTATTCGGAATAAGCGAGCAGGCCGCGCCGCCCGTTCGTGGTGCCGTAATTCAGGCCCCCATCGGTCGGATCAGTCAGCAGCACCAGCTGGCCGGGATCCTTCACCGGCAGCGGCCGCAGCACGGTGGCGTCTATCAGTGTGAAAATGGCGGTGTTGGCGCCGATGCCCAGCGCCAGCGTGAGCAGCGCGACGGCCGTAAAGCCCGGAGTCTTCAGCAGGGTGCGAATGGCGAGCTTCAGGTTCTTCAGCATGAGCGTACCCGTTGGACGGCGGCGCCGCCCTCTGGATAGTTACCTATACCGCGCCAGCCGAAAAAGGTTCCCGCAAGCAATGACAGGCGCGGGCCTCAGTGCGGCTGCTTCGCCCTGCTGGAACTGCGCAGGGCGATTTGCTGCTGTCCGGCCGCTGGCCTAATTCTGCGCCCCGCCCAGCAAAGCTTCGGCCTGCGCCTGCAACGCATCCAGCTTGGTTTTCAGCACTCCGTAGCGGTAGATGGCGTCCTGACCGATCTGCTGATCGGCGCGGCTGGTCATGCCATAGAGGTAAGTGATCTGGGTTTGCAGCTCAGGTTGGCTGTAACGGATCGAGGGAGTGATTAACTGATCCGCCAGCGCTTTGACCTTGGCGGGATCGGTGCTGCCGGGGTCTTTTTCCGCGGCCCGCACCCGTGCCACCAGCTGATTCACCTGGCTCACCAGCAGCTGCACGCGCTGGTTGTGGTCGAACTGCTGTTGCAGGTCCGCCTGCGTGACCCCATCGGCCGTGATGCGCGGGTCTTCCACAAGGGTCAGCGGCTTTGTCTGGCTCCAGCCGCCGAAGCTGAGGCGCACGTGATACTGCCCCGGCACGGCCATCGGCCCGTTACCGCCGTGCGGCTGCCGCGCGCTTTGCCACGGTCCGGGGTAGCGCAGATTCCAGGTAAAACGGTGCATGCCGGGGGCGGCCGAGAGGCGCTGGGCGGCGCCGAAACGGCCAACCCCTCCGAAGCCTCGATCCCGGCGCGCGGGGTGCGCATTGCTGGTGAAGGTTTGAATGACGTTGCCATCGCCATCCAGGATTTCAAGCTTGAGGGGCGTCTCCGGCTTCTGTTGCAGGTAATAGCCGATCATGGCGCCGGAGGCTGGATAGGTCGGCCCAGCGCTGCGGCCAAAACCGAAAAAGCCGCCGCCGCCACCGGAGCGCACCGCCTGTCGCGGCTGGAACAGATGCGCCGGGGCATCCGCGACCTTCGGGGCAAGCTGCTCGAGCGGGCTGAGGTTGTCGAGAATCCAATCCGAGCGGCCCTGCGTCGAGAGAATCAAATCCCCGTGCGCGATTTTGATGTCGGTGATGACGGTGTGCGGCAAGTTGAGGTCGAAAGGTTGCCAGCGGCCGCCGTTGTCGAATGAAATGTACATGCCGAATTCGGTTCCTGCGTAGAGCAGGCCTGGGCGGGCCGGATCCTCCCGCACCACGCGGGTGGGCGTGTCATCGGGGATGCCGTTGTGGCCGTCGGTGAGCAACGTCCAGTGAGCGCCGAAGTCATCCGTGCGGTAAATGTAGGGCTTGAAATCGCCGAGCAAATAGCGGTAGACGGCCGCGTAGGCGCCGGCGGCATTGTAGGGGCTGGGCTCGATGTTCTGCACGCGCCCGCCCGGAGGCAGTCCCTTGGGGGTGACGTTGCTCCAGGTCTTGCCGTTGTCGCGGGTGACGTAGATCAGGCCGTCGTTCGAACCCGTCCAGATCACGCCCGCCTGCACTGGCGAAACGCGGATGCTGTAGAGCACGCTATAAACCTCTTCGCCGGTGACATCGCGGGTGATGGGCGAGCCGCTGGCAATCTGCGCATAGGCTGGATGCCAGGTGAGGTCGGGGCTGATCCGCTGCCAATGCACGCCGCCATCGAGCGTGCGGTAGAGATACTGCGAGCCGTAATACGCGGCGTAGGGCTTGTGCGGCGAGACCTCCATCGGCGCCACGCGCTGGAAACGGTCAATCAGCCGCGGCGGGTTGTTGCCGTACAGCGACTGCGCGCCGATCCAGTAGTTCATCTCATTCCGCGTGCGGATGTCCTCGCGCGTGAATTGGCCCTTGCAGCCGCCGTATACGGTGTTGGGATCAGCGGGATCGGGAATGATCGGTCCCGTCTCGCAGCCCGGTCCGGTGCGGAACGCCTGCCCGTCGCCCAGCGGCAGGCTGGGCAGGATCACCGTGTCGTCGTCCTGCTGCGCCCCGTACACGCGGTAGGGATACTGGTCGTCGACCGCGACCTGGTAGATCTCGGCGGTGGGCTGGTTCATCTGCGAACTCCAGGTCTTGCCGCCGTCAAGCGAGACGTTGGCGCCGCCGTCGTTGCACTGGATCATGTCGAGCGAGTTCTTGGGGTTGATCCAGATGCCGTGGTTATCGCCGTGGGGCGTGCGCTCGCGCGCGAAGGTTTTGCCGCCGTCGGTGCTCTTGAACCAGGTTTCGTCGCCGACGTAGACAATATCGGCGTTATTCGGGTCCACGCCCAGCGCGTCGTAGTAGAACGGGCGGGTGATGATGGCGTCTTCGCCGTTCACATTCGTCCAGGTGGCGCCGGCATCGTCGGAGCGCCACAGGCCCTGGCCGGGGTTGGCCTCAATCAGGGCGTAAATGCGCTGGGGCTGGGAGGCGGAGATGGCGACGTTACTGCGCCCGAAGAGCTGATCAGGTAGCCCGCCGCCGAGCTTGGTCCAGTGGTCGCCGCCGTCGCTGGACTTGTACAGGCCCGCGCCCGCGCTGGCCTCCGAACCGCTGATGATGGTCCATGGGTTGCGCAGGCCGTGCCAGAGGCCGGCGTACAGCACCTGCGGGTTGGACGGGTCCATGGCCAGCGCGGTGGCGCCCAGCTCGGGCGAGATGTAGAGAACCTTCTGCCAAGTCTGGCCGCCATCGCTCGAGCGGTAGACGCCGCGGTTGGGGCCATTGGCAAATGGTTCGCCTTGCGCGGCCACGTAGACCAGGTTCGGGTCCTGCGGGGCGATCACAATGAAGCGGATCTGGCCAACATCGCGCAGGCCGGCAAACGTCCAGGACTTGCCGGCATCGGTGGACTTGTACATGCCGCGGCCGATGGAAACATTGCTGCGGATGTCAGCCGAGCCGGTGCCCGCGTATATCACGTTGGGATCGGAAGGCGCGACCGCGAGCGCGCCCATGGAACCGACCGTGAAATACCTGTCGCTGATATTTACCCAAGTGGCACCGGCGTCGGTGGTCTTCCAGACGCCGCCGCCGGTCGAACCGAAGTAGAACGTATTGGGCTCGCTGGGCACGCCGGTGACCGCGGTGACGCGGCCGCCGCGGAAGGGGCCGATGTTGCGGTAGCGCATGCCACTCCAGAGGGCGGGATTGTAGCTGGCAGGGGCTTGCGCCGCCGCGGCAAGCAGCAAGGCGGGCAGCAGCGCAAGCACAGAGAACAAGCGGCGGGAAGGCATCGGCGGGCTCCTGGAATTTCAGGGTGGATTATAAAGGATGTGGACTCCCGCTATGACACGAATATTGCGGCTTGCACTCATTGTCTCGATTGTGATGATTACGTCAGTTGTGGCGCAATTGCCAGGCGCGGCCGCGGCGGCGGTGGCGGGCTGGTGGACAGGTCAGCTGACCGGCACGGCGCTGCACCTGACGCTGCAGGT
Source organism: Terriglobales bacterium (assembly GCA_050747905.1). Lineage (GTDB taxonomy): Bacteria > Acidobacteriota > Terriglobia > Terriglobales > SCQP01 > SCQP01. Next base: position 27,890 of record JBOGKQ010000010.1, on the reverse strand, counting down.
GCAGCGTCGGGGCCAAGCCTGGGATGGCGTACTCTTCAGCCTGGACCAAAGCCCGAACGGCATGCCCGCCACCGTGACCGTTCAGGGCAACCGGGTCGTCGCCGCCGTGGCGGCAGCGCAAGGAACCTTCGCTGGCACCCTGCAGGGCGACCGCTTAGTGGGGAGTTGGACACAGTCAGGGCACTCGTTGGCGCTCACCCTGCAGAAATTGCAATTGACACAACGGCCCCGGCCGCCGTATCCCTACCGCTCCCTCACGGTCACAGTACCCAGCGTGAAGGGAATTCAATTGGCCGGAACACTCACCGTGCCCCAGGGCAAGGGGCCGTTTCCAGCGGCCATTTTGATTGCCGGCTCGGGCCCGCACGGACGGAATGAGGACCTCTTTGGCCACCAGATTTTCTGGGTCCTGGCCGACTCACTTTCGCGGCACGGGTTGGCGGTGCTGCGCGTGGATAAGCGCGGCATCGGGAAGTCGGGCGGCGACTATGCGACCGCGACGACCGAAGATTTCGCCCGCGATGTCGCCGCCGGCCTCGTCTTCTTGCAAAAGCAGAGTGAAATAGACCCTCACCGGATCGGGCTCATCGGTCACAGCGAAGGCGGGTTGATTGCACCAATCGTGGCCTCGCGGCACCGGCGCGCGGTGGCATTTGTGGTGATGCTGGCAGGGCCGGCGCTGCCCGGCAGCGCCATCATCGTGGCTCAAACCGTGGCTGCCAATCGAGTGGCGGGTGCCTCGCCTGCGGCGCTGGCACGGATCAGGGTCGAGGAAACGAAATTTGTTGACACGGTGAAGAGCGCCCCCGATGCGGCAGCGGTTCCCGCCGCGTTGCGAGCGGCCGTGAACCAGAAGGAGTTGCCGGCCGCGGTGTTGCGAGCCGCAGCGGTGGCCAGCTCGCCCTGGTATTACGAGTTCCTCAAGCTGGACCCGGCTCCCTACCTCCGCCAATTGCGCTGTCCCGTGCTGGCGCTGGACGGATCGAAAGACACCCAGGTGCCGGCGGCGGAGAACATTCCCGCCCTCGACGCCGCGCTGGCGAACGATCCACACGCGACCATTGTTGCCATGACCGGCCTCAACCACGTCTTCCAGCCGGCCAAGACAGGCGCGCTCGACGAATACGCCTCCAGCCCGATCACGTTCGCGCCGGCGGCCCTGCATCGAATCGAGCAGTGGCTGGCGGGCGTCGTGGGGACCCGGGCGCCGCAACCCCAAGTATCAAGCCCACGGCTGTAAGCGCCAGACCCGCCGCGACCGAAGGACGCACCGGACTGCCAAGGCCCGCGTTGACCCGCACCAGTGACCAAAACACGCCGGCCATGAAGCCGATCATGCCAAAGCCAAAGCCGTAGCTCAGCGTCATGACGCCGCGACCGCATTCACCGGCGCGGGGCAAAGCGCAGCCCGCCATCGCGATGGCTGCGGCCAGGACGAGCAAGGTAAGGGCGGCGAACCAGCCGCGATCGAGAAATCGGTCGGGCGCGTTGGCGACCGTGAAATGGAGGACCAGATTATGGGGCAGCGCCCGCCAGGACGCAGCCAGAGCGGCGGCGTAAGCCGCCACCAGAAGCCAGAGCAGCCGCTTCACCCCTCTACGCTACTGCGTGCGAGGATCGGACAACATTGGACTTTATTACCAACTTCGGGCGAGCATTTCCACCGCCTGCGTGAGCCCATCCAGGTCGCGCGTATCGATGACTTCAGCGGGCGAGTGCGAGGTGCGCAGCGGCCAGCCCAGCGGCAGATCCACCGAGCCGAAGGGCACAAACGCCGAGCCGTCGTTGCCGCCGCTGGTCTCGCCCCACTGCACCGGGATGTGCGCCGCCAAGGCCATGGAACGCACGCGTTGCGCCAGATCCCACGGCGTAATACTGGAATCGTCAATGGCGCGAATGACGAAGCCATCGCCCAAGGGAGCATCGGCGTAGCGGTGCGATTCCAGGGGCGAGTCGGAGCTGACGAAAGTGTCAATGGCGAACACGTAGTCGGGCGAGCGGCCGGCGGCGGTCAAGCGCGCTGCCATCGCCTTGGCGCCGATCAGGCCTTCTTCTTCGCCGGTGGACCAGGCGAGGGTTAGATCGCGGCCGGGCAGGCTCGGACCGAGCGCCCAGGCGGCGGCAATAAGAGCGGCGTCGCCCACGCGATCATCGAAGCTGCGCGCGGTGGCGCGATCGCCCAGCAGCGCGCGATAGCGCTTGGGGATGGTGACCGTGTCGCCTACCGCAATGCCCAGCGCCTGCACCTGAGCCGCGGAGTTTGCCCCCACATCGGCCCACAGCGGCGGACGGCGCGGCAGTTGGAATTTGTGCTGATCCCAGCCAGGCGGCAGTTCCAATACCGCCGGGCGCATGCCACTGGCGGTATGGATGAGCAAGGGGTGGCCGACGTAAAAGCTCAAATCCACGCCGCCGCGGGTTTCGAGCTGCAAGCGGCCGTCGGGGGCGATGGACTGAACCGCAAAGCCGGTTTCGTCCTGGTGGGCCACGAACAGAATGCGGGGTGCATGCGGACCGGCATCGCCCCAATGCAAAACAACGTTGCCCGCCGCGTCGGTAGTCGGCTGAGCCCAGGGCGGGAGCAAAGCCTCGATCGCCCTCCCGACGCGCGCCTCGTGCGGATGCACGCCGTATTGCGCCACCAACTGCCGCAGGATGGCGGTGGGTGTGGGCGCGGTGGTGGGGGGCGCCGGCAAGGGCGGGGGCGGCAAGAGCTCCGGCTGCGGCAGCACCGCCGGCGCGGGTTCCTCGCCGAGCGCGATTTCGACGCGTGTAACGAGCTGCGTCAACGCCGCCGCATCGAGCGTGGCCACGGGAGTTGAGCGCCACGCGACGGGCGCGGACCAGAATTGCAGACCCGCGACGCCGGGTGCGGCGGGAAAATGGCCGTGCGCGGAGGGTGCGGGCCAGCCCACCAGGATCGCCGGCGGCAGTGCCGTGGAACCGGACTGGGCCGCCAACATTTGGCGCACGCGCTCCAGGCCGCGCCCGCCATCCCATTGTTGATTGACGAATGCGATGGTGACCGGGCCGAACAGCTTAGAGGCGTCGAGATGGCGCAGCGCTTCCACCAGCGCGGCGGCGCCATAGCGATCGCCGATGCCGAAACCGGTGAGCTGGCCATCGGCCAACACGTACGGCTGGCGATCGAGCGCGATGGGGCTGAGGATGTGGACGCCGGCGGCGCGTACTTCGGCGGCGGAGGAAGCGCCCACGTCAATGTAAACGTTGTCCAGATCGGCGGCATCGGGCAGGTTGCGGCGGCCGCCCAGCAGGTGCACAGACAGACCCGTGACCACACCCGGCAGCCACGTGCCGAATTCGGTTTCCACCTTCACCGGCTGCGCCGAGGCGAGCACGTTGAACAGGGGCAAGCGGCCGCGCGTCGGCAAGCGCTGGACACGCAGATAGCCCTGATCGGTGATGGCGGTGACCACGTAGCCAGGCTCGTCGAGCGGAGCGGCGAGCAATAACGGAGCGGCGGTGGCGCCCACAGGCGCGGGCAGGGACACGATCACATCGCCGAGATTGTCACGAGTGGGGCCGAACGCCTGCAGCTCGTCGGCGATGTGGTTGGCGAGTGCGTGCTCATAGCCGGAAACGGCGGGCGCCGTGGTAAAGTCGCGCAGATCCTGGGCGAACGAACTGGGCACGGATTGCGCGCGGGCGAGGACGGCGAGGCAGGCGCAGGTGGACCAAAGCAGTAGGGTGCGGCGCACGCCTTCCATCCTACAGGCGCGGCGGGTGGCACTCAACAGCTACTCGTTGCGGAGGGCGACAGTGGGATCCAGGCGGGTGGCGCGGCGGGCGGGCAGCCAGGACGCCAGCAGGGCGACGGCGAGCAGGACCACCGCGACGGCCAGGAACGTCAGCGGATCATCGGGCCGGATGCCGTACAGCAGGCTGGAGAGCAAGCGCGTGAACACGAGCGCGGCGGCGAGGCCTATCGCCACCCCCGCCAGCGCCAGCGTGAGGCCTTGGCGGACCACAGCGAGCAGCACGTCCCCGCGCTGCGCGCCCAGTGCCATGCGGATGCCGATTTCGCGCGCGCGGCGGCTGACGGCGTAGCTGAGCACGCCGTACAACCCGATCGCCGCCAGCACGACCGCGCAGAGCGCGAACAGCGAGCCCAGCGAGGTTTCATACCGGCGCGGAGCGGTACTGGCGGCCAACACCTGCGGCAGCGTCTGCTCCCGGGCGATAACGGTGCGCGGGTCCACGCTCCCGATCGCGGAGCGCAGCTCGGGCAGGAGGGCGGCGGGCGCAGCCGGAGAGCGGATAACGAGCGATTCATCGGGCTCGGCAAAGGTCCACAGCGGAATGTAGATCGCCAGCGATGCGGCCGCGTCCGGGGCAGTGCGCATATCGCCGGCCACGCCGATAATCCGCAGGGTCTTTCCCTCCCACAGAATATGCATGCCCAGCGGATTACGGCCGGCCAGCAGCGTGCGGGCAATACTCTCCGAAATCACCGCGACGTCGCGGCCAACGTCGCCCTCCGCAATCGCGCGGCCGTGCTCAAGCGAAAGCCCGATGGTCGAGAGGAAACCAGGACTGACGAAATAGTCGTCCCCCAGATGCGCATCCTTCGCAGGCCGCGGCACTTCCTGGATGACCACGTCGTCGCCCCAACTGCCGCCCTGCAAGGGCAGCACCGGTGTGAACGCCGCGCCGGTAACGCCGGGCAGGGTTCGGACGCTGCCCAGAATCTGATCGTAATAGCGAACCAACTCCGCCTGCGAATGCACCGGCGGAGTGACCAGCTCCAGCGTCAGCACGTGCGGCTGCTGCATCCAGTCGTTGGCCTGGCCCAGCCGCGCCAGGCTCTGGACCAAAAGCAGGGCGCCCGCCAGCAGCACCACGCACAGCGCCACTTCGCTCACCATCAGCGCCCCGCGCAAACGCTCGCGGCCGCGGGTTGCGCTGGCCCTCAAGGCGGTGGCCTTGAGCGCTTCCACCGGCTGCGCGCGCGCCAGCAGCAGCACCGGCAGGGACGCAAACAGCAGCGCGGCGCCGATGGAAACAGCGAGCGTGAACAGCACCACCGCGCCGTCGAGGTGCACGTCGCCCACCCGCGGAATGCCGATGGGCGCGTTGCGCACCAGAAACTGCAACCCTGCGGCCGCGAGTACAAGCCCGAGCGCACCTCCGGCCGCCGCCAACAGCAGGCCCTCGGTCAGGAACTGGCGCAGTAACCGGGGCCTGGTCGCGCCCAGCGCCGCGCGCAATGCAACCTCGTGCGCCCGGTCGGCATTTTTCGCCAGCAACAAATTGGCGAGGTTGGCGCAAACGATCAGCAGCAACAGACCCGCCGCTGCCCACAGCAGCCACATGGCGCGCGCCGCCGGACCGAGAATTGCGGCCTTGAGGGGTGTCAGCGTAGCGTAGAGATCGAACTGCCCGGCCGCGACATGGCGCACGGTGTCCGGGCGGTGCGCGATCTTCCCTTCCACGGTGTCGAGTTGCGCCAGTGCTTGCTCCACGCTTACCCCCGGCTGGAGTCGCGCGATGACGGAAAAGCGGAAGTTTCCGATGCCCGGATCGAGGTCATAGTCGTGCAGCGCGACCGGCGCGAACAGCGCCGGCGTGCGCCCGCCCCAAACGGCCGGAAAACGGAAGTCCGCCGGAAGCACGCCCACCACGCTGTAGGCAAGTCCATCCAGCCAGAGCGTCTCGCCGATGGCATGCGGATTGGCGTCGAATCCCCGCCGCCAGAACGCATCCGTAAGCACCACTTCCCGGTTGTGGCTGGGTTCATCCTCGGCGGCAGTAAAGCCGCGCCCCAGAGCTGGGGCCTCCCCCAGCATGGGGAAGAAATTCGCGGGCACGACCGCCGCACGCAGCCGGCGCGGCTGACCGCGGCCGGTGAGAACCATATTGTCCAGTCTGATCTCCGCCATCGCTGCGAACGCCGGGCAACGCTTTTGCCAGAGTAGAAAATTGCCGGAGTTCACGCCCAGTGAAGGTCCGAACGAGCTGAACTGTGGCACGACTTTGTTGATCTCGTACAACTGCTGCGCCTGCGGGTAGGGCAGCGCGCGCAGCAGCATTCCCTCGATCATGGAAAAAATCGCGGCATTGGCGCCGATGCCCAGCGCCAGCGTCAGCACCGCCACCGCCGTGAACCCGGGGTTGCGCCGCAATTGGCGCAGACCCTGGCGCAAGTCGGCGCGCAGCTCACGTAGCAGGCGCAGCCCCAGCGCCTCGCGGCACTCCTCCTGGTAGCGGTCCAGACCTCCGAACTCGACCCACGCCCGCCGCTCCGCCTCGGCCGGCGGCAGGGCCCCGGCTTCCAGCTCGGCGGCGCGCAGGCGCACGTGCGCCTCCATCTCCGCCTGCATGTCGCGCTCCATGCGCCGCTTCATAGCTCCTCCGGCCGGGTGCGAAGCGCCGAGGCCATGGCGGCCACCAGTTGATTCCAGCCTTCGGTTTGAGCACGCAGATGCCGGCGGCCGGCGGCAGTAAGTTCGTAGAATTTCGCGCGCTGGTTGTTTTCCGAAGTGCCCCACTCCGCCGTCAGCAGGCCACGGCGCACCAGACGATACAGCGCCGGATACAGCGCGCCCTGCGCGATCTGCAAGGCGCCGCCCGAGATCTGACCAATCCGCAGCAGGATGCCGTAGCCGTGCTGGGGCCGCAGCGAGACCGCTTTGAGAATGAGCAGGTCGAGCGTGCCGGGAAGGACGGGCCGGGCCACGGTCCTAATCTATTTAGGACCAGCAGCTTTGTCAAGCGCCCATGGCGGCGCGAATTGCCTCCAGCACGCGTTCCTGGCCGAGCGAGGCGTTGACCAGCAAGTGATAGAAGTGCCGGCGGGGCCAGTCTTCGCCGAAATAGCGGCGAACATAGGCGGCGCGCTCGCGGTCCATTTTATCCACCATGGCGGCGGCGGCGGCGGCGCTCTGGCCCTGCGACTCGAGGCGGCGGATGCGCCAGTGGCGGGGCGCGTAGAAAAAGACGTGGAAGGCACTCGGCTGCTGGCGCAGCACGTAGTTGCCGCCGCGGCCGACGATGACGCACTCGCCGGCGGCGGCGATCTCGCGGATGGCGCGGTGGGTGAGCGCGGCCATGCGGTCGGCGTCGAGGTCACCGCCGGCAGGGATGAGGGCCGGGCCTTTTTCGCCGCTGGAGTTCCACAGGCCCTTGCCGAGGTGGTGCATCCAGCTGTCGAGGCGCTCGTCGGTGCGGCGGCAGGCGGAGGGATCGAGATGGGAGCGGCGGGCGGTCTCGTCGAGCAGCTCGCCATCGAACAACCGCCAGCCCAACGCCTGAGCGAGCACCCGGGCTGCCTCGCTGCTGCCGCAGCCGAACTCGCGGCCCACGGTGACGACGCGGGGCCTCACGCCAGGATCTCCCGCAGCACGGGGTCGCATTTTTCCTCCGGCATCAGTGCGGCGGGCGGTTCCACTCCGGCCACACAGGCGAGAATACGGTGCAATTGGCGGACGCCTTCGGTGAGCGAGGCGGGACCGGGCTGGAGGATGTAGGTGGATTTGATTTCGTAAATGTGGCCTTGGCGGACCGCCGAGGTGGCATCCCATCCGGGGCGGGACCGGATAGTAGTTTTGTTGACCTTCTGGCCGCACCAGGAGGCGATGACCACTTCCGGATCACGGGCCGCGGCGGCGGCGGGGTCCACAATGCGCCCGCGCGCGCCGGCCTCATGGCGGAGTTCGGGAAATACCGGCTCGCCGCCGGCGAGCTCGATCAACTCCTCCACCCAGCAGATGCCCGTAATCAGCGGGTCCTTCCATTCCTCAAACAGTACGCGCGGACGGCGCGGAAAGCGTGCCGCCGATGCGGCAATGGCGTCCAGGCCGGCGCGCATCCGGCCCACCAGCGCGGCGCCGCGTTCTCGGGCTCCCACCAGCGCCGCGAGCGCGGTCATCATGGCGAAAATCTCCTCGAGGCTGCGCTGGTTGAAGTTGAACACCGTGAGACCACGCTGGATCAGCTCGCGCGAGAGGTCGGCCTGGAGATCGGAAAAGGTGAGCACCAGGTCGGGCCGGAGTTCTACAATGGCATCGAACCGGGCGTTAATGAAGGCCGAAACCCGCGGTTTGCGCCGGGCTTCGGGCGGCCGCACCGTATAGCCGGAAACCCCCACCACGCGATCCCCTTCGCCGAGCAAGTACAGGGTTTCGGTGGTCTCCTCGGTGAGGCAGACAATGCGGCGGGGCCAATCAGACAAGCGCGGCAGCCTCCTGCTGCATGCGCTGCCAGGCGGCGGCGACATGACGCGGTTCGGTCTCCATCTGACCGATGCTCATGCGCAACACGAATCGGCCGTTAAGCTTGGTGTGGGTCAGGTAGAGAGCCCCACTGGCGTTGAGGCGGCGCAGCAGTTCTTCATTCCGGGCATCGTCGCCGCGCAGGCGGAAGCAGACCAGATTGAGGGGCGCGGGAGCGGCCAACTCGAAGCGCTCATCGGCGGCCACCCAGGTGGCAAACTGCTGCGCCAGCTCGACGTGAAGGCGCACGGCCTGGCGCAAGCCCTCGACGCCATAGTGGCGGATGACAAACCATAGCTTGAGGGCGCGGAAGCGGCGGCCGAGTGGGATTTGCCAGTCGCGATAATCAATCACAGCGCCGCTGGCGCTGGCGGCATTGCGCAAGTACTCGGGCAGGATGCTGAGCGCGGCCAGCAAGGGGGCGCGGTCCCGGACGAACAGGCAACTGCAATCGAAGTTGGTGAACATCCACTTGTGGGGATTGAAGTTGAAGCTGTCGGCGGCATCGAGGCCGCGAAACCAGTGGCGAAATTCCGGACAGAGTGCGGCGGTGCCGCTCATGGCGGCGTCTACGTGCAGCCAAAGGCCGTATTCGCGCGCCAGGCCGCCGAGTTCGGGCAGCGGGTCCATGGCGTTGGACGAAGTCGTGCCCAGCGTGAGCGAAAGAAAACAGGGGCGCAGACCCGCGGCGCGGTCGGCGGCCAGCTGGCGCGCCAGCGCCTCGGGCCGCAGGGCGAAGTTCTCATCCACCTCGATACGGCGGAAATGCTGGCGCCCCAGGCCCGCGATGGTGACCGCCTTCTCGATCGAGGAATGCGCCTGGGTGGAGGCGTAGGCGATCAGGGGCTGCCCGGCAGCAGCCAGCCCCTGATCGTTGCCTGCGCCGCGGGTCGAGCGTTCGCGCGCTGCCAACAGCGCACACAGGGCAGCGCTGGAGGCGGTATCCTGAATCACGCCGCCGCCGGCACCGGTGGAGAGAAACCCCTCCGGCAGGGCCAGCATTTCCACCAGCCAATCGAGCACGTGGGTTTCCAGCTCTGTGCAGGCGGGCGAGGTGGCCCAGAGCATGCCCTGCACGCCCAGCCCGGCCGAGAGCAGCTCGCCCAGAATCGAAGGGCTGGAGCTGTTGCAGGGAAAATAGGCAAAGAAGTTCGGCGACTGCCAGTGGGTCAAGCCAGGCAGAATGATGCGTTCGACATCCGCCAACATCGCCGCGAAGGGCTCCCCGGCAGCAGGTGGATGCGGGGGTAGGGCACCGCGGATAGCGCCGGGCTGGGATTGGGCGAGAACCGGGCGCCGCTCGATGGAGCCGCGATAATCGGCCAGCCAGTCGACCAGGCGGTGGGCGTCGCGACGGAATGCTTCCCATCGGCTGGCTGCGGTTTCCGCTTTAGATTCGGCGACTTTTCTTACCGTGGCCCTCGATTGTTTTAGCGCCATGCCGATATTATCTATCAGGCTTCGTGTGAGACGGAAAGAGCCATGGTTTGCTTGACCGACAGGGCAGTTACGCGCAAAATGGCAACTACTCCTCCCGCCTGGAGGCGGTGGCGCCGGGCCCTGTCGCCATGACCGACAACACCCACGCGGCCCGCGAAATGAGCTCGTTGGCGCATCGCTTGGCCACCGAGTACGCCGTCAGCCGCATTCTGGCCGAAGGCGGCGACGCCGCCGAAAGTCTCGCGCGGGCGCTGGCGGTGGTCGGGCGCGAGTTGGGATGGGACTACTGCGTGTGCTGGCGATTGCAACCAGCCACCGATACCATGCACCTGCTGGCCAGTTGGCAGTGCGATCCGCACCGGCTGCACGAGCTGGAAACGGCGATGCGAGCCTTCACCCTGCGGCCCAGCCATGGGCTGGCGGGGCGGGTGTGGCGGGCGGGCGAGGCAGAAGCGATTGACGATGCCGGATTAAGCGGGCGGTTTTTTCTGACGGAAGAGGCGCGGCGAGCCGGCTTAGGGCCGGCGATCTGCGTGCCCATTCCCTTTCGCGGCAGCATCATTGGGTTGCTGCAGTGCCTGGGAGCACGCGGCTCGGCACCGAACGCGGCCACCCAAACGGTCTTGACCAGTCTGGCCGAACAGATTGGCCGCTTTTTCGATCACACCAGCATGGAAGGGGCCTTGCGCGCCTCCGAGGCGCACTTCCGGTCGCTGTTTGACGCCAACATCGCCGGCGTGCACTGCAGCACGCTGGATGGCAAGGCGCTGGCGGTGAATGCCGCCTTTGTGCAGATGTTTGGTTTCGCCTCCTCCGCGGAGGCGCTGGCCTGCAACAGCACGGAATTCTACGTGGATCCGGTCGAGCGTGAAGGACTGCTGCAGCACCTGCGTCTGCACGGGCGCGACGTCAACCGGCATCTGCGGCTGCGACATCAGGACGGCCGCATCCTCTGGGTGCTGGCCAACACGGTGCTGATTCCGGGCCAGGATGGCGCGCCCGACAGCAATGAAACCACGCTGATTGATGTGACCGAAGTACGGGAGTTTGAGGAGCGCCAGCGGCAGACGGCCAAGCTGGAGAGCATGGGGCAACTGGCGGGCGGGCTGGCACATGATTTCAACAACCTGCTGACGGTGATCAACGGTTACGCCGATTTGGCGATGAGCCGCATGGGCGGCGAGGATCCGAACCGCGAGGCCATGACCAAACTGCTCAACGCGGGCGAGCGCGCGGCGGCGCTGACGCAGCAGTTGCTGGCCTTCGGACGCCGGCAAGCCAGCGAGCCGGAACTGTTGGATTTGGAGGCGGTGGTACGCTCCACCACCGACCTGCTGGCGCCCGCGCTGGGCAAAAACATACAGCTGCATATCGAGGCCCAGCCGGATTTGGGGCGCATTCGCGCCGATGGCGGTCAAATCGGGCAAATTGTCACCAACCTGGCGCTCAACGCGCGCGACGCCATGGCGAACGGCGGCGACCTGCTGCTGGAGCTACAGAACGTGGAGGTCGGACCGGCCTATATACGCAGCCACGTACAGTCGCAACCGGGCTCCTACGTGCGCCTGGCGGTCAGCGACAACGGCGAGGGCATGGACGAAGACACGAAACTGCACGCCTTCGAGCCGCTGTTCACCACGAAAGCCACGGGCAAGGGGACGGGACTGGGACTGGCGAGCGTTTACGGGCTGGTGATGCAACACAACGGCTGGATCGAGCTCTACAGCGAGCGCGGGCATGGCACCACGTTCAAGATCTACTTTCCGCAAGCACAGAGCCTGGCCAGCGCGGTGGACGTCGGGACGGCGCGGCGGCTGGAGGCCGGGCACGGCGAAACCCTTCTGGTGATGGAAGACAAACCTGACATGCGCACGCTGCTGGAGGATGTGCTCGCCGGACAAGGCTACAAGGTGGAGCTGTCGGCGACGGCGGCGGAAGCAAAGGCAATCCTTGCCCGCCGCCACACCACGCCCGATCTGCTGATCACGGATCTGGTGATGGCCATGGGCAGCGGCCTGGAGTTGGCGGCACAGCTCAGCGGCGTGCCGGTTATCTTCCTGTCGGGATGCAGCCGGTCGGCAGCGATTCTGCAGGGCCTGCTGTCGGCAGGCCATGATGGCGCCGCGTTCCTGCAGAAACCGTTCGCGCCGGCGGCGCTGGTGGAAACGGTAGCGGCGGAACTGCGCAAACGCGCGCCCGCAGGAACCCTCACATGAGCACAGCCGCGCTCCACTACCCCCCCTCACCCAGACTGGAGCGGCGCTGGCTTCAGTTCTGCCGCTGCGCCAGTGCGGCGGCAGGGGTGCTGGCGGTGCTGTCGCTGCTGGCAGCGGAGCGGGGCGTAAGGATTCCGGCACTGGCGGGCGTGCACTGGACCTGGCTGTCCCCGGGCGCGGCGATCGCCTACCTCCTGGCGGCGGGCATGGCGGCGCTGGGACCAGGCTGGCGGCGGGGCATGCAGGTTCTCGCAATCTTGGCACTGGCGTGGAGCTTGCTGGCGCTGCAGATGGACGTGCTGGAACTGCCCGGCCCATGGCCCGCACGACTGGATCCTGCGCTGCTGTTGACGGCTTTGCTGGCCGTGGCCGCCTTGCTGCCGTTACGGCCGCGGCTGCCGGCCGCGCTGCTGGGGCTGTTCGGGTTGTTTTCCGGCCTGATGGCGCTGTTGGAGCGCGCCCTGAACCTGCCCTGGCAGCCGCTCGGACCGCACACGCCCGCGCTATCCGTGGTAGCGGGGGCGGGCATGGTGCTGCTGACGTCGGCGTGGATAGCAGCGGAGCCGCGGCTGCGGCCCCTGTCGTTCGTGCATGAGCCCGGCTCGACAGGTTGGATGATGCGCCGCCTCGCCCTCGTCGTACTCATCTTTCCGCTGTTGTTCGCCTGGCTGCGCGCCCAGGGGCACAATCCCCATCGGCTGCAGCCGTGGGCGGTGTCGCTCATCTTTGTCTCGCTCTGCTTTCTGGTCTTTCTCACCCTGCTTTGGAAAGCCGCCGGAGCGCTCGACAAGCTGGATATCAGCCGCGCCGATTTGCAGGCCTACGCGCACGAGATCAGTGACTTGTACGACCATGCCCCGTGCGGGTATCACTCGCTGGACGCCGAAGGGCGCATTGTCAAAATCAATGAAACCGAGCTGAAATGGCTGGGTTACAAGCGCCAGGAGCTGGTGGGGCGGGCGCTGTTTCCCGATCTGTTGACGGCGGCCAGCCGGGTGGCGTTTCTGCGTCATTTTCCCAAGCTGCAGCAGGCAGGCACGGTACAGGATTTGGAGCTGGAGCTGCGCTGCAAGGATGGCAGCCTGCTGCCGGTGGTGGTCAGCGCCAGCGCCATCACTGACTACCGGGGCAAGTTTCTGCGCACGCGCTCGACGCTGTTCGACATCAGCGCGCGCAAGCAGGCGGAGGCGGCGCTGCGCCTGTCGGAGGCGCGGAACCGGGCGGTGCTGGCTTCGGCGGCCGAGGCCATCGTCACACTGTCGGAGACCGGAGCCATCGAGGATTTCAACCCCGCCGCAGAGTTGATGTTCGGGCTCCGGCGCAGCGTAGCGGTGGAAATGATGGGCGGAGATTTGCTGGCGCCGGATTCGCCGCTGCGCCGCCAGCCGCTGGCGCAACTGGCCCGCGGGAGCGAAGAAGGACCTGTCCGGCATATCGAATTTTATGCGCGGCGGGCGGACGGCAGCGTGTTTCCCGCCGAGCTGACGCTCACGCGGGTGGCCGGGCAATCGCCCAACCTGTTCACCGCCTTTGTGCGCGACCTCACCGAGCGCAAGCGCGCCGAGGCCGAACTGCGCAATTCCGAGGAACGCCTGCGCCTGCTGCTGGATTCCACCGGCGAGGGAATCTACGCGCTGGATCTGGTGGGCAATTGCATCCTGTGCAATCCGGCGGCGCTGCGCATGCTCGGCTACGAGCGCGCCGAGGACCTGCTGGGGCGGCCCATCCACAACCTCATCCATCACACCCGAGCCGACGGCCGGCCGTACCCGGCGCACGAGTGCCGGTCCTTTCTGGCCGCCCGCCAAGGCATCGGTATCGAGGTGGACGACGAGCTGTTCTTCCGTAAAGACGGCACCGGTTTTCCGGTCGAGTACCGCAGCTATCCGGTGGACCGCAACGGCCAGCCCATGGGGCTGGTGGTCACCTTCACCGACGTCACCGAGCGCCGCAACCTGGAGACCCAGATGCGGCAGTCGCAGAAGATGGAGGCGGTGGGGCGGCTGGCAGCGGGCATAGCCCACGACTTCAACAACCTGCTGACGGTCATCAACGGCTATTCCGAACTCTTGCTGGAAACCGCGGGCGACGTGGATACACGCGACAAACTGCGCAGCGTGCGCGCCGCGGGCGACCGCGCCGCCACCCTGACGCACCAGTTGCTCGCCTTCAGCCGCCAGCAGGTGTTGCAGCCGCGGCAGTTGAATCTCAACGCCGTGGTGCGGGATCTGGAGCCGCTGCTGCGGCGCTCGATCAGCGAGGATATCGAGCTGACCTGTGTTCTGGCGCCGGAGTTGCCGCCCGTGAAGGCCGATCCCAGCCAGCTCGATCAAGTGCTGATGAACCTGGTGGTGAACGCGCGCGATGCCATGCCGGGCGGCGGCCGCCTGCGCATCGAAACCAGCACCGCGGCGCTGGACGAAGCGGCAGTGCGTGCCCATACCGGGCTGGCGCCGGGCCTGTACGTGGTGCTGGCGGTGAGCGATACCGGCACCGGGATGGGGCCGGAAATCCAGTCGCATATCTTCGAGCCCTTCTTCACTACCAAGCCGCAGGGCAAGGGCACGGGGCTGGGACTGCCGACGGTGTTTGGCATTGCCCGTCAGAGCGGCGGCACGGTAGCCGTCGAAACCCGCTGGGGACGGGGCACCACCATGCGCCTCTACCTGCCGGTGGGCGGCGGTGCCGACACCGCCGTGGCGTCGGCGGCGCGAGCATCGCAGGAGGCGACGGAGCGGCCCAGTGGCGGCGAAACCGTGCTCGTGGTGGAGGATGAGAGCGAGTTGCGGCGCTTCCTGGTGGAGGTGCTGCAGGAACGAGGCTATCGCGTGCTCGAGGCGGGCCGGGCGGAAAGCGCGCTGGAAATGAGCGCGCAGTACGCCCATCCCGTTTCCCTGCTCATCACCGATGTGGTGATGCCGGGACTGAACGGCGTGGCGCTGGCCCAGCGCCTGACGCAACAGCGCCCGGGGCTGCGCGTGCTGTACATTTCCGGCTACTCGGACCCCTCGCTGGCACCCAAACCGTGTCTGCAAAAGCCGTTCACGCCTGACGAACTGGCGCAAACCGTGCGCGCGGTGCTGGACCGCATCGGCACGGCGGCGGTGGCGCTGGCCTAGAGTCCCGCCGCCGGACGCGGCTGCAGGCGCAGCGCGGCGGAGTTGAGACAATAGCGCGTGCCGGTGGGCGGCGGCCCGTCGGGGAAGCGGTGTCCGAGATGGCTGCCGCAGCGTGCGCACACCACTTCGGTGCGGCGCATGCCGCCGCTGGAATCCTCGTGCAATTCCACGCGCTGCCCCTCGAGGGGCGCCCAAAAGCTGGGCCAGCCGGTGCCGGATTCAAATTTCGCGCCCGAGTCGAACAGCGCCTCACCGCAGGCCGCACAGTGATACACGCCCGCTGCGTGCTCATTCCAGTACTTGCCGGTGAAGGCCGGTTCGGTGCCCTTTTCGCGGGCGACGTGAAATTGCTCCGGCGTAAGGGCGGCGCGCCATTCGGCTTCGGATTTCACGATTTTCTCAGGCATAGGCGCGTTCACCAATACTATAGCTCCGGGCAGCGTGCCCGCTGCCGCTTTGCGCAAGGAAAAGCCGCACACACCTGCCCGGGCTGCCCAGCGCGGCTGCGGCGCGCCCCCCGCGAGCGGCTAAATCCGCTTGAGAAACTCCATGATGATCTGCAAATCCTTCCAGGCCTCGCGCTTCTGGGAGGGATCGCGCAGCAGATAGGCGGGATGGTACGTGACCACCAGGCGGGTTTGGAAATCACCCAGCGCGAAGGAGTGGACGCGGCCGCGCACCGAGGCCAGCGAGCCGCGATAGGGGCGCAGCAGTTGCGCCGCCGTTGCGCCCAGAGCACAGATCATGCGCGGGCGGATGGCGCGCAACTGGCGCAGCAGAAACGGCGCACAGGCCGCGATTTCCGCCGGCTCGGGGGTGCGGTTGCCGGGCGGACGGCACTTGACCACATTGCAAATGTAGACATCCTCGCGGCGCAGGCCCATGCCCTTCTGGATCATATCAGTGAGCAGTTGGCCGCCACGGCCGACAAAGGGCACCCCCTGGGCATCTTCGTCGGCGCCTGGGCCTTCGCCCACAAACACTAACTCGGCGTGGGGATGGCCGCTGCCGAACACGATCGTATGGCGGCCGAGGCGCGCCAGGGTGCAGCGCTGGCAGTCCGGGCCGAGGTCGGCCTGGACCGCGGTCAGCGTCTCGGTGCCGGCCGTTGCGGTCGGGGAGGCGGGCGCGGGCAGGGGCGCGCTCGGGGACGCACCCACGCGCTGCACGCCCGCCGGGGGCTGAATGCGCACGCGCTCGATGCCCAAATCCCGCTGGAAGCTTACGTAGGCGGCCAGATGGCGCCGGGCCTCAGGCGTCAGTGTGAACATGGCGGGGAAGCTCGCGGATGGCGGTGAGAATCTGCTCGGCCAGGACGCGCTTGGAGGCACGCACCAGAACCTGTTCACCTGCAGCGCTGATCAGGGTGACGGCGTTCTCATCGCTGTCAAAGCCGATGCCCGGCTCGCTGACCAGGTTGAGCACCATGAGGTCGGCGTTTTTCGCCGTGCGCTTGGCGCGGGCGTTGTCCAGGGCGCGGACGGGATCGGTTTCGGCGGCGAAGCCGATCAGCAATTGCGCGCGCTTGCGCCGCCCCAGCATGGCCAGAATGTCGGGATTGCGGACCAGGGCGAGGTCAAGCCGCTGGTTCGATTTCTTGATCTTTTGGGGCTGTGTCTCGGCGGGGCGGTAGTCGGCGACGGCCGCAGCGAGGATAGCGATGGTCGCGGAGTCATAGGCAACCTCGACCGCAGCCGCCATTTCCGCGGCGCTGACCACCGGGACCGAGGCAACGCCCGCGGGCGGCGTCAGCGCCGTGGGACCGCTGATGAGGGTGACGCGGGCACCACGGCGCTGGGCGGCTTCGGCCAGGCGATAACCCATACGGCCGCTGGAACGGTTGGTGAGAAAGCGCACCGGATCGAGCGCCTCACGCGTCGGCCCGGCGGTAATCAGGACGGTCTCACCCGCCAAATCGGCATGGGCCGCCGCCTGGTTCAAGCTGGCGGCGAAAACGGCCTCGGGCTCGGCCATGCGCCCCTCGCCCACCATGCCGCAGGCGAGCTCGCCGGCCTCGGGCGGAACGACCGTAACCCCGCGCGCGCGCAACAGCGCGAGATTGGCTTGGGTGGCGGGATGGCGCCACATTTGCACGTTCATCGCCGGCGCAACCAGCACCGGTGCGGGTGTCGCCAGCAGCAGGGTGGTCAGGTAATCATCCGCCAAGCCGTGGGCCATGCGCGCCAGCGTGTGCGCCGTGGCGGGGGCGACCACCGCAATGTCGGCCGCCTGCGCGGCGGCAATGTGCTCAATGGCGGCGGGCGAGCGACCGAACAGTTCCGCCAGCACGGGCTCGCCGCTCAGAGCGGCGAGCGTCACCGGCGAAACGAAGCGCCGCGCGGCGCGCGTCATGGCTACCTGCACGCGGTCGCCGTGGCGGCGGTACAGGCGCACCAACTCGGCAGCTTTGTAGGCGGCGATACCGCCGCTGATGCCGAGCAGTACCCGCATCGCGCGACCGCTCAGGCCGGGCCGGCGGACCCGGTCTGCTCAGGCGGCTTCAGGGTGGTCACTTCCAGCAGGCCGGACATGGCTTCCTGCTGGGCAATGCGGGTGAACTTGCGCGAAGCGGAGGCAAGCAACGGGGGCGCGCCCCCCTGCAATTTGCGGGCTCGGCGCGCCACCACATGCACGAACTTGTAGCGGCTGGGCACATCTTCGACGCTGGTATAGGGTCCAAACATCAGCAACTCCTCAGTCCAAACGACTCCAGAATCGGCTGCATGCGCGCCGCCATGCGCGCTTGCCGGCATTCGGCAGCGAGCCGGCAATCGCTGCTCGCGGGGTTACGCGAGCAGCGCACCACAGCGCACAACCGCTCGACCGATTCGGGCAGGCGGTCGTTGATCACTACGTAATCATACCCATTATAGGCGCCAATCTCCCGGGCGGCATCATGAAGCCGCTGGTCTACTACCATGGGCACATCAAGCGCCCGGCTCTTCAACCGCCAGACAAGCTGCTCGCGGTCAGGCGGGGCGACGAAAATGCTGACCGCCTCGGGGAGCCGCTGCTTGACCTGCGCCGCGCCCTGGACGTCAACGTCCAGCACCAAATCCTGACCCGCTCGCGCCGCCTCTTGCATACTCGCGCGCGCCGTTCCGTAATAGTTGCCGAACACTTCGGCGTACTCCAGGAACGCGCCCGCGACAATCATCGCCTCAAAATCCGGCCGGCTGACGAAATGGTATTCCTTGCCATTCTGTTCGCTTCCGCGCGGCGCACGGGTGGTATAGGAAATGGAAAACCGCAGGCCATCCACGCGCCCAAAGAGTTCGCGCACCAGCGTGGATTTGCCGGAACCCGAGGGCGCAGAAATGATGAACAGCAGGTTCACAGTTGACCGCTCATAGTTTACCGTTCCACCCCGCGTCATCCGCAAACCCATGCCGCGCAGCAAAACCGCACCCTACTCGAGATTCGCCACCTGCTCGCGGAACTTTTCGATTTCGGCCTTGAGCCCCAGCCCGATCTCGCTGACCTGCAGGCCCACCGGACTGCCGGAGCTCGACTTGGCCAGCAGCGTGTTGGCCTCGCGGTTGAGCTCCTGGGTGAGGAAGTCGAGCTTTTTGCCGACTTCGCCGCCCGCCAGCAGGAGTGAACGGCACTGGGCCAGATGGGCGTGGAGGCGCGTCAGCTCCTCGCTGATGTCGCCGCGGCTGGCCTGCAGCGCGGCTTCCTGCAGGATGCGTTCGGGGCTGGGCGAAGCTTCGGCAAGCAACTCCCGCATGCGCGCGGCGAGGCGTTCGCGCAGGCCGGCTTCCAGCTCGGTGCGCAGGTCGCTCAGGGAGGCGCAGGCGGCGCGCATGCGGGCCAGGCGCACCGCCAGATCGGCGGCGAGGGCCGCGCCCTCGGTGGCGCGCATGCGGTTCAGTTCGGTGAGTGCGGCCGCCAGGGCTTCCCGCGCCAGCGCGGCCCAGGTGTCCAACGGCACCGGCACGCTCAGCGCGGGGACCAGCACGCCGGGGGCACGCAGCATGTCGGCGGCAATCGGGGGTGCCTGCACGCCCAAGCGGCGGCCAATTTCGGCGTGGGCGGCCAGGTAGGCGGCTACGGCCGTTTCGTCGAGGCGCAAGCCCGCGCCGCCGGCGCCGTTTTCACATAGGCAACGCACGCTCACATGGCCGCGCGCCAAGCCCGACCGTACTTGCTTTTCCAGCGATGGCAAGGCCGGCTCCAGCTCCGCCGGCGCCTGCACGCGCACCTCCAGCAAGCGGTGATTGACGGAGCGCAACGAGACCGTCACCGCGCAGCCGGAGCGCTCCGAGCGCGCCTGTGCGAAGCCGGTCATGGAAGAGATAGGGGCAGAGACCATGGGTGGCAACCTGAAAGGCTGCCTCAGTTTACTCCCGTGGTGCACCGGGGGGGTAACGCGGCAGATGCGCGAGCTCGCGCAGGGTTTCCAGCAACTCTGCCCGGCGCTGGCTGTGCAGCTCGCCCTGCAGTTCCTGCAGCGCCAGCGCCACCACGTCGTAGTGGTGCAGGCCGCGGTATTCGGGATCAGCGGTGATCTCCAACCAGAGATTATGCATCAAATCGAGGTCCTCGGGGCGCAGGCGGGGGGTGTGCGGACCGAGGTGCGCGACCGTGACCTGATCGTTGGGCGACAGCACGCGCAGTTCGAGGCGCGGGCGTGGTTCTGGCAGCGCTTCCCAGGCATCGCCGGTCAGCTTGCACTGATCCGCGACCGAGCGTTGCACCGACGCGCCTTGGACGATGGTGCTGGATTCGAGCCGTTGGGCGGTGGTCACGATCGTATTGTAGGCATTCGAGCCTGGCACGACCAGCAGCGATACGGGTTTACCTGCCTTTTCGGCCACCGAGACCACATGGCTGAACAGCTCCTGTTCGTACTGATCGAAGGCGCGCTTCTCGTCCACCACGGCCGGGCCAGCGAAGGAGCGGTACAGACGCACAGTCATCGCCACCACGTCCTGCTTGACGGTATCGACGTGGGCGAGGGTGTAGTCGAGGTGGTGCAGGCTCTTCGGATCGCGCACCGTAACCAGAATGTTGCCGGGCCGGACGTTGAGAGAATCCGGGACAAGATCCGCGCTGGCAGCGATGCGGAACTTCTCGAGGTGGGAGTCGCGCGCCCGCTGGCGCTTGGTGATCTGCTCGCTCACCACGAAGACCGTGAAGAAACCGGCGGTAAATAAGGAACCGGCGATGGTGGCGATCTCCTTGGTGAACAAGTTCATGATGGCCACGGCCAGCAGCAGGATCGTCACCAGGGCGACGCCCACCGGGATTTCCGTGTTGCCGAATTTGAAGTTCAGCGGAATGCGCCATTCCCGCCCTGCCGGTTGCTTGAAGCGCAACACCAGCACCGCGACCGCCAGGAAGGTAAAGCTCCAGATGAGGCCGAAGGCGTAGCCTTCGCCCAACTCGAAAATGTTGCCCCAGGTGATCACAATCACGACGATTTGCATCAGCGCAATCGCATTGACGATGCGGTAGGTGGTGCCGTAGCGGCTGTGCGGACGCCGGAACCAGTCGGTGAGCACACCGTCCTCGCTCACCCGGTTGAGTACGCCGGTCGAGCCGATGATGGCGGTGTTCACCGCTCCCGAGAGGATGAGCGCGCCCACGAACACCACGAACGCCTGGAACACCAGCCGCAGCGTGTAGGGGCCGCTGAGGTACATCGCCATGCCCCCGATCAGGTTGCCAAAGTACTTCGAGCGCACCGAATCGGGGATGATCATCACCGCAAAAAACGTGGCCAGGGTGGTGAAGATGAAGCTATAGAAGAAAATCACCAGCCCGGCGCGCTGCAAATTCTTCGGCTTGGGGCTCTCGATGTCGCGATAGACCTGCGCCAGCGTCTCCTCGCCGCTCATGGCCAGGATCGAATGCCCGAACCCGATCAGCAGCACCAGGCCCGCTACCCCGGTGACGCCGCTGCCCTTCAGCCATCCCAGCGAGCCCGGGCCGAAGTGCAGGTTGTGCGGCGCCGGCAGCGGTGGCAGGTGCGCACCGATGTGCCAAATGGTGTACACCGACCAGACCACCATGATCACCACCATGATGGAGGTGATCTGCATGATGCGGACTGCCTTCTCGCTGCTCTCGTGGAGGCCCTGAACGTTCTTCCACCAGAAATACACCGTCACCAGAATGGCGAAAACCGCCGAAAAACTGCTGGTGGACATGTGCAGGTTGTACCCGAGACGCTGGAGCAGATCCTGCAGAAAGCCGGCCAAATACTGCCCCGCTGACACCGAGCTGATCGGCCCGGTCAGCAGAAAATCGAACATCAGCGCCGAGACGGCGACTTTGGCCAAGGTCGAACCCAGCGCCTCCTTGACCACGCGGTATACGCCGCCGCGCACGAACATGGTGCTGGACTCGATATAAAGCGCCTGGACGGCGTAGCTGAACAGCATCACCGCCAGCACGAACCAAGGCGCGGTCTTTCCGATCGCCTGCTCGGCGATGCCGCCCAGATAGAAGGCGGTCGAAGCCAAATCCGACAGCACGATGGCCGCCGCGCGCCAGAAGGAGATGAAGGTCAGCATCACCGTAGTGGCGACGAAGACCTTGGCGGCGGGACGGCGCAACCCCTCCAGAGGCGAGTTGGTGGACATGCGGCGAAGCTGGCTGCCAGCTACAGAAAGAAGGTTACAGCTTCTCGGCGAAATCGCATGCGGAGCAGGAAATGTACATGCCGCCGGCGACGCGCAGCGTGCGGTTACGGACGCGCTTGACTACGCGCACGGGTTTGCCGCACTTGGGGCAAACCTGCTCGACCGCTTCCCCGCCCTTGGAGCGTTCGGCGGTTTTGGCTACCTTACCCATGAAAATCCTCCGGGAAATGAATGAGCCACGATTTTACATCACTACTGGCGGCCCGCGCCGCGCGCCCCGGTTGGCCTCGCGGGGGCCGCGCCTGCAGGTTTCCCCCGGGGGCGCTCGCTGGGACGCTCGCCCATTCCGAATTTCGCAGCCCTGCGCGACGCTGTTGCCCACCGTGCCAAGCGGCGCGACCCCCGCGATTTGCGTTAAGCTGGAATATAGACCATAGCTCCTAATCAAACACTTCACCGGGAAAGACGGAGATTCACGGAAATGTCTACGACGGTTCATCCCACCACGCGGGGGTTGCAGGATGTAGTGGCCTCGCCCTCGTCCATCTGCTTCATTGACGGCGAAAAGGGCATTCTCGCCTACCGCGGCTACAACATTCATGATCTGGCGGAAAAATCCACGTTCGAGGAAACCGCGTACCTGCTCTGGTTCGGCAAGCTACCGACGAGCAGCGAGCTGGCCAGCCTGAAGCGCGACCTGACTGCGGCACTGACCCTGCCGCAGCCGGTACAACAGTTGCTGCGGGGTTTCCAGGCGAGTGCGCCCAAGGCGACGCCCATGGACGTGCTGCGCACGGCCGTATCCGCGCTGGCGCTCTACGATGCCGACGCGGATAGCATGGAGCGCGACGCCAACGTGCGTAAATCCATCCGTCTGATCGCGCAGACCGCGGCTCTGGTGACCGCTCTCGACCGATTGCGCAAAGGCAAGGCGCTCGTCGCGCCCGATGCCAACGCCTCGCTTGCAGGCAACTTCCTGCTGCTGCTCAACGGCGCCAAGCCCAGCGCCACTGCCGAGCGCGCCATGGATATCGCGCTCATTCTGCACGCGGACCACGAGTTCAATGCCTCCACTTTTGCCGGCCGCGTCATCGCCGCCACGCTGAGCGACATCCACTCGGCGGTCACGGGCGCGATCGGCGCGCTCAAAGGGCCGCTCCACGGCGGCGCCAATCAGGCGGTGATTAAGATCCTGCTGGACATCGGTTCGGGCGACCCGATCGCCTATATCCAGGGGCTGATCGATAAAAAGGTCAAGATCCCCGGCTTTGGGCATCGTGTTTATCACACCATGGACCCGCGCGCCGAACACCTGCGGGAGCTTTCGAAGGAGCTGTGCCATGCCTCGGGCAGCGCCCAGCTCTACGAGCACTCCAAGCAGATTGAGGAGTACATCAAGCGCGAAAAGAACCTGAATCCGAACGTAGATTTCTACTCCGCCTCGGCCTATTACGCCATGGGCATCAGTCCCGATCTGTACACGCCCATTTTCGCCATCTCCCGCATGGCGGGCTGGACTGCGCATGTGCTCGAGCAGTACGCCGACAACCGGCTCATCCGCCCGCGTGCCGAATACATCGGGCCCGAAGTGCCGCAAACGTACATCCAGATTTCGCAGCGCTGAGTGAGCGGATCCCACGGTGCCAAGCGGCGCGACCCCAGCGAACGGCAGGCGTGGGTTCCGGGTCGAAGAGTCCGGCGCCGAACTCTGGCGCCTGCTCCAACCCACGCCCGTCAGCGTGGCGATTGCCTCGTGAGCCCGGTTGCCGTCATCACCGGCGCCTCCAGCGGCATCGGCGCTGCCTGTGTGCAGCGTTTTCGGGCTGACAGTTGGCAAGTCGTGGGACTGGCGCGCCGCGCCGATCCGCCTACTGACCTTGCCGATGCCGCGGCCATTGACCGCGCCGCCGCCGCCATCGCCGTCGAGCATCCGCAGATCCACGCCATCGTCTGCGCCGCCGGCGATTTCGTGGTCGCACCCATGCAGGCCACCAGCAGCGCCGATTTCGAGCGCCTCTGGCGCATCACGGTCTGGTCAAAGTTTTACCTGGTGCGCGCGCTCCTGCCCAAGCTGGCGGCGCCCGCGGCAATTGTCCATATCGCCTCGCTGGCCGCCCACCGCGATTTCCCTGACGAAACCGCCTACACTGCCGCCATGCACGGCGTCATCGGCCTGGCGCGCGCCCAGGATGCCGAGCTTCGTCCGCGCGGCATCCGCGTGAGCGTGATCTCCCCCGGCCTGGTGCGCACCCCACTCACGGAGCGCGCCTTCGGGAGCGGCGCGCTCGCGCATGCGCTGGCGCCGGAAGCCATCGCCAACTCGGTTGCCACGCTGGTCGCCACCATTCGCGGCGGCGGCTACATCCCCGAAATCTTTCACGTCCCCCAGAACTCGACGTAAAGCGAGCGCGTCTCCCACAGGGTCAGCCCCAGGCGCAGGTGCGCGGGCAGCAGCAGCCGCAGTTGGCTCCAGATCCACTGCGCCAAGGCTTCGAGGGAGGGGTGTTCGAGCCGTTGATCCAAGTTGTTGTGGTCGAGCCGGGAAATTATCGCCGCCTCCACCAGCGACTTGAGCCCACGCAGATCATAGAGCATGCCCGCGCCGTCGAGCTCGCCTTCGAGCATGACCGTGAACTCGTAGTCATGCCCGTGCGGCAGCCGGTCGTAGCCCTTATCGCCGGGAAATGAATGCAGCGCGTTGAAGCGGAATCCGGTTTTGGCGAGGCGGAAAGTGGGCATCGGGGCTAGTCTAGCCCACCTTCCTGCCCGCTCGGGTTCCAGCATCAGCGCCCCTGCGCCCGCCAGCCGCCCAGCCAGCGGCTCGGGGGTGGGGACGGCGATGGTTCCCGAGTTGAAATTATCCTGATCGTTGTACGAGAATCCGCAGCTTGTGCACCGGCACAGGACCAGAGACTGTACTACAGCATCGGGAGAGTGTCCTTCCCCGGGCGCGACCTCTGCCACACTGAGAGGCGGTGCATTGGGGCATGATCACGGGCGAGTACCCGCCGGTGCTGAGCGGCATCGCCGACTACAGCGCCCAGGTCGCCGCGGGCCTGACAGCGGCGGGCGATGAGGTCGAAGTTTGGGCACCGGGGCCGATGACAGAATCGGCCGGGGTAACCGCCCATCCGCTGCCGGATCAGTTCCATCGCAAAGGGAGACGACAGTTGGCCGCCGGGATTGGGCATGCGCCCGAGGGTATGCTCCTGTTGGTGCAGTACGTGCCGCGGGCGTTCGGCAACCAGGCCATGAACGTGAACTGGACGCGCTGGCTGGCGCGGCCCCAGCGGCCGCCGCTGTGGATCGTGTTTCACGAAGTTGCCGAGCGGGCCGAACCAGGCTCCTCGCGGCGGCGGCAGTTGCAGGCACGCGTGAGCCAGCACATGGCGCGGCAGTTGCGGCGGGCGGCAGCGCGGACGTTCGTCTCGACGCCCGCGGCCGAGACCTGGCTGCAGGAGATGGCACCGGGCTCACCGGCGGCAACCTGGATGCCGGTGCCCAGCAATCTGCCCACGGAAGCCGATGCCAGCGCGGTTGAGGCGGTGCGGCATACGCTGACACCCAACGGCGGGCCCCTGGTGGCCTCGTTCGGGCGTTTTGGCGAGTTCGCCCGCATCTGCCTGCGACCGCTGTTGATGGCGCTGCTGGAACGCAATCCGGCGCTGAGCGGGTTGCTGATCGGCGCCGGCGGCACCGTATTGCGCGACGAGATCGGCGAGCGCGCCGCCACCCTGCTGCCGCGCCTGCACGCCCCGGGCATGCTGGCGCCCGCGGCCGCCGCGGCGCACATCGCCGCTGCCGATTTGCTGGTGCAGCCTTACGAGGATGGCGTCAGCGGCCGCCGCGGCACAACCATGGCGGCGCTGGCGCTGGGCCGCTGCGTGCTCAGCCACGAGGGCGTGGCCACCGAACCGCTGTGGCGGCAATCACAAGCGGTGGCACTGGCGGCGCCGGTCGCGCTGCGCCCGGCCGCCGAGGAGTTACTCGCCAACCCCGAGCGCCGCCGCCTACGGGGCGAAGCCGGCCGCAAGCTCTATCAGGAGCAGTTCGCCCTGGACCACACCGTCCGCAGGCTGCGCCAGCTTCAGTCCTGAGGCGTGTGGAACCCGGCAAGGCGCCCGCGCACCCGCAGCAGCACGGTCAGCACGAAGCCACCCAGCAGCGCCACCCCGGCCGAGGAGACCACACCCGCACCCGGCGCCGTACCTAGCAGGTGCACGATCCCACCCCCCAGCCAGCCGCCGATCAAGCCGCCGATGACATCCATGGCTGCGCCCTGCCCGCCAGCGCGCAGAAATCGTCCGGTGATGAATCCGGCAATCGCGCCGGCCACGACCGCGTAGGGCATCCACATGATTCAAGTCTACCGTTTACGGCTTACAGCTTACAGGTTTGCGGAAGCGCCCGGTAGCGACGCAGCCGCCGCGGGGCCCTTCGCCGCCGCCTGCGCTTTTTGCCTCGCGGCCGGGCCATCGGTCGGTCCGCACGGCAGTGAACGGTAAGTTTTCATCAGTTTGCGTCCGCCAGAATTCGCTGCGCGTAATAATTGGTCACTCTGGCCTGATTGCGCACCGTCGTCAGAAATGCCGCTTGCAGCACCTGCTGGCGGGCGCTGGTCAGCAGGTCGCGTATGCTCTGCTGCACCTGGGGATCGGACAGGGGGCGAAGGCCGGCGGGCTCGATGCCCGCCAACTTGATCAGGTAATACCCATTGGGCGTGGAGACGACCGGCGAGACCTCGCCCCGACGCAGGCGCAGAATGGCATCGCGAAGCAGCGGCGGCGTTTGGGTGTTGAGCACCGACGCGGGGATGAGGCCCAGATCGCCGCCGCTGGAGGCGGTGGCTGCGTCTTCCGAGTACTGCTCGGCAAGCGTAGCGAAATCAGCGTGCGCGGCGAGACGGCGTTCGAGCATGGCGATCTTCTTCTGGGCGGCCACGGAGGTAGTGGCCTTGTCCTGGGCAAGGTTGGTGACCGCTCCGGGATGCGGCGTCACCACGATTTCGAGCACGTGGTACTGGCGCTCGGGAAGATGGAAGCTGGCTTCGTTCTGCTGGTAGAATGCGGCGATGTCGGCCTGGCGAATATGGATTTTATCGCCGACTTCGAGCTGCAAGAGCTGATTCAGGATGAGGGAACCGCCAATTTGCTGACGTTCAGCGGCACGGGCGGCCTCGGCGTCGTGCACGGTAGCGACGCTGAGCTCCTGCTGCAGCTTGGCGGGATCGGGCTGAATGCCCAGACGGGCGGCGTATTGCAGCAGGATATGACGATCAATGAGCTGGCTGAGCAACGTAAGGCGCAGCTGCAGACTTTGCTGTGGCGGCAGGGGCGCGCTGGCACCGGCGGTTTGCTGGGCGTAGAGGCGGTTCAGTTCGTCGGCATGAATGGGCTGGCCATTGACGGTGGCGAGGACATCCGGGCCGGGCGGAGCAGGGCGCAGCCAGGAGCAGCCGGCGCCGACCAGCGCCAGCATCAGCAGCAGGGCGGCGGCGGCACGCGGGCGGTGCAAGCGGGCGGCGGAGACCACGCTCCAGTGTAGACCGGCAACCAGAAGTTGCCAATGGTGGTGTGTCGCTGACATATTTTTCAGCCACCCTTTGAGGTATTGCGGGGATGCGTTTCGGGAGTATGATGGAGGAACGCGCGCCCGCGGAGAGCCTGTCGGAAGGCCCGCGGCGCAGTCAGGAAATCATCCATGCGAATCAGCAAGGCCGATATCGAATCGCTGGCGCAATTCCGGTACGCACTGCGCCAGTACTTGCGCTTCAGTGAGCGCGCTGCCCGCCAAGCGGGCATTTCCCCCCAGCAGCACCAGCTGCTGATGACCATCAAGGGCATGCATGGGCGCCCCTGGGCCAACGTGGCCGAAATCGCCGAGCGCCTGCAGGTGAGCCATCATGCCGCCGTGGCGCTGGTGACGCGGGCGCAGAATCTAAAACTGGTGAAGCGCACCCAGGGCAAGGAAGACCGGCGCACGGTGCAGGTGTCACTCACACCGAAAGGCGAGGAGCTGATCGCCCAGCTTGCCGAGCTGCACCATCATGAGCTCGGGCGGCTGTCGCAGATCCTGCTGCGCCAGTTACAGACCATCGGCGGGGCCGCGCGCAAGCGTGCGGCCGCCGGCAACTAGAGCAGCTCCGGAGTTGGTGTAACCTGCTCTTAGAGCTTGTTGAAAAAGCGTTCGGGGAAGCCTGCGAGGGAGCGGCGAAGGAGAGATTGGTGTGATCGGGGATCGAGTTGGTTAGCCTGGAGGGCCAGCAGTCGCTGGCGCGGAGGCTGTGCGGGAGGT
>JBOGKQ010000009.1:26679-114190 GCA_050747905.1 Terriglobales bacterium | reverse complement strand
TGTGTATAAGAGACAGGGTTGGGGCCAAGGGCCCCCAACCCGACGCGAGCATAAGCGGGGCGCGCGGCGCAGCCGCGCTTGGGCCCGCGCCAACATTAGAATCTGTTCGGAACGGCTGGTGAGCGCGGCGACGGCTTCCTCCAATGCTGCGGCGTCGGCGGTCGCTTGCTTGCGCAGCATCCCTGAGGTGGTCAGAATTACCACATTCGACTGAGGCCGATGCTTGCCCAGATACTGAGTGGCGGCAGAACGCGCCCAGGCGAGGGAAGGGGTATGGGTGTTGAGGTCGTCAAACAGCAGCACCACAGGCGTGCCCTCGGCCTCCAGTGCTGCCTTGGTCAACATGCGGCCTGGACGAATGTTGGCGCGGGCCCCAGCGCGGCTGCGCCGCGCTCCCCGCGAGCGGTGCCATTTTGCTGGGCTGAAAGCGCCACGGGGAAACGTAATCCAAGGCTATGCAAGCGGACTTCACCCGCAACCTGGAGTATCACAACTGTGAGGCCAGGTCAGATGCTCTGATCGGCGGCCAGGATCATCAGGCGGGCGACCAAAACATGGTCGGGCTGCTCGAGGACAAAGCGGACGGAACGAGCGATGTCGGCGGCATCGAGGGCTTGGCGAATAGCAAACTGGTCTTTGGGATGGACCGGCATGTCACGGTGCAGTTCGGTCATGACCAGCCCGGGTTCAATGCAAGTGACCTTGATGCGCGTGCCTCCGAGTTCCTGGCGCAGCGCTTCGCTCAGGGCTTCGAGGGCGTGTTTGGTACCACTGTAGGCGCCTGCAGTAAGGCGGATTTTGGTGCCGAGCACACTCGACATATTGACCAGGTGGCCATGGCCTTGAACTTTAAACTGGCGCACGGCGAGGTAGGCGAGACGGAAGGCAGCCTCGACGTTAATGCGCAACATTTCTGCCATGGCGTCGAGATCGAGAGTGTCAATCTCGCCAGTGACCAGGGTGCCCGCGTTGTTGATCACAATGTCGCAGCCGCCCCAGCTCGACTGGGCAAGGGCCAGCAGGCGCGCGGGCATTGCGGGTTCTGCAATATCACCGGCGAGCGCTACCGCGGCGGGCAGGCCGGCGGCGAGGGCATCGAGCCGATCAGCGCGCCTTCCCACCAGGACCAGCTTGGTGCCGGCGGCGCCGAGCTCGCGCGCGATGGCAGCGCCGATGCCGCTGCTGGCGCCGGTGATGACTGCAACTTTTCCTTGCAAGTGATTCATCCGTTACCATTTTAGAATGGCTGCGCCACCTCCCTACCCTTTTGACCACCGCAAGGCGCTGCGCCACCTGCGCCAGTGCGACGCACGCATGGCGGCGATGCTGGACGCCGTGGGGCGGTTCCGGCTCGACATTCAGCCGCACGAGCGGCCCTACGAGTCGCTGTTTCACGCGATTCAATACCAGCAATTGCACGGCAAAGCAGCGACGGCGATTCTGGCGCGCATCAAGGAACAAATCGGCGGCGGGGCGATTCCCGCGCCTGAGGTGCTGCTTGCCGCCAGTGATGTACGGCTGCGGGCGGCCGGAGTCTCACGGCAGAAAATCGCCGCCCTGCGTGATTTGGCGGAAAAGACGCTAGCCGGGGTTGTACCCGACTGGGCGGGCATTCAGCCGCTGAGCGATGAGGCGATCATCGAACGGGTGACGCAAGTGCGCGGCATTGGAATCTGGACCGTGCAAATGCTGCTGATCTTCCGGCTGGGGCGGCCCGACGTGTGGCCCACGCTTGACTACGGCGTTCGGCACGGCTACCAGCTTGCGTACCGCAAGCGCCGTATGCCCACGCCCGGCGAACTGGCGCGGCTGGGTGAGCCGTTCCAGCCATGGCGCAGCGTGGCGGCGTGGTATTGCTGGCAGCGGGCACGGCTGGAGAGCTAGGGTTCGAACAACTGCAGGCGAGGCAAAAGGTTCTCGGATTCCGGCGCTTCAGTCTATGCATCCACCCGGTTCGTTGGACTCGCGACTGCCAGCCCACGTCTGCCTCGACCCAAAGCATCCTCCTCCCGCACCCGTTCCGCCCCCCATACCCATCCTGCCACGCACTCTCCTAGAAGCTAACGCGGGCGGAGAGTTGGATTTCCCGCGGCGTCAACTGTGAACTGAGGCCGATGGAGTTGGTGCCCAAGCCGGGTAGAGGCGTGAGGCCGTTGCCGTAGGTGCCGTTGAAGCTGACGAAGTTGCCGCGGTTGAACACGTTGAACGCCTCAATGCGAAGGCGAAGCTGGGTCCTATCGCCCAGTTGGAAGGGGCGTTCGAGGAAGGGGTCGAAGGAGTAAATGGCCGAGCCGTAGCCGCTGTTGCGGGCGATGACAACGCCATTGATCACCGGCCGGTCAATTTCCTGTCCGCTGTCGCCGCCATTGGTGGTGCCGGTGACGATGTTGAAAGGTGTGCCGGAGGCGAGGGTGGCGACACCGCCGACGCTGATCTGAAAGGGTGCCGCGTACAGACCGCTCACGACCAGGCGATGGCGCTGATCGAAGATGGCGTTGCCCTTTTCCGGCGCGCCGAACACCTGGGGCTCGTTGGGTGACTGGCGGGTGTAGTCCTGATCCACCGTGTCGAGGGCATGCGACCAGGTGTAGCTAATCAGCGCCTGCACATCATGGCTGAAGCGGTGGTTGGCGTTGATTTCGAGCGCGTCGTACCACGCTGCGCCGTTGTTCAGCAGGGTAGCGATGCTGGTATAGGCAGGCGTGATGCCCTGGGAGGCGTCGTAAATCCAGAGCGGGCGCGCGGCGTTGGCGGCGTTGGCGGCGCAGGCGGTGAGCTGGCCTTGGGTGAGCGCGCCGGTTTCTCCGGTGGCATCGCAGGTGTACTGGCCACTGCCGAGAGTAGTGACACCGAGCCATTGATCCTGGGCAGTGCGCGAGAATGGCGGCGGAGCATCAAGGTCCTGCTCGCTGTCAATGCGCAGAGTATGGTTGCCGATGTAGTCGGCGCTGATGGTCCAATCGCGTGGGAAAGCGCGCTCTACGCCCAGCGACCATTGCTCAGAGTAAGGATTCAGAATCGACGTCGGATAACCCTCGAGCACTGAGAGCGGGAAATAGCTGCTGAAGGCCGAAGCCGGTTGGCCTGGCGCAATGGTTAAGCTGCGCACCGGAACATTGGCTCCGCTTGGGAAGCTCGTCCAGGGCGCGACCGTGGAGGGGAAGCCCGGTTGGCCGGGGGTGGCGGTGAAGTTGAACACGCCGGTGGGGCTTCCGAGGGTAAAGTCGGCTTGGTAGTTGTCGTGGATTTGGCCGTAGAAGATACCGTAGCCGCCGCGCAGGACCGTATCCTTCCAGGGGGTATAGGCGAAGCCGACGCGCGGAGCGAAGTTTTTCTCCGCCTGGGTGAAGCTTTGCCGCTCGTAGCGCAGGCCAGCGTTGACGGTGAGGTTCGGCCGCAGGTGGTAATTGTCCTGGACGAACAGGCCGCTCAGAGTGTCGTCGACGGCATAGCTCGCGGTACCAAAGCTCTGGGTGAAACTGGTTACATTGGCGAGGTTGTTGAGATAGGCGGAGCTTTCACAATAGGACAGCGAGACCGTGCAGGTGGCGTAGTTGAACGTGCCCAAAAAGTTGGGCCCACCAAATTCCTTGCTGTTGCCGCCGTTGTGGCTGCGCAGCACGTCCACGCCGACAACCACCTGATGCTGGCCCCAGTCGGCGGACACTGTGTCGGCAATTTCGTACTGGCGGTTGAGCAGCAGGGCCGACTGCGAGGTGCCGCTGCTGAAGGTGGTCTGGAAGCCGGAGACAGCGATGGGTACCGACAAGGCGGTACCGTAGTTGACTGGCGCAAATTGGGTGATGGGCGAAGCCAACTGGAACTGTAGGCGTAGCGCGTTAACCATGCTGGCATTGATCACGTCGTTGTCGCCGGCCAACGCCGAGAACGTCCGCCGGCGGAAGATGCGATCGGTGGAGGGTAAGGCATTTCCGCCGACCGAACCGTTGGGGTTGGTGTCGTAGAAGGAATCTTCGCTGCCACGAAAAAAGGCGCTGTTATTCTCGCTAAACTGATGATCGAGGCGCCCGGTAAGCAAGCCGCCACGGTATTGGCCGGTGAACACGCTTGGCGCCGCGGGCGAAATCACGGGCGAATCGCGGTCGCGCCAGGTCACCTCGCCGGCAAAAGCAAACTGGGTTTTGGAACTCAGGGGACCGGACAAGCTCCAGTCACCCTGGTTGAACAAATCGTTGGTGGGATGGGCGGAAGAGCTAAGAGCGCTGTAGCCGACCAAACCGGCCGCCAGCCCGTTGGGGCGAACGGAATATTGCGCGTCGCCGTGAAACTTCTGGCCGCCGGATTTGGTCACGATGTTGACCACGCCTCCCGTGGTGGCGCCGTATTCAGCCGAAAACGGAGTCTCCAGCACGGTCATTTCCTGCACTGCGTCCGCTGGTAACGCGGTGAAGATGGTCTGGCGGCCCCAACTGTCGTTGCCGCTGGCGCCGTCAACCAGAAACGAGGTTTGCCGCCGACCCGAACCGCCGGTTGTGATCAGCGTCTGATTGGTGAAAATATCGCCCTGGTTGATCGCCGGCCGGTTGGCGGAATTCAGCAGCGGCAGGGCCGTGATCTGATTGCCGAGCAACGGGGTGTTGTCAATCCGCTCTATGCCGATATGATCGCCGAGCTGGGGCTCATCCGCGCGCACCGCGCCGACCGTGCCGGTAACGGTGATCGTGGTGGAGGCGGTGCTGACGCCGAGGTGCAGGTCTACGGTCGCGGTTGCGCCGCCAATCAAAGTCAGGTTGGAGACCGAGCCGGGCTGAAATCCCGAGTGGGTCGCGGCAAGCGTATACGCGCCAGCGATGGGCAGGCCGGCCAGCGTGTAGTTGCCATCGGCGTTGCTGGTGACCGTGCGCGCCGCACCCGTGAGGCCATTGGTCGCGGTGACCGTTGCGCCCGCTACCGCCGCGCCGGTCCGATCGAGCACATGCCCGCGCAGCGTGGCTGTATCTGAGGTCTGGGCGATCAGCGTGGCCGAAACGACCGCGGCGCACACTAAAGTTAGGAAAACGCGAATCGAGCGCATACGTCACGGTAAGCCGCAGGACAAATCTACTACCAGAGACGTACTCGCTCAGACCATATTCTTCATGTTGGCGTGGCGCCGCGGGCTGCCGCCAGCCTACGCTAGGCTGGCCATGATCTCATCCAGCACTGCTTTGGGCGGCCGGACCTGCTCCAGCGGAAGCAAGGCCAGAGGCTCGCCCACCAGATCAAGTTGTTGCACGAAGTCCGGTTTCTGGGTGTTGATGTAGAACACGCCGGTGAGCACCTCGCCACTGACGTGGGCCTCGGTGAGCACTTGCAGCGCCTGTTGGAAATCCCCGGGGTTGAAGTCATGCGCCAGCTTGCGCAGCCGCAGGTGGGAGCCATCGTGCATTGCGACTTCGAGCGTGGTTCCGGGATCGTAGTCCACGGTGATGGCCTCGAAGGATGGCACGAAGCTGACCTCCTGCAGTTCCTCCTCGTGGTCGAGCACGTACTTGTAGCTCTTGGTCGATCCCTCGTGGTCGTTGAAGGTGACGCAGGGCGAAATGATGTCAATCATGACCGTACCCCGGTGCGCAAGCGAGGCTTTGAGGATCGCCATGAGCTGCTTTTTGTCGCCGGAGAAGGAGCGCGCCACAAAAGTTGCTCCGCTCAGGATCGCCAGCGCGCAGGTGTCGAGCGCGGGCAGCTCGTTGATCACGCCGCTTTTCTGTACGGCGCCTCTGTCGGCGGTGGCGGAGAACTGGCCCTTGGTCAGACCATACACGCCGTTATCTTCGATGATGTAGACCAAAGGCAGGTTGCGGCGCATGAGGTGGATGAACTGGCCAATGCCGATGGAAGCGGTGTCGCCGTCGCCGCTGACGCCGAGAGAAATCATGCTGCGGTTGGCAAGCACCGCGCCGGTGGCGACGCTTGGCATGCGGCCATGCACGGAATTGAAGCCGAAAGAGCGGCCCACGAAATACGCCGGGGTTTTGCTGGAACAGCCGATGCCGCTGAGCTTGAGGAAATGGACCGGATCAATGCCCATCTCAAAGCAGGCGTCTACAATGCGCTCGCTGATGGCGTTGTGGCCGCAACCGGCGCAGAGGGTGGTTTTCGAACCGCGGTAGTCCGATGTGGGCAGGCCCAGGCGATTCAGTTTCGGTGCGGCTGGTGGCGGGGTGGTAGTGGCAGCCATGCAATTCAGCCCTCCTTGTTCTCCTCGTTTTCCTCTTGGGCGGCCAGCGCGCCGCTCAGCGAGCGCGCATCCAGCGGTAGACCGTTGTAATGGCGGATGGAGCGCAGGCGCAGGCCCAGCTCCGGTCCCAAGTCGGCAAGCAGCAGATCGCGCATCTGACCGTCGCGGTTCTGATCAATCACGTAGACCCGGGCATGGCGTGCAACAAAGCCTGCCACTGCGCCCGAAAACGGATAGGCGCGCAGGCGCAGATAGCCGGGCCGCAGGCCCTGCTCCTCGCGCAGTTGGTCGAGCGCCTCCAGCACAGCCGGATGGGAGCTGCCAAAGGCGATGATACCTATGGAGCCTTCACCCTCGCGCTCCAGCACGGGCTGCGGTACGAGTTCGCGTGCCCCCTCCCACTTGCGCCGCAGCCGGTCCATGTTGTTGGCGTAATCGTCCGGCTTTTCGCTGTACTTGCCGT
The DNA here is from genome assembly GCA_050747905.1 of Terriglobales bacterium. GTDB lineage: Bacteria > Acidobacteriota > Terriglobia > Terriglobales > SCQP01 > SCQP01. The sequence continues at coordinate 107,546 of JBOGKQ010000009.1, read as the reverse complement.
CGGCGTTGTGGCCACTACCGCGGGTGAAAAACGACGCCATGGGGTGGTCGGTGCCAGGAAGTGTGCGATAGGCGATGCCATCCCCATCCACGTCGCGATAGCGGCCCCAGTCGCCGTGTAAGCGGGCGAGGTCGGCAGCGGAGAGAATCTTGCCGCGATCCCACGGCTTGTCGGGGTAGCGGAACGGCTCGGCCATCCAATGATTCATGGCCAGGTCGAGATCCGAAAGTACGAACACCGGCGTCTGGAAGCGCTCGGTCAGATCAAAGGCCGCCAGACTGAGCTCGTAGCACTCCTCGACACTGCCGGGCAGCAGCACGATGTGGCGGGTATCACCGTGACTGAGCGTGGCGGCGAAGGCGACATCGCCCTGCGCAGTACGAGTGGGCAGACCGGTAGACGGGCCGACGCGTTGAATGTCGAAGATCACGCCAGGAATTTCCGCGTAGTAGCCGAGGCCAACGAACTCGGCCATTAAGCTGAGGCCGGGTCCGGACGTCGACGTCATCGCGCGCGCCCCCATCCATCCCGCCCCCAGCACCATCCCGCACGCTGCCAGCTCATCCTCGGCCTGCACCGCCGCAAACGTCGCCTTGCCGTCGGGCGTACGGCGGTATTGCTTGAGGTACTCAATCAGGTCTTCGCACAGCGAGCTCGATGGCGTAATCGGGTACCACGCCAGCACGGTTACCCCGGCGAACATGCAGCCCAAGGCGGCGGCGGCGTTCCCCTCGATCACAATTTTGCCTCGCGTGGCTTGCATGCGCTGTAGTTGGCAACGGTCGGGGTCTGGGAAATGCTCGCGGGCGTATCCGTAGCCGGCCTGAATCGCTCCCCAATTGAGCTCGGCCGCCTTTTTCTTTTTGGCAAATTGGCGCTCGAGGGCACGCTTGACCTCCTCCATCTCCATGCCCACCAGGTGCGCCACCGCGCCCACATAGAGCATGTTGCGCACAAGCTTGCGCAATTTGGCCTGGGGACAAACAGGGACGACCAATTTGTCGAACGGCAACGAGTAGAAGGCGAGGTCGCTACGCAGCTTGTCCAGCGCCAAGGGCTCGTCGTACAGGACGCTGGCGCCGGATTCCAGCGCCAGCACATCTTCGCGCGCGGTTTCGGCATTCAGCGCCACGAGAAAATCAATTTCCTTTTTGCGGGCCACGTAGCCCTGCTTGCTGGCGCGGATGGTGTACCAGGTGGGCAGACCGGCGATGTTGGAGGGAAACAGGTTCTTGCCCGAAATGGGGATGCCCATTTGGAACAGGGTGCGGAGCAGCACCAGGTTGGACGATTGACTACCGCTGCCGTTCACCGTAGCCACTTGCAGGCTGAAGTCATTCAGCAATACGCGACCAGCGCTGGAGCCATCGACAGGCGCGGTAAGAATGTCAGAACTGGACATGCCCTGAGTTCCCCTCCCTCAGTATACGGCTCCGGGCCTCGCCGTCCAGCAAACCCCGACCAGCGTCTTCACCATCCCATCCATCCACATGCTGCCGCACGGGGAGGGCCATTGCTCGAATCCCTCATGCTTTGGAACGAGCCTAATAACCTGTCGCACTGGAATTTTGCCCTCGATCCGGAGTGGCGGAAATTCGCGTCCATGACCTTGCAAGCCTCCGAAGCGGTGCGGCGGGTTGCGCCAAGCCTGACGTTGGTGCTGGGCGGTATATCGCCGATTGATCCCGCCTTTGTCAAACTCTTGAGCCGCTATGGGGTGCTGGACGCCGTGGACCGGATCTCCGTGCATGGTTTTCCGCTGGACTGGAACCATTGGAGCATCCACGATTGGCCGAACAAGATTCAAGAGATTGAACAAGTGACCAGCAGGCCAGTGTGGGTCAGCGAAGCGGGAGCATCGTCGTTTGGCGCCGAAGAAGTGCAGGTGTTCGGCCTGCTGACCACGGCTCAACTTCTGACCGGTCGCGTCGAACGTATCCACTGGTACAGTCTGTTCGATTTGCCGCCCACCTGGGAGGCGACGACACGGCATCGGGAAAGCGAGGGATCCGCCTATTACCGGCATTACTACATGGGGCTGGTGCGCTCCGACGGGACGCCCAAGCCGGCGGCGGAGGCATTTCCTCCGGGTTTGGGCGTGTGCCAATGGTTTCACTTCCAAGACCCGCGGTTGGAGTTAGCTGTGGGCTGGTTGCGCAAGCTGGGGGTGCGGCAACTGCGCACCGGCATGAGCTGGGCGGATTGGTATCGCCCCGGCGCGCAAGCCTGGTTTGACCGCCAGATGCAAGCGTTAGAGGAGTTCGATGTCACCTTGACGCTGTGCTACACGCCCGCTCACCTTGGGGTGGAGGCGCACTATGCCGCCCCCCCGCAAACCGCCGCCGTGGCTGAATTTGCGCATTTCGCCAGCTGGGTGGTGCGCCGCTACGCCCGCGTGCAAACCACCGCACGGGCGATGCCGGAGGCAGCCTGATCGGCAACGGCCACCAGCCCGGCGTGCTGATCACCGGCGGAGCGGGGTTTCTGGGCTCGCACCTGGCGCGGCGGCTGCTCGCGGCCGGCTATCGCGTCCGCCTGCTGGACTGTCTCGATCCGCAAGTCCATCCCCAGGGTGCGCCCGCCTACTTGCCCCCTCAGGCCGAGCTGCAGGTCGGCGACGTGTGCGACCCCAGAGCCGTACAGCGCGCCCTGCACGGCGTGGACGCGGTCGTGCATTTTGCCGCGGTGGTGGGCGTCGGCCAATCCATGTATCAGCTGGCCCGCTATCATCGCGTCAACGTGCAGGGCACGGCGGTGTTGCTGCAGGCGCTGCTGCAGCGCCTGCAGCGGCCCGGCAGCGGCCTGGCGCGCCTGCTGTTGGCCGGTTCGATGTCCATCTATGGCGAAGGGCGCTATCGCTGCCCGCTGTGCCGCGAGCGGCAGACCTCACCCGGCAGGGATTTGCCACAGCTTCGCCGTCAGGATTGGGAGGTGCACTGCCAGCGCTGCCGTGCGCCGCTGGCGCCGCAACCCACCGACGAGGCCAAAGCCCCGCAATTGGGCTCCTTCTACGCACTCAGCAAATACATGCAGGAGCAGATGTGCCGGCTGTTCGGCCGCACCTACCGTCTGCCCACCGTGGTGTTGCGTTTCTTCAATACCTATGGACCTCACCAGGCGCTGGCCAACCCCTATACGGGCGTGGCGGTCGTGTTTGCCTCGGAATTGCTGGCCGGCCGTCCGCCCCAGGTGTTTGAGGACGGGCGGCAGTTGCGAGATCTGGTCAGCGTGCATGACGTTACGGCAGCCTGCCAACTGGCGCTGGAGAGCGACGGAGTCGAGGACGCCGTGCTCAACATCGCCAGCGGGCGCACCATCACCATCGCCGGCCTGGCGCAGCATTTGGCGCAGGCACTGGTCAGCCCGTTGCAGCCGCGCATTACCGGCCAGTTCCGCCTGGGAGACGCCCGCCACTGCATTGCCGATATCGCGGCCGCGCAGGCGCGGCTCGGTTTTGCTCCCCGGGTGCAACTGCACGAGGGCCTGCGCGAGTTGGCGGAATGGCTGCGCGAGCAGGGCTCGGCGGCCACGACCAGGACGAGTCAGGAACGCGCCACCGCCGAACTGCGCGCCTTCGGCCTGACCGGCTGAACCATGCGCATCCTGATGACCGCCGACGCGAGTGGAGGGGTCGGCGTGCTCGCCGACGAGCTGGCACGTGCTTTGTTGGCGCGGGGCCACCAAGTGCTGATCACGGTATTTTCTCCGACCCAACCGGAGTTCAGTCCCGGCCTACACCGTTTATGGGCGCCATTCCGGCTGGAATGGATGGATTGCAACAGCGAGGCGGCGGTGGCCGCCGATGCCCGCGCCGGACGCGCCTTTCTCGCTGACCTGGCGCGACATTGGCGGCCCGACGTGCTGCATAGCAATCAGTTCGCCTATGTGGGCGTGGTGCCAGGCATCCCCACACTGCTCGGCGTGCACAGCGACGTGATCTCATGGTGGCGCTCGGTGCGCGGCAGCGCACCGCCAGGCAACGCCTATCAGCGTTGGTACGCGGTGAACGCGCGGCAGGCGCTGGAGGGCGCCGCGGCGGTGGTGGCGCCCTCGCAGGCGGCGCGCGACGATCTGCGGCGCAGCTATGGGTGGCGACATCCGGTGCGGGTGATCGTTAATGGCAGGGACGCGAGTCTGTTCCGGTGCGAGCACAAGCAGCCGTTCGCCCTAGCGGTTGGACGATGGTGGGATGAGGGAAAAGGATTAACCCTGTTGCAGGGGCTGCGTGAGCACGGCGGCCTCGAGGTGGCCGTGGCGGGCGAACTGCGGCATCCTCTGCGACCCTCGCCCTGTGCCCCGCTGGCGGGCCTGCGCGTGCTGGGGCAATTGCCACCGGCCGCCCTGCGCGACTGGATGGCGCGGGCGCTTATCTATGTCGGAACCAGCCGGTATGAGCCGTTTGGATTGGCGGTGCTGGAAGCCGCGCTTTCGGGCTGCGCCCTGGCGCTGCATGACATTCCCTCCTGGCGGGAATTGTGGGGACCGGTGGCCTGGTTCTTCCGCACTCGAGCAGAACTGCGCGCGCTGCTGCGCCGCGCCGCCGCCGAGCCGGCTTGGGCGTGGGAGCGCGGTGAAGCGGCATGCCGGTACGCTCGGCGCCGTTTCACCGCGGCCCGCATGGCGCAAGCCTACGAGGCCGTGTATCGACAAATCGAGGCCCCGGAGCCTAAGCCGGCGCTGCGGCGCTAAGCCATGCGAATCCGCTATTTTGCCCATTCCTGGCTCTCCGACTGGAACCACGGCAACGCACATTTCCTCAGAGGGCTGGCGCTCGCATTGGCGCGGCGCGGGCACGAACTGCGGCTATACGAACCCATGCCCGGCAGCCACGGAGATTGGTCGCTGAGCCATTTGCTGGAAGAATGCCAGGGAGCACTGGCCGTTCAGCAGGCGCGCCGCGCCCTGGCGGAACTCGATCTGCGCCTGGGCTGCCCTGGCGGAGGGGAAATCGCGGCCCGCCATCCGGTTCTCGATGGCTTACCCTGCGTAACCGACTGGCGTGCGGAGTTTCGCGAGGCGGAGTTCGTCTTTGTTCACGAATGGAATTCCGTCGAGACCTTTCGCTGGCTGCTGCGACAGCGCCAGCAGCATGGCTTCCGCCTGCTGCTGCACGATACCCACCATCGCGCCTGCAGCGAACCCGAAAGGCTCGAGCGTTTGCCATTGCATCGCCTCGACGCAGTCGTGGCCTTTGGCGAAAGCCTGCGCCTGCGCTATGAACGCCACGGGGCCGCGCCCCGCACCTACACGCTCCACGAAGCCGCGGACACGGAACACTTCCATCCCGTGGACGCCGAGCCGGCTAGCGACCTCGTTTGGATTGGCAATTGGGGGGATGAGGAACGCACCTTCGAATTGGAGGAGTTCCTCCTGCGTCCAGTGGTGGCGGCCGGGGCCAGCACGCAGGTATATGGCGTGCGCTATCCTCCGTCCGCGCGCCAGCGTCTGGCACAGTTGAACATCCGCTATGGGGGGTATTTGGCCAACCTGAATGCCCCGCAGGCCTATGCGCGCGCCGCGGTTAGCGTGCATATTCCGCGGGGCCCCTATGCGGCTGCCTTGCCCGGCATTCCCACCATCCGCATGTTTGAAGCAATGGCGTGCGGGACGGCGCTACTTTCGGCTCCGTGGGCCGATTCGGAAACATTGTTCAGCGCCGGAGAGGATTACTGGCCGGCACGCAACGGACAAGAGATGGCCTCCCTGCTGGTGCAACTTCTCGCCAACCCGCAGCAACGAAAACAGTTGAGTCATCACGCCACTACCACCATTGCGGTGCGGCATACCTGCGCGCATCGCGCTCAGACTCTGGAGGCCATCTGCCACGATCTCGGTTAGCAAGCTTGGTCAGCGGATTGCGCGTCACGGCGTTCGGTTCGAGCCTGACCTCCGCCTATTGGAACGGTGCCGCCACCTATTACCGGGGCATTTACAAAAACCTGCACCGTCTCGGCTATGAAATCACCTTTGCCGAGCCTGATATCGGCGAACGCCAGCAGCACCGGGATCTTCCCCCTGATCCCGGCTACGCAAGCTGTCCGCTCTATCGCAATCGCAGTGAGCTCGATGAACTGCTGCGGCAGGCACGGCAAAGCGATCTCATTATCAAACACAGCGGTATCGGGGCGGAGGACCGCTATCTGGAGGAGGCGGTGCTGGAGGCGGCAGCCGCCGCTCCGGCAGGGGCCCGCCCGCGTGTGGTCTATTGGGACGTGGACGCACCCGCCACGCTAGCGGAAATTGAAATGGACCCGCAGCATCCGCTGCGGCGGCTACTGCCCGCCTACGATTTCGTCTTCACTTATGGCGGCGGGCCGCCCGTGCTGCGGCGCTACCGGCAACTCGGCGCCCGGGCGTGCTACCCCATCTACAATGGTCTGGACCCGGAAACCCACTATCCGGTGCCGGAGCAGATTGCCTGGCAGTCCCGGCTCACGTTCCTCGGTCACCGCCTGCCAGACCGCGAGGACCGGGTCCGGCACTTTTTCCTGGGCGCCGCTGCCAGGCTCCCGCGCGCTCAGTTCCTACTCGCAGGCGCAGGTTGGCGGGACCTGAAGTTGCCCGCCAACGTCCGTGGCATCGGCTTTGTCCCGCCCAGCGAACATAACGCCCTCAACGTTTCGGCACGTTTCATCCTCAACCTGAATCGAGACGCGATGGCCGCCGCGGGGTTTTCCCCTCCCACCCGCTTGTTTGAGGCGGCCGGCGCCGGAGCCGCTATCATTACCGACACTTGGCCCGGAATTTCGCTGTTTTTTGAGCCCGGACGCGAAATCCTTTTGGCGGCCGGCCCCGGCGACATTGCCGCACATCTCGAGTCGGTAAGTGCACAGCAGGCCGCGGCGCTCGGCCAACGCGCCCGCGAGCGGGTCCTGGCCGAGCATACCTACGAGCGCCGGGCGCAAAGAGTGCACGAACTGCTGCACCGCAGCACCCGCCCAATTCCCGTGGGAGCTGTGGCCTCGTGTCCTGAGTCAGAATTTCGATGAACGTTCGGGCCATCACGCCTGCGGCTCTTCTCCAGGAACAGCGGCACTTCTCTTGCCACCGCCATGAAAACTTCCACCGACTCAGGACCCTAGATGCGGTTGGTTTTTTGGGGGCTCACAATGACCTCTTCGTGGGGCAATGGCCATGCCACCACCTATCGCGGGCTGTTGGGAGGTTTGCGTGAGCGGGGGCATTCGCTGTGCTTTTTTGAACGCGACGTCGAGTGGTACGCAGCCCATCGGGATTTGGCCCATCCGCCACAGGCCGAGCTCACTCTCTACCGGCATTGGGCCGACATCAGGCCGCGTGCCCTGCGGGCGGCGCGCGAGGCGGATGCGGTCATCGTCGGCAGTTACTTCCCCGACGCTGTCGCGGCGGTGGAGGACCTCCTTCGGCATCCACGGCCGCTGCTGTGCTTCTATGACATTGATACACCGGTCACCTTGCAAGCGCTGCGAACGGGCCAGTGCGCCTATCTGCGGGCCGGGCACATTCCCTTCTTCGATCTGTATCTCAGCTTTACGGGCGGTCCGGTGCTCGCGGAGTTGCGCCACACATGGCGCGCACGGCTGGTACGGCCGCTCTACTGCGCCTGCGACCAAAGCGCATACCAACAGGCGCGTCGAGCCGCGGCACCCGCATTTGCGCTCAGCTTTTTGGGCACGTATGCACCCGATCGCCAGCACAAACTGCAGCGGCTGCTCCTGGCCGTCGCACAAGCCATGCCGCAGGAGCGTTTTCAGGTGGCTGGCTCCATGTTTCCGCATCCGGAAATCTGGCCCCACAACGTTGCCTACGTTTCCCATTTGGCGCCCGCCGCGCATCCGGCGTTTTACGCCAGCTCGCGATTTACCCTGAATCTGACGCGTCAGGCGATGGTGGAGGCCGGCTTTTCGCCCTCGGTCCGACTGTTCGAAGCCGGCGCCGCTGCCACGCCCATCATCACCGATCCCTGGCCGGGATTGGAGCAATTCTTCCAGCCTGAAGTGGAAATCCTGCTCGCCCGTTCCACCGCTGACGTCACCCGCATTCTTTCCACAATATCGCTGGATGAGGCTGCCGTTATCGGCCGTGCGGGTCAAATGCGGGTGCTGGCCGCCCATACCTGCCAGCAGCGAGCCCGTGAGCTGGAAGGTTACTTGGAGGAGGCGGCGGAATGCTCCGCTATAACCTCAGCTCTGCCCCCGGCATCTGGAAATCGGTAGCGCCTTTTGCGGCAATTCCAATTTTCATAACGGGGGCGGTATGCAGCGGTGCGTGAATTATAGTTGGGCCATATTTTTCTCCCTGATTGCGGTTCCAATATTCGTAAAGGCGCAGAGCTCCCATACCTTCGTCGTGCGCGGCTCGGTGGTCAACGCGGCGGGAGAGCCAGTCGCTTCCGCACTGGTGCAGTTGTCGGATTTCGGCGGGTCGCTGTTGGGCAGCCAGATCACTGATGGAGCAGGAGAGTTTAGCTTCATGGTGAGCTCCCCGGGTCCATATGAAGCGTACATATTGACTCCAACCGGCGCCGAGCAAGTCAGCCTGCCACAGGGACAATTTCAGGGCATCGTGCTGCGATTGCGTTCTGGTCCAGACCCGGGGCGTGCCGACCGCGCAGGCGCCACAGTTTCACTCAACGATCTGGAGGCGCCCCGGAAGGCAAAATCAGAAATTGCCAAGGCCGAAAAGGAGATGGACAAATCGAACCTGGCCACGGCTTGGACGCTGGTAAACGATGCCCTCCGCAAGGCGCCAAACTGGGGCAAAGCCTACCTGCTTCGCGGCGTGCTGAGCTTTACTTTTCACAACTACGACTCGGCACGTTCGGACTTCACCAACGCGATTGCGCACGACCCGGAGGACTCCATGGCGCTGACTTTACTGGGCAAACTTTACTCCACCACGGGCAATTTGGGGCTTTCTCGTACCTACCTGCAGCGAGCGCTGCAACTGCCACCGGTGACATGGCCTACATACCTGGAAATGTCCGAATTGGATCTGAAGGAGCACAATTGGGCCGACGCCAGCCGCATGACCGCGTTGGCGATGAGGTGTCAGCCCGGCCCTCCCCCGGCAATTCACTACCTGAGTGGACTGGCGGCCTTCGGGATGCACAACTACGCCCAGGCAGGCAAGGAATTTTCGCGGTACCTGGCGCAGGCGCCACAAACGGCCAAGACGGCCCGGACGCGTGCGGCCGCTCAGCACGAATTGCAGGCATTGGCTCGGCTCCAGCCTACTCACCCGCATTGACACCTGCGGCGGCATCCGGCCTGCAGCGGTTTTGCGCTAGTCTGGAGCGTGATGCGCACGGCAGAGCTCGTCGGAGTCATCCCCGCCCGCATGGCCGCGACGCGGCTGCCGGGCAAGCCGCTTTTGAAAATTGCGGGCGTACCGATGCTCCAACGCGTGTATGAAGGCGCGGCGCGTTGCCGTAGTCTGAGCCAGGTGGTGGTGGCGACCGACAGCCCCGAGATCGAGAGCTTCTGCCGCCAGCGGCGCATGCAGGTGCGCATGACCAGTGCGGCGCATGCCTCCGGTACCGACCGGGTCTGGGAGGTGGCCGAAGCGCTCGGCGCCGAAGCCGTCTTGAATATTCAGGGTGACGAGCCGATGGTGCGGCCCCAGATGCTGGATGCGCTGGCGCAAGCCTTGTTTTCCACGCACCAGGTCGAAGTGGCCTCGCTGTACACGCGCGTGGATGCTGCCGAGGCGCAACTCCCCAGCGCCTGCAAGGTTGTGTTGGACGGGCGCGGGCGGGCGCTCTACTTTTCGCGGGCGGCAATTCCTTTCGCGCGCGAAGGTCAGCCCCAATATCTCAAGCACTTGGGCTACTACGCCTACTCGCGCCGGGCTCTCAACATGTTCCACCGCTGGGCGCCGGTGGACCTGGAACTGGCGGAGCGGCTCGAACAATTGCGCTTTCTGCACCATGGCGTTCCCATCTTCATGGCGGAGACGCCGTTCAACACCATCGGGATTGACACTGCCGCGGACCTCGCCGAAGCCGAACGTCTGCTGACAAGCTGAGCCGACGGTCAGCCCGCCTCACACTGCGCGAATCGCGAGGACCGCATTCAGCCCTCCAAATGCAAACGAATTCGACAGGGCGGCGCGAAGTGTGCGCGCGCGGGCGCGGTTGGGAGTGACGTCGAGGTCACAGTCAGGATCGGCTTCGGTGTGGTTGGCGGTGGGCGGCACGGTCTGGTGATGCAGAGCGAGCAGCGTGGCCGCCAGTTCGATGGCGCCGCTGGCGCCCATGGCGTGGCCGTGCATGGACTTGGTGGAGCTGATGGAGAGCCGGTCGGCGGCAGCGCCAAAGACATCCTTGATGGCAGCGATTTCGGTCGAGTCGTTGAGTTTGGTGCCGGTGCCGTGGGCGTTGATGTAGTCCACATCGGCGGGGGCGAGACCGGCGCTGCGCAGCGCCTCGCGCATGGCGTTGCCCGCGCCCTGGACATCCGGTTGGGTGATGTGGCCGGCATCGGCGGAGGCGCCATAGCCGGCTAGCTCGCCGTGGATCCGGGCGCCGCGGCGGCGGGCGGCGTCGCTACGTTCGAGAATGAACATCGCCGCGCCTTCAGCCAGAACCAGCCCGGCGCGATCTTTGCTGAACGGTCGGCACGCGCGACTGGGATCCTCGCCCGCGGGCGCCAGCACCCGCATGGCTTCCCATGCCTTGATAACGCCAAAAGTAAGCGGCGCATCGCTGCCGCCGGCAATCACCATGTCGGCCGCACCGCAGCGCAACAGTCGCCAGGCTTCGCCTAAGGCATGCGTGGAGGAGGAACATGCGGTGGAAATGGTGAAGCTGGGCCCCTTGGCTCCGGTACTCATGCCGATGTGCGAGGTCGCGGCGCTGTACATGGTGCGCGGGATGAGGAACGGATGCACGCGCGCGGCGCCCTCAGCGTAGATGGTGCGGAACCCTTGATCCTGGGTACAAATTCCCCCCATGCCGGTGCCGGTGAGCACGGCGACGCGCTCGGGGGCGTAGGGCCAGGCGGCGGCTTGCGCGCCCAGGCCGGCGTCCGTCAGTGCGCGCTGCGCGCAGATGACGCCCATTTGGGCGAATCGGTCGAGCAGGTCGCCTTCTTTGCCGAACTGCGCCGCCGGATCAAAATCGCGGATTTCCCCGGCCACGCGGGTCGCCAGCTTATCGCTCGCAACGCGCGTCAGCGGCCCCAAGGCGCTGCGACCGGCGGCAAGGTTGGTCCAGAAAGCGCCAACGTCCGATCCGGAGGCGGAAAGTACCGCTAGCCCTGTTATCGCGATGGGTTCCATGGGGAGAGCAGCGGTCGCCTCAGGCGGGCGAAGGCGAGGCCGCTCCCAACTGGTTACGCAGCGCCTCGACCACCTGCCGCACGCTCTTCATCTCGCGCGCCACCTCATCGGGAATCGTCAGGTTGTATTTCTCCTCCAACGCAAAGACAATGTTCACTCCGTCAAGCGAGTCAATCTTGAGCTCTTCGAAGGTGGCATCGGGAGAAATGGAATCCGCCGGCAAGCGCTGCTCGCGCGCAATGACGGCGATCACGTCCTGGGTCAATTCATCCGGCACACCACTCTCCAGTGAAACATAATCATACAACGGAACCGGAGCTCAGGTGAACTAACCGAAGCAGCGCCATGCAGAACCGCGAGATTGCCCGCATTTTACGTCAAACCGCCGACTTGTTGGAAGTGGCGGGCGAGGACGGATTCCGCATCCGCAGCTACCGGAGGGCGGCGGACGTGATGGAAGAATGTGCACAACCGCTAGCTGCGCTGTGTGCTGAGCCCAAGCGCCTGCTTGAGCTCCCGGGCATCGGAAAAACGATGGCGGGCCACATCGCCGAGCTGGTCGCAACCGGCGAGTTGGCGCTGCATAAAGAAATGCTGGCACGGTTTCGCCCGGGAATGCTGGAGTTGCTGCAGGTTTCCGGATTGGGACCTAAGACGGTGGCCCTCATCTGGCAGAGCTACGGCGCCGGCACGCTCGATGAGGTGGAGGCGCTGGCGCGGGAGGGAAAACTGCGGACGCTGCCGAGGCTTGGCGCCAAGGCGGAAGAAAACATTTTGCGCGGCATCGCCAGCCTGCGGCAAGTGAGCGGCCGCTTCCGGCGCGACCAGATAGAGGAGGCGCTGGCGCTGTTCCAACCGGTGCTCGAAACCGCGCCCGGCGTGGAACGCTTCGCGGCGGCAGGCTCGTGGCGGCGCGGCCGCGACACCGTTGGCGACCTCGATTTGCTGGTGGCGGGCGCCGATTTTCCCGCCGCCGGCACCTCCGCTGCGGAGCGGTTTTTAGCCGTGCCGCGCATCGAGGACGTGCCGGCGCGCGGGGAAAACAAAATCTCGGTGCGGTTGCACGGAGGCTTGCAAGTGGACCTGCGCCTGCTCCCGCTGGCTGGTTGGGGAGCGGCGTTGCAGTACTTTACCGGCTCGCAGCAACACAACATTCATCTGCGGTCGCTGGCGCAGCAGCGCGGCGCGAGGCTCAACGAGTACGGTCTGTCCCGCGAAAGTGACGCTGCCCATCTCGCCGCCGCCACCGAAGAGGAGGTGTATGCCGCCTTGGGGCTCGACTGGATTCCGCCGGAGCTGCGCGAGGACAGCGGCGAAATCGAAGCCGCGGCCGCCCATTCCCTCCCGCGGCTGATTGCGGCCGGCGACATCCGCGGTGATCTGCACATGCATACCACCGCCAGCGACGGTCGCGCTTCCATCCTGGAGATGGCGGAGGCCGCCGCCGCTCGCAATTACGGCTACGTGGCCATCACCGATCACTCGCAGGCGCTGGCCATGGCCAACGGGCTCGACGAGGCCAGGATGCTGGAACACCTGCGCCGCATCCGCGCCGCCGAAGCCGCGTTTCAGCTCTCGCATCCCGGATTCCGGATTTTTGCCGGCGTCGAAGTGGACATTCTCGCCGATGGCCTGCTGGATTTGGCTGACGAAGTTCTGGCACAGCTCGACGTGGTGATCGGAAGCATACATTCCCGCTTTGACCAGCCGGAGGCGGAGACCACCGCGCGGCTGCTGCGCGCCGTCGCTAACCCCCATCTGCATATCCTCGCCCATCCCAGCGGGCGGCTGCTGCTGCGCCGCGAGGCCTACGCCTGCGATTTTGAGCGCGTGCTGGAGGCCTGCCGCACTGCCGGCGTGGCCATGGAAATCAACGCCTCACCGGAACGGATGGACATCAACGCCTCCCAGGCGCGGCGCTGCCGTCAGCAGGGCGTCGCGGTGGTGATCAATACGGATGCCCACCACCCGCGCCACTTGGACAACATCCGTCACGGTCTGGCCACCGCGCGGCGCGGCTGGCTCGAAGCGAGTGATGTGCTCAACACGTTGCCGGCGGAACAGTTACGGCAACGGCTGCGACATGCATGAGGGGCGCACCCATGAGCACCCGCTCCCCTTCGCGCACGCAGAGTGCCTCGGCGGCGCCCGGCGCCGCCAGCACAACTACCGTCGAGCCGAACTCGAAGCGGCCCAGCTCTTGACCGCGCCCCAGTTCGACGGCAGGACGGTAGCGCCGGCGATCCGCAAGGTGAGGCCCCGGGCCGGCGTTCCATCCGGGATCGTAATTGACCCGAATCGCGCCCACCAGACATGCCCCGATCATCACCAGCGCCAGCTCGCCCGCACCCGTTTCCAGATAGGTAACTAGGCGTTCGTTGCGCGCCAGCAGTTGCGGCACGCGCTCGGCCGTGCGCGGGTTCACCGGCCAGCGGGCACCGGGCAGATAGCGGGCCTCAGCGACACGGGCCGCGGCGGGAGCGTGGACGCGATGGTAGTCGGCCGGAGCCAGATAGATGGTGGCGTACAGTCCGCCGGCAAACGCGGGAGCGCGCACTGCATCGCCAAGCAACGCGGCGACGGTGTAGGCGTGGCCTTTAGCCTGCAGGAGCTGTCCTACCCCAGTGCGCCCACATGCGGTTACGACGCCATCGCAGGGGCAAATCATCACTTCCGACTGCGCCGCCATGGGGCGCAACTCGGGGCGCAGGGCGCGCCCGAAAAACTGCTGCAGGCTTTTATACCCGCCCGCGGGCTCGACCGCATCCTGCCGGCGGATCCCGTAGTGACGCGCAAACCAGGGTATCAGCCAGCGCGAGGAGGGCGCGCGCGCCACCCGGCCGGCAAGTCGCGAAGCGGCCCGCCGCCAGCCGCCGCTTCCGTCCGGTTCATTCATAGCGCAGGGTTTCGGCGGGCAGTACGCGCACCGCCCGCTGCGAAGGATACAACGTCGCCAGCCAGGCGACCGTCAAGGCCAGCACCGCCACAATGAGGCCATCGCGGGCATGGGCGTGAAAGGGAATATAGCTGACCGGGTACACATCCTGGGAAACGTGGATCCATTCAAAGTGGTTGGCGGCCCATGCCAAGGGATAGGCCAGCCCCAGCCCCGCGGCCGTGCCCAGGGCCGCGATCCACACCCCCTGCAGCACGAAGATCCGGCGTATCTGGCCGCGGCGCGCCCCCAGACTGAGCAAGACGGCAATTTCCTTGCGCTTTTCCAGCACCAGCATGCTCAGCATGATGAGCACGTTCAGCGCCGCCACCAGTACCACCAGACCGATCACGATGAGTGTCCCCAGGCGTTCCAACTGCAAGGCCTGAAAGATGGGGCGATTTTGCGAGATCCACGTCTGCGTCGTGTAGGCCGGACCAGCAACTGCCTCAGCCGCGGCCGCGACCGCGGTGGCCTGGTAAATGTTGTCCAAGCGGAACTCGAGATCGCTGGCCCAATTTCCTTGATTCTGAGGATGTAGGGCCTGCGAGGCCTGGAAGGAGGTGAACGCCCAGGTGCTCTCCAGGTCGCGGTACCCCGACCGGTACACGCCCGCGATCTGGAACGTGAGGCGACAGCCGCTCATGCCCAGCGGCGTCAAATCGCAATCGGGGACATAGAGCTGGACCCAACTCCCCGGTGCGACGCCGAGAGAATCGGCCAAGGCCTGCCCGACAATCAGATTGCGAGCGCGCGGATCCTGGCGCAACGCGGTGAGGCTGCCCGCGGCGAGGTGATCCAGTAGATTGCCGATTCTGGTCTCCTGGTCCGGGAGGATGCCCTTGAGGACAATTTCCTGGCTGTGATCGCCGTAGGTGACCAGGGCGCCGGTGTAGATGACCGGCGCCACGGCCTCCACGTGCGGCAGGGCTTGCACTTTGGCCAGCAGTGACGGGTAATCCGGGATATTCGTGGACAGGCGCGGCATGAGGTTGACCTGGGCGGTGGCGCCCACCAGTTCGCTCTGCACGGCATCTCGGAAGCCGTTGGTTATCGCCAGAGCGAGAATGAGCGCACCCACGCCAGCGGCAAACCCGACGATTGCGATCGCGGCCACGACCGACAGCACCCCGCGCCCGCGTCGTGGTCGCAGGTAGCGGGACGCCACAAAGCCCGGAAACTGCACGCTTTGAGAATACAGGATATGGCTTGATGCCGTCGCCCTCGGCCCCGCCGGCGGTCATGGCCGGCGGCTGGATACAATAGAGAAGTGCGAATCGAAGCCTTGGATGGGACATCTAAAGCCAATGGGGTCGAGACGGCGCTGCGCGCCGAGGGCCTCTGCCGGCGGTTCCGTTCGGGCCCTGGCGTGCTGGAAGTTTTCCGAGACGTCTCGTTGGAACTGGCAATGGGGGAAATGGTGGCCATAGTTGGCGAATCAGGTACCGGCAAAAGCAGCCTGCTGCATCTGCTGTGCGGATTGGACAGGCCTTCAGCCGGTGACGTATACTTCGGAGCAAGATCGCTGGCCGGCATGGGAGAAAACGCTTTGGCGGAGTTTCGCAACCGGGAAATTGGCTTCGTGTGGCAGCAATCGTATTTGTTGCCGGAATTCACGGCCCGGGAAAACGTGATGATGCCGCTGCTGATCGCCGGACGGGAGCCGCAGCGCGCGGCGGCCAGCGCCCAGGAATGGCTGCAGCGGGTGGGCGTGGCCGAGCGCGCCCATCACCGCGCCGGGGAACTTTCCGGCGGTGAGCAGCAACGCGTGGCGATGGCGCGGGCGCTGGTGGCTGGGCCCCGCTTTCTCATGGCCGACGAGCCCACAGGCAACCTCGATGAAGCCTCGGCCAGGGTCGTGTTCGCGCTGCTGCGCCAACTGCACCGTGAGCACGCCTTGACCTCGCTGATTGTCACCCACAACCGCCAGCAGGCCTCCAGCTGCGACCGCGTGCTGCGCCTCAGCCAAGGCCGGCTGGTTCCTGAACCCTTCGAGCCGCTGCACCGCGAGTAGATATATGTTTGAGCGCTACACCGAAAAGGCCCGGCGTGTCATCTTCTTCGCCCGTTATGAGGCCAGCCAGTGTGGCAGCCCGTTCATCGAGAGCGAGCATCTGTTGCTGGGCCTGCTACGCGAGGACAAGGCGCTGACCAACCGGTTCCTGCGCAGCCACGCCTCCCTGGAGGCAATCCGTAAGGATATCGAGAGCCGCACTGCCGTGCGGGAAAAAGGTTCCACATCCGTGGACCTGCCGCTCAGCCACGAATGCAAGCGCATTCTCAATTACGCCGCCGAGGAGGCAGAGCGGCTGAGCCACAAGCACATCGGCACCGAGCATCTGTTGCTGGGTCTGCTGCGGGAAGAGCGCTGCTTCGCGGCCGAACTGCTCCAGAACCGCGGCTTGCGGCTGGCCCAGGTGCGCGAGGAGCTGGCGCGCACCGCGCAGGACCGGACCGGCAATCGTCCCAAGGAATCCTCGCTGCTGATGGAGTTCAGCCGTGATCTGACGCAGGCGGCCATGGATGGACTGCTCGACCCGCTGGTGGGGCGGCAGCGCGAACTGGAACGCGTGATTCAGATCCTATGCCGCCGCACCAAAAACAACCCGGTACTGATTGGCGAGCCGGGCGTGGGTAAGACTGCCATCGTCGAGGGTCTGGCTCAGAAGATCGCCGACAGCGACGTGCCCTCGTTCTTGGCCGAAAAACGCCTCCTGGGGCTGGATTTGTCGCTCATCGTGGCAGGCACGAAGTACCGCGGTCAGTTCGAGGAACGCCTGAAGACGATCATGAAGGAGCTCATCGAAAACCAGAACATCATCATCTTCATTGATGAGTTGCACACGCTGGTGGGCGCCGGTTCGGCGGAAGGTTCGCTGGACGCCGCCAACATCCTTAAACCCACGCTGTCGCGCGGCGAGATTCAGTGCATCGGCGCCACCACACCCGCCGAGTACCGCAAGAGCATTGAAAAGGACCGCTCCCTCGAGCGCCGCTTCCAGTCGGTGAAAGTGCAGCCGCCCAATGAGGAGGAGGCGGTGCTGGTGTTGAACGGCATCAAGGACCGCTACGAAAAGTTTCACGCCGTCAGCTATACCGACGAGGCGCTGCGCTTTGCCGTGTTCCATTCCAGCCGCTACATTCCCGATCGCTTTTTGCCCGACAAGGCGATTGACCTGCTCGACGAGGCTGGGGCGCGCGTCAAGCTGCGCCAGACCAGCCTGCCCGATGAGCTGGCCGAAGTGCAGAAGCAACTCAAGGTGATCAATCACCGCATGAACGCCTCCATCGCCAACCACGAGTTCGAAAAGGCGCGCTTCTACTCCGACGAGGAGCGCAAGGAGCGCGACAACCTGCGCATGCTGCGCGAGAAGTACCAGCTGGATGACAACGTCGCCGGCGTGGTCACCCGCGAGGACATCGAGGATGTGGTGGCGCGCTGGACCGGCGTACCGGTCCACGCCGTCAAGGAAGAGGAGATGCACAAGCTGCTGCGGATTGAGGAGGAGCTGCATAAGCGCGTGATCTCGCAGGACAAGGCGATTTCAGCTCTGGCGCGCGCCATTCGCCGCAGCCGCGCAGGCCTGAAAAGCCCCAATCGGCCCGTGGGCTCGTTCCTGTTCCTGGGCCCCACCGGAGTAGGCAAGACCGAAGTCGCCCGCTCGCTGGCCGCCTTCCTGTTCGCCAGCGAAAAGGCCATGATCCGCTTCGACATGTCTGAGTACATGGAGAAGCATTCCGTATCCAAGCTGATCGGCTCGCCTCCGGGCTACGTGGGCTACGAGGAGGGGGGACAACTCACCGAGCGCGTGAAGCGCTCGCCTTACTGCGTGGTGCTGCTGGATGAAATTGAAAAGGCCCACCCCGACCTGTTCAATCTGCTGCTGCAGGTGTTCGAGGATGGCCAGCTCACCGATGGGTTGGGCAATACCGTGGACTTCAAGAACACCATCATAATCATGACCTCGAACCTGGGCGCACGGCACCTGGAAAAACGGATGCACATGGGCTTCCAGAGCCCGAACGAAGATGTGCTGGCTGGCCACATCGAGGACCTGGTGCGGGAAGAAGTGAAGCGGCTGTTCAACCCCGAATTCCTAAACCGCCTGGACGAGATGATTCTCTTCAACGCCTTGGGCGAGGACGACCTGCAGCAGGTCGTCGAGATTCTGGTGCAGCAACTCAACCTTCATTTAGCCCAGCGCGATGTCAGCGTTACCTGCACTGCCGAGGTCAGGAAATGGATCGTGGACAAGACCTGCCTCGACCGCAACTACGGGGCGCGGCCGTTGCGGCGGGCGCTGCAGAAATACATCGAGGACCCGCTCTCGGAGCTGTTGATTCAGGGCACGCTCAAACGCCCGGCGTTCCTGGAAGTGTTCCTGGATGACAACAGCCTCTATTACCGCCCGGTGGACTCGGCCGCCCACGCGGACGAAGGCGGAGGCGGAGTGGCAACCGCCGAGGCCATTCTTCTTTCCCGCTAACGTCCTGAGTCAGAAATTCGGTGATCGTTCGGGCCATCACGCATGCGGCTTTTCACCTGGAAAGGCCGCGCTTCTTTTGACACCCTTATGCGAACTTCCGCTGACTCAGGACGCTAGTCGCGGGAGTCGTGCCGCTTTGCACCGTGGGCAAAATCGACGCGAAGGGCCGCGAAATTCGGAATGGGCGAGCGTCCCAGCGAGCGCCCCCGGTTGGGTAAGCGGCGCGGCCCCGCACGGGCAGCCGCCTGGCCTCCCACGGCCAGGCGGCACCTTGGCAGACCGCTGCAAGCGGGCTGAGGGCGGCCGCAGGCCGCCCGAGCCCCGCGCCTGTCGCTGGCGGCTGTTCTTGCTATGCGCCCTGCTCGCCGCGACCGCGCCGGCGCAACAGGCCTTGCCTGCCGCCCCTGGGGCGACACCGCAGCTGGAGCACAAGCTGGTGCTGGCGTTCCTGAGCGACCAGCGCGCGCTGCTGGCCACCACCCATAAAGAGCATGTGGTCACCGCCAAGGACAACCACCGCGACGGGCGCACGCTGCAGGTCTGGTATGTGAAGGGGCGCGCGGTGAGCGAAACCGTGGCCCTGGACGACCGCGCCCTGAGCGCGGAGGAGGTCCGAGCCGAACATGCGCGCGCTTGCGCGCGTGCCGCCGCGCTCGCCGCGCGCACACCACCGCCCCTGGGCGAACTCGAGTTCGGCGGTCACCGCTATCCGTTTGCCAGGCTGGCGCGCGATTATCTCTACCTCCATCCCCGCATCCTGGTCTGGAACGGCCGCCCCACCTGGGCCTACAATGCGGTTCCCAACCCCGGCGTGCGCGCGCGCAGCCGTGAGGAGAAGCTCCTGCTGCACTCACACGGCGAAGTTTATGTGGATGCCGCCGATCTACACGTGGTGCGGATGACCATCCATAATTCGCAGCCGGTGACCTACGGGCTGGGCGTGCTGGCTACCATCCGGGAAGCTGACTTTCTGCTGCAGTTGCAACGCCTGGCACCAGGAGTGTGGCTGCCCTCCGCAGCCGGCTTCCATCTGCGCGCTACCGTGCTTCTGTTCGATCAGCTCAGCCGCGCCAAGGAGCAGCGCTTTTACCAGTACTCAGTGGCCCACGCCGCCGGGCTGGGGTGTGGTGAGTAGCGGTAACTTAACCCCGGGCTGTACGCCCACCGCACCGGCTCGCAGGCTTGGGTCTTCGGCGAAATTGTAGACGAACTGCCAGTGATCGGGGGTATCGAAGCCGTTGAACGCATGCACGGCGAGTTGCTTGTTGGCGCTGGCCACGCCGATGATGGGACCGCCGCCAGCGCTGCCGCTGGGAGTGCCGAACGCACTGGGCACGCCCTGGCTAAGACCGTTGGAGGCCGTGGTGCTGCTCGCGCCCATGGAGGGCGAAGCGGCGGCTCCGCCAGCCAACTGCGGCCCAGCCATGCTCCCCACTTGCGTTTTGGACTGCGCGGCGGCAGGTGGCTGGTCCACGATCTCCGCTGTGACCGCCTGGCCATAGTGCACCAGCTGAAACTTACCGCCGTCCTTCAGATTGAGCGGATCGGCGAATTCCTGGCGCAGGTAACGCTGACCCTTGCCGTCCTGCTCCACCATGGCGTCAAGGCTGGGCGGATAGCGCCCGTAAGCGTGATAGTAGCGCCGTATGGCCATGCGATATTGGCGCGCATGGTCAATTTCGCGCGCCTCCCGCTCGCGTTGAATTTCGGTCTTCCACGACGGCACCGCCCGGGAAAGCACGATCACCAGTAGCGACAAAGCCAGCAGGATGACCAGCAACGCATATCCCTGCTCGTGCCGATGACCTGGTTGCTTCGCCATACAAGGAAGAACGACCGGCCAAGCCGAGCGTTCTAAAAAACGCTACGGCAACCTCAATTCGATTTGCCGCCGCCCACCACCACGCCGCCGCCATTCTTTTTGTTCTCGGCCGCAATCTGCGCTTTGCGGGTAGCCAGCGCCTGGGCGACGTAGTTATTGGCGGTGTCGAGGTTCGCCTGCCGCTCCTGGAGGTTTCCGCAACTCAGATCGGCCTTGAGGCGGTAAAGCAGGTTGAGGTAGGTCATGGCGTCGGCGTAGCCGGGGCGCAGCTCCAAGGCTTTCTTAAGCTGTGCAACGCCGGCATCAAGCCTGGGACCGTCTTCGGTGGCCAGGTTCTGGCAGGCTTCCTTGTCCTTGCGGCCCGACTTCTTGGTGATCAACGGCGCATTGCGGTCGCTGAGGCCCTCCGCCTGGCGTTGCAGCAGGATGCCGGGATTTGTCTCCTGATAATCAATGGCGCCAATGGTGTAATAGGCGGTCGGGTCCATGGGCGACAGCTTCAGCGTCATGTCGTAGTAGTTGCGCGCCTCCTCCAGGTTGCCCATGTCGTAGCTGAGGCGGGCAATGCCGGCCACGGCGTTGGCGTTGTTTGGGTTGGTGTCCAAAATCTCCTTGTACTCGTCGAGCGCGTTGTTGGCCAGCGCCATGTTATCGGGCGCGGGCGAGCCGGGTACAAACTGTGACTGGTAGGCGGTAGCCAGATACAGCTTGGCGTTCACCAGCGTGGGATCGAGTTGGATCGCCCGCTGGAAATGGCCGATGGACTCGTTAAACTGGGCGGCCTTGAAAGCGGACACGCCGCGGTTGAGCTGGTCGCGCGCCTCCAGCTTCTTGCAGCCCGCGGCGGTGAGCAGCAGCCCGGCCAGAGCCGCGGCCAGGGCAACAGACAGGGATTTCCTCATGTTCCGCCTCTTCTTCATTGTCCGGCTTCCATTTTAGGCGTTAGCAGGCCCACGATGATGGACGGATCCACGCCTTTGGTGATATCAATCACGTGCGCGACGAGAGCGAACGGTATGTCGTTGTCGCCCTTGACGAACATCACCTTCTGCGCGCGCGTCCTGTAGATCGCGCCCAACTGCGGCCCCAGCGTATCCCAGGTGACCGGCGTTTGGTTGATTTTGAGCACGCCGTGATCCAGCACCTGAACCACGATGGTGCGCTCGCTGGTCTTCGGTTGCTTGTTCTTGTTGGGCTGCGGGACCAGCGCCTTGAGGCCGCTGGGATGCAGCGGCTGAATCACCATGAAAATAATGATCAACACCAGCATCACGTCAATCAAGGGGGTGATGTTGATATCGTTTACGGGGCCGCCCTTTTTGCCCCCTACCGACATTGACATGGTTCTCTCCTCTACTGCCGCGCTTCCGCCTTCGCCCTACTGGGCGAGCAAACTGGGAGGCAGGCTGGCGCGATCCACTTTCTGCGTTTCCATTGCGATGTTTTCAACGCCCGCCGAGCGGATGGCGTCCACCACATTGGCGACCACCAGGAACTCCGCCAACTTGTCGGCCTTGATGTAGACCATCTTGTTCAGCTGATTTTGTAGATCTTGCTGGACATCCGTGGTCAGGGTGCCTAGATCCACCTCGTTGTTTCCGAGAAAGACGTGCCCGTCGTGGCTGATCGCCACGATGACGGCGTTGTCCTTGTCGGCGTTGGCCAGCGGTACGGTATTCTGCGCCTGCGCCAGGTTCACGTTCAACCCGTGCTGCATCAGGGGCGTGATGACCATGAAGATGATGAGCAACACCAGCATCACGTCACATAGCGGGGTGACGTTGATGTCGGCGGTCATGCTCTGTTCTTTTGCATGCCAAGCCATGAAAGCCTCCTCACCCGCAAACCGGGCTCCGCCCCGCGGAGCTCGGCCGGGTTACTTGCGCGTCCCCTGACGGCCCATTTGCTTCAGAAAGTAGTCAATGAGCTCGCTGCCGGAATTGTCCATTTCGATATCGAACGCGTCCACCTTGCCCGCAAAGTAGTTGTAGGCCCACACCGCCGGGATGGCGACGAACAGACCGACGGCGGTGGTGACCAGGGCTTCGGAAATGCCGCCCGCAACCGCGCTCAAGCCGGTGGTTTTCTCGACGCTGATGCTGGTGAACGCGTGAATAATGCCCAGCACCGTTCCGAACAGCCCCACGAAGGGGGCGGTGGCGCCAACCGTGGCCAACATCGCCAGCCCGCGCTTAAGTTCATTGTGCTCGATCGCCTGGGCGCGCGAGAGCGCGCGTTGGGAGGCCTCGATCTCGTCGGTGGAGATGTCGGCAGTCCCCTGATGCGCCTGGAACTCGCCCAGCCCCGCGCTCACTACCTTGGCGAGGTGGCTCTTCTTGTGCACTTCGGCCACCTTTATGGCCTCATCCAGGCGGCCCTGCTTGAGCGCACCCGCCACCTTAGGGGCAAACGAGCGCGACTCGCTTTTGGCAGCCTGGTAGCGCAGCCAGCGGTCCACCATCACCGCGATCGAGGCGACCGACATGATGAACAGCACGATAACCACAATCCGCGCCGACCAGCCCATCTGGCGCCACATCCCGAGGGCGCCGGTGGCCATTTCGCCGGAGCTTTGCAGCAGCATCAACATTGCGTAGGGCATGAGAGTCAATTTCCTTTCGGACGTGAAAATGGAAGTCTAAGCGAATTTGTCTTTCTGAACCAGCTCTGGCGGGCTATACCCCGCCGTTGAGATTGAAGTTTACGGTAATCGTGGTGTCCACCTCCGAGACTTGGCCGTTCAACGTCAGCGGATGGTAGCGCCACTGCAACACCGCGTCTTTGGCCGCGCCCACCAGCATGGCGTTGCCGCTAAGCACTTGTAAGGACTTCACCCGTCCGTCCGTGCCGATGATGGCGTGCAGCACCACCGAACCCTGAATGTGGGCTTGGCGCGCAATCGCCGGATACTGCGGCGGAGGACAGGATATGCACATCGCGGCCTGCACCTCTCCGCCAATCGCCACCGGCTTGGGCGCCGGAGGCGGGGGCGCGGGCGGGCCGGTGTGCACCAGGCCGCTCAGCAGGTTGCCCGCGGGTCCCGACATCTCCGACGAGGTCACCGGCGGCGGCGGAGCCGTGTCCACGATGCGCACGATGTTGTTGGGAATCTCGCGCGGCGCGATGATCGCCCCCGACTGCGTCACCTCGCTCACGATGTGGTGTACCACGAACTTCGGCATGGGCGGCGGTGGCGGTGGTGGGGGCGGCGGCGGCGGCGGTGCGCTCAAGAACGCGGTCATACTCGAGGCCGGCAGCACGTTGTAATAGATCAGCGGGACGATGGCCACGATCGCAATCACGACCACCTGGATAATGAGCGAGAACACGAACGACATGGACTTGCGTGTGCTCATCCTGCGCGTGGTCTCGACCAGACTCTGCTCAAACATGAAGGTCCCCCTAACTGCGGCCCACTTTTTCCAGAGCGCGGCCGGCGGCGCCGGCACGCAGCGGGCGCTCCCGCCGGTTGCGCCATTCGATATAGGCCACCATCATGGGCGCCGCCACCGCGATGGAGGAGTAGGTGCCCACCAGGATGCCGAACGTCATGCAAAAGCTGAAGCCGCGCAGCGCTTGCCCGCCCAGCACCAACAGCGATAACACCGACAGGAACGTCAAACCCGACGTCAGCACCGTCCGGCTCAGCGTTTGATTGATGCTGCGGTTCACCACATACGGTAGCTTGTCCCGCCGCATGATGGGTAGGTTCTCGCGCACCCGGTCGAACACCACGATGGTGTCGTTCATCGAATACCCGATCAGGGTCAGAAACCCCGCCACCACGGTGAGGTCAATCGGCAGACGCACCAGCGCGAACATCCCCAGCGTGATCAGCACATCATGGAATACGGCAATCACTGCCGCCAAACCATAAATGAACTCAAACCGGAATGCAATATAAATCAGCATCGCCAACAGCGAATACAGCACCGCGCGCAGCGCCTGACCGCGCAGTTCCTGCCCCACTTGCGGACCAATGATGCTGGTCGAGCGCACTGTGAACGGCGCCAGGAAGAAATCCTGCTGCGCCAGTTGTGCAATCTGCGGGCTGCCGGGCGCCGTCGCCAGCGCCTGAAAACCGGGCAAAATGCCGTTGTCTTGCTTATCCCGCCGGTTCGTAAGCAACGCGGTGGCCAAGGCGCTGTAGCGCGTCTGCGCCTCCTGCTGCCCCAGCCCCACGTAACCGTCCGGGTCCTTTTGCGTCAGCCAGTCGGTGAATGCCGCCACTCCCACGTTGTTGATATCTTGCTTGCCTGCCGTCTGCACGCCCATCACCGCGTACAACACGCTCAGAATGTCGTCTTTGCTCTTCTCCAAATCCGCGTGGTTCAGCGAAGACAACGGCGAGGAGATCAAAATTTCCTCCGAACCTCTGCCCCCGACCGGTTCAATGCTCACTTGCCCCAGCTTGGCTCCGCCCAACGCACCGCGGATTTTCTCTGTGGGCGGGGCTTGCTTGAACTTTACGTCCATTTCCGTTCCGCCCGTAAAATCGGTCCCCATGTTTGGCCCGCGGTAGATCGCCAGCGCAACCATGCCGACCACAAACAGGACCATGGTGACGGTGAGGAAATACCACTTTTTCCCCAGAAAATCTATGTCAGTTTCGCGAAAAAATTCCATTCCCAGCCCTTTATCCCGCTCCGGGCTGGGGCTTGTCCCTCAACCCTCAGACTCCGGAACCCAACAATTTGTTCCCGGGGGCGCATACAATATTCCACACCCTCTGGCAACCCGTCTTAGCCGATGCTCAGCTTTGCCCCCCGCATGCCCTGTTGGCGCATCAACACATAATCGAAAATGACCCGTGAAATGTATACGGCAGTGAACAAATTGGCACACAGACCGGCGATCAGCGTAATGGCAAAACCCTTAATTGGCCCAGTGCCAAAAAGAAAGAGGAAAACGGCGCTCACGATGGTAGTGACGTGGGTGTCCAGAATGGTGATGAACGCCTGCCGGAAGCCAATGTCCACGCTGGCAGGCACACTTTTTCCATGCCGTATCTCCTCACGTATGCGCTCGAAAATCAGGACGTTGGCGTCCACCGCCATACCGATCGTCAAGATGATGCCGGCAATACCCGGCAACGTGAGGGTGGCCGAGGCCACGGCCATGAAGGCCATGAGGATCACCAAGTTCAAAACCAGCGCCAGCACAGCGTTCACGCCCGCGCCGTGATAGTAGAACAGCATGAAGCCGGCCACCAGCAGAAAGCCCACGATGGCGGCGAGCACGCCTTCGCGGATCGAATCGGCGCCCAGCGACGGGCCCACAGCTTCGTCTTCCAGGTAGGAAATCGAGGCCGGCAACGCGCCCGAGCGCAGGATCAGCGCCAGGTCGTTGGCTTGTTGCTGCGTAAAGCTGCCCGTGATATCCCCCTGGTCGGTGATCTGTGCCTGGATGGTGGCGTACTCCTGCACCTTGTTGTCCAGCACCACCGCGAGCGGCTGGTTGATGTGCGCGGCGGTGAATGTGCCGAAGCGGCGGCCGGCGGCAGTGGTCAGCGTAAAGTTCACGTCAATGCGCCCCTGGTTGTCCAAGCCAGGCTGCGCGTCGCGTAAATCGGTGCCGCTCACCACCGAGGAACGGGTGACGACGTAATACTCCGCGCCCGTATCCGTGGCGGAGCTCCCGATGTTCTTGCCGGGCACGATCACCGCATCCTCGGGCAGGATGCCGCCATACTGCGCCCGCGCTTGCGCCGTGCTGCCGAACGGCCCCGCCAGGCCCAGGCGAAACTGCAACTGCGCGGTTTCCTGCATCATTTGCTTGACCCGCTCCGGATCGGTGATGCCCGGTAACTGCACTAGAATCTCATACGCGCCCAGTCCATGTTGCTGCACGGTGGGTTGGGTTACGCCCAGCTGGTCAATGCGGTTGGATATGGTCTCGATGGATTGTGTCAGCGCGCGGCTGCGGATTTGCGCCGCCTCTGCCGGCGTCATGTCCATCGTGTAGTGGCCGGATCCAACGCGAGTGACGGTGTAATCGCTGCCCAGGTCGCTCTGCACCGCGGCGTTGAAGTCGCCGGCGCGCTTCTCATCCAGCCCGTTGATTTCGATGCGCTCCGGCTGCGCCTGCGGATTAGGCTGCAGCAGCGAGGAAAAAGCGATGCCTTTGCTGGTCAGGTCGTGGCGCAGGCGCTGCATCGCCTGCGAGGTTTCGGCGCGCACCAGGTCGTCGGCATGCACTTTCAAAATGAGGTGCGTGCCCCCCTGCAGGTCGAGTCCGAGATGCACGCGGCTCAGTATGGATTCCTTCCACGCCTGCCAGCCCAGGCCATGCGGAATGCCGGTGATCGCCAGAATGCACACCAGGACGACCACCACGATAAAAACCGATTTCCACAGAAGAATGCGCTTCATGAATGTCCCGTAGCCGTGATCCTATTTGCCGCTCCCCTGCTCCGGATTAATAACCTGGGCGACCGCCGAACGCACCAGCTCGAGCTTGATTTGGTCGGGCGCCACGCGCAACTGCAGCGTGTCGTCCTTGATGCTGATAATGGTGCCGCGCAGGCCGCCGGAGGTGATGATGCGATCTCCGGTCTTGAGTTCGCGGTGCATTTTCTGCACCCGTTTCTGCCGCCGCTGCACCGGCATAATGAGCAGGAAATAGAAGATGGCGAACACCGCCAGGATCATCACCAGCCCAAGCCCGCCGCCTTCGGTCGGGGCGGGGGCAAACCAAAGTGCTCCCGTCATTCCTCCCGTCAGGGCAGGCATTCCCGTGCTAAACCACGCCATGGCCACGCTTAGATTCAACTCCCGATAAGTGGGGTTTACCGCAAGGTTGGGAAGTCCCCAAGCTCAACAGCATGGCGGAGTTTGGTCATCGTGTCAAGGTAGTGATGGAGGTTGTGGTGGGTGAGCAGCATGGGTGCCAGCATCTCCCCGGCGAGCTCCAGATGGCGCAGGTAGGCACGGCAATAGCGGGTGCAGACGCGGCACCCGCAGGCGGCATCCAGAGGCCCTGTATCCTCCGCATAGCGGGCGTTGCGGATGGCCACCCGCCCGGCGGAGGTGAACGCCAGGCCGTTGCGGGCGTTGCGGGTCGGCAGCACGCAGTCGAACATGTCGACTCCCAAGCCCACGTAGCGGCGCAACTCCTCGGGGGTGCCCACCCCCATGAGATAGCGCGGCTTATCGGCGGGCAGGCGCTCCAGCGCCGCCGCCACCGCCGCTTCACTCAGCTCGCGCGGCTCACCCACCGAAACCCCGCCGATGGCGTAGCCGGCCAGATCCAGAGCGGTGAGGCGTGCGGCCGCCTCGCGGCGCAACTCTGGGTCCATGCCGCCCTGCACGATGCCGAACAGCGCCCCCGCCTCCCCGCCCTGCTGCCAGGCCGCGCGGCTGCGCTCCGCCCAGCGCAGGGTGCGCTCCAGCGAAGTCCGCAGCTCCTCGGGCGTCGCGGGATAGGGCGTGCAGTCGTCAAATACCATGCGTATGTCGGAGCCCAGGGCGGCCTGAATCTCCATCGTCAGCTCGGGCGTCAGCAGGTGCGGGCTGCCGTCCAGATGCGAGCGGAACTCGACCCCCTCTTCGTGAATGCGGCTCAACCCCCCCCGGCGCTGCCCCAGGCTGAACACCTGGTACCCGCCGCTGTCGGTCAGGATCGGATGCGGCCAAGCCGCAAACGCGTGCAGCCCGCCCAGCCGCCGGATGCGCTCGTGGCCAGGCCGCAGGTAGAGGTGATAGGTGTTGCCGAGGATGATTTCCGCGCCCAGCGCTTCCAATTCCTGCTGCGGGATGGCTTTGACCGTGCCGCGCGTACCGACCGGCATGAAGCACGGTGTCTCCACCGTCCCATGCGCAGTGTGCAGCCGCCCGCGGCGCGCTCCGCGCGCGCCCCCGGCAATCAATTCGAAGCGGAAATCGGGCACCGTCCGAGTGTACAAAAAACGGAGGCGCATCGCGCTGCCCGAGAGCTCCTCCGAAAACCCGAGCGCCCCGCTTTACGCGAATGCCGTCGAAATTCCTGAAAATACGAGGATGACCAGCAGCCACAGCACCACCACCACGCTGAGCGCGCCGCCCACTTTCCCTTTCTTGCCCCCCAGCTTGGCAAGCCCGACGCCCAGCAGGATCACCGTCCAGACGGCAAAAATGTCGAGGTGCGTGCCGAGAGCGTAGAGAAAGGGCGAGGTTGTGGCCTTGTCCATAAAGAAGGCAAGGTTGGTGCCGACCAGGTTGGTGATCTGCAAGCTGGTAGGGTTGGCAGTCAGCCCGATTACGGCGATGACCACCAGGGAGTACAGGGTCATCGCCAAATACGCATAGCTGACCATGCCCAAAGCCTGCTTGTAGCGCGCCTCGTAGCCCAGTAACAGATTGCCCAGGCCGAGGAAAACCGCCGCCAGGATGAGCAGGATCACGATCTGCCAGAGGGGCGCGGAGTAGAAGCTGATCTTCATGCCTATGGCCGAAATCGCAAGCGCGTGCTGGTAGCTGGCCGGCGGCATCACCTGCGTGGCGCGGTTTTGCGCCAGCGCCTGGCGGGCCATGTTGTAAATGCCGACGCGCTGGATGAGCAATGCGCCGAAAATGGCCGCCACCACGATTTGCACGCACCAACAGAGGATGAAGTGCGGATCGCGGGCGATCGCTTCAAACGTCTTTCCCGGCGAGCTGAAAACGGTGAACAAACGCTCGAACGAGCTGGGGGAACGGATGGGAGGGGCGGAGCCTGTGGCGAGGGGCAGTTCCGGCGTCATGGGCGCATTATAGTCTCAAAATGAGGCCAGGGGAGGCAGGCCGCGAGAAGGTCACGAGTGAGTGGGGCGAGCGGCCGCGCCAACACCTCGGCGGTGGGGCCCTGTTCGACGATGTGGCCACCGTCCCCGGACGGCGCCAGCACCGCCAAGCGTTCCGCCCAGCCGGCCACCTGGGGCAAATGATGCGCGACGAGCAGACACGCCATCCCCTCCGCCCGCTGCAGCGCGCGCAACTGGGCGAGTACGGCGGCGCCGGTCGAGGTGTCGAGGGCGGAGACGGGTTCATCGGCCACCAGCAGCACCGGTGCCGGCGCCAAGGCCCGCGCCAGCGCTACCCGCTGACGCTGGCCGCCGCTCAACTCTCGCGGCGGGCGCTCGGCCAGCGCCGCATCTAGGCCGACGCGCTCCAGCCAGACCGCGGCGCGTTGGCGCCGCCAAGCCTCGCGGCGCGCGCCCCGCACGTGCCAGGGCGGGCGCTGACCGTGGAGCTCGATCCCCTCGCATACGATGGCGGCCACGCTCTGGGTGGGATCGAGTGCCCCCTCTGGGTCCTGCTGGACAAAACCCCAGCGCGGGCGCCGCCTGCGCAAGGCGCCGGGCGCGAGCCGTGTCAGGTTCTGCCCCTCCACCCAGACCTCGCCCTCGGCGGCGGGAATCAAGCCCAGCGCCAACCGGGCGAGCGTGCTTTTGCCCGCACCCGACGGCCCCACCACCGCCAGCGTCTCCCCCGCCCGCAGGCACAGGGAAACGTCACGCACGATCCAGCGGCCGCCGGCCCGCGCTCCCGCGCCTCGCAGTTCGAGCAGCGCCGGCGCGGCCGCGGCTCCGGGCGAGCTCATGCCCCGACCTCCCGCGCCCGCCACGCCGGCTGGCAGGCGATTAGGGCTGCGGTATAGTCGCAATGCGGATGCGCCAGCACCTCGGCGGTCGGGCCCTGCTCGACTACCCCGCCCTGGCGCAAGACCAGAATGTGTTCGGCGGCCTGCGCCGCCACCGCCAGATCATGGGTGACCAGCAGCAGCGCAAACCCGTGCTCGCACCGCAGCCGCGCCAGCAACGCCAGCAATTGCGCCTGATGCAGTGTGTCCAGCGCCGAGGTGGGCTCGTCGGCGCACAGCAGCCGCGGCTGGCGCGCCAGCGCCATGGCCACCAGCAGGCGCTGCTGCATGCCGCCCGACCATTCGTGGGGATAAGCGCGGCGGCGCGCCAGCCCCAGCCCTACCTCCGCCCACAGCGTTGCGGCGTGCACGGCCGCGTCCCCGGACAGCCCTTCACCCAGATGGGCGGCGGCGCTGCTGCGGGGATCGAGCGCGGCGGAGGGCTCCTGCGGAATCCACGCCAACTCCTGGCGCCGCAGCCGCCGCCATTGCGCCGGCCGCTGCTGAAGTAGCTCCCGCCCCCGCCAGCGCACGCTGCCGCCCACGCGCAAGCCCGGCGCGAGTAGGCCCATGCATGCGCGCAGCAGCGTGGTTTTGCCGCTGCCGGATTCCCCTACCAGCGCCAGCGAGCCGCCCTCAGCCAGCTTCAGCGACACGCCCGTCAACAGCGATCCGCCGCGCGCGGCAACCTCGAGCCCGGTGACCTCCAACATGCCTGAACTATAAATGACGCCGCAAAAAACGGATGAGATAAAACGCGTCGGCGTATTTGAACGGCAAACGCCCCATCGTGTAGTGCCCGCAGGCGAGGGCGTGCGCCTCATGAGCGAGCCGCAAACGCTCGAAGCTGGCCACCACGGCGCGGGAATACTCCGCCAAAAAACAGGGGTCGTAGCGCGCCCAGAGCAGCAGGCTGTGCTTGGGCGATTCCCGGTCAACGGCGGCAAACCGATCGAGGTAGCTGGCCGGGCTGATGCTGCGCCATGCTTCGCGTAATTCCGGCTGCGCGAGGTAGGGTTCAAGGCTGCGGCGCACATGGCTCGTGGCGAGCCCGGTCCAAACCACGTCGCCAAAGTACTGCGAGATGTGATTGAAGGCGTTCACGCGCAGGCGCCGGTCGTGCGCGCTGGCCAGCAGCGCGTAGCAGGAGCCCAGGCTGGTGCCCATGATGCCCAGCGAGGTGTAGCCCTGCTCCTCCAGCCAATCCAGACTGGCGCGGATGTCGCACACCGCCTGCCGCGCCGCATGGATCGTGCGGCCAATATTGGCGTCCACGGCGTATTCGGCGCGCTTCAATTCACGCGGCATGCGGCCGTCGTGATAAGGCATGCTGACGCGCAGGGCGCTGATGCCGGCACGCTGAAACAGCCGGCTGAGTCCCATGTGGCTGGCCGCGTCGCCGTTCCATTGCGCCACCACGATTACGGCGCGCCGCCGCGCGCCGGCAGCTGGAAACCAGCGTGCGTGCACGGTTTGGTTTTCCTCCCAGGGCGTGGGTACGGGCGAGGGAAACTGGAGGGTATCGCCTTCCAGGTGGTAGTGGTGCACCCGCGGGTAGGCAAAAAACTCTCCGCTCGCGGCCAGCACACGCTCGTTCCACTGCCGCAGCGCCGGCATCACCTCCCGGGGCTTGGCCTCCGGAGGCCAGTCCGGCACTCCGTTCATGGGCGTGCGCCGCAGCCACTCCCCACCCCACGCAAACGGGGTGACACGGCGGTTCTGGTCCACGCGGTTGAGGCGCTGTTCCCAGCTTGCAATGAAATTCGCGTAAAATCCTGGCACCGTCACCAGTTTGGCAAAGCAATTGCACCAGATCAATGTAGAACTGGCCTGAGCTGGAACAAAACGGACTACACTGCCTGATGCAAGTAGTTTTTACGTTCTGATTGGGAGGAAAGGGGAATTATGCGCTATCAGAAGCTGACCGCCGCCGGCGCCGCCGTGGTGCTGGCCTTGGCCATGGCCGCATGCTCCAAAAGCAACGCCGGGAGCCAGGATCAGGCCATCACCCAAAGCGTGCAAAAGAACCTGAACGCGGATAATGCCCTGCAGGGTGACAACATCATCGCCGCCACGCAAAATGGAGTTGTAACGCTCTCCGGAACCGTGACCAGCAACGCGGCGCGCACGCAAGCCGCCCAGGACGCCCAAGTGCCGGGTGTGACGCAGGTGGACAACCAGATTGCCACCAACACTCCCGCCAATCCGGCCGCCACGGCCGGCAGCGCCATGAGCGCTCAGCCGCCCTCGCCCTCGCGCCGACGCGAAACGCCTGCTTCGGCTAGCCAGCCGGCGGCACCGGCC
The DNA here is from genome assembly GCA_050747905.1 of Terriglobales bacterium. Lineage (GTDB taxonomy): Bacteria > Acidobacteriota > Terriglobia > Terriglobales > SCQP01 > SCQP01. The sequence continues at coordinate 75,142 of JBOGKQ010000009.1, read as the reverse complement.
GCGCCCGCGACGGTGGAGATTGACAGCGGCCGCACGCTTGCGGTCCGCCTGAGTCAGCAGCTTAGTTCCGCCGACGCGCAGCCTGGCCAGAACTGGCAGGGCCAGATTTCCACTCCAGTGCGCGTCAATGGCCAGATCGCCATCCCACAGGGCGCGGCGGTCAGCGGCACCATCGTGGCTGCGGATGCCTCAGGCAAATTCCGGGGCCGGTCGCGGCTCGTACTGCGGCTCACCACGCTGGAGTTCAACGGCGCCAGCTATGATCTGTCCTCAAAGGAAATCACCCGCGAAACCTCCGCCCGTGGCAGCAATACCGCCAAAAAGATTGGCATCGGTGCGGCCATCGGCACAGCCATTGGCGCCATTGCCGGTGGCGGCAAAGGTGCCGCGCTTGGCGCCGCCGCGGGCGCCGGCACCGGCACTGCGGCCCAGGAGTTCAGCAAGGCCCCCGAGGTCAATCTCCCCAGCGAAACCGTGCTCCAGTTCTCTCTGGCGGCACCGCTGAAGGTGGTGCCCGCCGCCAGTGCGGGCAACTGAAGCAGTTCCAGACTTGGTGCGTCGCACTCACAGCAGGGCGGGCAATCCGACGCGAGCAAGCCGCCCCGTGCAGTTCCAGCAGGGCGAAGCAGCCGCGCTGGCGCCTGCCAACCTTGCTAAAGTCAGTCTGGAACTGCCTTAAGCCCAACGCTCAGCACTTAATAAAAGCCGCCCGCCATTCCGGTGGGCGGCTTTGTATCGCCTTTATGACCTGCCTATTCCCCGCCGCCAATGGTCTGCAGGATGGCCTTGGCAGTGGCCGCGTTTGGGCTGTTGGGCGCAAGGCTAATGACCTTCTGCAGCGCTTCCTTGGTGCCCGGTACGGGGATCATCTTGTTCGTCTTGGGATCGGTGGTCGCCTGGTTCACAAGGCACATGCCCTTGTAGTACCAGGCGTTGGCATTATTCGGGTCCAGCGCCAGCGACTTCGTGAAGGCCGCTTCGGCGCCCTTAATGTCGTTTTTGTTGTATAGCACCACGCCTTCGTTATAAATGGCGGTCTTCGCCTGAGTCGGATCAATTTGCGCCGCCTTGGCAAACGCCGCATTGGCGCCGGCTGTGTCGCCGGATTCGGCCAGCACTGATCCCAGGTTGATTTCATAGCCGGCGTCGGCGGGCTTGAGCGCGATGGCCTTCTGATAGGCGTCGGCCGCTTTCTGATACTGCTTTGCGCCGGCATAATCCTCAGCCAGGTTGGCGAAAAGGATGTCGTGCTTCTGATCAATAGCCACCGCCTGTTCCATCACGCCGATGGCCTGGTCGTACTGCTTGGCCTCGTAGAACTGCTTGTTTTGCGCCAGCAGGGTGTTGAGCTGGCCCATCTTGGCGTTTTTCGCCTCCGCCTCCTTCTTGCGGGCGGCGTACGCGGCCGCTTCCTCGGCGGTCATGCCCTTAGGTGGCGGCGCGCCATTGACGGCAGCGGCAATGACGGCCAAGTTGACGTGGGCGTTGAGCATTTTGCCGTCGAGGGTCTTGATTCCGTCCTCCACGTCGAGGCTCTGGCCGGTTGCGGCGACCACGCTCATATTGTAGGTGCCCACCGGGATGTTGTCGGTCTCAAACTCGCCCTTCTTGTTGGTGGTGAGTTTGACTTCGCCCTTGGCGTCGGTGCGGGTGAAGATGACCTGGCCATTGACCAGGGGCTTGTTGTTCAAACCAATGATCGTGCCTTTGATACCGCCCACTTTTTGGGCTGCGGCCGGCAGCAGCATGAGCGCACCCAATAGGGCCATACCCGCCATGGCAGACAGTCGTTGCACAATTTTCATAAATCCTCCTCCGCGTAGGCAATTGGATCGTTCGCCCCCGCCTGGCGAAACGCACGCCGTCTCAACCGGCAGCTGTCGCAGCGCCCACAAGCCGGGCCGGAATTTTGGTAACAAGACCAAGATAAATTAAACGGCGCATCCAGTTCAAGTCCCCGTCGCACTATGTCGGCCTTGGCAGCATACAGCAGGGGGGTGGAAACACGGATGGTTCCATCTTTGGTCCCTACCCGCAGCAGTTGATTATAAGCTTCGTAATACTCGGGACGGCAATCCGGGTAGCCCGAACTATCCGATGCGACTGCGCCTATGATCACCACCTCCGCCCCCTGCACTTCCGCCCAGCTCACCCCGGCGGCCAGAAAATGAGCGTTGCGGAATGGTACGTATGTGATGGGAATGACCGAAAGGTCGAGACCGTCCGCCGGCACCGCCAAAGTGGCATCGGTGAGCGCGGAACCCCCAATCTGGCGAAAAAAATTGGTCCGCACAACTAGCCGGCGCCGAATACCGTAGTGATCGGCAATCGCCTCGCAGGCCTCGCGTTCCCGCGCTTCGGTGCGCTGTCCGTAATCTACGTGCAGCACGGCGGCATCATACTCGCGCACCGCCAACGCCATGCAGACGCAACTGTCCATACCTCCGCTCAACAACACCACCGCAGGTTTCATACACCCCGCTTCCCCGGATCCCAGATGAATTTATGAATCTGGAGCTGCAGTCGCACGTTGAGACCATCGCGCAGGACCCATGCGGCCAGCATCTGCGGGTCCAGAAGGCACTGCTGGCTGCTGCGTGTACCGGCAGCGTCCTTGCGGAACGCGGGCGAGAGCAGCACCGCCACCGGACCGTTCTCGAGCTGGTGGCGGGCGACGAAGTCGCGGGCAAAAACATAATCGCCCTCGTCGCTGAGCACGAATTTCAGCTCGTCCCACGGCTGCAGCAGCGCCAGGTTCGCTTCCCGGAAGCTTCCGCCCTCGCCACTCGACGGGCACTTTATGTCCACCACCTTGATCACCGCCTCGGGTACGGCGCTGAGGTCGCGCTCGCCGCTGGTCTCGATCATGACCGTATAGCCTTCGGCCAGCAGGCGCTCCGCCAGCACACGTACTGCCGGAGCTTGCAATAGCGGCTCGCCGCCGGTGATCTCCACGCGGCGGCACGCAAACGCCCGCACCGCCGCCTGCACTTGCGCCAATTCCATACGCTGGCCGCCATGGAAGCTATATTCGCTATCGCACCATCGGCAGCGGAGATTGCAGCCCGTCAGCCGGACGAACACGCATGGCAGTCCGGCGTGGCTGGATTCCCCCTGAATGGAATGGAAAACCTCGGTGATCTGTAAGTGCATCACTCGCCGGAGTAGATCGCCGCCGTCGTGTCGGTCTCAAACACCGTCACTGAATGCACCTTCACCGCCTGGGCATTGCCGGCCAACGCCTCCCGCAGCCGTTCAAACAGCACGCGAGCCATGTTTTCGGCGGAGGGATTCATGTCACGGAACTGTTCCAGGTCGTTCAGATATTGATGATCCCACTGCTCTGTTTCGCGCCGCAGGTGCGTTTTCAGGTCCTTGAAGTCGTAGAGAAGCCCGATGTCGTTCAGGCCCGTTCCATCCACACGTACCCGGACGCGGTAGTTGTGGCCGTGGGGATTTTCGCACTTGCCCCGGTAGCCGCGCAGGGCATGTCCAGAGGAAAAGGTCTCTTCGACGGTGATTGAAAACATGAGCTTACTGCTTACAGCTTACAGCTTTCAGCGTTTAGCCCAACCCTGGCGCAATAGCCTGAGCAGCAGACCGGTGAGGGCGCCCCAACTGGCCAGCTCGAGCGGGCGCGGGCCGCCCAGACTGGATTCGAGCGAGGCGATCCAGGGGAGCTGGGCAAAAGCCGCGCCTGAGCGCAGGCCCCATTGCTCGGCAGGCACCAGGTGCGCGTAAACGAAAGCGGCGCCCCCGGCCCCCAGGCACCGCCCAAGGCTCTGCCGACGCGGGCGCTGGCCGCCCGTGGTCGCCTCTACCAAGGCCGCAGCGACCATCCCCGCCGCAGCGAACTGCACATTGCGCTGCCACCTCTCCACGGGCAAACGGATGCAGCGGTGCAGCCTTAGAGTTGGCCGCCGCCCTGCACCGCCGCCTGATAGCCGTCGGCGCGCAGGCGTGCCCGCATGGCCTCGGCTTCGGCATGGGTCAGGTAGGGTCCGACTTCGACGCGGTACTGTGCATCCTGCCCGCCGGGCTCGGGCGCGACCACTTGCGCCGGATAACCACGGGTTTTGAGGGCGTCGGCGAGCTTGCCCGCATCCGACTGGCTGCCGGCAAACACCTGAACCTGGAAAAGTACACCGCCACTGCCGTCGGCGGGCGGCGCGGCGGGCAGAACCGCCCCAGGGCTTGTAGCCGTCGAGCTGGCAAGCGTTGACGCCGCGCTGCTAGCGGCCGAGTTGGGGTTGGCGCCGGTGGGGGGCGGTGCCAGGGTGGCCGGGGTTTGATTATTTTCCGCCGCGCCCAACTCTTGCGGATTGGGCGCTTGTACTCCCGCAGCCGCGGGCGCCGGGGTGGCACTCGCGGGCAGGCGCAGCGGCAAGGGTTGAGTGCCGCCCAAAGAAAAGGTGGCGGGAATGGCGTGCTTGCCGATGGTGTAGCCAAACGTGAAAAACAGGCCGCAGACCACCGCTAGGGCAAAAAACGCCCCCGCAAGAGATTTGGTTCCCATCTCGAGCTCGTACTGCGACTTGCGCTTGCGCGGCTCCGCGGAGTAGCGTTGCGCCGCCGGTCTCATGGCTTCGCCCGCTCCGCCGGCGAAGCCCCCGCGGCGTTGGCCGACGGACGCGCGTTCATAAACACGTCAATCAGGTCGAGCGGCAAAGGAAACACGATGGTGGTGTTTTTGTCGCTGCCGATTTCCAGCAGGGTCTGCAGGTAGCGCAACTGCAGAGCAATGGGCTCGGTGGCGATGATCGCGGCGGCTTCCGACAGCCGCGTGGACGCCTCGTATTCGCCATCGGCGTGAATGATCTTGGCGCGTTTTTCACGCTCCGCCTCCGCTTGCCGGGCAATCGCCCGCTGCATGGTCTCGGGCAGGTCCACCGCCTTGATGACCACGTCGGTGACCTTCACGCCCCAGGGTTCGGTGCGTTCGTCGAGGATGGTTTGCAGGCGGGAGTTGAGTTTTTCCCGGCTGGACAACAGATCGTCGAATTCAACTTCGCCCAGCACCGCGCGCAGCGTGGTCTGTGCGAACTGCGAGCTGGCAAAACGGAAATTGCGCACCTCGACCACGGCCTTTTGCGGATCAATCACGCGGTAGTAGACCACCGCCGTGACGGTGCAGGTTACGTTGTCGTGGGTGATGATGTCTTGCGGTGGGACGTCGAGGGTGTCAACCTGGAGGGAAACGCGCACCAAACGATCCACGATGGGGAAAATTAGCACCACGCCCGGCCCTTTGGCCGCGCCCAACAGTCGTCCCAGGCGGAACACTACGGCCCGCTCATACTCGGCCATGACCTTGATGGCCGACAAGAGAAACAGTACTACGATGACAATGATGACGATGACACCAGCCATAGGGAAACCCTCCGCGTGAAAGTCTATTCTGCCACCGCCTCGACTTCCAGTCGCAAACCATGTACGCCCAGCACGCGGATGGCCCCGCCGGCGGCAATGGGAGCGCGGGCGCGGGCGTGCCAGCGCTCGCCATGCACCAGCACGGTGCCCTGCAGCGCCAGGGCGGTGAGCGCCACGCCGGCTTCGCCCACCAAACCTTGCGCGCCTGTGACCACCTTGCGCCGCTGGGCGCGGATCACCAACTGTGCCAGGATGGTCGCCACCACGCCAAACCCGATGGCCACGCCCAGAGCGCTGCTCACGCCGACACGCATTTGCGGAATTGGGGAATTGATCAGCAAAAGGCCGCCCAGCGCAAGCGCCACTACGCCGCCGATGGCCAGCACGCCATGGGTCGGAAATTTGGCCTCCAGTACAAAGAGGATGAAGGCCACGATAAGCAGCCCCGCACCCGACCAGTTGATCGGCAGCAGCGAGAGGGCAAACAGGGATAGCACCACCAGAATCAGCCCCGCAACACCGGGAAGAAATACCCCGGGGTGGGTGAACTCAACGTAAATGAGCAGCGCGCCGGCAGCCAGCAGGATGAACGCCAGGCTGGCGTTCATGTCGAGAATCTTTTCGCGCACGCTCATGGTGAAAAACTGGCGTGGGCCGGTCAGCGTCAGCGTCTGCTGCGTGCCGTTGATGCGGGTGATGGTCCGGCCATTGAGCTGGGCCAGCAGCTGGGGCAAATCGGGCGCGATCAGGTCCACCAGGTTGCCCTGCAGCGCCTCCCGGTCGGTGAACGAGAGGCTGTCAATGACGCCCTTTTGCGCCAGATCCACATTGCGGCGGCGGCGCGCGGCCAGGCTGCGGATATACGCCGCCGCGTCGTTCTGCATTTTCTCGGATTCAATCTTGCCCGGTGGCGCCCCCCCGAGCACCACCGGATGCGCCGCGCCGGTGTTCGTGCCCGGCGCCATGGCGGCCACGTCGCAGCTCAGCAGAATGTAAAAGCCCGCCGAAGCCGAACGCGCCCCGCTGGGCGCGACATAGCCGATCACCGGTACCGGCGAGGCCAGAATGCCCTGAATGATGGATCGCATGGCGGTGTCCAGCCCCCCCGGCGTGCTCAGTTCCAGCACCGCCGCGGCGGCGTGCTCCTCCGCCGCGCGCTGCAGTCCGCGGTTGACGTATTCGGCGCTGATCGTATTGACGGTGTCGTGCAGGGTGATCACCACGATCGGCGAACCCGGCACGGCTATCGCCGTGGCCAGTGCGCCCGCCGCAAGAGCCAGCACGAACAAGGCCGCGAGGCTAGCGATGAGGCGGTTTCGCCAGCTCGCGCTGAATTTGTTGCGCCTGTGCATTGTTGGGATCGGCGGCAAGCGCGGCCGCGGCTTCCTTGGCGGCGCGGGCACTATCGTGGCGAGCATACCAGATTACCGCCAGACCTGCGTGCGCGGCCGCCAGCTCCTGCGTCTGCGTGGCAGGCGCCAGCGCCACCACCTGGTTCAACGCCTCCTCAGCCGCCGCCTGCGCGCCCTGGCGCTGGAGGCGCTGCCCCAGTTGCAACTCGTAGTCGGCCTGCTCGGCTGGCGGCATTCCCGCCGTCTTGCTGGCCTGAAAGCGGTCAAAGACCTGGCGCAACTGCTCGAATTCCTCGGAGGGAAAGCTGAGCTCGAGCTCGCCAGGACTACTCGCACCCGCGGCGGCGGCCTTGGCGACGCCGAGGTTATGAGTCACGGCGGGCAAAGGCAGCGTTTTCTCCACCGCCTGCCATTCGCTGATCGCTTTGGCGTAGTGGCCCAGGCCATATTCGGCCAGACCGGCGCTGAAGGCGGCTTCGGGGAACTCGGGGGCGGTGGCCGGCACCGACTCCAGCGTGTCCGCCGCGGGGGCATCCAGATGCGCGGCGAAGTAGGCCTGCCCCAGCGCCAGCCCGACGCGCCCATCCTTCGGCGCCAGTTGCGCCGCGATGCGCAGCAGCTTGACCTGATCGTCGGGCTCGGCCGCCAGCCGGGCGCGCACCAAATCCTCATAGGCGCTGACAGGCAAAGTGGCCGCCGGCGCCGGTTCGGGCTGGCCCGCGGCGGCCGGATCCACCTGCTGGCGCAGGGCCCAGCCCAGCTTGGCCTGCAAGGGTTCTAACTGGTCCAGCGGCGCATTGACCGTCGTCAGTCCCACCAAGTGCTCGCGCTGCATATCCACCACGCTGGCGCCCGCCGACAGTTGCTCGCCGTCGTAGTCATACCAGCCCATCACCAGCCAGCGCACATCGGCGACCTGCGCCAGCCGCATCATCGAGGCGTGACTCAGCGGCACGTCGGGGGCAGCCCCGAGCAGCGTCAGCGCGCGCGTGCGGTCGGCGCGCGGAAGTACCATCAACGGGCTGCCGCCTAGCGCACGGCGGAAGGCGATGACAAAACTTTCGCCCATCCAGTCCAGGTTGGCATCGCCGGAGCGGTTGCTGAATGGCAGCACCAGGCAACGGTCCGCCGCGCCGCTCACAGGCTTCGCCTCTTGGGCCGCCGCTCCCAGGCACAGCCCCGCGAGCACCGCGATCACTGGAATTCGCGCCTTCAACAGCTACAATTATAGTGCTCTGCACCGAGTTCAACCCTATGCCCCAGCCACCGTCCCAACCCGGCTTTGCCACCCGCGCCATTCACGCCGGCCAAGCCCCCGATGCCACCACCGGCGCGATCAACGTTCCCATTTACGCCAGCTCGACCTACGTGCAGGAGGAAATCGGCAAACACAAAGGCTACGAGTACTCCCGCGTTAGCAACCCCACCCGCACGGCGCTGGAAACCAATCTGGCGGCGCTCGCGAACGGCCACAGCGCCCACGTGTTCGCCAGCGGCATGGCGGCGATCCAGGCTCTCCTCATGCGGCTTTCCGCCGGCGATCACGTCATCTGCGGGAGCAATGTCTATGGTGGCACGCCGCGGCTGTTCAACCAGGTGCTGGGCCGCTTCGGCTTGCGCTTTACCTACGTGGACACGCGCCAGCCGAAGCGCATCGAACGCGCCTTCGAGCCCCGCTCGAAGTTGGTGTTCGTCGAAACTCCGACGAATCCCTTGATGGAGCTGTGTGACCTGCGAGCCTGCGCGGACATTGCCCACGCCCATGGCGCCGCCCTCGCCGTGGACAACACCTTCATGAGCCCCTATTTCCAGCAGCCGCTGGCGCTGGGCGCCGATTTCGAGATTCATTCCACCACCAAATTCCTCAATGGCCACAGCGATGGCCTCGGCGGGGTGGTCATTACGCGCAGCCAGACCCACGCGGAGGAGTTCCGCTTTTTGCAGAAGTCGAGCGGTGCCATCCTCAGCCCGTTTGAATGCTTTTTGCTGCTCCGCGGAGTCAAAACCCTGGCGGTGCGCATGCGCCAGCACGATGCCAACGGGCGGCGAATCGCGCAGTGGCTGACGCAACAGCCCCAGGTCAAGGCCGTTTACTACCCTGGCCTAGCGCAGCATCCACAGCACGCTCTGGCGAAGCGGCAAATGTCCGGCTTCGGTTCCATGATTACCATCGAGACCGGCTCGCTAGTTCGCGCGAACCAGATCCTCCGCCGCGTGCGCTTGTGCTCGCTGGCCGAAAGCCTGGGCGGCGTGGAAACCCTCATTTCCCACCCCGCCACCATGACCCACGCCGCGCTCGGGGCTGAGGGCCGCGCCGCCATCGGCCTCACCGACGGCATGGTCCGCCTCTCGATCGGCATCGAAGACCCCGCCGACCTCGAAGCCGACCTCGCGCAAGCTCTGGCGTCACGGCGGCGCTAAAGCAGTTCCAGACTTGCTGCAAACCGCTTCGGGCAACTGCTTTAGGCGGCCTGACCGGGCGCCAACCGCTCGCTACTCACCGCGGCGAGAAACTGGCGGGCGTCTTCGTCCTCGAGATCCTTCGCCTCCCCATTGGAAAAGCGTACTTTGACTTTGTTGTCGTTCTGCAGCTCGTAGAAGCAGACGTGCTCCAGGCTGTAGATGATGCGCGCCCCGGGTGCGCTGATAAACCTGTCCGAATTCGTTAGCATGATGCGGCCTCTTGACCATGGATGCCAGGACGCCCCTGCAACGTTGCCACTTTAGTTCGCTTTAGCTTATTAGTGAATGAGCCCGAGATCGGTCGGCGGCCAGTAAGCGAAAACTGCCCGGCCAAAAATATCCTTGGCCGGAAGGCAGCCCCAGAAACGGCTGTCGTTGGAGCTGTTCCGGTGGTCGCCCAGCACATAGTACTCGTTCGCCGGAATGGTGACTTCGGGAAAATCGGCGTAATCCTGAAACTTGGGTTTTACGTACGGCTCCAGCAAGCGCCGGCCGTTGATGTAGACCGTGCCGTCCCAGATCACCACGTGATCGCCGGGCAAGCCAACTACGCGCTTGATAAAGCTTTGCGACGGATCCAGCGGATAGTGAAACACGACCACGTCGCCGCGCTTGATCGGCTCAAAGCTGATGGAGACTTTATCAATGAATAGGCGCTCGTTGTTTTGCAGGTGCGGCATCATGCTATAGCCCTGCACCCGCACCGGCTGAAAGGCGAACAAGACCAGCAGGAACGCGATCACCACCGCCAGCGCCAAATTCAGCAGCCATGCGGCCCAGCCTAGGCCTCCCCACTTTTGTCCTTCAGCCATGCCCTGGCTTCAGGATATCGCAGCGAGCAGCGGACAGCCCTCCTGCCTCTCAGTCCGCCATGCGTTCCAGCGTATGATTGCACCGGTCCAGCACAGACTGAACCTTACCCAGCGATTCGGCAAGCTTGCGTCCCGACGTGCTCAGGTTGTCCACCCAATCTCCGAGGTTATCGCTGATCTGCTCTTGCAATTCCCTGCCCTGGCGGGTCATGAGGAACGCAACCACGGTCACCGCGATGGCAGGCAAAATCCACTTGTTCATAACGCCTCCCCTCTCAGCCTGGAGGGGAGGATGCCGCCCGAGCAGGAAGTGTTTTCCCTGCCGGCAGGTCCAGCTCGCAGTCGCGCCGCCGCCAGAACGGCTCTTCCCGCCGCCGGAAGCGCCAGACCTGGCCCAGGCGCGCCAGCGCCTGCAGGTAGCCCAGCGGGTAGGCCCAGCGGCCCCTCAGCGCCATCTGCGGCAACATCAGATGCGCCCAGAGCAGATGCTGCAGCAAGCGCGAGCGATCGAGATTGCGCCAATGAAACAGCAGACGATTTCGCTCGATGATCGTCTGGCGCCGAAACGGGCCCCGATGCCGCTTCACGCTCGAACTGGGTGCATGAAACAGGACGGCGGCCGGCTCATAGCCCAGCTCCCAGCCGCGCTTGCGCGCCCGATAGGACAGGTCGAGATCCTCGCTGTAGTAGGGCGCGAACACGCGATCAAAGCCCCTCAACGCCAGAAACACGCTGCGCCGAAAGGCGCAAAAACCGCCCACCAGCATGAAACTCTCACCCGCTGGTTGCTCGTAATTTCGCCAGCTCTCCCAGAATCCGCGGCGGAAACGCCCCAGCTTGCCGCCAGTGGAAAACTCGCGCTCGGGCAAATCGAAGGCCCGCAGCGTCACCCCGAACAAAGTGTCACGCTCGAACCAGGCGGCGATCGGCGCCAGGCAGCCCCGCGTGAGCTCGACGTCGTTGTTGAGCAGCACTACAATTTCTTCCCGCGCCGCCTCGACCCCGGCATTCACAGCCGGCCCAAATCCCCGGTTCACTTCCGCCCGCACTAGCCGCGCCGACGCATAGTACTCCGCCAGCCAGCCGGGAGTTCCGTCGTTGGAGCCGTCATCGGAAATCACCAGCTCGTCGCCCGGGCTCAGCTCCGCCGCCACCGAAGGCAAGCAGCGCTCCAACAGTTCCCTGCCATTCCAGGTCGGTATCACGACGCTGAGTTGCGGTTTCAATCGTCCAGCCTGTACACCGCGCTCACCGACGCCGTCACAATGATCTCTTGCGGCGTAGACGGCGCTGCCGCCTCACCGCCCTCCACGCTCAGGCTCACCCGCGCCGGCGCCCCGCTGGCCATTTGGTCGAGCCTCACTGCCTGCAGATCACCCAATCCCAGGTTCAAATGTCGCGCCAGCGCCACTGCCCGCCGGTGGGCATTGCGGCAGGCCTCGGCTACCGCCTCCTCCTCCGCGGCACTGACATTCCGCAACCGGAAGCTGATGCTCGCCAGCGGTTTCAGGCCCATCCCGGACAGCGCTGCCACCAGCGGGTCGAGCATGCGCAACTCCGGGATAACCAAATCGGCGCCCGCCCGCAGCCGGTATTTCCCGTCCCCGCTCGAAACCTGAAACTCTCCCCACAGCGCCGCCTCGGGCGCAAACCCGCTGCTGCGCAGTCGCGCCCGCACCCGTTCGGCTTCGACCTGAGCCTGCACGTAGGCCTCTTTCAGTTCGCCACTTTCCGTCTCCAGCGCCAGCTCCACCACCGCCGTATCCGGCCGCGCCCGGAACTCTCCGGCCGCCTGCACGCTCAGTGTTCGCCGCTTCGCCTGCGCTCGCCGCGCCGCCATCGCCAGGGCCGGCAGCGCCAAAGGCGCCAGCCACCAGAGAGTCTTGCCCACAGCCGCCCTAATGCCCCGGCTCCAGCCGATATACGGCGGTAATCGAAGCGGATACGGTAATTTCCTGGGGACTGAACCCGGCGCTGGGCGCCGGCGCGCCCGCCTCGGCCGCAGACATCGCCATCATGCGCGGCAGGGGCACAGACGCGCCCCCGGAGGTGTCCACGGTGGCGGTTGCAAGGCTGCCCAATCGCAAGCCGGCCGCTTTGGCCAGCGCCTCCGCCTCCGCGTGCGCCTTGCCATAGCCATCGGCGATTGCCGCCGCCTTGGCCGCCTGCATGTGCTTGAGTGCAAAACTCACGCTGCGCAATGCGTTCAGCCCCTTGCCGCTGGCGTCGTCGAGCAGCGGCCCGATCTTCGCGAAGTCGGTAATCTCCAGCTGCACGTCGTTGTGCACGCTGTAGCTGGTGACGCGGTGGCTGCGGTAGTCCATATTGGGCTGCACCTGGTAACCGCTCCAGTGTGCCTCCTGGGGCGTGAAGCCGTGCGCCCGCAGCAGCGCTCGCACCTGTTCCGCCTGGCTCTGAGCCTCGGCATAGGCGGTTTTCAAATCCGGATTCTGCCCCTGGACTTGCAAATATACCTCGGCGGCATCCGGTGCGGAGCGGAAGCTCCCCTGCGCGGTCACGGACACCTTTGGTTGAGTTTGCGCCACCACCCCGACCGGAAGCAGCAGCGCCAACAGCAATGCGGACCTGCGCATACCCTCAATCCTCCCACTTCTAAGAATAAAGGCTACTCGCTTCGCAGTGCCGGGAGGGGATCGGCGTGCGCCGCCCGCCACGCGGGCGACAGACATGCCGCCACGGCCACCGCCAGCAGAATCACGCAGGTGCCCGCCAGCGCCAGCGGATCGGCACGACCGACGCCAAACAACAACGAACCCCAATACTGGCCCGCCATGTAGACGCCGGCCAAGCCAGCCGCTAAACCCAACGCGGTCACCTTGAGGCTGCCGATGAGTACAGCCCGCACCAATCCGCCCGGTGTGGCCCCCAGCGCCACCCGCACACCCAGCTCGCGCGCGCGCCCGGCCACGCCATGCGCGGTGATCCCGTATATGCCGAGCCCGGCGAGCAGCAGCGCCAGCAGCCCGAAGCCCGCCATGAGCGTGGCCAGGAAATCGCGGCGCACCAGGGTCGAGCCCAGGGTTGCGGTCATGAGTTCGGGCGGCTGGGGCGCCGGTATCGTCGCCGCCAGCTCGCGCGCCACCACGGCTGGATTGCCTGCTGCGCGCACGACAATCGAGATTTCGTTGACCCCCGGAAATTGGGAAAAGGGAAGGAAAATTTCCGGCCTAGCCGGAGTCGTGAGGCTGATTTGGCGCAAATTGGCGATCACACCCACGACGGTGCGCCACTGATCGTCATCCTGTATGAAAAGGCGCTTACCCATCGCATTGCCTCCCATGCGTTCTGCCATGGCTTCGTTGATGACGGCGACGAGCGGTGCGTGAGCATGGTCGGAGGCGTCCAAAAACCTTCCTGCGCGCAGTTGCGCTTGGACGGTCTGAAAATATCCTGGCAGCGACATGTTCAGCGTCGCCCAGGGCCGCTCCGCCGATGGCAGCGCGGGCTGACCGCCCGCGAGGTACTGCGTGCCCCAGAGCGTGCCGTGCAACGGCGCCGCCACCACAGCGCCCGCTGCGGCGACTCCCGGCAAGGCGCGGACGCGCGTTAGCGCGCTCTCGAAAGCGGTGTCAGCGCCGTTCGGTGTGTGAACAACGCCGAGCGTAATCAGCTCCTGCGGGTTGAAGCCGGGGTTCACCGCGAGGACCCGCTGCAGGCTGCGGCCGAGCAGGCTGGCGCCCGCAACCACGACCACCGCCAGCGCGACCTCGGTAACCAGGAGGACACCATGCAGGCGCCCGGCTTGTGAGGACTGCATTCGCTCCCTCAGGTTGGCGCGCGAGGCGGCCACCGCGGGCGCCAGGCCTATGAGGAGGGCAGCCGCGAGCGCCGCGGCAGCGGCGAAGGCGGCCACGGCGCCGTTCACGCCGGCCTGACCCATGCGCGGCACCGGATAAGGCGCCCAATGCACCAGCAGCGGGATCGCCAACCAGGCTAGCGCCAGTCCGGCTAGGCCGCCGAGCAATGCCAATAGCAGGGTCTCGCAGCCGCACTGGCGGACGAGATCCGCGCGCGAGGCGCCGAGCGCGTTGCGGACCCCGAACTCTCGCACGCGGCCGCTGGACTGCGCCAGTAAAAGATGGGCCAGGTCCGCGCACGCAAGCAGCAGCACCAGGCCGACCATGCCCAGCAGCAGCCACAGCTCCGCGCGGTAGCTTCCCTTCAGCGCCAGATCGAACGGCTGCAGGGTGGCCGTCTCACCGAGGTTGGTGGACGGATAGGCCGCCGCCAGACGCTTCATGACCAGAGCGATGTCCGCCGCCGCAGCCGCTTGCGTTACGCCGTCCTTGAGCCGCCCAACCACCACGATTCCCGGATGATTGCCGCGATTCGCCCAGCCTGTATTACCCGACTCTACAGCCAAGGGGGTGTAAACCGCGGCGCTCCAGGGCATTGCGTCAGGGTTGCCCGCCAGAACTCCTACGACGGTAATGTTGGATCCGTCGAGGAGCAGCGGCTTGCCAATCGAGTTGGGATCCGCGCCCATCCGGCTGCGCCAGAACTGCTGGCTGACCACCAGCACCGGCGGCGCATCCGGCCGCTCCTCTGCGGGCGTGAAGCCATGGCCGAGCGTGAAGTGCAGCCCCAGCGTTGCGAACAGCGAGCCTGTGACGTAGGCATAGCGCAGCGTTGCCTCCTCTCCCGCCGGGGTGCGATAGGATGCCGTTTGGCTTGGCTGGTACGCCGCCAAACTACTGAAGCCGTGCGCTTGCCGTGTCCAGTCGAGGTAGTCGGGCCAGGCCACTTGCATAAGGCGAACATTCGCCGAAGACTCGTGAATCAGCATCAATTGCCGCGGCTGCGGGAACGGCAACGGTTGCAGCACGACCCGCTGCACCACGCTGAACATCGCCGTGGTCGCGCCGATGCCCACCGCCAGCGTCACGACCGCCACCGCCGTCAAGGCCGGCCGTCGCCGCAACATGCGCAGCGCCAGGGCGCCGTCGCGCAGCCATGCCTCGAGCCACAACATCACATCGGCGGCCCGCGTGCGCTCCCGCAGTGCCAGGTCGCTGCCCAGCCGCCGCTCAGCATTGCGCTTCGCCATCGCTGGCTCGATCCCGGCGTGCTCATTGGCCTCGATCCGCAGCGCCAAATGCAGGGCCAGTTCATCGGCGATGTCGCGCTCCAGCTTACGCCGCCGCAGCAGGTTCCACAAACGTCTGGGTGTTCCCATAGCAAGCTATGCTAGCACGAACTGATAGCCTGATCCAGACATGGAACTCATGATCGTGGCGGGCGAGGCGTCGGGTGATGCGCACGCCGCCGAACTGATCACTGAACTGCGCACGCGCTACCCCAGGCTGCATTTTTTTGGCTGCGGCGGGGAGCGCATGGCGGCAGCGGGATGCGAGCTGCTGGTCCATGACCGCCAGTTGGCGGTGATGGGGCTGATCGAGGTGGTGCGGCATCTGCCGCGCCTGCGGCGGCTGCTGAGCGCTCTCAAGGCCGCACTGTGCGCGCGCCGCCCCCAGGGCCTCATCTTGGTGGATTTCCCCGATTTCAACCTCCGCTTGGCTGCCGTCGCTCACGGCGTGGGCATTCCCGTGATCTACTTCATCAGCCCACAGCTTTGGGCTTGGCGCAGCGGCCGGGTTGAGCAGATCCGCCACCATGTGCAACGCATGATCTGCATTTTTCCGTTTGAAGAGGAGTTCTACCGCCGCCATGGAGTCGAGGTCGCCTCGGTCGGTCACCCGCTGGTGGAGCGTGTCGCTCGCGCCCAGGCAATGCTCACGGCCAGCAGCCGACCCAACCTGATTGCGGTGCTTCCCGGCAGCCGCCAGCGCGAGTTGGAGTTTCACCTTCCGGTGCTCATTCCTGCCCTGCGCCTTCTCCAGGCGGCGCACGGCTCGCAGTTCATGCTCCCTGTGGCCCCGCACCTGTCCGTTGAAGCTGTTCGCACCCGGCTTCCTGAGGACTTGCGCGCCGCCGTCCGCCTGCTTCCGCCGGGAGAAATGTACACGGCGCTGTCGCAGGCGCGGCTGGCGTTGGTCGCCAGCGGCACGGCCACGGTTGAAACCGCACTGTTTGAAGTCCCCATGGTCGTGTTCTATCGCCTCTCCTCGCTCAGTTATTGGATCGGCCGCCGCCTCGTCCACGCGCCGCACGTCGCCATGGTCAATTTGGTGGCCGGGCGCGCCGTGGTGCCCGAGTTGATCCAGGGCGATTTCACCCCCGCCGCCATCGCCGCCGAAGCGGACCGTCTGCTGCCGGACGGGCCCGACCGCACCGCCATGCTCACCGGCCTGGCCGAGGTACGGACCAAGCTCGGCCTTCCGGGGGCGATTGCCCGCACCGCCCAAGCGGTCGCCGAAACCCTCGCCCTGCACTGAAACGTCTATACTTGTAACAATCGTATGCAACGCCTCAACTGGAAAGGCGTCCTCCTGGCAGTCGCCGTTGCCATGGCTCTGGTGGGCATCTCCGATGCCCAGGGCACGCAGGCCATTCCCCCTCCCCCCATCATCAAGCGCGCCCCCGTCCAGGCGCCTAAGTCTGCGCCGGAACAGCCATTGCCCCCCGAGCCGCAGGCGCCATTTCTGATCACCCACTACGACCTCAACCTGAGCTTTAACTTTCCCGCGCACACGCTGGAAGCCACTGCCAAGCTCACCATTACGCCCCAGGCCATGCTTCCCAGTGCGGTGTTCGAGTTGAACCAGGGTCTCGCGGTCCAGAGCGTGAGCGATGCGGCGGGTAACAGCCTCGCGCAAGTCCGCCAGCAGGATAAGGTGGTGGTCACGTTTTCACCCGCCATCCAGCCGCTCACCTCGGCGCAGGTGACGTTCCAGTACAACGGTGCCCTGCCCAACGCCGGCCTCAGCCCGATCAGCGGCATCCGCACCGCCTACGTTGGCCCTGACGGCGCCTTCCTGCTCTATCCCGGCGAATGGTTCCCCATGGCGGGCTACGGCACCGCCCGCTTCACTGCCGATATCACCGCTACGCTGCCAGCCGGCATGACCATGGTCGCCAGCGGCACCGCGACCTCCACTCCTGCCGGCAATGGCGAAGTCACCTGGCACTTCCAGCAGGCGCACGCTAGCTTTCCCGGCACGGTGATTGTCACCCCGCTCAAGCCGCAGATATTCAACAATAACGGGCTGCAATCGGCTTTCTACTTCAGCTCCGACGCGCCTGCCAATCTGAGCGCCCAGTACGCCTCCACCGCCGCTGGCATTTACACCTTCCTGACCGACACCTTCGGCACCCCGCCGCTCACCGCCCCGCTGCAGTTTGTCGAGCTGCCCTCCGACGCCCTCCCCTCCTTCGCCTCGCCCGGCCTGATCGTGCTCTCGAAGACCTCAATCGGATCGAGCGTCAACGTCAACCTCTTGGTGGACGAGATCGCCCAGCAGTGGTTCGGCGTCATGCTCAGCCCCCAATCGCTCAACGACGCCTGGCTTCAATACGGCGCCGCGCGTTATGCCGAGTCGCTCTACATCCAGCACACTCAGGACAACGCCGCCTGGCAGGCTCTGGTAGAGCAACTGGAGGTCGGTGCGCTCAGCTATCCCTCCGTCGCGCTGGCCAACTCCAGCCAGCTCTACGTGTTCTCGCCGCAGTTCCAGGACACGAACTACGACAAGGGCGCGATGCTGTTCCACATGCTGCGCTGGCAGTTGGGCAGCCAGCCGTTTGACAACGCGCTGCGCGATTTCATCAACGCCTACGCCTGGAAGCCAGTGAGCACGGCAGATTTTGAGCAGTCCGTGGCCAAGAGCACGCAGTCCGACTTACGCAACTTTTTCAGCCAGTGGTACCAGGGCACGGCCATTCCGTCCTTCACCGACCAGTACACCATCTACCGCCTGCAGAAAGGCGGCTTCCGCGTCACTGGCACAGTGCAGCAGAACCTTGACCTGTTCAGCATGCCGGTGGAAGTGGCCGTCGAAACCGACGGCGCCACCGCCAGCCGCACCGTTCCGGTGAGTGGCTCAACCGCCAGCTTCACCCTCGACATGCAGGACCGCCCGGTGAAAGTGACCATTGATCCCCAGGACTGGATTCTAAAATCCAACCCCGGGCTTGATCTCAAAGTGGCGCTCTCGCGTGGCGACAACCAGGTCGCCGCCGGCGATTACCCGGCCGCCATTCAGCAGTATCAGGCTGCGCTCAAGTTCGACCCCATCAGCTCGCTCGCCTACTACCGCATGGCGCAGGCCTACTACCAGGAGGAGAACTGGCAGAACGCCGCCGACGCCTTCCGCCAGGCCATCAACGGCAACTTGCAGCCGGCCTGGATCGAGGTCTGGAGCCACATCGAGCTGGGCAAGATCTTCGACCTCACCGGCCAGCGCAACCGCGCCCTCAACGAATACCAGCTCGCCATTGCCACTCACGACGACACCAACAACGCCCAGCATGTCGCCCGCGAATACATGCAGACGCCGTACAAGGCGAGCGGGATCGCGGCCACCTCGGGCGGAACTTAGGCATGGCGGACGACTGCCTGTTCTGCCGCATCGTGCGCGGCGAAATTCCCTCGCTCAAAGTCTACGAAGATGACCGCATCTTCGCCTTTGAGGACATGCAGCCCGGCGCGCCGACGCACATCCTGCTGGTGCCCAAGCGCCATGTGAGCGGCCTGGCCGAGTGCGGCGAAGAGGAGGCTGGGCTGCTGGGGGGGCTGCAGCTGCGCGCGGCGGCGCTGGCGCGCGGGCGCCGACTCACCGGGGGTTATCGCACCGTCCTCAACGTGGGCCCCGATGCCGGTCAGAGCGTATTCCACCTCCACCTGCACCTGCTCGGCGGGCGGCGGCTCAGTTGGCCTCCCGGTTGAGCCCTCCCCCTGGCCTTCGCGCAGCGACTCCAACGGCGCAAGACAGATCAAGAGCCTCTCATCGAAGTTCAAGGGGAGAGAGGCGCGCGCGCACCGCTGCCGCCAGTGCCTCCCTCGGTTCGGCCGAGCCCGCCCACGCCTCAGGCTGCAGCGGTGCGCCAATCCACAACTTCACCACGCCAGGGCGGATGCGCCACGATCCGCGCGGCAGCAGCACCCCACTGCCCTCGATGCGCACTGGGATGACTGGCGCCCGCGCCTCCTCGACCAGGTAGAAGGGGCCTTTCTTGAACTCGAGCAGCATGCCGTCGGGCGAGCGCGTGCCTTCGGGAAATACCAGCACCGGACGCCCCGCGCGCACTGCCGCGGCCGCCTGCCCCACCGTGGCCCGCGCGGCTTCCCGGTCGCCGGATCGGTCCACCGGAATAAGGCCGCCGCTTTTGAGCACCAGGCCAAGAATCGGCACCGAGAACAATTTCCGCTTGCCCAGGAATACAATGTTGCCGGGCAGGTGGGTCACCAGAATCGGCGCGTCCAGGTTGCTCTGGTGGTTGGCCATGTAAATCGGCGCCACCTCCGGCGGATACGCCGGCAGGCTGCCCTGCACCTCGATGCGCACCCCCGCCAGCCTGAACAGCATGCGCAGGCCCAGGCGGGCCGCTGCATACGTGAACTCCAATCGGCCGGTGAGCCAGATGCCGGGCAGGCTGAGGAGGCCGGCCGCGACCATGTATGCCCACAGCAGCGACCAGGCTACCAGCGATCGCATCATGACCCCAGGTACACGCCTTCGGCCACGATCGTGGCCGGGCCAATGAGCTTAATCGGCGTCTCCTCGCCGCCCCATATGACTTTCTGCACCCCGCCGGGCGTCCGCACCTCAACCGGCGAAGCGACCCTGCCCTGCGCCATCATCGCCACCGCCGAGGCGGCGCTGCCGGTGCCACTGGAGTTCGTCGGTCCAACCCCACGCTCGAAAATCCGAATGTCCACATGATGGGGGTCCAGCACGCGCGCGAACTCGACGTTGGTGCGCTGGGGAAAACGGGGGTGCCGCTCCAGCGCCTCGCCCAGCGCCTGCCAATCGTCAGGAAACGCCTCCACCCCGACAACGCACTGGGGATTGCCCACTGAGAGCACAAACGCCTCCACGCTTTGCCCCAGCGCCACAATCAGTTCAAGGCCTTCCAGGTGCGGCGCGCCCAGCTCGATTTCCACCATCCACGACGCCCCCCCGCCATCGAGCACGGTGGCGCGGCGCGGTCCCGCATGCGTGAGCAGCTCACCTTGGCGGAAGCCATGCCGGGCGTAAAAGGCGACCACGCAGCGCGTGCCGTTCCCGCTGATTTCCGCCTGGCTGCCATCGGCGTTGTAGAGCGAGAGTTCGAACCCAGAGCCGCGCGGGCGGACGAACTCGACCCCGTCCGCGCCGACGCCGTGATGGCGGTCGCAGATGTGGCGGACGAACTCGGCACGCGCGCCGGCGGCCACCGCGTCCCCATCCACGATGAGGAAATCGTTGCCGTTGGCCTCGCCCTTGGCAAAGCGAATGGGGCCATCCGGGCTCATCGGCGGCGGTACACCTCGATTCCGTGCTGGCTGGGAACGTGCAAAACCTTGGCCTCGATAAAATATTGCCGCAAATCGGACCAATTCACCAGCCGCTCCGTCGGGCTGCCCGACTCAATCACCACCCATTGCACATAGGCGTGCGGCGCTGCCAGGGCGTGCTGCCAGAGTCGGAAGTTGGATTCTTGAATGACGGCATGCAGGGGAATTCCGTCGTCGGCGAGCGCGCCCGGATAGGTGCCGTAGTACATCAGCACCCGCTGGCCGCGGTGCCATCCCGCCAGCGCCTGCGCCAGGGCATGCTCCATGGCCAGCCGCGCCGGCGCGTTGTGCACTGCTTCCGCATACGCGGGTGGCCCGGGCGGGCGCAGCATGGCGGCATAGCCGCCGCCGCAAAGCACGGCCAATCCGACAGCGAGCCCCTGCGCCAGCCGGCCGTGCAGCAGTGTAACCCGTCGCGCCACGCCCACCAGCCCCGCCGTCATGAGGCCGGAAAATAGCGCTACCGCGGGCAAAAGTTGCACCCCGTAGCGCAGGTTGTAAAAACCGTGGGGCCAATATTGCGGCAAAAAGATGGGGACGTTGCCCGACCACATCGCCCACAGATACCACGGCAGCGGCAGCAGCAGCAGCCAGGATACCGGCTGGCCGCGCCAGCGGCGCCACAGCAGCAGCCCGCTCAGCGCCAGGATCGCCAACGGGACGCCGACCGTCAGGGTCACGGTCTTAAGGTAGTAGAGCGCGGCGATTCCCAGCGCGTGCTCGCCGGGATAGCCCGTGCTCCCGGCGAGGGCTTGGGCGGAATACGGTCCCCGCGCAAAATAAAGCGGATCGCCAAAGTAGAACCAGTTGTAGGCGAACCAGAACCCCGGTCCGAGACCCGACACCGCGCAGAAACGCCATGCCCGCGGCCACCACTCCCCCCGCCTGCGCAGCACCATGACCCCGAGCGCGAACGGGAGCACGAACCAGCCGTCATAGCGGCACAAGCTCGCCGCTAGCCCCCAGACGCCAGCACGCCAGACGTGCTTCCGGTCCCCGTCCGCCCAATACGCGCCGCACTGATCCACCAGCCCTAGGTAGGCAGCCAGATAGATGGCTTCGGTCATCGGTACTGCTGACAGATACAGCAGCGACGGGTTCAGGCAGTAAAATGCTGCCGCCCATGCCGCCGCGCCCGCGCCCCACGCCCGCTTGATGACGCGATGCAAAAGCCAGGTCCCGGTCGCCAGCGCCAGCAGCGCTGGTACCGCCCCCGCCAGGCCATCGCGCCACAGCGGCATGAAGCCCACCAGCGGCGCCATCAGCAAGTGCGGCAGCGGCAACCAGACTGTGCCCCACTGGGAAAGACCGGGCGTGGCCGAATCCACGATGCGGCGGGCGATGGCGAGATGGGCGGTAGCGTCGCCGTAAAGGAGCGTGCGGCCGTTGGCCAGCGACCACAGCAGTGTCGCTGCGCCTGTCACTAACCCGATCAGGGCATACAGCGATGACCGCAGCCACAGTCCCGGCTCCGGCGCCTGTTCAATACGCAGTTGCGGCTTGCTCGTCAAAGCGCGTCGAGCGGACAAATTCCTGGTAGCGGCCTTCGACTTCCTCGGCGGTCAGGGTGGCCATCCGTTCCACGCCGAAGGCTTCGCAGGCGAAGCTCCCCATCACCGAGCCATAGACCACCGCGCGGCGCAAGCTCATGTCATCGCTGCGGCCCTGGCGGGTGAGGTAGCCGAGCATGCCGCCGGCGAAGGCATCCCCGGCGCCGGTAGGATCGTGAACGTCTTCCAGCGGATAACCGGGCACTCCGAAGTACTGGGTGTGACTGTAGAGCGTGGCTCCGTGCTCACCGCGCTTGATGACCGCCGCGCCTGGTCCCAGCCTCAGGATCGCGCGCGCCGCGGTGTACAAATTGGATTCGCCGGTCAAAAGCTGGGCTTCCGAATCGTTGATGATGAGCAGGTCGAGGCGGCTGAGCAGCCGCTTGACCTCCGCAGGCTGGCCGGTGATCCAGAAATTCATCGTGTCGCCGCCCACCAGCCTCACCCGCGCGCCCAGTTGGTCGCGCACCTGGCATTGCTGCGCGGGCGCGATGTTGCCCAGAAACAGGGTGCTGGAATCCATGTATTCGGGCGGTAGCTTGGGAGTGAAGTGCTCGAACACGTTCAGCTCGGTGCGGGTGGTGTGGCGTACGTTGGGGTTGGCCTCATACTCGCCTGCCCAGAAAAACGACTTGCCCACGGCGTGCTCGATCCCGCGTGTGTCCACGCCGTGACCGGTCAGCACCCGCTCGTGTTCGGCCGTGAAGTCTTCCCCCACCACCGCCACCACCCGCACCGGGCAAAAAAACGACGCCGCCAACGCCCCATAGGTGCCCGAGCCGCCCAGTACCCGCGCCGCCCGGCCCCGCGGAGTGGTGATGTCGTCAAAGGCGACGGAACCAACGATGAGCAGCGAGCCAGGTTCAGCCAAGGTATTTTCCGATCAGCGGACGGAGCCGCGTGCGCGTGGCCACCGGGATGTGCTGCGTGGCGGTGATGAGGGCGTGGCGCAGGGCCGAGCCACAGCCACAGCTGCGCTCCGCCCCGGCAAGCTGCCGCACCGCCACGCGCACCACCGTGCAGGCGTTGGCGGCGTTGCGCTCCAGGTTGGCGATGATCTCCGCCACGCTGACCGCGGCGTGGCCTTCCTGCCAGCAGTCGTAATCGGTGACCATGGCAACCGTGGCGTAGCAGATCTCGGCCTCGCGCGCCAGCTTGGCCTCGGTCAGGTTGGTCATCCCGATGACGTCGCCGCCCCAGCGGCGGTAAAGGTTGGATTCGGCACGGGTGGAAAACGCCGGGCCCTCCATGTTGACATATACGCCGCCCCTATGCACCGTCACCCGTGCTTCCGCGCACGCGTTCCCCAGCACCGCCCGCAGCCGGGCACAGGTGGGCTCGGCCATGCTGACGTGGGCGACCAATCCCTCCTGAAAAAACGTATCCACGCGCGCCTTGGTGCGGTCAATAAACTGGTCGGGCAGCACGAAGTGCAGCGGCTCGTACTCCTGCTTGAGCGATCCCACTGCGGAAAGCGACAGGATCTGTTCCACCCCGGCGGACTTCATCGCGAAAAGGTTGGCGCGGTAGGGAACCTCGCTCGGGTTGAAGCGGTGGCCGCGCCCGTGACGCGCCAGAAACACCACCGGCACGCCATCCAGCCGCCCCACGACCAGGGCGTCGGAAGGCGCTCCGAACGGTGTCTCGATGCAACGCTCCTCGACAACCTCCAAACCAGGCATGCTGTAGAGGCCGCTGCCACCGATGATACCCACAGGTGCGGTTTCGCTCATGGGTGATTCTCGATCAACTCTAGCAGGACACCGCCGGAGGAGGCGGGGTGAACAAAGATGTACTTGTGTCCACCGGCACCGATCTGGACGTTTTCGCTGACCAAGCGGGCTCCCGCGGCTTTCAGGCGCGCCACCGCTGCGGCCAGGTCGGGCACCTGCAGGGCGACATGATGCAGGCCCTCGCCGCGCTTTTCAATAAACTGGGCCATGGTTGAATCCGGCGAGGTTGGCTCCAGCAGCTCGATGCGGCCGGAAGCCAGCGGCAGCATGGCCACACGCACTCGCTCCTGCGGCACCTCTTCCCTGCCTTGGGCTTCCAGCCCCAGCAGTGCATACCAGCGGCAGGCCGCCTCCAAGTCGCGCACCGCAATGCCAAGATGGTCGAGCGAGGGGGGCACGGGAAAAGAACAGAATACAGGCTTTCAGCGTTCAGCCGCCAACTTTCAACTTCGAAATGTTGGCGCGGGCAACGGCTTCGGCAATCACCGCGTCCACAGCGGTGTAGGGGTCGGTGGTGTGGTGGGCGACGGATTGGGCGAGCGAGCGGAGGCGGGCTTCGTCGAGCAGGGGCGCCAGCAGGCGGTCGGCAAGGCGCGCGCGCGCGAACTGGCGCAGGCGCTCGACCCATTGCAAGGCGCGGAAATGTTCGAGGCCGCCGTGCGCCTCCATCCAGTCCAGGCGTTGGCCAATGGCGGCCTGCAGCTCGGGAGTGCCCGAGCCTTCGGTGGCGATGGTGCGCACGATGGGCGGCCGCCACGCAGCCCCGGCCTGGTCCCCGCTGGAGGCCGCCAGCGCCAGCAGCGCACGGATTTCCTGCTCCAGACGTTCGGGGCCGCGGTCGGATTTATTGACCACGAAGATATCGGCAATCTCCATGATGCCGGCCTTGAGCGCCTGCACCGCATCTCCCATGCCCGGGACCAGAACCACAACCGTGACATCGGCGAGCTTGATGATATCCACCTCGTCCTGGCCCACACCGACCGTCTCGACCAAAATGCGGTTTTTGCCGGAGGCATCGAGCAGCGTGACCACATCGCTCGCCGCCGCCGCCAGGCCGCCCAGCGTACCGCGGGTCGCCAGACTGCGGATGAAGATGCCCGGATCGCCGTGGTGCGCCTGCATCCGGATACGGTCGCCCAAAATCGCTCCGCCGCTGAACGGGCTGGTCGGGTCCACGGCAACAATCCCCAGCGTTTCCCCTGCGTCGCGGTAGGCCCGCGCCAGCACATCCGCCAGCGTGGACTTGCCCGAACCGGGCGCGCCGGTGAGGCCAATCACTTTGGCGCCGCCGGCCAGCGGCAGCGCTGCGCGCAGCAGCGCCTCCGCCTCGGGCGCGTGCTCGACCACGGCGGTGAGGGCTCGTGCCAGCCAGCGGGTGTCGCCGGCGCGGAGACGCTCGCTATAGCTGTCCATTCCGCAGCAGCTCCCGCGCGATCACCAGGCGCTGGATTTCGCTGGTGCCCTCGCCGATGGTGCACAGCTTGGCGTCGCGGTAGAACTTCTCCGCGGGATAATCCTTGATAAAGCCGTAGCCGCCGTAAATCTGCACGCACTCGCTGGCGGCCTTGACCGCCGTTTCACCGGCGTAAAGCTTCGCCATGGCCGACGCCTGGGTCACGGTTTCACCCTGATCCTTCTGCCACGCCGCGCTCAGCGTCAGCAGGCGTGCAGCTTCGATTTCGGTGGCCAAATCGGCCAACTTCCACTGTATGCCCTGAAATTCGGCAATGGCTTTGCCAAACTGCTTGCGCTCGAGAGCGTAGCCCCGCGCCGCTTCGTACGCCCCCTGCGCCATGCCCCAGCCGAGCGCGGCGATGCTGATGCGGCCGCCATCGAGCACCTGCAGCGCATCCACAAAGCCCTCGCCTTCCTTGCCCAGCAGCGCATCGCTGCCCACGGTGCAATCTTCAAACACCATTTCGCTGGTATCGCTGGCGCGCATGCCCAGCTTGTTCTCCTTTTTGCCGGGATGGAAACCGGGGGTGCCGCGTTCCACGATGAAGGCGGAAATGCCGTGCTTGCCCTGCGCTTTGCCGCTTACCGCCATGGCCACACACACCTGGGCGTGATTGCCGTTGGTGGTAAACGTTTTGGCGCCGTTCAGCACCCAGCCACTGTTCTGGCGCACCGCAGTGGTGCGCGTGCCGCCGGCATCCGAGCCCGCTTGCGGCTCGGTGAGGCTCCAGCAGCCGATCCATTCGCCGCGCGCCAGCCGGGGCAGATATTTCTTCTTCTGGGCTTCGCTGCCGAACTGTAAAATATGATTGCAACACAGCGAGTTGTGCGCCGCCACGATCAGACCGATGCTGCCATCCACGCGCGCCAATTCGGATATTGCCAACACGTATTCGATGTAACCCATGCCGCTGCCGCCCAGCTCTGTGGGCACCAGAATCCCCAGCAAGCCCATCGCGCCCAGCTGGCGCACCGCCTCCTCGGGCCAGGCTTGCTGCTCGTCCCATTCCATGGTGTGGGGTGCCAGCTCGCGCTCGGCAAAGGCGCGCACCGTGCGCTGTAAAGTGCGCTGCTCGTCGCTTAGCTCAAAGTCCATGCTTTCATTGTAGGAGTCTCGTTGCTTACCTACCGGATGGGTGGCACGGCCCCGCGTACCTGCTTGACATTCCCGTCAACCCACCGCATTCTAATTGGTCTTTCCGATTCAAGGAGCTCGATTGCGTCAGACCCGCGTGTTTTTCCACAACCACTGCTTCGACGGTGCAGCGTCGGCGGCCGTGTTCACAGCGCTGTACCGGCACGCGCGCGGCGAGGCGGAATTCAGCTACCAGGGACTGACGCACAAGGCGACCGGTTTGTTCGCCGACGCCGTGTTTAGCGGCGATGACAATGCCATTGTGGACTTCAAGTACAGCGCCGACCCGCGCGTCACCTGGTGGTTTGATCATCACCAGAGCGCGTTCCTCAGTCCCGCCGATGCGCAGCACTTCCAGCGCGACCACAGTGGGCAGAAGTTTTATGACCCCGGGTACGGCTCGTGCACGCAGTTTATCGCCGACGTCGGGCGAACGAAATTCGGGCTCGATCCCCAGCCGTTGGCGGATCTGATTCGCTGGGCGGATACGATCGATCGCGCCCGCTTCGCCAGCGCCGAGGCGGCGGTCAAGATCGAAGCGCCGGCGCTGAAGCTGGCGCTGGCGATCGAGGGGTCCACCAACCCCGAACTGCTGCGCCGCTTGATTCCCGATTTTTTGCGCGCGCCCCTGCCGGAGTTGCTGGAACGGGACTACGTGCGTAGCGATCTCGATCCGCTGCTGCACCGGCACTGGAAATCGCTGGAGATCATCCGCGCCCGCCTCGAGTGCAAGCAGGGCGTGATCGCCTTCGATCTCAGCGACCTGGACATGGAAGGCTACAATAAGTTCATTCCGTATTATTTCTGTCCCGAGGGAGTCTACAGCGTGGGCGTCAGCCGCAGCCAATACCGCATGAAGGTCTCCGTCGGATCCAATCCCTGGCACGCGGGCGAAGGGCTGGTCAACCTGGCGGAGCTGTGCGAACGCTACGGCGGCGGCGGCCATGCGCGCGTGGGTGCGATTTCGTTTCCTCCTCACGAGCCGGAGCGCGCCCGCGCCGCTGCCCGCGAGGTGGTGGAAACATTGCGAGCCACAAGGAAAACCCCATGAGCCCCGATCCCCGCTATCCCGTGGGGCGCTTTCAGGCGCCGCCCAGCGTCACTGCCTCCGACCGCGCCGCGCACATCGCCACGCTGGCGGCTATGCCGGCCGAGCTGCGCGCGCTGGTCGAGCCGCTGGCGCCCGCCGACCTCGATCGCCGCTACCGCGAAGGCGGCTGGACCGTGCGGCAGCTCGTCCACCACCTCGCCGATAGCCACATGAACGCCTATATCCGGATGAAGTTCGTACTGGCCGAAGATGCGCCCACGGTCAAGGTATACGACGAAGCCGTGTGGGCCGAGCTCCCCGACGTGGCGGCTCCGGTCGGGGCCTCGCTGGTGCTGCTGGAGGGCCTGCACCAGCGCTGGGTGGTGCTGCTGCGGGCGCTGCCGGAAGCCGCGTTCCAGCGCACCATGAACCATCCGGAATGGGGCTTGGTGCCGCTGGATCAGACCCTGGCCCTCTACTCCTGGCATGCACGCCATCACACCGCGCACATCCGCTTAGCTCTCGCGTGACACGGCGCGCAGCACCTCGCGCAATCCGGCGGCAAACCCCATCAGAAGAAACACGATGGAGAAGATGCGGCCTGATCCGAAATGCCGGTCAATGGTGTAGCCAATCGCGAAACCAATGACGGCGGCGGCAGGCACCGCCAGAGCCAGGCCGAGATAGGTACCCACCTGGCGCCAGGCACTGCCGGAATCATCGGCCGCCATCACCGCCGCCACCGCCCGGCTTTTTCGTTTTTGGGGGCAGGGGCGGCAACCGGGTGCACTTGCCGCACTGCTCGCCGCCCGGCGCCCCGCCCAGCTTCCCGCCCGCTCTGCGGTCAGCATGGAAGCCGGCTTCGTAATCCACCAGCATCTGCAGTTGCTGCTCGGGAATCGCACCCGAAACCGGCCGGCCATCTATGAACATGGTTGGCGTGCTCTTCACGCCCACTTCCTTGCCGTTGGCCAGGGAAGCCACGACCGCGGCGTGCGTGGAGGGGCGGGTCAGACACGCGTTGTAGGCCGCCAGGTTCGCACCCGCTTCCGAGGCCAACGCGCTCAGCCGCAGCCCGGCATTGCTGGTCGAGATGTTGTCCTGCGCTGCGAACACACCTTTTTCAAAGTTCCAAAACTTGCTCGAACCTTGCTCGGTCACGCACACTGCGGCCTCGGCTGCGGTCATGGACCAGGGATGGATCTCGGTCAGAGGAAACACTTTGAAGATCACCCGCGCCTTGCCCGGGTCCATATCCTGCAACGATTCCAGGCTGCTCGACAATTGCTTGCAATACGGGCACTCGAGATCGCTGAACTCGACGATGGTCACCGGTGCCTTCGGGCTGCCCACGGCGGGCGCGCCTTCCGTGCGCAGACGGGCGCGGTTTTCCGCCCACGGATCGCTGCTCAGCACCGAGGTTTGCAGCCCTTGCCCTTCGATGATCTCGCGGCCATCGGGCGTGATCAGGTAGGTGGCCGTCTGGTGCTGGCCGCCCTTGGCCAGATACACAGTCGCAGTGCGCATGCCGCTGGCATCGGGAACTGAGATGGATTGCACTTCGAGTTTGTCGAGGTTCTGCCAGCCCAGGCTGCGGCTGAGGAACGCGTGAACGCGCGCCTTGAGCGCGGCGCCGCTCGACCCATTCGGATCAGCCTTGCGCTGTTGCGCCGAAACCGCGGCGCCCAGGCCCAGTAGGCCGGCAAAAATGAGAATCATGGTTCGCTTCATAAATGATCTCCCATGGCCGCCACCAGCTCGCTGGGCAGGCAGCCGCCGGGAACACGCGGCGGGTCGTAGCGCTGCGCGATGGGCCAGCGGCGGCCCATGCCAAAGGCTTTTTTGGAAAGCTTCAGACCGGGAGCCGCCTGCTGTCGCTTGTACTCGCTCTGATCAAGGCGGCGGATCAGCGCCCGCACCAGCTCCGGCGGCGCTTGCAGTTGCTCGGCAATGGCATCGGCGCTGCGATAGTCCTCCACGTACATCCGAATCACCGCATCCAGCAGTTCGTACGGCGGCAGATCATCCTGATCGCGCTGGCCCGGCTTCAGCTCCGCGGTTGGCGCCTTGTCGAGCACCGCGGCGGGAATGATTTCTCCCTCGCGGTTCCAATAGCGTGCTAGCTCGTAGACCTGAGTCTTGAGCACGTCGGCGAGCACTGCCAGCCCGCCCGCCATGTCGCCATAGAGGGTGCAATAGCCCATGGCCAGCTCGCTCTTGTTGCCGGTCGAAAGCAGCAGCGCGCCGCTCAGGTTCGACTGCGCCATCAGCGCCAGCGAGCGCAGGCGCGACTGCAGATTTTGGCGGGTCAGGTCGGCGGCGGCGGGCGTCGCGCCCGTCAACCAACTCGTCCACTCCTTTTCCATCCCCGCAAACAGCGGCTCGATGGGCACGCTGCGCAGGCGGATGCCGAGCGCGCGCGCCGTGGCGGCGGCGTCGGTTGCGCTCGCGGCGCTGGAATAGCGGCTCGGCAGCCACACCCCCTCGACTTTCTGTGCGCCCAGCGCCTCCACCGCGATCGCCGCAGTGAGCGCGGAATCCACGCCCCCGCTCAGCCCCAGCAGCACACGCTCGAAGCCGCACTTGTGCACGTAATCGCGCGTGCCCAGTACCAGCGCGCGCGCCATGGCGGCGGTTTCACTCTCCGGCGCCGGACGGATTTCACCGCGCCAGTCGCCGCTGTCCACCACCAGCAGGTCTTCAGCGAAGAAGGCGGCACGGGCGCGCAGCGTGCCGTCCGGGCCCAGCACCATCGAACAGCCGTCAAAGATCAGCTGGTCGTTGCCGCCCACCTGGTTCGCCAGCAGCACCGCAACCCGGTACTCGCTCGCGATGGCGCTCAGCATTTCCTGCCGCAGCGCGATCTTGCCGCTGGAATAAGGTGAGGCGGAGATGTTGATCAGGAAGTCGGCCCCGCCGCGCATCTGCTCCTCCACCGGATCGCGTTCGTAGAGCAGGCGCGCGTGGCGCTGGGGCCACCAGTTCTTGTCGTTCCAGGCGTCTTCGCAGATGGTGAGCGCGATGCGCTGCCCGCGCCAGCGCCACAACCGCTGCTGCGGCGCGGGAGCGAAGTTGCGCGACTCGTCGAAGACATCGTAGGTCGGAAGCAGCATTTTGGACTGCTGGAAAATGATTTCGCCCCGCTCCAGCACCAGCGCGCTGTTGTGTACGCTTTTCCCGGTGCTGGTGGGCGCGGGGGTGGCGCAACCGCACACCAGGGTCACATCCGGCACGGCACGTGAGGCCCGTTGCAGCCACTGGATGCTTGCGGCCACAAACTCGGGTTTCTCCACCAGATCGCGCGCGGGGTAACCGCAAATGCACATTTCCGGAAACACGGCCAGCTCGGCGCCCCGCTCCTGGGCCTGGCGTGCCATGGCAACAATGCGGGCGTGATTGGCCTCCAGATCGCCCACGGTGGGGTTGGGCTGGGCCAAAGCAATCTTCATTCCCCTCATTTTACAGGGGATCACCGCCATTGCCTACTTTGAGGCTTGCTTGGCTGGGCGCTTGGCCTGCGGGCGGGGCCCATGGCCATAATTAGGCCTTCCATGGACGACCCCCGGCAGCGCGCGCAGGACCTGTTTGCCCGCGGCTATCAAGCTCAAATGCAGGGTGATTTGCAGGAAGCGGTGCGCTGCTACACTGCCTCCATTGCGCTCTGGCCCACCGCGGAAGCGTATACATTCCGCGGCTGGGCCTATTCGTTTCAGGGCGATTACACGCGCGCGATCAGTGAATGCCTGCATGCGATCCAGCTCGATCCCGATTTCGGCAACCCCTACAACGACATCGGCGCGTACCTCATCGAGCAGGGCAAGCTCGGCGACGCTGTGCCGTGGCTGGAAAAAGCCGCCCAAGCGCGCCGCTACGCCAGCCCCTGCTTTGCGCTGTTCAACCTTGGCCGGATCTATGAACGCCAGCACCTACTGCTAAAGGCACAGCTACTGTACGAGAGAGCGCTCGTCGCCAACGCGCAGTACGTCCCGGCGCAGCGAGCCCTCAAGCGCCTGCGCGCCCACTGGAATTAGGCCTGGCCTTCGAAGATCTAGACTTGGAATGAGGACCCGCAACCGCAGGTGTGCTTCACATTCGGGTTGTTGAACTTGAACCCGCTGCCCTCGAGCGAATCGAGGAAATCCACCTCGCAGCCATCCAGGTACATCAGGCTCATGGGATCGATAAAGACCTTCAAGTCGCTGAACTCGAAGGTGCGGTCCTGGGCGGAGCCGTCGTCAAATTGCATCGAGTAGCTGAAGCCGCTGCAGCCGCCGCCCACCACGGCCATGCGCAGGCCGGCGGGCACCGGATCCTGCTGGCCCAGGATTTCCTTCACCTTTTCAATCGCCTTGGGAGTAAGCGTGACCATGGTCGTTTGGTAACCTCGCAAGACCAGTTTACCATGAAGACAAATGCCGATAGCCAGCCCCGTCCGCCTGGAACATGATTCCTTGGGCGATCGCGCCGTACCCCGGCAGGCCCTGTATGGCGTACAAACGCAGCGCGCGCTGGAAAACTACCCCATCAGCGGCCAGCGCGCCGCTCCCGCCCTGATCGCCGCCTACGGATGGCTGAAGTGGGCCATGGCGGGCGCCAACGCCCAACTTGGACGCCTGCCGGTGCGCAAGGGTCGCGCCATCCAGCGCGCCGCGCGCGAGGTCGCCGAGCACCGCCACGACGACCAATTCCCAGTGGACGTGTTCCAGGCGGGCGCCGGCGTCTCTTTCCATATGAACGTCAATGAGGTCATCGCCAACCGCGCCGCCGAGTTGCTCGCCGGCGCCCGTGGCGTCTACGACCGCATTCATCCCAACGACCACGTCAATCTCGGCCAGTCCACCAACGACACCTTTCCCACCGCGCTGCGCATGGCGCTCCGCTTCGAGCTCGATGCCCTGCGTCCGGCACTCACCGCCTGCGCCGCGGCGTTCCGCCGCAAGCAGACGGAATTTGCCGCCATCGTCAAATCCGGCCGCACGCACTTGCAGGACGCCGTGCCCATTCGGCTGGGGCAGGAATTTGGTGCCTACGCGAGCACGCTTGAGGCGTGCGGGCGCGAGCTCGACCATGCCGCCGAGGGGCTGCTGGAGCTGGGCCTCGGCGGCAGCGCCGCCGGCACCGGTCTCAACGTTCCGCCGCGCGCCACCAGGTTGGCGATGCGGCTGCTGCGCCAGCGCACCGGCCACCGCTGGCGCCAGGCGCCGGACCTGTGCGTCGCCATGCAGAGCCAACTGCCGCTGGCGGTGACCTCGGCGACGCTGCGCAACCTGGCGCTCGAGCTGATCCGGATTGGCAACGATCTCCGCCTGCTCTCCAGCGGCCCGCGCACCGGCCTCGCCGAAATCTCCCTGCCCGCGCTGCAGCCCGGCAGCTCGATCATGCCCGGCAAAATCAATCCCGTAATGCCGGAAATGCTGGCTATGGTGGCGTTTCAAGTGGTGGGCAACGATGTGGCCCTGGCGTTGGCCGTGCAAGCGGGCCAACTCGAGCTCAACGTCATGATGCCCGCCATGGCTTACGCCAGCCTGCAGTCGGCGGCGATTCTGGCGACCGCGATCGCACAGTTCACCCGCCGCTGCGTGCGTGGCATCCGCGCCAATGCCGCCCGCTGCGGTGCTTACGCGCACGCGACGCTCTCGCTGGCGACCGCGCTGAATCCCTACATCGGATACCGCAGGACGGCTGAGCTGGTGCAAAAGGCGCTGCGCACCGATCGGCCGGTGTTGGAGGTGGCACTGGAAGAGAAGGTATTGCCCGCGGCGCATTTGCGCCGCCTGCTGGACCCGGCACAACAGGCGCCCGCCCGCCACGTCTAGCCTGCGGGATCAGTAGACCTGGCTGCCGAGCAGCAGGTCGTTGAGGTTGACCGACTTCCACGCCCCGCTCTCGAGGGCGGCGCGGATCTGGGCCGGGGTCTTGCCCTTTTTCGTCTCCTCGTAGGAGTAGACGCCCTCCATCATGCAGGTCTGGCAGATGGAGGCGTGGTCGCCGGCAAAGCAATCGAGGAGGCTCTTGTGGTGGATGGCCTCTTTGTCGCAGCCGCAGTAGCAAGGCTCCTGATAGAGCACCGCGCGCACCTGCGCCGCCATGGCGTAAGCTGCCCTCACTCGCGGATCGCTGAACTGCTGCGGGTTAAGCGTGGGCGGCAGCGCGGCCGCCTGCTTTGCCGTCGGCGCCTGGTGAAATGGCGGCACGCCCGCCTCCTGCACCACCGGCGCCTGCTGCGCGTAGGCCGCAATGCTCGTCCCCAAGCCGAACATGACGGTCAGGATACAAACCCATATCCTCATAGTTCGCATTGTATTCTAATTTGACTTGAGCCTCGGCGAACAGTTGCAGTTTCTTCCCGTCCGTGCCGCACTGGCGGCCATGGGCAGCTTGCCTCGGCGCCGGGCGCGGCAGCTCGGCGGCGCCATCACCACGGGCTTTTATTACGTCCACCGGCGGCTGGTGCACACCGGGCGGCGCAACCTGGAACTGGCGTTTCCTGAACTCGGCAATGACGAACGGCGCCGCATGCTGCGGGCGCTGTATCGGAACCTGGGGCGGCAGATGGCGGAGTTTTGCCTGTTTCCGCGCGACCGGACCGAAGAGCTTACCGCGCTGATGGCGACGATGGGGCTGGAACACTATCTCGAGGCGCGCACGCGGGGCAAGGGCGTGCTGGTGCTGACGGCGCATCTGGGCGCGTGGGAGCTGGCGAGTTTTGGGCACTCGCTGGGCGGCTACCCGATGCGCTTCATCATCCGGCCGCTCGACAACCGGCCGCTGAACGAGCTTGTGAACCGCTATCGCGGGCTGCACGGCAACCTGCCAATCAGCAAGAACAACTTTGCGCGCGGACTCCTGCAAGCCATGCAGGCCAACGAGACCGTGGGCGTACTGCTGGATCAAAACTCGTCGCCGCCGCAGGGCGTGTTCGTCCCTTTCTTTGGCCTGCCGGCCTGCACCGCGGCCGGGCCGGCAAAAATTGCGCTGCGGACGGGCGCGGCCGTAGTGCCGGGCTTTTGCGTCTGGGAGGCCGCGCAGGGGCGCTACGTGCTGTACTTCGAGCCGGCATTGGAGGTGGTACGCACAGAGGACGAGGACGCCGATGTGGTGGCACTCACCTCCTCGTTCACCGCTGTCATCGAAGGCTGGATTCGCCGTTATCCTGAACAGTGGCTTTGGGTACATCGGCGTTGGAAAACCCGGCCGGCGGGCGCAGCGAGCCTCTACGGAAACTGAAACGTTGGGGTGTGGCCGCAGGGGCGTGCGCGCTGGGCTGGATTACGCTGTTCGCCGGACTGGGCAGTTTCGGCCTCGTGGGGCCGGATGAGCCGCGCTATGCCGCGATCGCCGCCGCCATGGCCCACACGGGTGACTGGATAACGCCGCATCTTTGGGGCGCGGCGTGGCTGGAAAAGCCGGCGCTGTACTACTGGCTGGCCGGGCTGAGCGATCTTGCGCGCAAAACCGCCGGAGCCGCCAGCTCGAGGCTGCCGAACGCACTGCTGGCGGCGGCGATGCTGCTGGGATTGTTTTTTTTCCTGCGGAGCCAGCGCTGCGCGCGGGCGGGCCTGCTGGCGGTGATGGTCGGGCTGACCAGCGTGTTCGTGTTCGCCTTGGGCCGCGCGGCCACCACCGACATGACCCTGACGGCGCCGTTCGCGCTGGGGATGATGGCTCTTTATTTGTGGCTGCGAACGGAACGGCAGCGCTGGCT
This sequence comes from Terriglobales bacterium, assembly GCA_050747905.1. Taxonomy (GTDB): domain Bacteria; phylum Acidobacteriota; class Terriglobia; order Terriglobales; family SCQP01; genus SCQP01. The sequence continues at coordinate 40,117 of JBOGKQ010000009.1, read as the reverse complement.
CTACTGGGCGGCGGTGGCGTTTGCGCTGGCGGTGCTGGCCAAGGGGCCGGTGGCGCTGGTGCTGGGTGCGCTGGCGCTGGCGGGGTTTGCTGCAATGAGCGGACGCTGGCGACTGTTCCCTGCCCTGCTGCGTCCCCGTCCGGTGATTCTGTTTTTCGCCCTTGCCACGCCTTGGTACATCGCCTGCGAGCTGCGCAATCCAGGGTTTTTCCGCAGCTTTTTTTGGCAGCAGAACCTGGAGCGGATGGCAACGAATCTGTATCAGCATCCGCAGCCGTTCTGGTTTTATCTGCCGGTGATTTTGCTCGCCGTGTTTCCGTGGACGGGCTGGCTGGGGCTGCCGCTGACGGCGCGGTGGAAGCGGGAGCTGGATCCACTGCGCTGGTTTCTACTGTGCTGGCTGCTGGCGCCGCTCGTGTTTTTTACGATTTCCGCGTCGAAGTTACCCGGCTACATTCTACCGGCGGTGCCGGCGGCGGTGGCGCTGATTGCGCTGTGCGCGGACGAACGCTGGGAGGCGTTGCCGCGCTGGCCGCTGGTGGTAAGCGCCGTGCTGGCGGGAGTGATTCCGGCGACGGTGAGCCTGATGCCCTGGCTGCTGAGCAACAGCCCGATGCGCCTGCCGCTGGGGGCGGTGCTGGAACGCAATCCGGACACGCTGCTGCTCGGGGGGGTGTGCACGCTGGTGCTGCTGTTTTTTGCACTGCGGCGCCGCGCGGCGCCATTGCTGGCGGCTACGGTGATCGTGGTGGGTGCGAGCGTGCTGGCGTTGACGCGGCCGCCGCTGAGCCAGGAGCTGGACGTGGCGCTGAGCGGACGGCCGCTGGCACAGGCGCTGCAGGCGCAGTGCGGCATGGCGCTGCCCAAGGCGTGCGGCGAGCTGCCGGTGTACATCTGGAATCTCAACCGCAGCCTCGTAGGTGGCGCGCAATTCACTCTGGGAGCAGGACTTACGCCTTGGTCAGCAGCGGCGCTCGCGCCTGCAGATGCACTCGTGATCCTGCCGCGGCATCAGCTGATGCGGTTCGAAATGGACCTTGGACATACCTACAACGTCGCTGCGCAACCACGCTTCATTCCGTCTGAAGCACTCGCAGCGCCGCCTTGGATCGTGGTACGCCTCAGGCGTCCTTGAGCAGTTGGCTCGGGTCGGTGCGGGCGGCGCGCAGCGCCGGTACTGCCAGAGCGAACGTAGCCCGGTCATGCGGTCGTCATAGCGCGGGTGCTGGCTCGCCGGTCAACAACGCCGCGACGTAGGCCGCGACCCAATTAGCGAGCGGTGCTTTACCGGATCCCAGGTCCTGGCGGTTGTAGAGCACCACGACGGCAAAGTCGGCGTCGGGGCGGAACAGCGCAAAGGAGGAATAGCCGCCGGTGCCACCGTCGTGCCAATAGGTTTTGGAATGCGGGGTGTAGAGCCAACCGAGGCCGACTTGCATACCAGGCGGGCCATCGGCGCGGAGTGTGTGCGTGAGGGCAAGGGCGCGGGGCAGCGTGCCCGCTGCGGGAGGATGCATTTGCGCGGCTAAAAACGTCAGCAGATCGCCGGCGGTGGAACGCAGCGCGCCCGCGCCGGCCAGCGCCTCGAAGTGCCAGTTGGAGACAGCCTTGCCGGATGCGCTATGGCCTGCCAGGAGGCGGCCGTGCTCGGCAGCGGGCACGACCACGAAGGTGTTGCGCATGCCGAGCGGTCCCGTCACCTCGCGCTGGATCAGTTCGGCGTAAGAGATGCCGGCGTGCTGGGCGAGCACAAAGCCGAGCAGGCCGAAGCCGAAGTTGCTGTACAGGAAGGGGGCGTTGGCGGGCCGCACCAAGCCCTGCTGGGCGAGATAAGCAAGCAATTGCTTGCTGCCATAGCGGGCGTAGGGGTCGGTGGGATCGGCGCCGGGCAACAAGTTGGGCGGCAGGCGCGGCAGGCCGGAATGCTGCGTGGCGAGATCCATAAGCGTGATGGGACCGCCAGGCGGCGCCGCCGGAAGCGAGCCGGGGGGCAACAGTTGCCGCACCGGCTCCTCGAGGGTGAGCTGATGCTGCTCGACCATTTGAGCCAGCGCCAGCGCTGTGAACGGCTTGGTGATGGAGCCGATTTCGAATAGGGAGTCAGGTGCGGCGGTTCCGTAGGCAAACATTTTTTCCGCGCCGCGCTGCCAGACCCCGACCACCAGACCATCGCTGCCCACGAGCGGCTCGAGGTGGGCGTCGAGCAGCGGCTGGAGCTTATCGAGGGGGACGGGGGGCTGAGGTTTGGCTGCCGGGCCGCGGGTAAACGTCAGCGGCAGCGGCACGCCCTGACTCCAGGTGCCCTTAATGCTGTTGCCGTCGGCGCTGACCGTTCCGGTGAAGGTTCCGTGAACAGACGGGATGGCGAAGCTGAACTGGTTCCCCTTGAGCGCCACGTCGCTGCCCGCAAGCGCGGCGACGCCCTGATCGGGGCTATCGAGCACGATCGCGAGTGCGCCATGAGGTCTGCTGACGTGCAGCACCAGATGCAGCGAGGAGGCGCCGGCCGAGAGCGTACCTTGCCAGGTGCCTGCGAGGCGCGGTCCGGCCGATTGCGAGAAAGCCAAGGCGGCCATGATAACGAGAGTTGCGAGTTTCATTCCTCCTCCGTATTCCATTCCATCACAATGTTGGCACGCGCCCCGCTTATCTGGGACGCTCGCCCACTCCGAATTGCGCGGCCCTGCGCGCCGATTTTGCCCACGCTGCAACGCGGCGCGACCCCCGCGCTTCGCTTTTTCTTTGTGTTACCATGCAGCACATGGAGGTGGGCTTCCATCCGGCGGTGGCGAGCTGGTTCGGGGCGCGCTTTGGCGAGCCGTCGGAGCCGCAGGCGCAGGGCTGGCCAGCCATCGCCGCGGGCCGGGACACGCTGATCTCCGCCCCCACCGGGTCGGGCAAGACGCTGGCGGCGTTTCTCATTGCCGTGGATGGCCTGGTGAGGCAGGCGGCGAGCGGGATGCTACCTGAGGGCATGCAGATCGTCTATGTCTCGCCGCTGAAGGCGCTGGCCAACGACGTCCACAAGAACCTTGAAATCCCCTTGGGGGAAATTACGCACCAAGCGATGGAAGCGGGCCTGCTGCTGCCGCCAATCCGGGTGGCGGTGCGCAGCGGCGATACGCTCCCTGGGGAACGCGCCTCGATGCTGCGGCGCCCGCCGCATATCTTGGTCACCACGCCCGAGTCGCTCTACATTCTGCTGACCTCGAAAGGCGGGCGGAAAATGCTGCAACCTGCCCGCACCGTCATCGTGGACGAGATCCACGCGCTCGCGGGCAACAAGCGGGGAGCGCACCTGGCGCTCAGCCTGGAGCGGCTGGACGAGCTGGCGGGCGCGCTGCTGCAGCGCATCGGGCTCTCGGCCACCGTCAAGCCGCTGGCAACGGTGGCCCAATTCCTGGCGGGCGCCCGCGCGCTGCCGGAGCTGGTTAGCGTCGCCGACCGCCGGCGTTTTGATCTCGCCGTCGAAATCCCTGCCTCGGCGCTCGGCCCGATAGCCACCAACGAGCAGTGGGAGGAGCGCCACGAACGGCTGGCCGAGCTGGCGCGCGCGCACCGCTCGACGCTGGTGTTCGTGCCCACGCGGCGGATGGCCGAGCGGGTGGCGCACCGCATGCGGGAACGGCTGGGAGAAGACAACGTTGCCGCCCACCACGGCAGCCTCTCGCGCGGCATCCGGCTCAAGGCTGAACAACGCTTCAAGGCCGGCGAGCTGCAGATGATGGTTGCCACCGCCTCGCTCGAGCTCGGCCTCGACATCGGCAGCGTGGATTTGGTCTGCCAACTCGGTTCAACCCGCCAGCTCGCGGCCTCCTGGCAGCGCGCCGGCCGCGCCGGGCACTGGAAAGGAGCCATCCCCAAAGCCCGCTTCTTCGCGCTCACCCGCGACGACCTGCTGGAGTGCGCGGCGCTGGTGCGTGGCCTGCGCACCGGCGCCCTCGACACGCTGCGGGTTCCCGACTGGCCACGCGACATTCTCGCCCAGCAGATGGTGGCGGCCGTGGCGGCGCGCGAGAGCCGCGACGGCTGGGGTGAAGACGAGCTGTTCAGGCTCGCCCGGCGCGCGTTTCCCTATCGCGAGCTGCCGCGGGAGGAGTTTGACGCAATCGTCGAGCTGCTCAGCGAAGGCATCTCCAGCCGGCGCGGACGCCGGGGCGCGTTCCTGCACCGCGACGGCGTCCATCACCGCCTGCGCCCGCGCCGCGGGGCGCGCCTGGCGGCCATCACCTGCGGCGGGGCGATTGCCGAAACCGCCAGCTACGTGGTCCAGGCGGAGCCGGAGAATCTACCCATTGGCACGCTCGATGAGGACTTCGCCATCGAAAGCAACGCCGGCGACATTATCCTGCTGGGCACGCACTCCTGGAAGGTGCGCGGCATCGAGACCGGCCGGGTGCGGGTTGAAGACGCCCACGGTGCCCCGCCCACGGTGCCCTTCTGGCTGGGCGAGGCGCCGGGACGCACACCGGAGCTTTCAACCCTGCTCTCGGACCTGCGCGGGGAAATCAGGGCCCATGCACCTGAGTGGCTTGAGCGCGAATGTGGCCTCACGCCCACAGCCGCCCAGCAAGCGGTGAGCTATCTGCAGGATAGCCGCGCCGCGCTGGGCGTCATCCCGTCGCAACAGCACCTGGTCGCCGAGCGCTTCTTCGACGACGGCGGCGGCATGCAGCTCGTCATTCACGCGCCCTTCGGCTCGGCCATCAACAAGGCCTGGGGCATGGCGCTGCGCAAACGCTTCTGCCGCGGCTTCGATTTCGAGCTCCAGGCCGCGGCCAGCGAGAACGGTCTCTCGCTGGCGCTGGCGGAGCAACACAGCTTTCCGCTGGAAACCATTTTCCAGTTCCTGCGCGCGGAAACCGTGAAGGAAATACTGGAACAGGCGGTGCTGCAGGCACCGATATTCCAGACCCGCTGGCGCTGGAACGTGAGCCGCGCGCTGGCGCTGCTTCGCTTCAGCGGCGGACGCAAGCTCGCTCCACAATTGCAGCGCATGCGCTCCGAGGACCTGTTGGCCGCGGCCTTTCCGATGCAAGTCGGCTGTCAGGACAACCACGGCGGTGAGGATCTGGAAATCCCCAGTCACCCCTACGTGCAGGAAACCATGCGCGACTGCCTGCATGAGTTCCTCGATCTCGACGGCCTCCAGGAAGTCCTACTCGGCCTTGAGAGTGGCGCCATCAGCATTGCCGCCGTGGACACGCCCGCGCCCTCGGGTCTGGCCCAGGAAATCCTGAATGTCGGCCCGTATGGTTTTCTCGACGACGCCCCGCTGGAGGAGCGCCGCGCGCGCGCCGTGAGTCTGCGTTCCAGCGCCGCCGCTGCCGGCCCCGGGCGGCTGGAACCTGCCGCCGTCGAAGCGGTGTGCGCCGAAGCCTGGCCGCAGCCGCAATCGGCCGAAGAACTGCACGACCTGCTGCTGTCCTGCGTCTATTGGCCCCAGGCCGAAATCGCGCCTGGCTGGCGCGCCTGGCTGGGCGAGCTGCGCGCCTCGGGACGTGCCGCCGCCCACGGCGCCGGCTGGGCCGCCGCCGAGCGCGTGCCGCTGCTGCGCGGGGAATCGTGCCACGCGCTCGCGGGCGCCATCTGGCCCGACGTCGAATTCGCCGGCGCCACCCTCACAGCCGGCGAGGCCGCGATGGAGAGCATCGTCGGCGGCTGGATGGAACTCCTCGGCCCCATCTCCGAGGCCGCCCTCGCCCAGCGCCTCGGCCTCGCTCCCGAGGCCGCGGCGCAAGCCCTGCTGGCGCTCGAAGGCCAGGGCCGCGTGCTGCGCGGCAGTTTCGGCTGGTGCGACAGAGCCCTGCTGGCGCGCATTCATCGCCGCATGATGCACCGGCTCCGCGCTGAGATCGCCCCCGTCGCGCCCGCGCAGTTCTACCGCTTCCTGCGGCATTGGCAGCACCTGGAGCCGGACACGCGCCTGCATGGCCTGCGCGGCCTCGAAGCCGTCCTCGATCTATTGCAGGGATTCGAGGCGCCGGCGCAGGCCTGGGAGCGGCATCTGCTGCCGGCACGCGTGGCTGATTATGCGCCCGCGCTGCTCGATCAACTCTGTTTATCCGGCGCCTTCACCTGGGCGCGGCTGTCAGCTTCTGGTAGCAAGCGCCCGGCGCCAACCCGCAACTCGCCGCTGACGTTTTTCCGCCGAAGCGACAGCGACTGGCTGCCGGCCGCAGCCGGTTGGGCACCGAGTGAAGAGGGCCTGAGCGCCCCTGCCGCGGCGGTGCTGGCGCGGCTGAGTCAGCGCGGCGCCAGCTTTTTTGCGGACCTGGTCCTGCCGGGCCTGGTCAAGAGCCAGGTCGAGGACGCGTTATGGGAGCTGGTGGCAGTTGGTCTCGCCACCGCCGACGGTTTCGACAATCTCCGCGCCTTTCTCGACCCCAAGCGGCGAGGTGGGGATAATGCGGACTCCAGGCCGCGTCACGCCCCCGGCCGCTGGGCACGGGTCGTGGCGTCGGCTGCGGATCCGGCTGACGAGGCCAGGCGCATGGCGCTGGCCGAACGCCTAGCGCGCCTCTGGCTGCGGCGCTACGGCGTCATCTTCAAAGCACTGTTGGCGCGCGAGATGAGTGCGGTGCCGTGGTACGAGCTCCTGCTCGCCTGCCGGCGGCTTGAAGCCCGGGGAGAAATCCGCGGCGGGCGCTTCGTATCCGGATTTGCCGGCGAGCAATATGGGCTGCCGCAGGCGGTCGAGTCGTTGCGGGCGGCGCGCAGCGTAGCTTACGGCGCTGAATCAGCGTCCACTTCTGCCGCCGATCCGCTGAACCTGGCCGGCATCATTCTGCCGGGCGAGCGCGTGCCGGCGCAGCGGCTGGAGATGGTGGCGGGTTAAAGCAGTTGATGTTGGCGCGACCCCCGCGATCTGTTCCACTGCGGTCTGGAACTTAATGATTTTGTTGGGCGACCGGTGGACACGCATCCTGACTGGGCCGGGGTGAAGGACGTCCGCTGGCGCTCAGGGTGTCTCCAAGTTGCCGCGAGAGGGGACGGAGGGCGCGGGCGACGGTGCGCGCGAATTGGCCAGGTAAGACGTGCGCCTGGGGCGGGGCGGGCGGCCGCAAGGGCGCCAAAACTGTTCCACCGGAGGCTGTAATTTGTTGATTTGAATGCTCGACCGGTGGACCGGGCATGCCGGTAGGGTTGGGGGCAGGGAGGAAGGCATCGGCGGGCAAGTGCCCGAGGGCTGCCTGCCAGCTGGCGAGGAGGCCGAGGCCCTTGGGGTCGAAGGTGAGATCGAAGACGGCCTTCCAAGAGGAGAACTTTTGCGGGGCCTGGGCGCGGGCAATGTTGACCAGGGCGGCGCCTTCGATGAGCAGGCGCGAAGCCCAGGCGATGCCGAACCAGGCGCTGAAGGCGGGGTCTTTGCACCAGCGGTAGAAGGTGGTACGCGGTACGCCGATGGCCTGGCAGAGGGCGAGGGTGGTCGAGACCGCGAGCTTTTCGTGCATGAGATCGAGAAGGCGGCGTTGCGCGGGGGTGGGTGAGAACGTGGTGGTAGCCATGGCAGCCTCAGAGTGATTGGACGCTGACTTGAGTGAAAGTGGTTGCCCGGTTGACTGACCCCGCGAGCGGGTGGCCGCGATCTAGGTCTGCGTTAGGCGTTGACGGCGTTGGCGAGCTTGCCGGCGAGGAGGAAGTCGCGGATTTGTTCGGCGATGGCGATGCCGACGCGCTCCTGAGCTTCGCGGGTGGAGGCGCCGATGTGGGGCATGGCCAGGATGCGCTCGTCGTGCAGCAGGGGAGCATCGGGCGGGGGGGGCTCTTTGCGGTAGACGTCGAGGGCGGCGCCGGCGACCTGGCCCGAGGCCAGCGCCCGCAGGAGCGCGTCTTCGTCAATCACTTCACCGCGGGCGCAATTGACGACGCGCACGCCCGGTTTCATGGCGGCGAAGGCGGCGTCGTTGAGCAGGTTGCGGGAGCTGCCGGTGAGCGAGAGGTGCAGGCTGAGGTAATCGGAGCGCGCCAGCAACTGGGGCCAGTCCACCAGCTCGATACCGGACTGGCGGGCGGCCTGCATGGGCTGGGCGGGGTCGTAGGCCAGCAGCCGCATGCCGAACGCCGCCGCGCGCTGGCCCACCGCCAGCGCGATGCGCCCGCAGCCGACCAGACCGAGGGTTTTGCCCATGAGCTCGGTGCCTTCCAGCGCCTTTTTCTCCCATTTGCCGGCGTGCATGGTGGCGTCGGCGCGGGGGATATGGCGCGCCAGCGCCAGCATCAGGCCCAGCGCCAACTCGGCGACGGCCACCGAACTACCGCCGGGCGTGTTCATGACCACGATCTTGCGAGCGCTGGCGGCGGCAACATTGACGTTGTCCACGCCCACGCCCGCGCGGCCGATGACGCGCAGGCGGGGCGCGGCAGCGATCAGGTCGGGGGTGACCTGCACCGCCGAGCGCACCACCAAGGCGTCGGCGTCGGCAAGGGCGCGCGCCAGCTCCCCGTTGGCGGCGGAAGCGGGCAGGAGTTGCACCACCTCGAAGCCGGCGTCGGTGAACACCTTCAGACCGGGCGCGGAGATTTTCTCGGGAACGACGACTTTCATATGCGTTACGCCTTCGCGCCGACGGCCTTGTGCTGAGCCAAATAATAGGTCTGGGCGGCGCGCACACCTGCGCCCAGCCTGGCGGCGTCGAGCTTGCCCACCTGCGCCAGAACAATTTCCAACTGCGCCAGCACGGAAAGGGTTTCGGCGAAATCGTAATAGCCGAGGTGGGCGATGCGGATCATATGCCCTTTCATTTCGCCCTGGCCGTTGGCGACCACAGTGCCGAACTGTTCGCGCAGCGCCTTGATCACGAGGCCCGAATCGAGGCCTTCGGGCATGGCAATGGCGGTGAGCGCGCCCGAGGGCAGACCGTTGCCGAAGCGCTGCAGCCCGAGCGCCTCCAGCGCGGCGCGGGTGGCTGCGGCCAGCGTCTCGGCGTTGACAATCAGCGCGGGACAGCCGCCCATGCCCTCGATGTAGTCCAAGGCGGCGTGCAGCGCGGCCACGAGCCCGATGGCGGGCGTGAAGCAGGTTTCGCTGTTGGCCTGGGATCGGCGCTCGTTACGCAGGTCGAAATAGAAGCGCGGCGCCTTGGCCTCGGCCATCGCTCCCCAGGCGCGCTCACTGACGGCCAGATAGGCCAGCCCGGGGGCCATCATCACGGCCTTTTGGGAGCCGCCCACCAGGATATCGAGATCCCAAGCGTCCATGTCGAGCTGCTGCGTGCCCACGCCGGTGATGCCGTCCACCAGCAGCAGCAGGTTCGGGTTCTCCGAGCGCGCGGCGCGGGCGATGGCGGCGATGTCGTGCTTGCAACCGGTGGAGGACTCGCTGGCCTGCACCATGAGGACGCGCGGGGCGTTGGCGCCGCTCAGGCGGCCCTTGACCTCGGCGGCGCCGAAGCTTTCGCCGTACGGCTTCTGCACCAGATCCACGGTGCAGCCGTACGCCTTGGCCAACTTCTGCCAGCGCTCGCCAAACTTGCCCGCCGACAGCACCAGCACGCGCTCACCGGGAGACACCAGGTTGGTCACGGCTGCTTCCATGGCGCCGCTACCGGAACAGGTCAGCAGGATGACATCATTTCTGGTACCCAGAAAGGTCTGCAGTTTCTGCAGCGTGGATTTCACCACCGCGCGGAATTCCTGGGTGCGGTGATGCAGGGCCATGGCCGCCATGGCCGCCTGCGCCTGCGGCAGCAGGGCGGTGGGGCCGGGGGTGAATAGGCGTTCTTTTTTCAGGAGCATTGGTGGTTGTCCGCGAGCCGATCGTGGCTACCTCCTCAGTTTAGCTTGGGTTGCACGGTTTATGCGGAGCGGGGCGAAGTGTTGGCGCGGGCCCCAGGGTGCGAAGCGGCGCGACCCCGCGAGCAATAGGGAACTCCGGCGCTGGGGCTGCGCTCGCGCTCGCAGGCTCGCGACTCGGCCCGCGTCGCGTGTCGAAAGGGGAATGCAGTATAGTACTGCCTGCTGCCTTCACTGAGGCAGATCTCTATGGCTGCGCCTTCGCAACTTCGCCGTCGCCATCGCTTCGGGCCGTTTGAATTCGACCGGGAAGCCAGCGAACTGCGCGAAAACGGCAAGCTGCTGCCGACGACGGCGCAGACCTTGCGGCTGCTGCGGGTGTTGGTAGAGCGCGCGGGTCAACTGGTCAGCCGGCAGGAGGTGCGGGAAGAGCTGTGGCCGCCCGAAACCCATGTGGATTTCGAGCACGGCATTAACAGCGCCATGCGGCGACTGAGGCAACTGCTGCATGACAGCGACGCCGACCCGACCTATATCGCGACGATCACCGGCCAGGGCTACCGCTTCATTGCCGCCGTGGAATTGGTGGCTGCGAGCGAGCCAGTCGCGGCGCTCATCCCATCAGCACCGGCAAGAGAAGGAGTGGCAAGAGGCGGGTGGTCTTGGGCCCTGGTGGTGGCAGCGCTCCTGGCTGCCTGGGTAGTAAGCGGCTGGCTCTGGTTGGCGCTGCAGCCACTGCCGCGGGTACTGGACATGCGGGCGATAACCACCGACGGCGGGCTGGACCTGCCGGCGCGCCCGGCCACTGATGGCCGGCTGCTGTACTATCTGGACCGGACAGGCGGCGCCTGGCAGCTCATGCGCAGCGACGGTCGGGCCGCCGATGCCGAACCGGTGGCGGTACCGTTCACCTCGACCCGGCTGTTCGACGTATCGCAAGACGGCACCAAGTGGCTGCTGGGCAGTTTTACGCAACGCGGCGAAGCGGCCTTGGTGTGGCGCGAATCCGCGGCCGGAGGCACACCGGTTCAGGTGGGCGGAGTGCGGGCCCTGGACGCGCTGTGGACGCCGGACGGAAAGGGTGTGGTTTACTCGTTTCAGAACCGGCTCTGGCAGGCGGAGGCCGACGGCAGCCGCGCGCAATTGCTGGCCACGCTGCCCAGCACCCCGGACTGGCTGGCGTGGTCGCCCGACGGGAGGCAGTTGCGTTTCACCGCTTACACCGCGCAGGGAATCCCGGCGATCTGGGAATGGCGGCCGGGGGGAGGCGCGCGCCGCGTGCTGGCCGGGGCGAACCCGATCTGCTGCGGCGCCTGGACGCGGAACGGGCAGTATTTTCTGTACAGCGTGCAACGTGACGGCATCTGGAATCTGTGGGCGCAGCAACTGGCGAGGTGGCCGGGGCGGTTGTGGCCGTGGCTGCGGACCCAGCCGCATCAGCTCACGTTTCAGCCGCGCTCGAGCTGGGGCGCGTTCACCCGCTATGGGCGCCGCCAGGTCATCTTCTACCAGCAGGAATGGCATGAGGATACGGCGCGCTATCGTCCTGCTACCGCCCAAGTCCTGGTGCTGCTTCCCGAACGGTTCGCCATCCATGTGAGCTACTCCAATGACGGCCGCCAGCTCGCTTATGTGGACACGCGCGACCAGTCGCTGTGGGCAGCGGACGTGAACGCGCAAGAACACGCCAGCAACTTCCGCCACCTTTCGCCAGCAGGAACGGCGGTGGCGTTTCCCCGCTGGTCTCCGGACGGGCAGTGGATCGCCTACACCGCCATCCGGGGCAACCACCCGACGCAAATCCTGAAAGTGGCCGCGCGGGGCGGCCCCTCGGTGCCCGTGCTGGCGGCGCGCAACGCCTCCGAGGGGATGGCCAACTGGTCCCCCGACGGGCAAGAGATGGTCATGGCATTCACGCCGCTGAGCGGACCCAGGAGTGGCATAGACGAAATCGCCATCGTCCGCGCAGGCCGGAAGCAAATTGTGCCAGGTTCCGATCTTTATGGCAACGCCGATTGGTCGCCCAATGGGCGCTGGCTGGCGGCGGTGGCTTCGGACCAACACAGCGTGAAACTCTATGACCTGGCGGCCCGGCGCTGGCAAACGATCGCGCGCGGCAACGCGTTTGGGGACGCCCTGTGGTCACACGACGGCTACCTGTACTATCAGGACCTGCTGGCGCCGGGTGAGCCCCTGTACCGTTACCACCCGGGCGGGACGGCGCCGGAGCGGGTCACCGATTTCAGTGCCGTGATCAACAGCGGAGTGCATCGCTGCGGGTTCAGCGGATTTGCACCCGACGGCACCCTGCTGGTATCGCTTACGCGCAGCTATGCGGATTTGTTCGCGGCGCGGCTGCTGCTGCCCTGAATGGCGCGGAGCAGAGCGGGGTGATAGGCGGCGCGGAGCTTCGTCCTCGGCCGGTCGGGCTCGGTCAGCCATTTCCAACGGCCGGGACCGGTTAGGGCCCTGCTGCGTGCCCTAAGTGGCGAGCGCCGCTTAGTGCACGGTAACCGCAATCGTGGCATCGGCGAAGCCCGGAGCGGTGACCGTGATCAGCGTGGTGCCGGCGGTTACACCCTGCACATAGAAAGACTGCGCGCCTACACTGTTAACGTTCGGAATGGACAGGGTGCTGCTGCCGTTTCCGGTTGCCGTAGTGCTCAGCAGCGCGGTACCCGGGCTGGCGACGGTTAAGGTGATGGCCACCGAGTTCGGCGGTACCTCGGACAGGTACACGTTAATGTTTGCCGAGCTCCCAGCGGCAACAGTGAGGCTGGAGGAGACGTTGATGGCGGGCACCACCACGGTGTAGGAGATCTGCACGTTGGTTGGACTGGACGGTGTGGTAAAGCCTGAAGGCTGGGTAATCGAGACCGTCGCGGCGCCCACCGCCTGCGGCGTGAACTGCGCTTGGGCGTAGTATTGCCCCGCGGCAATACTCACCGAGCTGGCGCTCAGTGTGCCCACGCTGGTGCCAGCCGGCCCCAGCACCAGCGGGATCGAAAACGGCCCCACTCCCGGGCGCACCGGCTGCTCATTGAGCAAGGGGTTGCCTGCGGCATTCAGCGTTGACGTATAGACGGTGAACGCCTGCGGCCCGGCAAACGTGCCCACCGAACTGCTTCCGCCGACTATGATGAAGCCGCTGTTGTACACCGTCACCGCAATCGTTGCCGTCGCATACCCTGGCGCCGACACCATCAGCGACGTTGTTCCCGTCGCTACGCCGTTTAGATAAATCGTCCGACCGCTGGTAAAATTGGAAGTCAGATTATAGGTCAGCGAGGCCGAACCCGTGTCGGTCGCGCTGGAAGCGATCAGCAGGCAACCGTTGCAGTTTGTTCCCCCGGAGTTGACCGCCACCGTCACCGGCACCGACGCCGTCCCCGCCGGCGGCGCGGCGCTCAGGTAAAACTCCGTATTACTCTGCAAACTCTGTCCCAAAGTTGCGCTGCCACCGACATTGATCGGCTGCGCGATCACGGTGTAGGAGACCTGCACGTTGGTTGGACTGGACGGCGTGGTAAAGCCTGAAGGCTGGGCAATCGAGACCGTCGCCGTGCCGGCGTTGGCCGGCGTGAACTGCGCTTGGGCGTAGTATTGCCCCGCGGCAATACTCACCGAGCTGGCGCTCAGTGTGCCCACGCTGGTGCCAGCCGGCCCCAGCACCAGCGGGATCGAAAACGGCCCCACTCCCGGG
>JBOGKQ010000009.1:0-26579 GCA_050747905.1 Terriglobales bacterium | reverse complement strand
CAGCAGGCAACCGTTGCAGTTTGTTCCCCCGGAGTTGACCGCCACCGTCACCGGCACCGACGCCGTCCCCGCCGGCGGCGCGGCGCTCAGGTAAAACTCCGTATTACTCTGCAAACTCTGTCCCAAAATTGCGCTGCCACCGACATTGATCGCGGGCGCCGCGCCGACGTGAACCGTGGCGGTGGCCTCAGAGATACCTGGAGCGTCAGCGCGCAGCAGCGTGGTACCCTGGGCGATGCCATTGAGAGTGAAGGTCGCTGAGACCTGACCCTGGAGGATCGTGACCGAACTGGGCACGGTGGCAATGGCGACACTATCGGTTGCGAGCGTAAAGGTGACACCGCCCGCGGGGGCCACCGCCGGATTGGCGCCGGAGCTCAGCGATATCGTGACCGAGGTAGAGTTCGAGGCCGGCAGCGATACGGTGCCAGGGCTGAGAGCGGCGGCGAGGGTGACTTGCACCGGCTCGGTATCGGGCGCGTAGCCGGGTGCGGATGCGGTGATGTACGCCGTACCGATGTTCACGCCGGTAACCTGTGGGTTAGCGGCGGGCGTTTCGCTCCCAGCCGGAACCGTCGCCGTTCCCACGACGGTGGCAATTCCAGTTTGATCGCTGGTCAAGGTAATCGTCAGGGCGCCGGCAGGCGCCGGGGCACTGAGGCTCAGGGCAATGCTGCTGGTCTGACCTGGCGCCAGGACGAGGTTGTTGGCCAAGCTAATCACAGACCCTGAAACCGTGACCGCGGCGGGGGCGCTGTCGCTGTACCCAGGAGCGCTGGCGGTAAGGCTGGTGTTGCCGGGCGCGGCGCCGGTCACGGCAAACTGGACAGAAGTCTGCCCTGCCGGAACTGTCACCGAGGCGGGTGCGGTGACCACGCCGGCAACACTGGAGGCAATATTGACGACCAAGCCGCCGGCGGGCGCGGCGGCTGGAGCAGTCACGGTGGCTTCGTCGACACGATTGCCCGCTACCAGGGGACTGGCGAGCGTGAGCGTCAGGGCGGGAGCGGCCGCCGTGATCGTCACCTGAGCCGTGCTGGTCTGCGAGCTGGAGTCGGTCACCGTGAGCTGCACGGTGTAGCTGCCAGCAACGTCGGGAGTGAAGCTGGCCTGGGAGCTGGTGGCGTTGGTGATGGTGGCGGCGCTGCCTGCCGGCAGTGGCAGCACGAAGGCCCAGGTGGAGCTGAGGCCGTTACCGGTCGAGCGGGAGCCATCGAGGCTAACCGGCGTGTTGACGGTCACGTTGTTGCCGGGGGTGACCACGATGCCCGCAACCGGCGCGGGATATGCGGCGGTGATCAACACCGTCTGCGGCGTGCTGCTCAGCACACCATCGCTGACAATGAGTTGCAACTGGACCTGGCCCGCAACCGCAGCGATGAAGGTGGGCGAGGAACTTGCAGGATCGGAGAGGGCGGGCGCGGGTGGCGTGTTGGCAGGCGGCCAGCTCAGCACGCTCCACTGAAAGGTAAGGGACAAGCCGTTGGGGTCAGTGGATCCGGTGCCATCCAGATGCACGGTAGCGCCCGGGCTGACGCTTTGCGCAGCACCAGCGTTCGCAGTGGGTGCGGCATCGCCGTTGATGGTAACCGTGGAGGGGGCGCTCTTGAGGCCATCGGCATTGGTGACCACCAACTGCGCGATGTACAGGCCCTGCTGGCTGGCGGTAAAGGTGGGGTTGACCGCCGCCGGGCCAATCAGCGCAGGCGCAGGCTGGGAGCCGCTGTTGGGCCACTGGGTGAAGCTCCAAGCGTAGCTCAGAGATTCGTCTTGCGGATCTCGCGACTTACTGCCATCGAGGGTAACCGTAGCGCCCACGGGAACGGCTTGCGGCGATCCCGCATTGGCGACCGGAGGCTGCTCCGAACCCACCGTGACGGTGGCAGAATCGCTCAGGCCGAAACTGTCGGTCACGGTCAACTGCGCGGTGTAGGTTCCAGTCACATCGGAAGTAAATGTGGGCGCGATCGCGGTCGCGCTGGAGAGCCTGGCGGTGGTGCTGGCGGCGGGCGTAGTGAGCGTCCATTGGTAGGTCAGCGAGTCACTGTCGGCGTCCGTGGATCCGCTACCGTCAAGCTGCACCAGAGTTCCGGGAGTGATGACGGCCGGCATCGCGGTGGCCTTGGCCACCGGTCGCGTGTTCTGGGTCACATTGACCGTCGCTGGCAAGCTGGCCAAGCCGAGGCTATCGGTGACGATCAATTGCAGGGTATAGGTGCCATTCCAATCGGGCGTGAAGGCCGGCTGCGCGCTCGTGGCGCCAGTCAGGCTGGCGTTGGTGATAGAGCTGCCGGGAGGCACGAACGTGAACGACCACTGATAGGTGAGCGGCACATGGCCGGATGGACTGGTCGAGCCGCTGCCGTCCAGGTGAACCGCTACGCCCGGTGTAACCAACTGCTCGGCGCCGGGCAGGGCGATGGGGCGGGGCTCGCTGGTGATTTCGACCGTCTGCGGGAGGCTGACGAGGCCGGCGCTATCGGTCACGACGAGCTGGGCGACGTAGGTACCGGCGATGTCGGCGGTAAAGGCGGGCTGAGCCGTGGTGGCATTCTGCAGCTGCGCCGAGCTGCCGGGGGGCAGGGTGAGCGACCAGGCGTAGCCGGTGATCGAGAGGCCGTTGGGGTCGGTTGAGTCGGCTCCATCCAGTTGCACCAAGGTTGGCGGCGCAACGACCTGAACGTCGGCGGCGGGTTTGGCCACCGGCGGCGCCTGACTGCTGATGGTGACCTGGGTCTGGGAAGACAGGTTGTCGGTGTCGGTTACGGTGAGCGTGACGGCGTAGGCGCCGGTTTGGGGGACGACGAAGCTGGGGTGTACTGGATCGGTGGAGTCGAGCGTGGGGTTCCCGGGCCCAGTGATCTGCCAACCGAACGTCAGCGTATCGCCATCCGGATCGTTGGACTGGCTGCCGTCGAGCACCACTTTGGTGTTGGGTGACGCTACGGGGTTGACCACAATTTTGGCAACCGGGGGAGTGTTACCGGAGATGAGGACGGTGGCGGTGGAGAAAGCGCTGGTGGCGGTGTCGGTGGCCTTGAGCTGAACTTGATAGGCGCCGAAAACGTCCGGCGTGAAGCTGGCGTGGACGCTGGAGGGGTTTTGCAATTGCGCAAGGCTGCCGGAGGGGAGGCTGAGGAAACTCCACTGATAGCTGAGATTGTTGCCGGTGGAGCCGCTGCCATCGAGCAGGACGGATACGCCGACCGCGGACGTCTGGGGCGGGCCGGCGTTGGCTGCCGGCGCCATGTCGGCGATAACGGCGGTGGCAGTCGCCGAGATTTGATTCCCGTGGCCGTCATCGACGGTCAACGTGACGGTGTAATCGCCACCGGTCGCGTAGGTGTGGCTGGGCGAAGGTCCGCTGCCCTGGGCGCCATCTCCAAAACTCCAGAAATCGGTGAGCGTGTCGCCATCGGAGTCGGTGGATCCGGCCGCGGAAAAGCTCACTGCTTGGCCGGCAGTGCCGGAGTAAGGGCCGTTGATGACCGCGGTGGGCGCACTATTGGCCGGCGGGTTCACGGTAAAACTCGCCGTTGCCGTCTGGATTCCAGTGGCGATGGTCAGGGTGTAAAGTCCGGGCGCGGCGGAGGAATCAATCGTGATCGAGGCGCTGGCGCTCGTGTCGCCGGTGACGGTGAGCGGGCCAAAGGCGCCATCATCGGCTCCGGCGACCTGGATACCGCTCCCGAAGCTGGCGGCAGTGGAGCCTTGGACAAAGCTGGTGTACGTGCCAGTGAAGGCGACGGTGAGGGTCGCGCCGGCCGTGCCCTCCGCAGGCGAGAGCGAGACCATGGCCGCGGGATTGAGCGCCAGGGAGGCGGAATTCGTGCTGGCAAAGCTTGTACCGCCGCTGGCGGCACCGCTTATGGAGACCTGGCAGGTCTGCGGTGAGGCGGGAGCGAGCGAGGCCGGCACGGTGAAATAGACGCGTTTGGTGCTGCCCGCCAGGCTGAGCACACGGCTGGCAGCGGCCGTCGCCGATCCCGCAGCGCATGCAACGGTGACGGAAGATCCGCCGGCGGTTATCGTTCCGGTGGGGAAGTTGGAGCCGGTCACGCTGACCGTGGTCACCCCGGCTTGCGCCGCCGCGGGAGAAGTCACGGGTTGCAGACGCACGGGCACAGTTTGTGCTGCCGCACCCATTGCGAACGTAGTTGCCACAGCGGCAATCGCCGCGGCAAATTTCAGGCTCCTACCCTTGACCAGCGAATCCATGGTTGTCATGCCAATTCCCTCGTATGCAAACTGTTTTCGGCCGTATTTGTGAGGCCCGATCTATTGCTATGCCGCGCAGGCAGCACGCCGCCGCCAGCCCGCCAACAGCAGCAGGCCGGAGGCCAACAGCAGTATCGGAGCGGGCTCCGGCACCGCGCCCGGGGCTTCCGGTGTTACCGTGAGGTCCGCGTTGTCGCCGTCCTGAATGGAACCGCCCGAGTCGGTCAGGGTCGTCGAGAGAAATGAATCCACGTTTACGCTGCCGCCACCGACGGAGCTGTCGAGGACAAGAGGCAGTCCCTGCAGGTCGGCGGTAAAGGTGGCCGAAAGCGGTGGGCTGGCAAGAGAGAAGTCGAGGTCTGAGTTGACGGTATCGTCCACGATGCCCGGTGTAATCGTGCCGAGATTGACAATTTGACTGCCGGTAGAGAGCTGCACCACGAGCTCGGCGTTGGTGAAATCAATCTCGTTGCTGACCGGATAGCCCGTCGGCATCTCCCAAGCCGGGCCGGTCAGGTTCATGATCGTGAATGACGCCACACCTGGCGTCGCACCCGAAGGGATGACCACACTGAAGGACAAATTGCCCAAGGCGATTGGGCCGGCGCTGGCAGCGACCGCAGCCAGCAGCCAAGTCCCGAGCGCCAACGCAATGGAACGAATTCGCATATGCCATCTCCTGAGACAATCTCGGGAGCCTTTCTCACCCGGTGCCGCAGGCTCCCTGCGCGACACAAGCCCGCAAGAGCGTAGCCAGAGGGCGCCCAACGGGGCGTCGGACGTCTCACGAGTGAATGGCCGACAGGTAACCGTGATATCACCGGGCAAGTTCTTGCTGGAGAAGCGGTTGCGGCCTGGATTGGCCCAGCGGATACGAACCGCGTTACTCGCCGGTGATTCCGAGCAGGCGCTGGCAGCGTCAGGAGCCGGGCGCTCCAAGCGGGCGCTCTCCCTGAATGCGCAAACGTTTGCACATAGCGGGAAGAGAATTTCCTCTTTGGCGAGCTAATGTTGGCGCGGGCCCCAGCGCGGCTGCGCCGCGCGCCCCGCTTATGCTCGCGTCGGGTTGGGGGCCCCAGGCCCCAACCCGACGCTGCGCTACGTTGTTGGCGCGGGCCCCAGCGCGGCTGCTTGGCGCTGCTTGAACTGCGCGGGGCAAATTGCGGCGCGCGCCCCGCGCGAGCTGCTGGTGGCGGCCGGTCCGTTTGGCCTGGTTATTGTTGCAACAGCTTGCCGATTCGGGCGGGCGCCGCGGGAGCGACGCTGGCGGCGTGCAGGTTGGCGGCCACGTGAGCGGGATTGGCCATGCCGACCAGCGCCGCCGTGACGCCGGCGGTGGAGCGTACAAACTGCAGCGCCAGCTCGGCGTCACTGTCGGCGGGCGGCAAATAAGGCTGCAGATGGGCGCGCACGTCGCCGGGCAGGGGCAGCAACCGGCCGTTCATTAAGCTGGCCGAGGCGATCACATGCAGGCCCAGCCGAAATGCCGCGTTGAGGGTGGAAACATAGGGCGGCTTGTCCACGGTTTGGTTGAGCAGCGTATAGGCCTCGGGCATGGCCAGGTTGTAGGGCATCTGCACAAAGCGGAAATGATGCTCGTCCCCCGCCAGTTCACGTGCAATGGCCACCATGCGGTTCAAGTCGAGGTAATCGACCGCGTCGGGAGGCACACGCAGGCCGTTCCAGGTGGCCAGGCCGTAGGCGCGGATACGCCCCTGAACCGCCTGCTTTTCGCACAGCTCGAAGGCCAGCCGCACGCGGCGGTAAAACTCCTCGCGGCTGAGTTCGGCCTGCTGGGTTTCGGGATTGTGGAGGTAGAACACGTCGAGGGCGTCGAGGCCCAGATTATCGAGGCTGGCTTGCAACTGATGCGCCAGAAACACCGGCGCCATGCAGTGGCCGCCGCCCGCCAGCTCGCCCGGGCGGATCAGGCCGGGCGGCAGGGGTGCGCCCGCAGGCAGGAAGCCCGCCTTGGAGCAGATGAAAACCTCCTGCCGCGGCACGTTTTGGCGGCGCAGCACCCGGCCAATCACCAGCTCGCTGCGCTGATTCCGGTAGTTGATGGCGGTATCAACGAGGTTGATGCCGCCCGCCAGCGCCGCTGCCAGAGCGGCCGCGTAGGCCTCATCGGTGGCGTCGTCGGGAGCGCCGAGGTAGGTGCCGATGCCCAAGGAGGAAACAAGGCATGACGCTGCCAGCGCAGCAAGGCGAAGTTTGCGAAAATGGAGGGTGGGGCCGAACTGGGGGAAACGGGCCGCATAAGCGGCGGTTCCCGCCGGGGTCGCCAGGGCGTGCTCTGGAAACGGAGCCACGCTCCATGCTAACGTACAAATTCCGCTTGGAGGACGATTGAGCGACACGCCCGCAACCACAGCCCCGCTCCGCCGCACGGCCCTGAACGCCATCCATCGCCAGATGGGCGGCAAGATGGTTGAATTCGGCGGCTGGGACATGCCGGTGGAGTACAGCGGCATCATTCCCGAACACCGCGCCGTGCGCGAGCGCGCGGGATTGTTCGACGTCAGCCACATGGGCGAGCTGGCGGTGCGCGGACCCGCGGCGCTCGAACTCATCCAGCACGTCACCTCGAACGATGCGGCCCGCCTCAACCTCGACCAGGCGCAATACAGCGGTTTGATGACGGCTCAGGGTACGTTCGTGGACGACCTGCTGGTGCACAAGTTCACCGACGATCACTACTGGCTGGTGGTGAACGCCTCCAACTGCGACAAGGACTACGACTACATCCGTGCCCAGAACCACTTCCGGGCGCAGGTGGACAACATCAGCGATGGCTATACCCAGCTTGCGCTTCAGGGGCCGGCCACGCTACGTATCCTTCAGCCGCTCACCTCAATTGCGCTGGCGCCGATCAAGTATTACTGGTTCACGATCGGCAAGGTAATGGAGGTGGAGTGCATCATCGCACGCACCGGCTACACCGGCGAAGACGGCTTCGAGCTGTACTTCGATCCCGAGCATTCTGAAAACGTCTGGACGGGGCTGCTGGAGGCCGGCCGCAGCGAAGGCATCATGGCCTGCGGCCTAGGGGCGCGCAACACGCTGCGCCTGGAGGCCGGCATGGCCCTCTACGGTCACGAAATTGACGAGACCACAACGCCGCTGGAAGCCGGCCTGGGCTGGATCACCAAGCTCGACAAGCGGGAGTTCCTGGGTAAAGCGGTCATCGAGCAGCAGGCGCAGGCGGGCATCCAGCGCAAGCTGGTGGGCTTCGAGATGATTGAGCCCGGCATCGGCCGCGAAGGCTACCCGGTGCTGCACCACGGCCAGCCGGTGGGGCGCGTCACCAGTGGTGGACCCGTTCCGGGCCAGAACCGCCAGATCGGCATGGCCTACATGCCGGTGGCACTGGCGGAGCCGGGCGCCGAAATCGAAATCCAAATCCGCGCCCGCGCCGTGCGTGCAAAGCTGGTCCCGCTGCCGTTCTACAAGCGCGTGCGTTGAGGGCGAAAAGGAAGATCATGGCATACCCAAGCAATTATCGTTATACCAAAGAACATGAATGGGTTGCGTCCAGCGGCAAGACTGCCAAAATTGGCATTTCCGATTTTGCGCAGCATCAGTTGGGCGACATTGTATTCGTGGAGTTGCCCGCCGTAGGGGCGGAGTTGAAGGCAGGCGAATCGCTGGGCACGGTGGAATCCGTGAAGGCGGTTTCGGAGGTGTTTGCGCCGGTGGGCGGCAAAGTAGTGGCGGTCAACGAAAAGCTGGCGAAAACGCCGGAGTTGGTCAATCAGGACCCGCATGGCGCCGCCTGGATGGTCGAGGTGGAACTGAGCGATCCCGGCCAAGCCAGCAAGCTGATGGATGCGGCCGCGTACGAGAAGTTCGTCGCCGAAGCGGAGGCAACGCAGTAAGTGCGCTATCTTCCGACCTCGGATCCGATCCGGCGCTCGATGCTGGAGGAGTTGGGCCTCGCCTCGGTGGAGGAGTTGTTCCGCCATATTCCCGAGTACTGCCGCCTCCAGCGGCCGCTAGCGATTCCGCCCGGCCGCTCCGAGGCCGATATCCTGGGCTGGTTCCAGCAGGCGGCGCGCGACAACGCGCCCGGGTTCACGTCGTTTCTGGGCGCCGGCGCGTATCATCATTTCCGGCCCACGCACGTGGACATGCTGGCGGGCCGGGGAGAGTGGCTCACCGCCTATACGCCCTATCAGGCGGAAATCAGCCAGGGCACGCTGCAGTCCATCTTCGAGTTTCAAACGATGGTCTGCCAGCTCACGGGCCAGGAAGTCGCCAACGCAGGCATGTACGACGGCTCGACGGCCATGAACGAGGCCTGCATGATGGCGGCGCGCGTGACCGGCCGCAGCGGGCTGGTGGTGGCGCGCACCGTGCATCCGCAGTACCGGCAGGTGCTAGCGACGCTCACCAAAAACCGCGCGCTGCCGATCCGCGAAGCCGGCTATCGCCCGGATGGACGGCTGGACGAGGAGGGGTTGCGGGCGGCCGTGAATGGCCAAACCGCGGCGGTCGCGGTGCAGAGCCCAAACTTTTTCGGCACGCTCGAAGACTGGGAGCGAGCGGCGGCAATTGCCCACGCCCAAGGGGCCCTGCTGATCGCCGTGATCGCCGAGCCGGTTTCGCTGGGTCTGCTGCCGCCGCCGGCGGCGGCCGACATTGTGGCCCTGGAGCTGCAGGGGTTTGGCATTCCGGCAGGGTTTGGCGGGCCGTATGCGGGCATTCTGGCGAGCCGGGAGAAATTCGTGCGCCACCTGCCGGGCCGGTTGGTGGGCGAGGCCCGCGACAGCGAGGGGCGGCGCGGCTTCGTGCTCACGCTCTCGACGCGCGAGCAGCACATCCGGCGCGAAAAGGCGACCTCGAACATTTGCACCAACCAAGCGCTGTGTGCGCTCATGGCCAGCATCTTCATGGCCAGCTACGGCAAGCAGGGGCTGCGCGAGCTGGCGCAGCAGAATCTGGCCAAGGCGGCGTATCTGGCGCAAGCCTGCGAGCGGGCCGGCCTGGAAGTACTTTTCCCGGGCCCGCGCTTCCACGAGTTCGTGGTCAAGCTGCCGCGCCGGCTGGGCGATCTGGAGCCGGCGTTGTGGCGGGAAAAGCTGATTCCCGGCCTGCCGCTGCGGCGCGAATATCCCGAACTGGGTGAAGTCCTGCTGGTGTGCGCCACCGAAACCATTCCCCGCGAACGGCTCGACCGTCTCGCCGCCCTGCTCAGTAGCCATGCCTGACTCCGCCGCAAAACCCCAATCCGAATTGTCCCGTCCCGCAGGCCCGCGGGCAGCGCGCCACCTGGTGCAAAACGAGAAGCTGCTGTTTGAGGTCTCGTCGCCGGGCAAGCGCGGCTATCAGCTTCCTGAGCTGGACGTGCCGGCGGTCGAGACCGCGGCCGACCGCCAGGAGATTGCCGATTTTCCCGAGCTGAGCGAGCTTGAGGTCATCCGCCACTACACTCGCCTGAGCACCTGGAACTACGGCGTGGACACGGGCATGTATCCGCTGGGCTCGTGCACGATGAAGTACAACGCCCGCGTCAACGAGGCGGTCACGCGGCTGGAAGGGCTGGGCGACGGCCATCCGCTGCAGCCGGAGGGGCTGGCGCGCGGCGCGCTGCGGGTGATGGCGCTGCTGTCGCAGTATCTGCTCGAAATCACCGGCATGGATGCGATCACGCTGCAGCCGGCCGCGGGCGCGCAAGGCGAACTCACCGGCATCCTGCTGGTGCGCGAGACGCTGGCGGCGCGCGGCGACGCGCGGCGAAAAATCCTGATTCCCGACTCCGCCCACGGCACCAATCCCGCCACTGCGGCCACCGCCGGCTATGAGGTGGAAAACCTCAAATCCAACCGCGGGGGGACGGTGGACATGGCCGCGCTGGATCAGCAGATGACCAGTGAGGTGGCGGCGCTGATGCTCACCAATCCCAACACGCTGGGCATTTTCGAGGAGGATATCCATCGCATCGCCGATCTGGTGCACGAGCGCGGCGGCCTGCTCTACATGGATGGCGCCAACATGAACGCCCTCGTGGGGCGGGCGCGGCCGGGCGATTTCGGCGTGGACGTGATGCACCTGAACCTGCACAAGACTTTCTCGACGCCGCACGGCGGGGGCGGCCCGGGCGCCGGACCGGTAGCGGTGAAGCGCGAGCTGGAGCCCTATCTGCCGATCCCGGTGCTGACGCGCCGCGCCGATGGCGAACCTGCGCTCGACTACGAACGCCCGCACTCGATCGGACGGGTGCGGGCGTTTTACGGCAACTTCGGCATGTTCACGCGGGCGCTGGCCTACATCATGGCCAATGGCTGCGATGGCCTGAAGCAGACGACCGAGGACGCGGTGCTCAACGCCAACTACATCCGCAAGAAGCTGGAGGGGGACTACGCGCTTCCCTACCCGACGCCCTCGATGCATGAAGTCGTGCTCAGCGACGCGCTGCAGACGCCGCAGGGAGTGCATACCGGCGATATCGCCAAACGGCTCATTGACTACGGCTTCCACCCCTACACGGTCTCGTTCCCGCTGGTGGTGCGCGGCGCGCTCATGATCGAACCCACCGAAAGCGTCAACCGCGAGGAGATGGACGAGTTCATCGCCGCGCTGCAAGCGATCGCGGAAGAGGCGCGCACGCAGCCGGGGCTGGTCACCGGCGCGCCCTACACCACCAAAATCCGGCGGCTCGACGAAGTCGCTGCGGCCCGGCGGCCGGTGCTGCGCTGGAGCCGCAAAGCCTAGCGGAAGCGCGGTGATGTCAAAGCCGCAAGCCGAGCGTCCCGCCGTGCGATAGCGGGGCTGGTTTTGCTCTAAGCCATGGGCGAGCAGCTGGTGTTCGCCTCCAGCCACTCCCGATAGCTTTCGCTGATCGCCACCGCAGGCACGGCTACGATCTCCGGCACCTCGTAGGAGTGCAGTTTTTGAATTTCGGCGGCGAGGCGCTCGAAGCAGTCGCGGCGGGTTTTCAGCGTGAGAGGGACCTCCGCCTCAGTTTCCAGCTTGCCCTGCCAGCGATAACGGGAGGTGACGGGCGCCCCGATGGAGGCGCAGGCCACCAGGCGCTGCTGGAGCAGCGCCGCCGAGATGCGCTCGGCTTCCTCGGCGGAGGCACAGGTGGTAAGGACTAAAATGGCGTCTGACATGGGCTTCCTTGTGTACTACGCGGGTACTCCCCATTGTGGCCCGCAAAGTCGGTGCCTAGAGTAGATTGAACGCGTTATGCAACTTTTGCGCAAGCACGCCGGCCCTCGCCAGCGCCGCAACCCTGCCGGTCACGTCCTCCGCCTGGCGCTGGTGGCACTAGCACTGCTGTGGCTGGCGCACCAGGCGTTTTTCGGCCACAACGGGCTGCGCGCGCTCCAGCGGACGGAGCACCAGTACGCGCAAACCAAGGCGCATTTGCAGGCCCTCGAAACGCAAAACCGGGCGCTCAATCACAGCGTTCACGAACTGCAGACAAACCCGGATAGCATTGAAGCGATCGCGCGCGAGCAGTTGCACCTGACCAAGCCGGGCGAGATCGTCTACACCTATCCGGTGCCGCCGCGCACGGGCGCGCATGCGGCGGCGCTGCCCCGCTAGCGCGTGAGCTGCAGCCGGCGTTTTCGCCTTAGCGAACGACGCCTTCGAGTGGCGAGGAGGCACTGGCGTAGAGCTTGGTCGCCATGCGCCCGGCCGAAAATCCGCGGCGGCCAGCTTCGACGGCCAACTTCATCGCCACCGCCATCTGCTCCGGGTCCTGGGCGGCGGCGATGGCGGTGTTCATCAGGATGCCGTCGGCGCCAAGTTCCATGGCGCGCACCGCATCCGACGGACAGCCCACGCCGGCATCCACGATCAGCGGCACCGTCGTGATGCGCTCGCGGAGAATGCGCAGGGTCGCCACGTTTTGCAATCCCAGCCCGGAGCCGATGGGCGCCGCCAGGGGCATGATCGCCGCCGCGCCAGCATCGAGCAGCCGTTCCGCCGCGACGATGTCGTCGTTGGTATAAGCCATGACGATGAAGCCTTCTGTGGCGAGCACGCGGGTGGCTTCGATCAGCGCCGCGGTGTCGGGGAACAACGTCTGGCGATCGCCGATGACCTCGAGCTTGATCCAGGGATTGTCCAGCGCCTCGCGCGCCAGACGAGCCGTGCGGATGGCCTCTTCGGCGGTATAGCATCCGGCGGTGTTGGGCAAAATCGCCACCTGTGACAGATCGAGATAATCGAGCAGGTTATCCTTGCCCCGCGCGGTGACGTTGACTCGGCGCACTGCGACGGTCACCATGGCGGCACCGCTGAGCGCCACGCAGCGGGCGGTTTGTTCAAAGCTGCGGTATTTTCCGGTTCCCACCAGCAGGCGCGAGGCAAAGGTCCGGCCCGCGATCCGCAACCCATCCAGCTCTGGCATGGCCACCTCTTTTTGGAGCCGCCCTCCCCTTACCACCCCAACACGCAAGCGCGTTGGGGGCCCCGGCGCTGGTCGGGCTGTGGCCGGGCCGGAACTCCGCGCAGCGGAGTTCCGCTCGCCGGCAACGGACGCCCGATGGCGCTGAGGGCGACTCGAAGTTGCCACGTTCGGTGCTTCCATGCTTCCAGTTTACTGCTTTGGTTTGGCGGACGGCGCGCTCCGCGCATGCTGGAGAAGAGTCACCAGCGCCTGCAACTGCGACGGGGTTAAATTGTCGAACGCGGGCATGACCGTGCCGGGCGAGTACTTGGCGGGATCCTTGAAGTGCCCGATCAGCCAGGCGTCGCTGCGCCCGCGCGCCGCCTCGTTGCTCAGGTCGGGGCCGACTACGCCGCCCTGACCGTCGAAGGTGTGACACATCACGCAATCCTCCTGGTGCAGAATGCGCTTACCGTAGGCAATCATCGCCTCATCGCGGGCACGCAGCGCGGCGGCGCCACCCGGCCCGCTGCTCGCGCCCGAGGGCAGCCGGGGCGGGAACCCCTCGGCTCCGCCCTGGCTGACGAGCGGAGCGGGGGCGGTCAGAGCCGCAAGCCGAGTCGTTTCCGCCGGGGTCAATTTCGGTAAGGCATGGATGAAGCGCGTGACCTTCCAGATGTCGCCGCTGGTGAGCATGCCGCTCCAGCCCGGCATCCCCGTCAGGCGGATACCGTTGCTGATGATCCAGTACAGCTCGGCATCCTTCCAGCCCTGGACGTGAGGTGAGGTCAAATCCATGGCGGGCGGATACATGGCAAGGCCAAGAGGATTCTGTCCGTGCCCGTCCAGGCTGTGGCAGAGAGCGCAGTGGCCAATGTAAATCTGCCGCCCTTGCGCCACCGTCAGCTCGGAATCGGGCGTCGGGTTTTTCAGGTTTTGCGACTCCAGCGGGATGACCACATCCTTGGCGACGTTGGCCAGCTTTGTTTCCAGGCTCGAAGGCTTGGAGCGGGCGCTACATGCCGCGGCGATCAGGAACAAGGCCGTCAGCAGGGCTAAATATATACGCTTGCGCATGGCAGGAATGGTATGGTGGCCTGACTGCCTCGGGAGGCCAATGCCATGAGTATGAGATGTCCCAGCACCGTTTTGTATTCGTTCATTTTCCTGCTTGCGACCACGTTCGCAACTGCCCAGGCCGAATTCATCCCCGTCACCTGGAACACCAGGACCAATCAGGTCGAATTCACCCTTACGGCCGAGCGCCTTTCGCAGGAGTTCCTGCGCTTCACCGGTCTCGACGCCGGAGTGGGCTCACTGCACGGCGGCGGTGACCGCGGCAGCGTCGGCCCGACGACGTTGTGCCGCTTCGAGCGCGCGGGCAACAAGGTCCTGGTCATCCAGGTCAACCTCGGCTTCCGCGCCACCCGGGGCAGCGCCGAACTGAAGCATTCCGTCGCCGACAGCTTCCCTGAAGCCGTCCTGGCCGCGCTGCCAATTCTTTCCGACAGCGGCGGCACGCTCGTGGTTAATGCCAACCCGCTCATTCTCGCCGACACCACCGGCGAAGCGCGCCAATTGAGCGGTCCTGCGTTCGGCCCGCCTACGCCCGGCTCCAACCGCGGTGGCGGCGGAGCCACCTGGCGTCTCGATCCCGCCCGCAGCGCCCTGGTCGCCAGCCACACCCGCTCGTTTCCGCAAAACACGGAAACCGAAGCCCTGTTAACGTTTGTCTCCGACAACGGCAGCGCCACCACCGCGGCCACGCGCGGCATCGTCACCGTCGCCGTCCATCAATCGTTCGTCGAGCTGCCGCCGCCCGGCTATACACCGCGGGAGTTCGATCCGCGGGTCGGATATTTCACCCAGACGTTTGAGGATTTCTCGCAGCCCTACAATCAGCCCCTGGTCCGGCAGGTCATTGACCGCTGGCGACTGCAGAAAAAAGACCCCGGCGCAGAGCTGAGCGAGCCGGTCAAGCCGATTACGTTTTATTTGGATCAATCCATCCCCGAGCCCATGCGCTCAGCGATCCGCACGGGCGTGCTCTGGTGGAACCACGCCTTCGAGCAAGCCGGCTTCCGCAACGCGCTGGTGGTGAAAGACCTGCCGCGGGGCGCCGATCCCAACGATTTCCGCTACTCGACCATCCAGTGGACCAACCGCGAAGGCCGGGGCTGGTCGGTGGGCCAGGGACAGGCCGACCCGCGCACCGGCGAGCTGCTGCACGCCGTGGTGCTGCTGGATTCGCATCGCATGCGCACCATGCATCATTACTGGAACGCGCTCGAACCGGCGCCCGGAAGCGCCTCAAGCCTCGAAGCCGGGGTGGAGGATGCTGCCCTGGATAGCTTCGCCGGCCTGGACGGCATGGACCCGCGCCTTAGCGAAGAGCAAGTCATGGTGCGCCGCATCTCGCTGCTCGCCTGCCACGAAATGGGGCACGTGCTCGGGCTTGCCCATAACTTCCTGGCCTCGACCTACGGCCGGGGCTCGGTGATGGATTATTTCGAGCCGCGGGTGAGCATTCGCTCCGACGGCACCGCGGACCTCTCCGACGCCTACATGCAGGATGTGGGCAGCTACGACAAAGTAGCCATTCAGTGGGGCTACGGCCCGGCCTCGCAGGATGCCGCGGTGGTCAAGACAATGATCGCCAAGGGCATTGTTTGGGGCAGCAGCCAGGACGCCCGCTGGAACAGCTACGACGATGGCACCGATCCGGTGACGTGGCTGAAAACCGTGGTTCCGGTGCGCGACGCGCTGCTCAAGCAATTCGGCCCACAGATGCTGCGGCCGGGGCAGCCCGACTCGATTCTTGCCAACCGCTTCGCGCTGGTCTACATGTTCCACCAGTACGGGCTGCTGGCCGCACTCAACGTCATTGGGGGGGCGGAAATTCCGCCCGCACTGGCCGGCGACGGCCAAAAGCCGGTCATGGTTTGGCCCGAAGCCGGCCAGCGCGAGGCGCTACGCCTCGAGCTGGCGGCGCTGGCGCCGCGGGAGACGAAAATTCCGCCCGCGCTCTGGCTGGAATTGGCGCCGCTGGCAACCAACAACGCGGTCGAACGCGGGGAGCGCTTCCGGTCTTCATCGGGCTATCTGTTCGATGCCTTCGACGGCGCCCGCGCGCTTGCGGATATCGTGGTCGGCGGCCTGCTCGATCCGCAGCGTCTGCAGAGGCTCGAGACCATTCGGCAGGAGTCGCCCGGCAGCAGCGATCTCTCGGCCAGCGATGTCATTAACGCGCTGCTCAGGGAGGCGTTCCCCTCTCCGGCCGTGGCCGATGGCCTGCAAGCCGTGGTGCAGGTCGAGGTGGCCGAGCGCCTGATGGATCTCGCCGCCGACAATCGCGCCCCGTCAGAAGTCGCCTCCGCGGCCTGGGCCGGTGTGCTCCGGCTGCAGGAGCAGTTGCGATCCTCACTCGCACAGCAGCCGGATGAGCCCACATGGTCACGGCTGCAATCGGAAACGGCACTGTTTCTGCGGAATCCGCGCCAGTTTGCCCCGCGGCTGCTACCAACGCCGGCGCCAACCGGCCCCCCGGTGGGCGGAGGACTGTAGCCGCAATTTCGTTACGCAAGTCCCGCGAGTAGAATAGAAGCGCGCGCCAGCGACAAGCAGCCGCGGGCGCGGCTTATGCCCTCTCGCCGTCATTTCGTTCTCGCGATGGGCCTGGCGCTGGCGCAGTTGGGGCTGGCGCAGGCGCCGCTCACGCTGCAGGCGGGATGGAAGGTGAAGTCTTCGGCTGAAGTCACGGCCACGCCCGCAGCCATCTCCCAGCCTGGATTTCGTGGGCCCACCTGGCTGCCGGTCACGGTTCCCTCGACCGCTTACAACGCCGAGGTGGTCAACCATCTCGTTCCCGACCCGGACTTTGGCATGAATCTGCGCCAGGCACCAGGGGTCGAATACAAAATTGGCCGCAACTTTACCCACGACGAAATCCCCGCCGACAGCCCCTACGCCGTGCCTTGGTGGTTTCGCACCGAGTTCACGCTGCCGCGCGCCGATCGCGGCCGGACCCTCTGGCTCGATTTTCACGGCATCAACTACCGCGCCAACATCTGGCTGAACGGGCACGAGATCGCCAGCGAGAAGCAGGCGCGTGGGACCTTTCGCCGCTTCGAGTACAACGTAACCGGCGTCGCCCATGCCGGGCGGAATGCGCTGGCGGTCGAAGTTTATGCCCCGCGCGAGCGCGATTTGGCCATCACCTTCGTGGACTGGAACCCCATGCCGCCCGATAAGGACATGGGATTGTGGGGCAAGGTCATGGTTCGCACCAGCGGAGCGATCGCCATTCGTCACGTCTGGGTGCGAACCCAACTCGATCTTCCTGCGCTCGCGGTGGCGCATCTCACCGTCTCCGCCACGCTGATCAACGCCACCGAGCGCGAGCAGCGCGGCGTGCTGCGGGGTACGGTGGCCGGGCACGGCTTGCGGCGTACAGTTACCCTGGCGCCGCACCAGAGCCGCGAAATCCAGATCCCGGTTGCAATTCAGCATCCCCGCCTTTGGTGGCCGAACGGTCTGGGTGCGCCCACGCTGCATCCCCTGCGGCTCAGTTTCAGCGTAGCCGGCCGCGTCAGCGACCGCAGCCAACAGATGTTCGGCATGGATGAGATCAGCGCCGCCAAAAACGCCCAGGGCAACGAACAGTTTTACATCAACGGCACGCCGGTTTACGTCCGCGGTGGCGGCTGGACGCCCGACATGCTGCTGCGCGACGGCCCGGCGAAGTGGGACAACGACTTTCACTACGCCCGCCTGCTCGGCCTGAACACGATCCGACTGGAAGGCAAGCTCATGGACGATGCCTTCTTCGATCTCGCTGATCGCAACGGTATCCTCATCATGGCGGGCTGGTGCTGCTGCGATCACTGGGAGGAATGGCCGCGCTGGAAATACGACGAGGGAGTGATTGCGAGCGCTTCCCTGCACGATCAAATTCAGCGGCTACGCGGCCACGCCAGCGTGCTGGTCTGGCTGAATGGCAGCGACAATCCGCCGCCGGCGCACGTCGAGCAGGCCTATCTCGACGTCGAGCACGCGCTCGACTGGCCCAAGCCGATCCTGTCGTCGGCCTCGGGCAAGCGCGCTGAGTTGAGCGGGGCGTCGGGCGTGAAAATGACCGGCCCCTATTCCTATGTGCCGCCAGTCTACTGGCTGGCCGATCCCGCCCATGGCGGCGCGCTCGGCTTTAACACCGAAACCAGCCCGGGCGCGGCCATCCCGCCCATCGCCAGCCTGCGGGAGTTCATTCCGCCCGATCACCTGTGGAGCGGGAACGGCCCTGGCCAGGGGCCGAACGATCCCTACTGGCTCTACCACGCCGGCAGCGGCAACTTTACCAACCTCGACCGCTATCTCAAGCCGCTCGCCGCCCGTTATGGTCCCATCACCAGCCTCGATGATTTCGAATGGAAATCCCAGGCGACCGCCTACGCGGGCGAGCGCGCCATGTTTGAAGCGTTTAGCCGCCGCCAGGGCGTCGCCACCGGCGTCATTCAGTGGATGCTGGACAATGGCTGGCCCTCGCTCATCTGGCACCTCTACGATTACTACCTGCGACCGGGCGCGGGCTTTTATGGCGTGGAACGCGCCAATGAACCGCTGCACATTCAATACTCGGATTTTGACCGCGCCATCAGCTTCGTCAACCACACGCCGGCACCCAGCCCGGCGCTCACCGCCAGCGCGCGGGTCACCAACCTCAGGGGTGGCACCCTCTACCAGCACCAGGCGCCCGCGCAAACAGGGCCGCAAAGCACGCGTGACCTGTGGACACTGCCGCGCTTTCCAGGGACGGTGTTTCTGGAGCTGAAGTTACGCAACCTGCAGGGCGCCGTCGTCAGCCACAACTTCTATTGGCTTTCAGACAAGCCCGACGAACTCAACTCTGCGGCGGGCACATGGTTCTACACGCCTGAAAGCGAATACGCCGACTACACCGCCCTCGCTCCACTGGCGCTGGCCCGGGTCAGCGCCCACGCCACCTTCCGTGCCGGCGCAGCCACGGTGGAGCTCGCGGATCGCGGGCCGGGGGTGGCGCTGCTGGTGCATGTGCGCATCGTGAACAGCAAGACGGGCGAGGAAATTCTGCCGGTCTGGTGGCAGGACAACTACATTTCGCTGCTGCCGGGCGAAGTCCGCAGCGTGACCGTCCGATTTCCGGTAGCGCCGCTGCACGGAGCCGCGCCCGAGCTGCGCGTAAACGGGTGGAATGTGGCACGGCCACCTCTTTCTGGAGCCGCCCTCCCCTTGCCACCCCAACGCGCAAGCGCGCTGGGGGCCCCGGCGCTGGTCGGGCTGTGGCCGGAGCGGAACTCCGCGCCGCGGAGATCCGCTCGCCCGCAACGGGCGCCCGCTGGCGCTCAGGGCGTCTCCAAGTTGCCGCGGCTCAATTCAACTCGAAGGTTGCGGTGACCACCAGCGTATGGTGCTGATATCCGGCGGGGAGGGGGAAGCGCTCCAGCTGCGCCATCTGCTCGACCGCGGTGTAAGCCATGTTGTTGACCTCGACGGAATTGGTGCGGCTGACGTAGCGGATGGCGGCAATTTGCCCGTCGGCATGCACGGTCATGGTGACGGTGACTTTAATGCCCGCGGGCAGCACCGGATCGCGGGGCTGCTGGTTCCAGTAGTACTGCAGGCGGTCACGGAGGTGGTTGACCCAGGCGGAATATAAGTTGCCGAAGTTGGCGTCGCCGAAGGAAACCCCGCCGCCGCCACCGGAGCCCTGCGCCGAGGTGGTCGCCGAAAACGAAACCCGGCCGCCGGCGCCGTAGGCAACGCGATTGTCTTTCTTCTTGAGCTCGTCGGCACGGGCCAGCTCGCGCGCCTCCAGCGCCGCCTGCTGGCGGGCGACTTGCACGGGGTTGTAGGAGGGCAGCGGGACCGAATGCGCCGCCGCCCGCGGCGGCCGCGGCTTGGAGATGGCGATGCCGGGCAGGTCGTTCGCGAGCCGGTTTTCCGTGGGCGTCACCACCGGCGAGGGAATGGGAATTGCGCCGCCAGGCAGCTTGGTCACCAGATCCGCGGTGATGGCGCCCGCCGAGGCGGTGCCCGGATGCAGCCCGCCCAACGGCAAATACTTGCCCAGCCAGGGCGCGCCGATAATCAGGGCTGCCAGGCAGCCGTGCAGCGCCACGGAAAATCCCCAGCGCGAAACCCATCCGGTGCGATACGTTTGCAGCGCCGCCATGGGCCCTCAGTGCCGGGCGCCGGCCGGGGCATGGTCGTAGGGTTGCGTGACCATATCCACCGTCGTCAGGCCGCCGGATTGGATGGCGTCCATCACCTGCGCCAGCACACCCCAGGAAACGTGTTGGTCGGCGCGCACGTAGATCGCCTTGCGGCGGCTCTGGGCGCCTTGCTTTTTCAGGTCGGCGGCGATGGTCTTGAGGTTGGTGATGGTATCGCCGATGTACACATCGCCGCTGCGGTCCACGGAAACCACCAGCAGATTTCTGGTGAGCTCGTGGGTATTGTGGGTGTGCGGCACGCTCACCTGGATGCTGGACTGCACCACCGGCGCGGTGATCATGAAGATCACCAGCAGCACCAGCATCACATCCACCAGCGGGGTTACGTTGATCTCGACCAGCGAGGCGCTGGGGCCATGCATGGGTCCAGCCACGGCTAGCGGCTCCCGACCGTGACGTGGTCGCTGTCGTTGGCGCCGACCACGTCCTGGGCGCGCGTGGTGAACTCCAGCGCGCACTCCTCGATGGCGGTATTCATTTCACGGATGCGGTGCACGAACTGGTTGTAGGCGATGAGAGCGGGGATAGCGGCAAACAGGCCCGCGGCGGTGGTGATGAGGGCTTCGGAAACCCCGGGAGCCACCGCCCGCAGGGTCGCCGTACCCTGGTTCCCGAGGTCATAAAAGGCGTCCATGATGCCCCACACGGTGCCGAACAATCCGATGAAGGGGCTGGCGGAGGCGATCGTGCCCAGCCAGCTCATGCGCGCTTCCAGCATACCCAACTGGTCGCCACTTTCGGCGCGCAACGCACGCTCGACGCTGGCGAGGTTGCGGCCGCCGCCAGGACGAATCTGACGCTCCAGCTCGTCGTAGCCCGCCTCGAACACCGACACCGCCGGGCTGGGCAGGTAATTTTCCGCCGCCGCGTGCAGTTCGCTCAGCCGCCCGGCCTTGTAGAGGGCGCGCAAAAACGAGCGCGTCTTGCGGCGGAGCCTGCCGAAAGTCCGCCATTTATCGAAAATGATGGTCCAGGAAAAAACCGAAAGCAGGAGCAGGATAATCAGAATTATCTCTGCCACGATGCCGATGTTAGCCACAATCTGGCTCACGGCATCACCTGGGGCAAACATGCACAAGAGGGTCAAGGGGACTCCTGTCCACGCGGCCCATACACGGCCGCAATCTGTACTTAGCTTAAACGTAGCATAGGGCAGTATTCTGTAGGGCGCGGCATCATGCTAGTAACGCTTCAGATCGAGAACTACGCGCTGCTGGAACGGGTGCTGATCCGCTTCGGCCCCGGGCTGAACGTGCTCAGTGGCGAGACCGGCTCGGGCAAATCCATCCTGGTGGACGCGCTGGGACTGCTGCTGGGCGAGCGTGCTGAAGCGGGCGTCATCCGCAGTGGCGCCACGCAGGCCACCGTCACCGGCCGTTTTACCTCGCCCTTCCCAACCCAGGCGGCGGCCGCCGCCTGGTGCCAGGAGCACGGGCTCGACGCGCTCGAGCCGGAAATCCGGCTGCGGCGGGAAATTGGCGTCGCGCGCAGCCGAGCGTTCCTTGATCACCAGATGGCGACGCTGGGGTTACTGCGAGACCTGGCGGGACGGTTGGGTGAAATCCATTCGCAGAACGAGGCGTTGGTGAGCTTCACGCCCGCGGCGCAGCTGCGGCTTCTGGACCACTTTGCCAGGCTGGAGGGGGCGGCGGCGGCGCTGGGCGGCGCCTACACCCAATGGCACGACTCCAGGGCGAGGCTGGAGGAGCAAGAGCATGCCTCCGAGCAGGCGGCGTCCGAGGCCGACCTCTGGCGCTTCCAGGCGGAGGAAATTGATGCCGTGGCCCCGAAAGGCGGAGAAGAGGAAACCCTGGCGACCGAACGCCAAATCCTCGCCCATGCCGGGCGCGTTCTCAGCGCCGCCCAGTCCGCCTACGGCCTGCTCTACGACGAGCCCGAAGCCGCCACGGCGCAGCTCAAGGCCGCGCTGCGGCAATTGCAGGAGTGGCAGCGCTTTGATAGCGCCGTCGAGCCGCTCGCCAGGCGCCTCGAAGCCGTGCGCGCCGAGGTGGACGATATTGCGCTGGAAACCCGCCGTCTCGCCGAGCGGGTGGATGCCGCCCCTGGCCGCCTGACGCTGGTCGAGGACCGGCTCGCCGCCCTTGAGCGTCTGCGCCGCAAGTATGGTCCCACGTTCGCCGACGTGCTGGCTCACCGGGAGCGGCTTGCCTCCCAGCTCGAAAGCCTTGCGCAATCTGTTCAGACTACCTCGGCGCTGGGCGAGCGCGCCGCGGCCGCCGACGCCGAGTACCAGAAACAGGCGCGTGCCGTCAGCGCCAGGCGCCGCAAGGCTGCGGTGCAGTTGGCGCACAAGCTGGAAGCCGAAGTCGCTGCGCTGGCCATGACACTGCGCTTTGAAGTCGTGTTCGAGCAAGCCGGCGCCAATGGCCCCACCGGCTGGGATCGGGTCTGCTTCATGGCCTCGACCAATCCCGGCGAGCCCTTGCAGCCAGTGGCTGAAATCGCCTCCGGGGGGGAACTCTCGCGCCTGCTGCTGGCCCTGCACCTGGCCGCCGAAGCCAATGCGGACGGCAAGGCCGGGAGTGCATCTCCGCGCACGCTGGTGCTGGATGAAATTGACGCGGGCATCGGAGGCCGAGCAGCGGCCGCCGTGGGGGACAAGCTGCAACGCTTGGGCGAGCATTACCAGGTGCTGTGCGTCACCCATCTCGCGCCCATCGCCTGCTACGCCGACACCCACCTGCGCGTGGAAAAACAGCAAAGCCAGGGCCGGACGGTGACGGCGATCACCACGCTCGAAGGGGCCGCGCGCGAGGCCGAAATAGCCCGGATGCTGGCTGGCAACTCCGACGACCCCACCGCGCTGCGCCACGCCCGCGAGCTGCTGGCCGGCGCTCACAACGGGCGCTCTCGCCCCAGCGGGCGTGAAAAGCGGTCCGCGAAGTAGGGCGAGGGGCACGTCCACCTCTTTCTGGAGCCGCCCTCCCCTTGCCACCCCAACGCACAAGCGCGTTGGGGGCCCCGGCGCCGGTCGGGCTGTGGCCGGGCTGGAACTCCGCGCAGCGGAGTTCCGCTCGCCTGCAACGGACGCCCGCTGGCGCGCAGGGCGTCTCCAAGTTGCCGCGTTCAGTGGTCACAAGCCAGCAGCGCCGGCGCCGCAGCAGCATCGCCGGCAAGCTTGCCCCAAGCGGTCAAGGCGGCGTTGAGTTGCCGGCAGGCGATCTGGAATTCACCCGCCTGCGCCGCCGTGGGCGCGGCATCGCTGTCGGATTCCAGCAACCCGAGCAAACTGGTCAACTCGCCCTGCGCCCCTGCCAGGGTGGGCGTCGCGGAGCGTGGGCGGCCGAAGCCGCGCACCGCACCTTCGACCGCCTGCACCGCGGCAGTCTGCCCGGCCGAGGCGGCTTGCTGGCGGGCCGCATGAGCTTTGGCGAGGCCATCCATGATTTTCATTTCCAGCGCGTGCGTGGCTCCCAGGGCCGCCAGCACGGAAGGGGAAGAGCCGTTGCGGGGATCATTTCTGACAGTTAATTTTTGCGAGTCGCTCTGCCCGTTGAGGTGCAGGGTCACGGTGTAGATGCCTGGGAGCACCAGCGGACCTTGCGGCGCGGGTGCCGTGCCATGCGGAAGCGCGGTCATGGGCAGGCTTAGCCGCACGCCCGGCGGCCGTTCATAGCGCAAGTCCCAGACCGCGCGGTGCATGCCCGCGCCGGTGGCGAGCGGATGCAGCGGCTGCTTCCAGTAATCGGGCACCGTCTGCGGCTCTTTGGCAAACGCCGCGAGGGCTGGGTCGGGGACGCTCGACAGGGTACGGACCAGCGCCCCGGCCGCATCCCGGATGGTGATCGTCAGCGGCCCTGGCGCCGGCGCGCTCAGCCAGAAATAGAGAATCGCCCCGTTGGGAGGGTTGGGGCGGTGCGGCACTTCGGGCGGGAACGGCGTGTCGCGGTTGCGGTCGGAGTGTACGCGCACGGCGCCGCCGGGCACGAACAGATGCGCTGCCTCGGCCTCGATGCGCGCCGCCCCGCCGCGCGCCAACTGCCGCAGCGGTGACATGCCGTCCAAAATCCAGAAGCCGCGTCCGTAGGTGCCGACCACCAGATCGTTGCCGTGCACCACGAGATCGCGGATTGAGGTCGTCGGCAGATTCTGGCGCAACGACTGCCAATGATTTCCGTCATCCAAGGAAACATAGACCGTGTTCTCAGTGCCGCAATAGAGCAGGCCCGGCACCTCCGGGTCTTCGCGCACCACGCGAACAAAGCTGCCCTCGGGCCGGCCGGTGGGCAGACCGCTGACGATTTTGGTCCAGTGCGCGCCATAGTCGCGGGTGCGGAAAATATAGGGCTGGTAGTCGCCCACGTTGCGATTGTCCATTTCTGCATAGGCTTCGGCGGGATTGGTGTGGCTGGGCTGGACGAAGTTGAACTCGGCGCTGTCGGGTGCCGGGGCGGATGCTGCCGCGCGCCCCGCTTGTGCCTGCCCCGGCTTGGGAGCCCCAAGCCCCAACCCGGGGCTGCGCGGCGTAACCTCGGTCCAGTGCGCGCCCATGTCGCGCGTCAGCCAGACCAGACCCGTATTGGTGCCCGCCCAGATTTCACCGCGCGCGGCCGGCGAAGGCGACAGCGCGCTCAGCGCAGGCGTGGGGCGACCATAGGCGGGCGGCACCGGCGGCTGGCGGTTGTGGGCGGAAAGATCGGGGCTGATGTCGCGCCAGTGCTGGCCACCGTCGCGGGTCAGGCTGACGTATTGCGTGCCGAACAACATTACGTGCGCGTCCTGCGGCAAAAACGAAATCGGCGGGTTGGTGAACTCGCGGTACACCTTGCCGTTGCCACCCGGCGAAACGTCCTGCACGGTCCACATCGGCCGGACGACTTTGACCAGCAGGCTCTCGAGTCCGCCGATGTAGATCACGTTGGGATTGAGCGGATCGGGAGCCACCGAGCCAGCCTCGCCCGCGGGCAGCGGGTACCAGTCGAACGGCGTAATCTCGCCCAGCTTGCCGCGGCTGGCCACCGCAACCGCTCCGGTATCCTGTTGCGTGGCATAGACCCAGTACGGAAAGCGGTTGTCGGTGGCGATGCGGTAGACCTGGGCCGTAGACTGGTTGTACCACGGACTCCAGGAAAGACCGTGATCCAGGCTCACCGTGGCGCCCTGATCCACGCCCAGGATCATGCGATTGGGGTTGGTTGGATCGATCCACATTTCGTGGTAATCATCGCCGCCGGGGGCGCCCTTGAAGCTGGCAAAGGTATGGCCACCGTCGGTGGATCGGACTACCGCGGTTTGCATGACGTAGACAATGTCGGGGTTGTGCGTGTCCACATAGACGCCACAAATGTAATCATTGCCGGTGACGCGGCGGTCGCTGGTCGCCTTGATCCAGGTGGCACCGGCATCATCGGAGCGGTAGAGTCCAAAACCGCCGACGAGGTAGACGCGCCGGCCATGCGTGTGCGGCGCCACGGCCACGGCCATGCGGCCGCGCAGCGCGGGCAGGCCGTGACCGCTGATTTCGGTCCAGGTGGCGCCTTCGTCTGTGGACTTGTAGAGGGCCGTGCCGTTCTCGTAGAACTTGTGCTGGCCGGGGTTGGGGTTGTAATGCAGACAGGTCGTGGCGAAGACTTCTGTGGGATCATCGAACGCCGCGTCCATGTCGCGCGCACCGGTCATGTCGTCGCGGTAGAGAACCTTGGTCCAGGTGGCGCCTCCGTCGGTGGAGCGGTAGACCCCGCGGTCGCGGCTTTTGAAGTGGTAATCGCCCTGCGTCGCCGCCAGCACCAGGTCGGGATTGTGCGGATCCACAAGTATCCGCGGGATGCGGTGCGTGTGCTCGAGCCCGGACTGCTGCCATGTCCGCCCGCCGTCCGTGGACTTGTACATCCCGTTCCCTTCGTTCAGCGCCAGGCCGGTGATCAGGTCGCCCGTGCCCGCGTAGATGATCCTGGGGTCCGACGTGGCAATCGCGAGTGACCCGATGGAGTCCACCTCTTTTACGCTGTCGAAGATCGGATGCCAGGTGACGCCGGCGTCGTCGGTCTTCCAGACTCCACCGCCCGGCAGCCCTATGTAAAATACGCCCGGGTGGCCGATCACGCCGGCCACCGCGGCCACGCGCCCGGCGCGCATGGGCCCGATGTTGCGCCAGCGCAAGCCGGCAAACAGGGCGGGGTTGATCTGAGCCGCGGCCAGCGAAACCGCAGCCGCGAGGACAAGTAGAAGACGGCGACGCATGCGGTTAGCTTAATTGATAGGCGCGACCCCCGCGAGTTGACGGCGTCATTGATTACACCTACAATGTGGTCCATATGATCGGGGAGTTTGAATACTTGCTCCTGGCGTCCGCCGCGCGGATTGGCGAGGAAGCTTATGGGGCGGCGATCCGGCAGGAAATCGAGGCGGCAACCGGCAAGCCGTGCCCGATCGGCGCCCTGTACACAACCCTCGTCCGGTTGGAATCCAAGGGCTTGATCAGGACCTGGATGGGGGCAGCAACGCGGCAGAGAGGAGGGCGCGCAAAACGCATGGTGTGCCTGACAGCAAAGGGCGCACAGGCGGCGGGGGACTTTTACCGGGCGGTAACCCGCGTCAGCCGCGATGTTTCCTGGGAGGCAGGCAAAACCACGTGACTGCTCTGGAATCGGCCCAAATGTTGGCGCGGGCCCCAGCGCGGCTGCGCCGCGCGCCCCGCTTATGCTCGCGTCGGGTTGGGGGCCCTTGGCCCCAACCCGACGCTGCGCCTCGCTGGGGCCGCGCCTGCATATTTTCCCGGGGGCGGGCCG
>JBOGKQ010000008.1:0-115743 GCA_050747905.1 Terriglobales bacterium | reverse complement strand
AAATCCTGACCATCCGCAGCTCACCATCGACCTCGGCGATCCCGCTGCCAACCCTCCGGCGGCAAACCCGCCGGCCGAACTTCTCTCCTCAGCCCCACCATCGGTCTATTTCAACAAGCTCCTAGGGCCTGTTAACCCTAAATAGGTGGTTAGGGTATATGGACAAGCAAGATTCATATGGTTGCCGCAGATGCGCGAACGGCCATAACCATCGCCCTGTCGCCGGGCCAGGCGTCCGGCGGCCCGCGCCAACATCGACGCGCTTGCGCGTTAGGGTGGCAGCGGGAGGGCGGCTCTAGTAAAGAGGGTGCCGTTCCACCCGCTGCCTTGGCACTGGCCGGAACAAATACACCCGCAGCGTGCCGTTCTGCAAGCGGCACTCCACCGCCCCGTCGCGGTCGGTGCGGAACACCCGCGCGCCGGCTTGGCGCAGACCCGCCAGCACCGCCGCCGCCGGCTGCCCATAGCTGTTGTCGGCACCCACCGAAATCACCGCCGCCAGGGGATGGACCGCCGCCAGAAACTGCGGTGTCGAAGAGGTCTTGCTGCCGTGATGCCCGACCTTCAGCACCGCGCTCGCCAGCATCGCGTGGTGGTCCACCAGCCAGTGCTCGCCCACTGCCTCGGCGTCGCCCTCCAGCAGCATGGCCTCGCCGTTATAGCTGACCCGCACCACCATGGAGTCATCGTTGCTTGGCGCCGGTCCAGCGTGATAATCGGGCGCGGGCAGCAGCACCGCCAGGCGACTCGCCCCCACCCGCAATGCATCGCCGGCGGCCAGGCGCCGTACGCGCGCGCCGCTGGTGGCGATCAGCCGCAAGAATGCGCGCGTGGGAGCATCCACGGGCAGCGTGCGCGTCAGCCAGACCTCGCGCGGGTGAAAATTCTTCACCACTGTGCTCAGCCCGCCCAAGTGGTCGTTGTGCGCGTGGGTGAGCAGCACCGCGCCGAGGCGGTGCAGCCCCAGCGACCACAGATAGGGCGCGACGATCTGCTCGCCTGTATCCCAGCGCCCGCTCCGCGGCCCGCCATCCACGAGCATGGTGCGGTGGTCAGGAAATGCAACCAGGATCGAATCCCCCTGTCCGACGTCGAGAATCGTCGCGCTCAGGCCCTGCGGCAGCCGCGGCGGAAATGGCGCCGCGGCCAGCGTCAGCGCCAGCGCCAGCATGGCGGCGCCCGCTAGTGCGCCATTGCGCCAGGCGTGGCCGCGCGGCAGACCGGCCGTGCAGGCGATGATCCACCCCACCGCCGCCGCTCCGCTCGCGGCCAGGAACCACCCCGGTGGCGACGGGGTTCGCCATCCCGCTCCCGGCCAGCGCGCCATCCAGGCGGCAAAGGCCAGCATTCCCTGGGCGCTGCCGCCGAGGACCCAGCCCGCCACCTGCGCCGCGTGCGCACCCAGGCTTGCCGTCAGCACCCCCAGCCATCCCAGCGGAATCAGCACGCCCGCTCCGGGTACCAGCACCGCGTTGGCCACCACCGTCCACGGGTTGGCGCGGTGAAAATCCACCGTGTTGAACGGCGCCAGTCCCAACTGCAGGACCAGTGAAATCAGGATCACGTCGTAGAGGTACAACGCCGCCCGCCAGGCGGGGTGCCGGCTCATTGCCCGCCAGCCGCGCGAACTGGCGGCGAGCAACGGCAGGCACACC
The DNA here is from genome assembly GCA_050747905.1 of Terriglobales bacterium. Lineage (GTDB taxonomy): Bacteria > Acidobacteriota > Terriglobia > Terriglobales > SCQP01 > SCQP01. Next base: position 114,088 of record JBOGKQ010000008.1, on the reverse strand, counting down.
CCCGCCAGCAGCAGCGCCGCCGCAAACGACAACTGAAAGCCGGTCAAGTACAAATCTAGCGGGTGCCAAAGCAGTAGCAGCAGGGCCGCCGCCCCGACCGCATTCAGGGCCTGGCGCTGCCGGTACCAGAACTCCGCACCAAAATAAATCGCCAGCATGAACAGGGCGCGCTCGGTCGGCGTGCGCCCCGCGATCGTCCAGGCGTAGACGGCGAGCACCGCCAGACTCGCGCCCCGGGCTGTGAGGCGCGGCAAGCGCAGTCGGCGGAACAGCCACTCCAGCATGACCCACAGCACCCCGATGTGCAGGCCGGCCACGACCAGCAGGTGATACACGCCATCAATCTGGAAATCGGTGCGAGTGGTCTCATCAAGACGGGCGACGTCGCCGAGCAGCATGCCGCGCAGCAGGGCATTGGCACGCGCTGCGCGCGCCGGGGGTACCAGCGCATCCAGGCGCGCGCTCAGCCAGCCCCACAGCCGCGCCCGCGCGGAGGTCAGAGGGCTGGCATGCCGCGCCATGGGCCAGCTCTGCCAGCCCGCGAGGGGCAAAGTCGCCGTGACCACAATTCCCTGTCGCCGTGCGGCGGCACTGAAATCCGGAACCCCGGGGTCGTTATACCGCCGCAGCGGCCGCAAGTGCACGCTGACCGCCAGCCCCGCTCCGGCGGGCAGATGCAGCAGCGCCGCATCCCAACCGCCGCCGCCCGATGCCGGCGGATAGGCGTAAAGCCGCACGCCGCCATGCACCGGGCGCACATCCGGGCTGCTCAGGCTCAGGGCCAGGCTGGTGGCTTCCAGATCGAGGCGAACCGCGCTGGGCTGACCGTGGTCATAGAGCAGCGCCGGCCGGTCGCGCGCATACCCGGTGAGGAACCTCCGCGCCCGCGGCTGTTGCTGCAGCTCCTGTGCGGCGGCCACCAGCGCACCCAGCCGCGCGGGAGGCTGCAGGGCCCGCAACCCGCGCCCGTACCCCACCGCCGCGCACAACGCCAACCCCAGGACCGCGGCACCGCGCCGCCGCCCGGCCAGCACCGCGGCTACAGCGGCGACGCCGCAAACGGTACCCAGCGCCCATACTATCCCCAGCGGCGCCAGCGTCCCGGTTCCGCTGGCGGCCGCGACGATGCCGGCGGCAAGCGCCAGCGCGGCGTACAGCAGCGGCTGCATGGGCGAAGTAGCCCGATGTTAGTTCGGCGCCTCGCCGTCCGCATCCCCCCATTAGGAGGGAAACAGGATGCCTGCGACCTCGTCTCCCCTCACGCTTCCAGTCGCAGCAGCGGCGGAGTCGCGAGCCCCCAAGGCGCCTGCGCCTTGGGGTGGAGCGAGGCGCCGCGTCGGGTTGGGGCCAGACGCCCGAGCCTCTTCAGGTTATGCCATCTGCCGCCGCTCCCCGCGGCCCAGCGTCAAGGATGTCAACCGAGCGAGACCGCTTCTAGTGTCCCCTTGCGGCCTGGGCCATCTGCTTCTGGTTCTCGCGCATGCGTTCCAGCAATTCCTGGGCATCGGGCCGCGCCAGCACCACCTTCTCCAGGTTCGAGTACATCCGCGGCGAGTTCATCTTCTTGCGCAGTTCTGCCAGGAACGGCTGGACTTTGGCAAACACGAAGATATGCTCGCCGTTGGTGGCGTTGAACATCTCCGCGTCAATGCCGCCCTGCAGCACCAGCGCCGTGGCCATCTCCCAATAGCTTCCGACCATGCGCAAATGCGCGCTATGCTCGCCGCGCAGCGCGACGATGAAATCGTCGGCGCTGGCGGGTTGGAATTGCTGCGCGAACCAACTGCGCGCCTCGCGCATCACCTTTTCCCGCCGCAGATCGTACAATTCCAAAATCAGCTTTGCATCTTCGTGTTTGGGCATCGAATTCTCCTCATCAACCAAACTACCATGGAGCCCGCGCCGGGCCGCTGTGCCGCCACCCCGCTGGAACCGCGCGGGCGGGCGTCCCGGCGAGCGCCCCCGGTGCCGTTGCCGGTACACTAGAAAAGTGTCCGACGCGAAAACGCTGTTTGCCAGGCTCTGGGACCGCCATGTGGTGGTCCCAGGGAGCGCCGGCGGTCCCGACCTGCTCTACGTGGACTTGCACCTGATTCACGAGGTGACTTCGCCACAGGCGTTTGCGGGCCTGCGCGCCGCCGGACGCAAACTGCGCCGCCCGGACCGCACCTTCGCCACCATGGACCACGACGTGCCCACCGATCCGGCGCGCGCCCGCTTGCCCATCCTGGATGACGAGGCACGCGCCCAGCTCGAGGCTCTGCGCGCGAACTGCCACGACTTCGGCGTGCGGCTGTATGACTTGACGAGTCCGGAACAGGGCATTGTCCACGTCATGGCGCCGGAGCTGGGATTGTCGCAGCCGGGCATGACCATCGTATGTGGCGACAGCCATACTTCCACCCACGGCGCCTTTGGCGCGCTGGCGTTTGGTATCGGCACCAGCGAGGTCGAGCACGTCTTCGCTACGCAGTGCCTGTGGCAGCAGCGTCCGCGCACGCTGCGGGTCTGCGTCGAGGGCGCGCTTGCGCCCGGCACCACCGCCAAGGATTTGATCCTGCACATTATCGGCTCGATGGGCAGCGATGGCGCCACCGGCCACGTCATCGAATACGCCGGAGAAGCCATCCGCGCGCTCAGCATGGAAGCGCGCATGACGGTGTGCAACATGAGCATCGAGGCCGGCGCGCGCGCCGGCATGATTGCCCCCGACGCGGCCACGGTGGCATATCTGCGTGGCCGCGCGCAGCCGCGGGACGAAGCTTTCGAGCGCGCCGCCGCCGATTGGCTGGCGCTGGCCAGTGATGCAGCCGCTTCGTTTGACCGTGAGATCCACTTTGATGCCGCCGCCCTCGAGCCGCAAGTCACCTGGGGGACGAGCCCGGCCATGGTGGCGCCCATCTCGGGCGTGGTGCCCGAACCTGCGGATGCCGCCGCGGCTGCGGCGCTGGCCTACATGGGTCTGCGCGCCGGCACACCGATTCGTGACATTACGGTGGACCGGGTCTTCATCGGCTCCTGCACCAATGGCCGCGTGGAAGACCTGGAGCACGCCGCCGCTGTCATCCGCGGCCACCGCGTCGCGCCTGGGGTGCGGGCCATGGTGGTGCCCGGCTCGGCCGCGGTCCGCCGCGCCGCCGAGGAGCGCGCCCTCGACCGGCTGTTTTCTGAGGCCGGGTTCGAGTGGCGCCAGCCCGGCTGCAGCATGTGCTTGGGCATGAATCCCGATATCCTGCGCCCTGGCGAGCGCTGCGCCTCGACCTCCAACCGCAACTTCGAAGGCCGTCAGGGCGCCGGCGGCCGCACCCATCTGGTGAGCCCGGCCATGGCCGCCGCCGCCGCCATTGCTGGCCGCTTTACCGACGTACGGGAGCTGGCATGAAGCCATTCTCCGTCATCGAAAGCCGCCTGATCCCACTGGATCGCGCCCACGTGGACACGGACCAGATCATCCCCAAGCAATTTCTCAAGACCATCGGGCGCACCGGGCTCGGCCGCGGGCTGTTTTTCAACTGGCGGCAGCAGCCGGATTTTGTCCTCAACCGGCCGGACTTGGCGGGCGCGCAAATTCTGGTGGCGGAGCAGGATTTCGGCTGTGGCAGCTCGCGCGAGCACGCTACCTGGGCGCTGTTGGATTTCGGCATCCACTGCGTGATCGCCCCCTCGTTTGGCGACATCTTTTTCAACAACGCCTGCAAGAATGGCCTGCTGCCGGTGCGCTTGCCCTCCGCTACCGTCCGCCGCCTGCTCGCCGTCGAACGCCTGCGCGTGGATCTGCAGTCTCAAACCATTACCGGTGCCGGCGAGCCGATTCCGTTCGCGATGGACTCCTATCGCCGCCAGTGCCTGCTGCAGGGGCTCGACGACATTGCGCTCACGCTGCAGCATGTAGCGGACATCCAAGCCTACGAGCTGGCGCACGCATGAACCTGGGCCTCAAGGATCGCGTCGCCATTGTCGCCGCCTCCAGCACCGGCCTCGGCCGCGCCGTGGCCGAGGGCCTGGCCGCCGAAGGCGTGCACCTGGCGCTGTGCTCGCGCAGCCGCGAGCGCATCGAGGCCGCGGCCAACGCCATCCGCCAGCACTCTGAGGGGCGCGTCACCGCGCAGGCGCTGGATGTGACCGATGCCGCCGCCGTAGCCGCCTTCGCCGCCGCCGCCCATGCCGAATTCGGACGCCTTGACATTTGCGTCACCAACGCCGGCGGCCCGCCCGCCCAACCGTTCGCCACCACGGCTGTGGCGGAGTGGCGCGCAGCGGTCGAGATCAACCTCCTGAGCCATATCAACTTTGCCAAAGCCGTGCTGCCGTTGATGCAGCAGGTGCGCTGGGGCCGCTTTCTGATGATCACCTCCGTCTCGGTGAAGCAGCCGATCGACGGACTGGTGCTCTCCAACACCGTCCGTGGCGCCATCCCCGGCCTGACGCGCACCCTCGCCAACGAATACGGCCCCTTCGGCATTCTCGTCAACAACGTCTGCCCCGGCTACACCCGCACCGAACGGCTCAACGAGCTGGCGCAGACTAAAGCGATGGCCGAGGGCGTGCCCCACGCCGCCGCCTTCGAGGAATGGTCCCGTGCTACCGCCCTCAACCGCCTCGCCGAGCCGCGCGAGTTCGCCGATGCCGTCGTCTTCCTTGCCAGCGAGCGTGCCAGCTACATCACCGGCCAGAGCATTCTCGTGGACGGCGGCTTTTACAAAGGGATTTGACCGGCAGCTTCTCCCGCTTTAGCTGCAAGCAAGAGCAAAACCAGGCCCCTGTAGCACGAATGTTGGCGCGGGCCCCAGCCCGGCTGCCCCAAGCTGCGCCTCCATAGCCTTCCGCCCCCGCTGCCGCGCAGCTTCCCGCTATTGCATCAAGCTCCTAAATTTCCAGCCGCCGCTGCCGCGCGCGGTAGGTATCTACCTCATCGCCCCAGTGTTCCCAGCCGGGAATCCGCTGGCGGCTGAAAAGCTCGCAATACGGTCCCGGACTGCAGCGCTCGATCAAATCATAGACCGCGTCCGGTTTCTTCGAATGTTCCTCTTTACGGCTCAGCAGCACATTCACCTGGCTGCGTCCGGGCGCCAGCGTGCGCTGCCGCCCGCGAATGCCGAACAGCAGCAGTTCGGTCACGTTGCGGAAATAAAAGCCCACGCCGCGGCCGTCCGGGCCGCCATCCTTGCGTACTTTGTACCAGACCAGATTGGTCTTATAGGTGAACCCCCAGGCGCGCATCACCGCCAGCGCGTCCGGCAGCAGGGCATTGGGCGTCCAGAGATATAAATGGCATTGTGGCGCCGCCAGCTGAGCCACCGGCAGCGCCGCAATCTCGCCCACCGAAAGCGTGACGTAGCGCCGCAGCCGCTGATGCTCGGGCGCGATCTTGCCGGTACGGTTCTTGAACCGCCACGGCGGATCCACAAGGATGGCGCCGAATGCGCTGGGCAAACTGTCGAACACGCGGCGAGTATAGCAGGCCGCGCCGACCCGATGCACTGCAGCTAGAGGCAGGGGGTGCGCGTCAGAGAGACATGCGCCGGGGCCCGCGCCAACAGTAAGTAATGCGAACATATATAAACTCGCTGAGCGAGATGGAAGCGGCGGGCGCTTCCACCTCCGGGCACCCGTGCGGCGCCCTACAAACAGCCTTAAAATGGGGGGGTGAAGTTTCTGCGCCTTGGGCTTGCGGTGTTGGCGCTGGGCGGGCTGCTGGGGGCCTCGATGCCAGCGCGAGGCCGCTTGCCCGATTGGCACGGCTGGCGCAAGTCGGGTAGCACTCTGGTCCAGCATTCCGGCTGGCAGTTACCTGCCACGCAAGCGGCGGCGATGTCGGAATATGGGCTTGTGGCGATCGAACGCGACAGCTACCTGCACCGCGGAAGCCATATGCAGGTGGACGGGTTTCATTTTCATGATGTCGCGGGCGCCTACGGCGCGTTTACTTACTATCGCCCCTCCCGATTCCAGCCGTTGAAGCTGGGTACGGCGGGCGAGCTGGCCGTGGCGAGCGGCAACGAGGTCCTGTTCGCCCGTGGCACCTGGCTGATTCGCATCCACGCCCCCGGAGCCGCACCGTCGCTGGCGCAGGTGCGGGCGTTTGCGGCAGCCCTGCCGGTAGAGCCCGCCTGGAGCGCCGAGCTTCCCGATCTGCCCCAGGTTCTACCGCTGGACTACCGCGTTGCGGGCTCGTTGCACTTCAGTGAGGGACCAGCCACGTTTGCCACCTTCTGCTCGTGGTTGCCGGCCAGCCAAGTGGGATTTCAGTTCAGCGCCGAGACCGCACAGGCCACCTATAATCTGCCGGGGCGGCCACCGGGCGCGCAGCTGCTGGTGATTTCCTATCCCACGCCGCAGATGGCGCGCACTCGTCTCGCCGGGTTGGCACGAGCCAGCGGCGCTTCCGTGCGCCGCAGCGGACCCTATCTGGTGCTGGTGCGTGGCCTAAGCGCCGCACAGGCCACGCCACTGCTGAACTCGGTGAACTACGAACCCGTCCTCATACGCGTGCCGCCGAAGTACTTGGGATTGGAGGGCTTACCTTCGCTCATCGTCAACGTTTTCTTGTTGGTCGCGCTGGTGCTCGGGCTTTCCGTACTTTTGGGCGTGATCACCGGCGGCACGAGCGCCATGCTGGAGCGCTACGGGCCGGAGCGTTTTCGCCGGCTGCGCGCGCATGGCTTGATCGGGCTGCACTTGGATGGCAATGAGGTGGAAATACCCGGCCGCCGCCATGGGTAAATGTAAGCCGATGAAAACACACCACTTGCTGCAGCATTCGGGAGCTTGTTTTTCGTCTTGACACCCCCAATGCACGCCCGTAATATGCCCCCATTGATAGTTTCGGGGCTTTTGGCGCGTGCAGGAGGGTGCATCCTTCTTGCCGGGCTTCTTCGGAACTGTTCTCCAACTACCCGCCTCGCTCCTGCGAGGCGGGTTTTTTCGGCGCTTCACCGGGGTAGCGGCTAGCGTAGCGGCGCGAGCCTGTCGCCGCGCGCCGCTAGAGCGGAGCCGCGACTACGCAATGCTAAAATCAAGCCATTGTTGCACCGTGCCGGCGGCGGCATGCAGGAGCGGCCATTAAGGATCTGGGCTTCGAAATCGATCCCACTGTGGAAGCGAATCTGGCGCGGCTGGAGCAAGCGCTGCGGCGCGTGGTGCGAAGCTCGAGCGATGCGGTTCGCTTGGCGCTGGTCGCGGTGCTGGCACAGGGGCACCTGCTGATCGAAGATGTTCCCGGCGTTGGCAAAACGACGCTAGCGCAATCCTTGGCGCGGGTGATGGATTGCAGCTTTCAGCGCATCCAGTTCACCAGCGATCTGCTGCCCAGCGATGTAGTTGGCGTCAGCGTCTACAGCCAGAGCAGGGAACGTTTCGAGTTCCACCCCGGCCCGGTGTTTACCCATGTGCTTCTCGCCGATGAGATCAACCGCACTACGCCCAAAACACAATCGGCGCTGCTGGAGGCAATGAACGAGCGCCAGGTGACGGTTGATCACCAGACCTATCCGCTGCCGCAACCATTTTGGGTGTTGGCGACGCAAAATCCAGCCGAGCATCACGGCACCTATCCGCTGCCGGAATCGCAATTGGACCGCTTTATGCTGCGCATCCGCATGGGTTATCCCAGCGCCGTCGACGAGCGTGCCATCGTGCGCGGCGAGGCCGGTCTGGCGCTGCTGGAGCACTTGCAGCCGGTGCTGAGCCTGACCGAGGTGCAACAGCTGCAGCGCGGCGCAGCCGCGGTTCAGGTGGCGGACGAAGTGGTCGAATACGAAATGGCGCTGGTGGAGGCGACGCGGCGGCACGCGGCGGTGGAGTTAGGTGTGAGCCCGCGCGGCCTGCTGATGCTGCACCGCGCTGCCCAGGCTTGGGCGCTGCTGGAGGGTAGGAGCTATTGCGTGCCCCATGACGTCAAGAGGCTGCTGTCACCCGCCTGCGCCCACCGTTTGGTGCTGCGCGGGCGGAGCTCCGAAGGTCAGGCCGAAAATGCCGAACAACGCATGGCCGAAATCGCCGAGCAGGTACCGGTCCCGGAGTAAAAACAATCGGGGCAGCGCTGCTGCCCCGATTGTCGAGTTGCTGTTGCGAATGGCTACAGGATTCCGCCACCCTGGCAGCTGTTGCTGACATCCTGGATGTTGGTGACCTGAAGCGCCTGCCCCTGGCTCTGCTGGCCGCTCTGCCCCGGCTGCGCCTGCTGGTTCTGGGCGGGATTCGTTGCCGGATTCGAGGGATTGGCGGCGTTGCTCGCCGAAGATGCCGTCGGCGTGCCGGTCACGGTCACCGTGTGGCCGACATGGGCACTCAGGTCCACATCGTTGCTCGCCGCCGTGAGGTCATAGGTTTTCATAGTGGATGAATCAGTCAACTGGTAGCCTTGGCCGCTGCTGGCTTTTTGCAGGCATCCGGTCGCGGTAACGGGTTGCTGATTTCCTTGTTGCTGCGCTTGCTGTTGCGGGTTTTGGGTTTGCTGCGCGGTGGCCAGCGGAGTCATTGCCAGCCCCACCGTGACGGCCAACGCCATGACCATAAACGCCCAAACCGAAGTTTTCATCGTCTTCACCATTTCATTCCTCCTGAAATTGCACACGTTTAGCATTAGCCCGAGGAAGAAGTGGCATGAGGTAGTTCGGGCTTTCTGCAGGCTTGCTACTGGTTGGAATGATGCTTGGGCGTGATCGAAAGGATGCAGCCCATCGGATCCTGTACCACAGGGAACGAAAAGCGGATCCAGAGCGGGGAGCAGGGCTCAACCGTCCACTCTGTAGTGGGCGGTGCTATGGTGGGGCAAGGAGGGACGTGGCATGGCCTCAACAGCTCTGGCCGAGAAACATTGTGCTCCCGTGGCGAGCGGCGCGCCGCCACTGGGTGAAGAAGCGTGGCGGCGTCTTGCGCAAGAGGTGCCCGACTGGGAGGTGATCTCCACTCATCACCTGCGGCGGAGTTTTACCTTTCCCGACTTTGCCAGTGCGCTGCGCTTCGTTAACCGCATCGGCGCCCTTGCCGAACGCGAGCAGCATCATCCCGACATCGGCCTGGGCTGGGGGCGCGTGGATGTCACCACGTATACGCACTCCGTCAACGGGTTGAGCGAAAACGATTTCATTCTCGCCGCGCAGATTGATCAGGCGCTGCGAGCTTGAAGGAGTGTTTGGACCTGCTTCAATTGTTCGTTGAGATCTTCTCCCCCTGCTGCAGCACGCGCTGGAAAAAGGCAGCGGTCGCGGCGTAGCTGTGAATCCAACTGCTCCAACGCAGGAAACCGTGAATCTCGTCGGGCAGGACCATCTGCTCGAACGGCGCCTGGGCAGCCCGCAGGCGGCCCACCAGGCCAATCATCTGGCCGAAGTCCACGTTGCGGTCGTCGTCGCCTTGGATGAGCAACACCGGTGAGCGCCAGTTGGCGGCGTAGGCATCGGGAGAGGAATCAAAGCCCAGATTGCCAGGCTGGCCGGGCGGCGTCTGCCCGCTCTGCCATGGATGATCGAACCGCCAGGGCGCCGGCGGCGGGCCGCCGCGGGAATATATCGTGCTCCAGTCCTCGACACCGTGGAAATCCACGCCCGCGGCGAACAGATCGGAGTTGTGCGACAGCGCCATGGCGGTAAGATAGCCGCCGTAGGAGCCGCCCCAGATCCCGATGTGATGCGGATCCACAAACGGAAGGGTGCGCAGATATTGGTTGGCGGCCACAATGTCGTCGTATTCCTTGCCACCGCGCGCGCCGGTGTGGGGCGCCATGCGGAAAGCGCGGCCGTACATGATGCCGGTGCGGTAGTTCACGCTGAGCACGTTGAAGCCCAGGCTGGTAAGGTACTCGTTCTCCGCATAGGCGTAATGGTAGTAATCCATGGGATGGAAGCCGAGCATCATCTGCCGGCGCGAGCCGCCATGGACAAAAATCAGCGTGGGCAAAGGATGATCCTCGGCAGCGCCGCGCGGACGGAAGAGCTGGCCGTGAATTTGCAGCCCGTCGGTGGAAGGGAAGATGACCTGCTTGGGCGTGACTAGCTTGTCGCCGGGGAAATCGGTCGGCAACGAGCCGATCATGGTGCGTGAGCCATCGCTGCCGATGACATAGAGCATGGCGGGCGAAGTGCCGCTGGAGCCGAGGCAGATCAACTCCTTGCCATCAGCGGTTTCCACCGGGCTCCATTCAATGGTCGCCCCGCGGGTGATGGCTGCCGGCGCGCTGGAGCCGTCCAGGGGCACGCGCCACAGATGGCGGCGGTCAATATCGTCCTGATTGGAGTTGTAGACAACGGTCGCCTTGTCGGGCAGCAGGGTCACCGCCTTGATTTCAAAATTTCCAGGCGTCAGCAGTTTGGCGGGGTTGCTCTGATCCGTGGCGACGAGGTCGGAGACCGAGTAGAGATGGTTCCAGCCATCCGCCTCGGAGCTGAACAGTACCAAGTGGCCGGCGCCCACCTGTAAGGCATCGTTGATGGTCGTGCGGTAGAGGGCATCCTGGGGGCTGGATCCGCTTCGCCAAAAACGATGCGCCGCGAAGGTTTTCGCGTCCGCCACCCATAGCTCCCAGTGCGGCAGATGCACGCTGGGGATGGGACCGGGTTCCAGATCAGCGGGTTCGGGTCCGTCCGGTGGCGGTTGGATGGGGGTAAAGTGACGCTCGCGGATAAATACGATTTGGCTGCCGTCGGGCGACCAGCGCGGATAGGAATCGTTGTCCACGGAGGGTGCGAGATAGTGAACGTAGGCTCCGCCGAGATCGTAAACGCCAATGAGGGAATGGCCGGGGCGGCGGCTGACGAACGCAATGCGTTTGCTGTCGGGTGACCAGACCGGATCCACGTTGTCGCCCAGCACCCAGGCCAGCATGTGGGCCTGCTGTTTGCCCGAGGTGGGCGCGATCCAGAGCAGGTTGCGTGCCGGCCACACCACCCATTGGCCATCAGGCGACATGGCAATGTCCTCGCAGTCCTCAAAGCCGCAACCCATTTCGCCCAGCAGCACCGGGTCTTTGCCGCGGGTGACCGACCAGACCTGCTGCTCAGGTTTGGCGGCGCTGCTATCGGGGTCGGCGGTGCTGCCGAGGGAATTCCACTCGCTGCCGCGGGCATAGACCACGGTTTTGCCGTCGGGGCTGATCTGCACGGCGGCGATCGGCTGGCCGTCATCGAGGGTGTAGTGCGTAAGCTGGACCGGCCGAAAATCAGGCCCCTGGCTCTCAAAGACATTACGCACGCCGCGCAAGTCCGCCGTCCACGCGAGGTGCTCACCTCGGCTGGAAGCGGTAAGTGAGCTGGGAAACGGTGAGTCCATGACCTGACGCAACGTAAACCCGCCCTCAGCCGCAGCGCCAGACGCTTGAGGTGCCTGTGCAGAAGCGAGCGCTACCGTCAGCAACGAAACCAGCGAGATCATACGAGACAGAGTTCGACTCACCATGGGGGCAAGCCTAATCCATGCAGGCTGCGGGAAGCAAGCCTTTCGGTGCACCTAGCGCTGAATCAAAGTAGCCAGAGCCTGACGGCGCGAGATGGTGGATCGGCTCGGGGGTTCTTCGCAAACCGCGCTTTTCTCTTCGAGGTTGCCAGCGTCAACGGTGCCGGTATCGCGTCCGCCGTGCCAGATCCAGCCCCACGCAGTGGAGTTCCGGTCTCAGCGCCCGGGTCAGCGATTCGGTGCCCTCCGCCAGCGGCAGCGCCGGTCAGCCCAATGATCAAGCGGTCGGGATTGGGATAAAAACCTCCGCGATCGACCTTAACCTCCGCAGTGGTTTCAAGCACCACGCGCGTGATCCCCTTGCGATACTGCTCCACCCGGATGCTTACCACCCGCCCATCACCCACGCGCATGCGCGCCGAGCCGCTCGCTGCCCGCCGCCTCGAGACGCCCTGGCTGCTGACATCGAAATAGACCAGATGCCGCTTGGGCCAGCTGGCGCGGGTGAAGGACACCTGCCGCAAAAGGGAAAGCACCACGCTCGTGGCATTGGCGTTCGTAAACACCTGCACGCCGTCAATGTTGCCAATGTGGATTTTCCATTGCCGGGCGCGCGCGGTGGCCGTGTTCGCCGCCTCGGCGGGGGCGGGAGGCGCAACCGGTGCCGCCGCCGCCAGCGCCGTCTGTGGGGGCGCGGCATCGGGCAGCACGGGCAGAGGCAGGGTCGCGACCATGAACTCGGGCTCCGGCGGCTTCGCCCCGCGCTCCTCCTGCCGCGCCACTTCTATGCGCGGATCGGCCGGATAGCGGCGGATAAAATCGCGCAGCCAGACCCGCGCCGCGGTCGCGTCGTGCAAATGATAGATGTCAACTTGCACCAGCGAAAATTCCGCGTTGCGGCGATAGCTGCTGTACGGCGTCAGCCGCAGCAGGTCGCGCAGCACGCGCGCGGCCTGCTGATACGCGGCGCGGTCATGCAGGTCGCGAGCCTCGGCCACATATAGGCTGGCGGCCTCAAACCGGGCGCTGGCCGCGGCCGGCGCATGCTCGTCCTGCCACAACGGCGGCAGCAGCTCCAAAACGCGGCCGTAGTCGGCTGCGGTGCGTTGCTCCACCGGTTTCTGCAGCAGGGCGCTGCGCAATTGCCGCGCTGCACTCAGAGCGTCGGCCGCGGCCGCGCGCCTGGGCGACTGCGCCCGCGTCAGGCACAGCAGAGCTGCCACCACAGCGCTGAAGGTACCAAGGCGGGAAAAGGAGCTGCGGCGTGACAAGGTACTTTCATTCTGGGTGATCTGCCGCTGGCGGAGCAACCAAAAATCCTGCCGCACGCATTGACAAAACCAGGATCAGCGCACACCCACCGCGCGCCGGATGCGTTCCAGGCGTGGCTGCGCCAACGCACGGGCGCGGCCGGCGCCTTCCGCCAACACCTGCGTCAGCGCCGGCACATCCTCCATCCACTGCTGGTAACGCGCCCGTGGGTCCGCCAAGGCCGTCTCCAGCGCCTCCAGCAGTGCTTGCTTCGCCGTCGCCCATCCTGTCCCGCCCGCGAGCAATTGCTGCGCCAGCGGCTCCGCCGCCGCCGCGCCCACCATCTGCCGGTAGAGCTGAAACACCGCCGCCGTCTCCGGCTGCTTCGGCTCAGCGACCGGCGTCGAGTCCGTCTGGATGCGCATCACCAGCTTCTGCAATTGCCCGCGTTCGAGAAACAGCGGAATGGTATTGTCGTAGCTCTTGCTCATCTTCCGGCCGTCCAGGCCGGGGATGGTTTCGACTTCTTCCTGAACGAGCGCTTCAGGAATCACCAGCAAATCGCCGTAGGTGTGATTGAAGCGCAGGGCAATGTCGCGGCAGATTTCCACATGTTGCTTCTGGTCCCGCCCTACCGGCACTACCTCGGCGCCAAACGCCAGAATATCGGCCGCCATCAACACCGGATAGGTATACACGCCGACGCACACTTCACGTTGCTGCGCCATCGCGTCCTTGTAGGCGTGGGCGCGATCGAGCAGGCCCTTGGCGGTAAAGCAACTAAGTATCCACGCCAGCTCCATGACCTCGGGCACGTCCGATTGCCGGTACATCAGCGCCCGCTCCGGATCCAGCCCCAGCGCCAGCCACGCGGCCGCAATCGCGCGCGTGTAAAGGCACAGCTCCTCGCCGTTATGGAGTGTGGTCAAGGCGTGATAGTCCGCAATGAAGTATAGGCACTGATAGCGCGACGCCAGCGCCAGCGCCGGTCGGATCATGCCCAGGTAATTGCCCAAATGCGGCTGTCCACTGGGCTTGATGCCGGTCAGGGCGATTTTCATGGAGATGATAGTGGTGCGCCTGGCAGGAGTCGAACCTGCGACCTCTCGCTTCGGAGGCGAACGCTCTATCCAGCTGAGCTACAGGCGCAGCAAGACTGTACCAATTCTACCGCACGCCTTCCTCCCCGTTCAGGCGCGGTATGACGAAATCGTAATACCGCCTTGGTTCTGTAAGCAAAAGAGTTACCTGGTGGGGGCAAAAAATGATTCATTTGGGGACTCGATTGGGCCGTTAATGTGAGTACAATCTTCAGTTGTACCCGAGCGTCACTGTGCTCAACCTCCGCCGCTCACTCGTCTCGTTGTCAGTCGGCTTGGGGCTCTCGCTGCCATGGGTGGCACAGCCGCAAACGGTCCGCCGCGCTCACCGGCGCACCGTGCGCTACACCGGCCAGACCTGGATCGCCAAGCCCGTCGCTTTCGGGCTCGGCAGCGAGGATATAACCGCGGGGGAAGACCCCGTCCTGCGTCAGGCGGCCGTGGACGCGCTCGGCGACCGGAACGGCACCGCCGTGGTCGTCGACCCCAACACCGGCCGCATCCTGGCGATGGTCAACCAGAGGTTGGCCCTCTCAGCTCAGTACCAGCCCTGCTCCACAACCAAATTAGCGGTCGCGCTGGCGGCTCTGGGTCATGGTGTGGTGACAGAGAATCAGCCGGTGCACATCGCCCGCCACGATTCGGCCACCATGGTCGAAGCTATGGCGTACTCCATCAACGCCTATTTCGAGGCGCTGGGCCGCCGCATGGGCTTTGATGCAGTGACCGATTTTGAGCGCGAAGTGGGCTTGGGCGAGCGCGCCGGCTGGAACATTCCCGGCGAGCAACCCGGCCAGGTGCCGACCGAGCCCGGACCCGGTGGGGTATCCAAGCTGAGCAGTTTTGGCGAGGGCGTCTATATTTCGCCGCTGCAATTGGCCGCACTCGCCACCGCCATCGCCAATGGCGGCACCCTGTATTACCTGCAGCATCCCACCTCGCCTGCGCAGGTCGCCGATTTTACCCCCCGCATCAAGCGCCATCTGAACATCGCCAACTACACCCCAGTAGTCAAGGACGGCATGCTGGCTGCAGTGATGTATGGAACCGCCCGCGGCGCCCGCGAACGGGGTGAACAGATACTCGGGAAAACCGGCACCTGCAGCCGCGATGGCATCCGCTTCGGCCTGTTCGTCAGCTATCTCGGCATCGAGCATCCGCAGTTGGTGGTAGTGGTAATCCTGCGCGGCAATGGCTCGGTCTCCGGTCCCCGTGCCGCTGATGTAGCTGGCAAAATTTACCGCGCCCTGGACCGCGAACGCCTGTTCACTGCCGAAGCCCGCCCCAGTGCCTGGCCCGCTCTGATGCTCCCCGGCGGGTATTGATTCGGTAGTGGGTAGGTTTGAATTCTCTGTGGCGCCTGGCGGTGCGCGGCGTACTAAGGTAGCGAGCCGCGCCGCACCGCCCGTTTCGGAGGTTTAAATGGACATCCAAGACGCTCAACGCGCAGTGCGGCTTCCCTACGTTGGCGGCTTTTGGGGACAGCTTGTCTCGTCCATAATTTGGCTGGTGTCTGCGGCGCTAGGCACCTGGGTCAGTCCAAAAGCGTCTATCCTGGCCGTCGTCATCGGGGGATTTTTCATCTTTCCGCTCACGAAGATGCTGCTGTCTTTGTCGGGCCGCGGCGCGTCTCTGAGCACAGTAAATCCGTTGAATAGCCTCGGCATGCAGGTCGCATTTGTGCTGCCGTTTTCGATGCTGCTTCTTGTGCCCGTAGGTCTCTACCGCTTGAACTGGTTTTTTCCGGCTCTGATGGTCCTTCTCGGCGCGCATTATTTGCCGTTCGCTTCCCTTTACGGGATGCGCATGTTCCTGTTCCTCTCCGGAATTCTGATCGCTATGGGCGTCGTCATCGCACTTCGTTTTTCGGGAATGTTCAGCCTAGGCGCATGGATGGCCGGACTGGTGCTATTCGTTTTTGCCTGGATTGGGCGTTCCATCGCGACCGGCGTCGAACGCACGATATGAACACCGCAAACTGGGTGCCGGAAGGAAATTCCAATCTGACCCACCACCAATTCCTACCCCTTGACATTTCGTCTTTTCTTCGCCTATAGTGCCGGGCATGGTACTTACCAAGCGGCAACATGTGGTGCTGACGTATTTGCAGCAGTTCATCGAGCGCGAGGGCTACTGCCCCAGCTACGAGGAAATCGCCGCGGGGCTGAAGTTGACGTCGTTGGCGACGGTGCATGCGCATCTGAGCACGCTGGAAAAAAAGGGCTACTTGCGCCGGGGCTTCAACCAGAGCCGCTCGATCGAGTTGCGCCGCCAGCCCCAACGCCGCCCGGCCGCTGCCGGCGCGCTGCCGCTCCTGGGGCGCATCGCCGCTGGCCGGCCGATGGAAGCCATTGAGGGCCGGAATGAAATTTCCCTCGGCGATATTACCCGCAACCGGCCGACCTTCGTGCTCGAAGTGCGCGGCGAGAGCATGCTCGAAGACCATATCCTCGACGGAGATTATGTGATGGTCGAACGCCGCGACCAGGCCGAGGACGGCCAGATCGTGGTGGCGCTTGTGGATGGCGTTGAGGCTACGCTCAAGCGGGTCTACCACGAACCTGGCGGCATGATCCGCCTGCAGCCCGCCAACGCCACCATGCCGCCCATCCACATCCCTGCCAAGCGGGTACAGATTCAGGGCCGCGTGATCGGAGTACTGCGCAAGGTTTAGCTGGAGTTCTATCCCGGGCCGTGCTACATTGTTGTCCCAAGCGTATGATTCCCGCCATCGCATTCCGATTTGCCTATTGGTGCTACCGGACCAGCGGGCGGAGTCTGCCTTGATGTTTCTGTAGGCCAACCAAAAACTCCTAAGCCCGCTGAAGATGCCTTCAGCGGGCTTTTTGTATTCCAGGACGCTTATGCTGCTCCAAATGCAACCCGATGCCAGCCCGCAACAGATCGCGGCCGTGCGTGACACCCTTCACCGCCTGGGCTACGCCACCTCGCCGCTTCCATATCTCGGCGCCGGCCGGTTTGCGGCCGTACCCAGCGACGAGTGCGCCGAGCTCCCCGCGGGCGATGCCGTCGCCGCCTTGCGCGCCCAGGGGCTGTGGGGCGCGGTGGCGGCGCTGGAACCGCTTGCAGGTGCTGCCTTGGCGGCGCGTGCCCGCCGCCCGGCGGGCACGCGGGTGCGTGTGGGAGAGGTCGCCATAGGCGGCCCCGAAGTGGTGGTAATTGCCGGACCCTGCTCGGTCGAAAGCCGTGAGCAGCTCAATCAGACGGCCGCGGGCGTGCGTGCTGCCGGCGCGCACCTGCTGCGTGGCGGCGCTTACAAGCCGCGCACCTCGCCCTATGCCTTTCAGGGTTTGGGCAAGGCGGCGCTCGCGATGCTGGCCGAGGCGGGCGAGCGCACCGGCATGCCCGTGGTGACCGAAGTCATGACGGCGGAAGACGTCGAGATGGTAGCCGACTTCGTCGCCATGCTGCAGGTCGGCGCCCGCAACATGCAGAATTTCGCGCTCCTCAAGCGGCTGGGAGGCATTCGCAAGCCGGTTCTGCTGAAGCGCTCGCCCAGCGCCACCTTGCAGGAGTGGCTGGGGGCGGCCGAGTATCTGCTGGCGCGGGGCAACGACCAGGTGGTGCTGTGCGAGCGCGGCATCCGCGGTTTCGACAGCTTTACCCGCAACACGCTCGATCTCGCCGCCGTGCCTGCCCTGCACGAGTTGACGCATCTGCCCGTTCTCGTGGACCCCAGCCACGGCATTGGCCGCCGCTCGCTCATCCACGCCGCCGCTCGCGCCGCCGTCGCCATCGGCGCCGACGGCGTCTGCCTGGAGGTGCATGTACGGCCCGAGGAATCCGTTTCCGACCGCGAACAGGCGCTGTCGCCTGCCGAACTGGCCAGGATGATTCCCAGCCTGGGCGCCGTCGCTCAGGCGATCGGCCGCTCGCTGGCCGCGCCCGTTCCTGCTTACTGCACGACGTGCCGGGCGGTGTAGTAATCGCGGTAATTGATGGTGTATTTTAGCTTCTTGCCCTTCTGGTTCACGATCTGCAGCGCTTTCCCGTCGGGCGCCACCAGCTCGACCGTGATCTTGCGCCGTGTGCCGTCGAGCTTCTTGTCGGTGGGCACGTAGCTGATGATGTACTGGCTGCGCACGGTGCCGGCAATGTCGCGGAATACATCGTTGAAGCCACCCACAAATCGTGGCTGGTAGAAGCGGCCGCCGGTCGCGGTGGCAAAATAGCGCATTTCGTTGTCGCCCTGCAGCAGATCCATTTGCGCCAGCCCGGTGTAGCCGTTTTCCTCGAGCCACTCCTCCAGCACAAAGCTCATATCCACGCTGAAGACGGTGATGTTTTGCGTCTGTTCGAGCTTTTTGCGGAGCTGGTCAAAATTGATGTGGCTGAAGGTGTTCAGACCGGTGGCAATGAGCACGATGGTCTTGTGCCCCGCCACGCCGTTCAGCCGGTCAATCGTATCCGAAAGGGAATCGAACAAGTCGCTTTCGCTGAAGTTGGCGAAATGTAGCGATGCAATCGCAGCCTGCACAGCCCGCCGATTGTGGGTGAAATCCACCACCACCGTCGGCTTCAGGTCAAAGGTCACCAGGGCCACCCAATCCTGGGGCTGCAACGCGCCGGTAAAGGCGTAGGAAGCCTCAAGAATGTTGTAGAGCACCGGGTACCACGTGTTGCGGAACTCCACCAGCATCACCACCGTCATCGGCGCATCGTTGGTGACGGAAACCTTTTCAATCTGCTGCTTCACGCCATCTTCAAAAATCTCAAATTGTTTGGTGGTCAGGTTGGGCACAAATTGCCCGTCCTTGAGCTGCACCGATACCGGAATCTCCACGTCGGGCACATTGACTGAGAAGCGGTATTGCGGCGGCGCCTGTGCTTTTTCCTGTGCGGGCGTGGGCGGGGGCGGCAGAGGCGTGGCCGGAGCAGTCTGTTTCTTGGGGATAATCACCGGGCCCTGCTTCGGCAGACCCTGGCCCTGAACGGCCGTGACGGCTATACCGAACAGCAGGGCGGCGACTACGGCGACGGGCAATAATGGGCGGGGCATAAGGCGTGGGCGAGAACGAGAACCGCTTTCCTTGATAGTAGCGCCATTCGTCTACAACTGTTTGAGCGCCGCCTCGGCCTCCCGCCAAGCCGGAAACCGGCGCTCCTCAGCACGAAACTCGCTCGAATGCACGCAGCGCCGGCTGCCGCGCATGCGCACGGGATGGCGCAAATGCAGCATTTCGTGGTAGAGCACATATTCCAGCACAAAACGTGGCACGCGCGCCGTATCGAAGATGCGGCTGATGAGGATGGCGTTGTGGGCGGGATCGTAGTGCCCGAGATTGTGTCGCGAGGCCGCTGCCGCCCAGGCCACATTGGGCCGCGCCATCCAGCCCTGAAAAAAACGCTGGTTCAGTTCGTCGAACAGAACCTCCAGGTCATAATGCCGCCCTTGCGCCGAACCTAGACGCTTGCGCCCCCGTATCTGCCGGATCAAATGCGTCTTGGCGACGACATCCTGCCGCCCAAGAAAGCGGCGATAGCGGGCGTTGTATTTTTCCGGAATCGGCCGCCGGTAGAGCTTATTGAGCATGATGTGGGCAAGCGCCTCCAGCACCGTTTCCGGGGCACTCTGGAGCAGATCACTCAAGCGCACCAGAAGCTTGCCCTCGCGCAGACGGATCGTGTTGGTGATCTGGGTGAAGGGATAAAACCCGATCTCGACCGCGGGCAGCGGGGTGCGGGGTCTCAGTTCGCGGAAGACCGCCAGAAATGTGGGTTCGAGATCACGCATGTCTCTTATTTCTTCCCGGCATCGGCCAAGTCCTGTTCGGCAATTTGCATGCTGTCGTGAGTCGCGTCAAGACAATTCTGCAACTCGAAGTGGTACGTGGCGAGATCGGCAGCTGGAGAAGTGGACCGAATGTGCTGCAACTCGGCAAGCATCTGCTTTTCCTGCGTGACTGCCTTGCCCAACACCTTGCCCACCTTATACCTGGGCCCACCGGGAGCGGGGGGAGAGCTCAGGTCGTCCATGGCATCGTTCAACTCCGGCAAAATGCGCTGATATTGCCGCAGCAAGGCGTACATTTGCGCTGGGCGGCCCGGAGCGGAGCTGGCGCGCACCTGTTCGAAATGCGCAATCCGTTCCTGGGCAAAGCCAACCAACAGGGGCACGCGCCTGTCGAGCTGGCCGGCGGTGGCGCGCACCTGGTCCGCCTCCTGTGGGGTTAGCGGGTCCTGGGTAGGAATCTGGGCTGTCGCTGTCAGCGCCAGCAGTAGCAGCATCAATGTTTGGGTGCGAACAGCCATTGCAACAGCTCGTAATTGAGATTAGTGAAGTGCTCCACCGCCGCTTGCACCTGCGGTTGCTGCTGGTAGCTGACCGACTGTTCCAGCCCGCGCAGGGCGAAGGCGATGCTTTGAATAATTCTTTCCACGTTTTTGATCCTATCCTTTTTGCCGAGCGCGGCCTCGGCATGCAGGATGGCGCAGGCCTGGTCGGCGTGCGCCGTGGCTTGGGCCAGATGCTGGCTGGCGGTCTGGGGTTGGTGAGCGCTATAGCTCGAGTCGGCGAAGCTATAGTCGAGCGCCGCCAGCTTGGCCAGCGTTTCGGCTCGCTTAGGGCCATTTTGCCGCGCCGCCTGGGCATTGAGCTGTGCATATCTCTTGACCAGCTTGGAATTGAGCGGCGGCGCCGCGCTTTGGGCACCGAGCGCCAGCGCCGAGAGTAACAAGCTCGCCGCTACCGCCGCCCTGTAGGTTCTGATTCCCCGCGCCATGGGCCCTAAGTCTAAGATGCTGCTATCGCGCGGGCGTGGCAAGAACTTCAGACGAGGCGCCCGGCCCCGCTCAGCACCTGCGCCAGAAACGGAGCGGTCCGTGACCCCGCCGCCGCCGCAATCAGCTCCGGCGGCCCCTCCGCCGCCAGCCGCCCCCCCCCTGCACCCGCCTCCGGGCCCAAGTCCAGAATCCAGTCGGCCGACTTAATCACCTCCAGATTGTGTTCGATCACCACCACCGACCCACCCGCCTCGATCAGGCGCCGCAAAGCCGTCAACAGTTTGGCAATATCGTCGAAATGCAGCCCCGTCGTTGGCTCATCAAACAGAAACAGCGTTCGGTCGGCGGTCCGTGGTTGTGCCAGATGGGCTGCCAGCTTCAGCCGTTGTGCCTCACCCCCGGAGAGTGTGGTGGCCGATTGCCCCAGGCGCAAATATCCCAGCCCGATCTCCTCCAGCACCTTCAGCGATTTTACAATGCGCGGCTGCTCGGCGAAAAACTCCAGCGCAGACTGCACGCTTAACCCCAGCACCTGATCAATGTTCCGGTCCTTAACCTCGACCTCCAATACGTGACTCTGAAAGCGGGTGCCTCCGCACTCCTCGCAGGTCAGCTCGACATCAGCCAGAAACTGCATGTCCACCATCACCACGCCCTCACCCTGGCAGGTTTCGCAGCGGCCGCCGGGCACATTGAACGAAAAATGCCCGGCGCGCAAGCCCCGCCGCCGCGCTCCCGGCTGGCGGGCAAACAGCTCCCGGATACCGTCAAACGCTTTCATGTAAGTCACCGGGTTGGAGCGCGGCGTGCGGCCGATCGGGGACTGGTCCACCAGCACCACATCGTTAACCTGGCTGATGCCCGTTATGCCTCCGCACCCAGACCATGCTGGTTCTCCCAGGCTTTCCCCCTCCTCCGCGCTGCCCCGGTGAAGCGCGCGGTGCAGATTGCGGTAGAGCACGTCATGCAAGAGCGTGCTCTTGCCACTGCCGGAAACTCCGGTCAGCGCCACCAGCATTCCCAGCGGAATTTCCACCTCCAGGTGCGCTAGATTGTGCGCGTGCGCATCGTGAATGATCAGCACGCGGCGGCCGGGCAGGCGCCGCTGGCTAGGGACCACAATGGCGCGTTCGCCGCGCAGATACTGTCCGGTGAGCGAGGCCGGCGCCGCCGCCACCTGTGCCCAGGTCCCCTGCGCCACCACCGTTCCCCCCAACTCGCCCGCCCCCGGACCGAGATCCACCAGATGGTCGGCGGCGCGCATCACCTCCGGGTCGTGTTCCACCACCACGATGGTGTTGCCCAGATCGCGCAGCTCACGCAGGATGGCGATGAGCCGCGCGGTGTCGCGCGGATGTAACCCGATGGACGGCTCATCCAGCACGTACAGCGCACCCACCAGTTGTCCGCCCAGGCAGGCCGCCAATTGAATGCGCTGCGCCTCGCCGCCCGAGAGGGACGAGGCGAGGC
This sequence comes from Terriglobales bacterium, assembly GCA_050747905.1. Lineage (GTDB taxonomy): Bacteria > Acidobacteriota > Terriglobia > Terriglobales > SCQP01 > SCQP01. Next base: position 92,132 of record JBOGKQ010000008.1, on the reverse strand, counting down.
GGTCCAAGGTCAGATACTCCAGCCCCACCTTATCCAGAAACGCCAGCCGCCGCTCCAGCTCGCTCAAGATGGGGCGCGCAATCGCGGCTTGCCCTGGCGTCAGCTGCAGCGCGGCAAAAAACGCGCGCCCTTGGCCCACCGTCCGGGCGCTGAGTTGCGCGATATTCAGCCCCGGAGCAGGCGCCTCCTGGGAGGGCAGCACCACCGCCAGCGCTTCCGGCCGCAGGCGCGCGCCGCCGCAATCGGGGCAGAGTTCATAGCTGCGATAGCGGCTCAGCAGCACCCGCACGTGGACTTTGTACTTCTTCCGCTCCAGCAGCTCGAAGAACCCGCGCACGCCGGGATATTTTCCGCCGCCCTCCCACACCCAGCTCTGCTGCTGCCCTGTCAGCTCGCGCCACGGCCGGTCGAGAGGAACACCTGCCGCCGGGGCCAGCCGCTCCAGCGCCCGCTGCCAGCGCGCTCCGCGGGGCGTGTTCCAGAGCGCGATGGCGCCCTGCTCGAGGCTGCAGCCGGGATCGGGGATAACACGGTCGCGCGCGATCTCGCTTGAGCGGCCAAAGCCCTGGCAGCGCGGGCAGGCCCCGTAAGGATTGTTGAAGGAGAACAGCCGCGGCTCGGGCGTCTCAGCCACGCGCCCGCAGTGGCTGCACTCCAACCGCCCCGCCACCCGCCAGCGCGGCCGGGCCGCACTGCCGGGCGACTCGCCGGGAAACTCCAGCTCCGCGCCGTCGCTCTCGTGGCAAGCGGTCTCCAGCGCCTCCACCAGCCGTGCCCGCTCCTCCGGCTCCATGCGCAGCCGGTCCACAAGGGCGTATACCGGCTTCTCCAGGTCCAGTTCCAGCAACGATTCCGGCGTGGAAAATTCTACCGTCAGGCCGTTCTGCCAGAGCCGGTTGAAGCCGCGCCCGCGCAGCTCCCCCAGCCGATCCGCCAGCCGTGCTCCCTCCACCGGGCGCACCGCAAACAGCACCAGGCAGCGCTGCCCCGCGGCTTGCTCGTACAGCCGCGCCACCACGCTATCCACGTCCTCACGCTCCAACACCCGTCCGCAATCGGGGCACAGCGGCGTGCCCACGCGCGCGTACAGCAGGCGCAGATAGTCATACACTTCCGTCGCCGTACCCACCGTCGAGCGCGGATTCCGGTTGGACGCCTTCTGCCGAATGGCCACCGCGGGCGCAATGCCATCAATGGCGTCCACATCCGGCTTTTCCATGCGCTCCAGAAATTGCCGCGCATACGCCGACAGCGACTCCACGTAGCGCCGCTGCCCTTCGGCGTACAGGGTGTCAAACGCCAGGCTGCTTTTGCCCGAGCCGGAAACCCCGGTTATCACCGTCCAGCGGTTCAGGGGCAGCTCGACGTCCAGATGTTTCAGGTTGTGGACGCGGGCGCCGTGGATCTGTATGGTTTCCGGCATGGTGCGGAAACCTTCAGTCTATCAGCCGCCGTTTCTCACCTGCAGTACCAGCGCCTGCGCGGCCTCGACCGGCGTCGAGGGCAAAACGCCGTGCCCGAGGTTGACAATATAGCCTGGGCGACCGCGGGCCTGCTGGAGCATAGCGCGCGTCGCCGCCGCCAGCACCGGCGGGGGGGCCAGCAGCAGGGCGGGATCGAGATTGCCTTGCAGTGCCGGCGTTCGCTCCGGCAGCGCGTCCAGCCGCCTCCAGGCTTCCTGCATCCCGATGCGCCAGTCCAGGCTGAGCACGTCGGCGCCGGTGGCCGCCAGCAGTTCCAGATAGCTCGTGGTTCCGGTCGAAAAATAGATCACCGGCACACCCGTGGCCTGCGCAGCCCGTACCAGCCTCGCGGTGTGCGGCAGGACCGCGCGGCGGTAGTCCTCCGGCGCCAGCGCTCCCGCCCAACTATCAAACAACTGCACCGCCGCCGCTCCGGCTGCCACTTGCGCGGCCACAAAGCCCGCCAGACCGGCCGTGAGTTTGAACATGAGCTCGTCCCAGGCCTCCGGCGCCGTGTGCATGAGCTGCTTGGTGTGCAGGAACCGCGCCGAGGGCCCGCCTTCAATGAGATAGCTGGCCAGCGTGAACGGCGCGCCGGCAAAGCCAATGACCGGCAGCTCAAGTCCGGCCTCCGCGATCACCCGCGCGATCGCTTCACTGACGAAGTCCAGCTCACCCCGCCAGTCCTCCGGCAGGCGGGCGACGGCGGCCCGGGTGCGCAGCGGCGGTTCCAGGCGTGGGCCTTCGCCGGCAATGAACTCCAGTTGCAGACCCAGCGGGAACGCGGGCAGCAGCAGATCGGCAAAAATTATGGCGGCATCGGTGGCCAGCTTTCGCGCCGCTGTCAGGGTCACCTCAGCCGCCAGCGCCGGGGTGCGGCAAATCTCCAGCAGGGAATGGCGCTCGCGCACGGCGCGGTACTCGGGCATGTAACGGCCCGCCTGCCGCATCAGCCAGACCGGAGGCCGGTCCACGGGCTGGCAGCGGCAGGCGGCACGGAAGCGTTCTGCGGCGTTCACCCTGCCGCCTGAGCCAGCCGTTCCAGCCGCCGCAGCACCCCGGTGACATGCGCCCCGCGGGTGCGCGGGTTCATCACCACGAGGCGGAAACAGCGCCGGCCATCGAGCACCGCCGAGCTGAGATAACCGCCACCGGAGGCGTTAAGGGCCTCCTTCAGCGCCCAGTGACGGGCATCGGCCCGCACGCCGCTGCGTGGAGGGTGTCGCAGCCGGAAGCAGAAGATATTCGCCTCCGGCCGGTGCAGCGGCTCCAGCCAGCGCGAGCGCGCGCACTCGGCGTAGGCAGCGGCCGCCGCCGCGCACGTAGCCTCGGTCATGGCGGCGAACAGGCGCGGCCCGTAGGCCTGCCATACCAGCCAAATTTTGAGCGCCTCAAACCGCTGCGAACAGGCCAGCGTGAGCGGCCCCACGTCCGCCACCGTCCGCTTCACGGGCGTAAACAGATAGGGCGCGTTCTGCTCGAACGCCTCCCGCAAGCGTGCCCCGTGGCGCACCAGCACCGCTCCGCAGGCCAGCGGCATGAACATCATTTTGTGGGGATCGAACGTGATCGAGTCGGCTGCGGCGATGCCCTGCAGGAGCTTCCGTCCGCGCGCAGCGAACGCCATGCCACCCCCGTGCGCCGCGTCCACGTGCAACCAGACGCGCACCCCCGCGCGGCGCCGCAAACGCCGCACCGCCTCTGCAAACGCCCTCAGATCGTCGAAGCTGCCCGTCGCCGTCGAGCCGCTGCTGGCGACGACCAGAAAGCGCCGGTAACCGGCGCCGTAGGCGCGCCGCGCCACCACATCCAGCGCCGCGGCGTCGGTGCGGTAGGTGGCCGGCTCAAGCGGCAGGGGAAAAACGCAATCGCTGCCTAGGCCCAGCACACCGGCGGCGCGTGCAACCGAATAGTGGGTTTGCCCACCCGCAAGCACCGCGATGCGGCCGGCGCCCGCTCCCCGCCGCCAGGCCTCGGGCATCAATGCCGCCCGCGCCACCTGCATCGCGGTCAGGTTGGCAAAGCTGCCGCCCGGCGTCAGCGTCCCTTCCGCGGTGGCCGGGTATCCCATCAATTTACGGCAGCGCGCCATCACTTCGCGGTCCAGCAGCGTGCCCGCCGGCGACATCTCCCAAACTGCAATACTCTGGTTCAGGGCCGAGATGAGCGGCTCCACCAGCGCCGCCAGCGGCACGGGCGCGCAGATTTGCTGGGCCATGGCCGCTGGATGGCTCTGGTGCAGGCTGGCGGCACAGAGTTCGCGCATCCAAGTCAGGGTGCGCTCGACCTGGCCTCCCCGGCGGCGCAGCAGCGCGCGTGTGCGCCGCAGAAAATCTGGCGCCCGTACCGGACCTGCCACCCGGCACAGTTCCGCCACACTCAGATCACTGATTGCCCGCCCCAGGCGGCGCAGCTGGGCCGGCTCCCAGGCCTGCGCAATCGCGCGCTCACGTGGCAGTATCGGCATGCGGTTTCAATGATACCGTGGAGAACTTGCCCTCCCCTGTGCTTCACCCCCGTCCCCGCCCCGCCCGCATTGCCGAGCTTGATGGCCTGCGCGCCCTGGCGGTCCTCGCCGTGATCTCGTTTCACTACACCCTGGGCACGCCCTGGGCCAACCCTGTCAGCGGGCTCGGCTGGGCAGGCGTAGATTTGTTCTTCGTCCTTTCCGGTTTTCTCATTACCTCCATCCTGCTAGCCAGCCGCGACCGGCCGCGGTACTTTTCGACGTTTTACGCGCGCCGCACTCTCCGCATCTTCCCCGTCTACTACTTGCTGCTGGCGCTCTACATCACCTCAGGCTGGCTCTGGGGTGGACCGCAGCCCTGGCGCTACTGGGCCATGCACGCGCTCTACCTGGGCAGCGTGGTGCAGTTCTTTCACACCTTCCTGTTCCACGCGCCCGTGTTCGTGTTTGCCGGACTGGCGGTACTCTGGTCGCTGTCGATCGAAGAGCTGTTCTATCTGATGTGGGCGCCGGTGGTGCGCTGGCTGCACCCCTCACGCTTGTGGCTGGTGCTGGCCGCAGTGATCGTGATCGCGCCGCTGTTGCGCTGGGCCGTGCATACGCACAGCTTTCCCGAGTACGAATTTCTGCCCACACGCTTTGACAGTCTGGCGTGGGGTGCGGCGCTGGCCCTGCTGCTGCGCACGCGCCCCCGCTCGAGCGCTCTCCCCCGCGCCTTGCCGGCGGCAGCAATCGCAGCCGGCCTGGTGTTTGCCGCACTGGAGTGGTCCACCGGCGGAAGCCGCAGCAATCTTTGGATCGCGACGATTGGCTACACGTTGCTGGCCGTCTGCTTTGCTGGATTGGTCGGTTGGATTGTGCTCAGCGCGGGTAGCAAGGTTTTCCTGTGCCGGCTGCTGCGCCTTCGCCCCGCCCGCGCGCTGGGTACGATCAGCTATACAACCTACCTGATTCACTACCCCGTAGTGGCCCTGGTTTCCGCCGCCCTGCTGGCCCTGTTCGGCGCCGCCGGCGTGCTCAGCCGAAATCTGCTCGCCTTGGCGCTCACCCTGCTCCTGGCGGGCGCCTCCTGGCGCTGGCTGGAGGGTCCGATTCTGCGCCTCAAGGACCGCTGGCGGCCGACCCTCGACCATCCGCTTGAACCGGCGGGCACGCGGTTGCGTACTGTAGAGATGGACACCAAGTTGTCGTAATATGCAGCGAGGGTAAACGTCATGTTCTGCAATCAATGTGGAGCCCGCCTGCCGGCCGGGGTCGCCTACTGCACCCATTGCGGCAAAGCCGTGGGACCGGCGGGCGCACCCACGGCCGCCACCCCCGCCACCGCGATGTCCGCCGCCACTGGACGCGTCGCCAAACATCGCAATGCTTTGGGCGTGCTCTGGCTGGTGCTGGGCGTCTGGGATCTGCCCAAGGGCATGGTTCTGATTGGCTTTTCGAGCATGGGCGCCTGGGGCGGGAGAGGCTGGGGCATGCCTTGGAGCGGCATGCCACATTTCGTGGGCCCGCTGTTAGGCTCGATTGGGGTTGGTGTGCTCGCCCTCGCGATCCTGAGCATCGTTACCGGCATAGGGCTGTTGATGGCTCAGAGCTGGGCTCGCATGCTGGCGATTGTCGTCGGTATCATCCGGTTGATCAACATCCCGTTTGGAACCGCGCTCGGTATCTACACGCTCTGGGTCCTGCTGCCCGACCAGTCCAACGTTGAGTACGGACAACTGACGCAGCAGCGCGCACGTGTTTAGAGCGGCCACAGTTCAGCGGGCGCTGGCGTTGTCGGCGGACGCAGGCAACTGCCTGACCCAGCTGAGAATGCCCTCGGCCACGGCCTCGTAACCGTTTTCAATCATCAGCATGTGGCCGCAGTCGTAGAGCCGCAAAGGACAGCTGTAGAACTCCGCCAGACGGCGCTGCTCGCTCGCGGGAATCAAGCGGTCATCGCTGCCAGCCATGACCAAACACGGCGATGTGACGCGGTGCACGTCCACGCTCACCAGCCCCGCCGCCATTTGCATCGAAGCGCGGCCGGAATCAGGAACATCGCGGCGCGCGATATCGGCGCGCATCTCCGGCGTCAGCCGGTGATTCACCAAACTGTCCTGCAGCGAGGAATCCAGCACTACCGTGCCTCCGCACAGCGGCCATACCACTTCCTTCCAGGGATGGCGCAGCAGTTGCCGCCACATCGAACGGTAAGCTCTGCGGAACATATGCCACGGCGGCGCGCTGGCCAAAAATACGTAACCCAGTTGGCTGTGCGATTCAGCCAGTTTTTGCGCCACCAAGCCGCCCATACTGTGGCCGACGACCACACAGCGTCGGCCAATTTCCGCCATGGCCGCCGCCACCCAGAGCGCATAGGTTTCCACGCTGTACGTACCCATACGTTCCAACGTGACTGCGTCGGTGTCCTGGCCGTGACCGGGCAGCTCCAGAGCGTAGCTGCCGTAGCCACGCTCGGCAAAATAGCTCTGAAAGGGCTCCCAGCCCCAGATGCCGCCGCCCAACCCATGAATCAATAGCAGCGGAGGTTCTTGCTCGGGCCCGTCCGGTGTTGCCACCAGACAGTTAAGTTGTCCATACCGTTGGCGATCGGTTGGCATCGGTGGTGGACTCCTGAGGTCAGCGGTTACATCATAGCGTGGAGCGAGGCCCGGGGACCAGAGATTCACTAAAATGTCAGGAAGCGAGCGGCTATCGGGCCTCGGCGGTATAGACGCTCTGGCCGCCCGTTTGGGCCTGCTGCAAAGGCGCTAAAATTACGGCATGCGCGTTGCTGCCCTGACACTTTCAGCCGTCCTGGCCGCGGTGGGTCTGGCCGGTTGCCATTCCAGCCCGGCGTTAGGCCCCAAGCCGGCCCCGCCGGGCAACTACACCGCCGATATTCAAACCGACCTCGGCACCATCACGGTCCTGTTGTTTCCCAAGGAGGCGCCTCTAGCAGTAGGGAACTTCATCGGTTTGGCCGAAGGCACCCAAGCCTGGCGGGATCCCCGCACCGGCAAGGTCGAACTCCACCTGCCGTTCTACAACGGCCTGGTTTTTCACCGGGTTATCCCCGACTTCATGATTCAGGGCGGCGATGCCATGGGCGATGGCACCGGCGACGGCGGCTATGTGTTCCCCGATGAAACCACGCCCGCATTAACCTTTGACCGCCCCGGACGTCTGGCCATGGCCAACCGGGGGCCCGGAACCAATGGCACCCAGTTTTTCATCACCGTCGCAGCCTACGCGTCCTTGAACGGGCATTACACCATCTTCGGCCAAGTAAGCGCCGGTCAAAATGTGGCCGACGCCATTAGTAAAGTTCCAAGAAACGGTAACGACCGGCCACTCACGCCCATCCATATTGTGAAGATCACGATCCACCGCACGCAAGGGCAAGCGCCCTAGTGTACTGAGCCATAAATAGATTGCAATAGAGTGCGACTTGGTGTCTCAAAGGCATGGAACGTTCACGTGGGCGGCCGAAAAAGGGGATGCTGGTGGTAAGCGCAGCGCAGGGCGAGCAGTTGGAGCGACTGGCTCGACAGAGGCGCTCGGCGCGATCGGTGGCGTTCCGGGCGAGGATCATCCTGAAATGCGCGGCGGGCGCGAGCCATACCGCGGTCGTGTCGACACTGAAGACTACCGGCTCTACCGGCGCCCACCGCAGCACGCGAGCGCTGGAATCGGCCATCCGCGGCCGTTCGTCTGGACCAAGCCGGCGGATGCCATTCTCGAACCCATCGCCCGCTTCGCCTCCCGTTCGGGGGCGGTGCAGTCCGGCTCTTTATGAAAGAAATCACTGACTCAGGGCACTAGCACAAGGTTCGTATGTCTCGCTCACCCGCTGTCGTCGCTGGATGTTGGGCGCTCGTTTTATGCGCCTGGGGACAGCAAGCGCAGCGTGGGGGGCGCAACCGGCCCTTCGCCAGCGCCATCCAGCCGGGGCTGGTGCAACAGCTCTACGCGCAGGCGCGGCAAGCGGCGCAAAATGCTCCGGCGCTGGTGGCGCCAGCAATCCTGCGCCAGATCGGCGTGGACGAGCTGCGCCCGTATACGCGCGACACGGATGAAACGGCTCTCGACGATCTAACGGCTGCCTTTTCCCTCGCCTTGGCGTTGCCCACCAACACGGGTGACCCCGACCTTGATCCCGTACGCGCCCAAATCAAAGCTGAGACCGAGGAACAGGTGGTGGCTGAGTTGGCGCGCCATGGCCAGCAGCAGCAAGCGCTGCAGTTGACCCGCATGGCCGATGTTCCCAAAGCGCCGCTCTACGGCCAAATCATCGCTTCGGCCGCGCGGCCTGATTGGAGCCACTGGAACGACGATGACGACGAGCCTTCCGATCCGGCCGAGGCACAAAAGGAGCAAAACCTGTTCGACTCCGTGGTCGCACTGGTGGCGGAATGTGAACGCGCCAGTGGCGAGTATCCCTACCGCGGCGTAACCGAGCTGCTGCGCCGGGATGGCCCGCGCGGATTAGAGCGCATGCTGCTAGTCGAGGACGGTTATGAACGGGCAGCGAATGAAACCGATCCGGCGCGCATTGATACCGCTGTCATGTTCCTGCACGCCGGACATGACGCCGAACCCGAGCTGGACGTCGACCTGCAGTCCACGATTCTGGCCATGCTCAACCGGCTGGCACAGATTTCGCCCACTGACGATGCTGGCGCCGTTCACAACGCCGCCCCGCGCCTGTTCGAACTGCTGCGGGATCTCGATCCGCTCGCAGCGGCCAGTTGGCAAGCCCAATGGCCAACTCTCGTCCCCGCCACCGGTCCTCAGTTTCCTGAGGGCTACGATTTCTCGGTACAGGCGCTGCAAACTGGCGGGACCAATTTTCAGGTTGTCGTGCCGCGTGGCCTGCCCCCGCCAAGCTCGATCTCGCTGGTGCTGCACAATGGCCGGCCAGCAATGTTGATTTCGACCACGGTGACCGCGACCGCCCCCGATCCCGGCCTGCAGACCACCGGCGCCGAGCGCTTCCGGGTGTTGGTGGCGGAGGCGGAAAGCGAGCGCCATAGCCATTCTGCGCAGGCGCTGAGCTATGCCGATCAGGCCAGCAGCATGCTGAACCATTCGCTCTGGCCCACAGTCTCGACGACCGCCATCCGCCTGGTAGCCATCTATCAGGGGCTGGGAGCCAGTGCGGATGCCGGCCGCCTGCTGCAGAACTGCCTCGATGAGGCCGACCGCGAAGCACGCGAGTTGGATGCAGAGTTCACCAGCGGTCCCGCCAGTCAACAAGCAAGTCTGGCGCGCGATCTCAACCTGGCGGGCGCAGCCGTGCTCTCGATTTATAGCCAGGCGGCACGCAGCGATTTCTCCACCACCGCAGAGCGCGCCGAAACGGCTTCGTTCACGCTGCTCAAACCGCTGGTGCTGGCGCGCTTGGCGCTACTCAGAACGGTGGAGCAGCGCCGCAGCCAGCACCAATCCCAATCCCGACAACCCTGATGGTCATCCTGAATGCGACACTCATAGCTATGGCTCGCGTTGCGGTCCCGGGCGTGTGGCGGGGTCTTCCAGCGCCGAGGCAGCCCGGTGGCTGCTTCCCAACGCTTAACTGGCGTTCGCCCGATTGCCTCGAGCGACAGCGACGCAGATCTACGGTGCCATAGTGGTGGAACGTGGCATTACGCGGCTGCCGTGCCACGGTGTTCGATAAGACATCCGCTTCTGGTAATTGATTGACCGCCTCAAGCGTCTGAAGCGTCTTAAGCAGTTTGAGCGCGTGGCAAAGATGCGCTTGCCATTGTCAGATTTTATGATTACGCTAGAGTAACATTGAGAAGCAAAGGACCACCATGGCGACGACCGTCCGAATGCCCGAATTCCCCACTGCCCTACCGGTACTTCCGGTGCGCGATACAGTGCTGTTTCCGCATGCCGTGCTGCCGCTCACCGTTGGCCGCCAGTCGTCGGTGAATCTCATCAACGCACTCGGCGAAGACAAACTGGTCTTGGTGCTGACGCAAAAGGACGCCCACGTGGATAACCCGCAGCCGAGCGATATGCACGTGGTGGGAAGTATCGCCATCGTGCATAAAATCGTGCGCCTGCCGAACCAAAGCCTGTTCATTTTCACCGAAGGTCTGACAAGGGCGCGAGTATTGCACTGGCAGCAGTCCGATCCGTTCCTGCGCGCCCAAGTCGAACAGCTGGAGGACCAGCCCGCTGCCGCCAGTTCGGAAACCGAAGCTCTGCAGCGCAACGTCGTGGCCCTGTTCCAGCAGATTGTGGCGCTGTCGCCCACGCTGTCGGACGAACTCCAGAGCGTAGTGGCGGGCATTGACGATCCCGCCCGGCTGAGCGATTTTGTGGCCGCGAATCTGCCCTCACTGGCCACCGCCGACCGTCAGGCCGCCCTCGAGACCTCCGACGTGCGCCTGCGCCTGGAACTAGTGAACCGGCACGGGGTGCGTGAGCTTGAAGTGCAGCAGCTGCGCTCCAAAATCCAGTCCGAGGTGCAGGACCAGGTGCAGCAGTCGCAGCGCGAGTACTTCCTGCGCGAGCAGATGAAGGCTATCCAGAAAGAGCTGGGGGAAGGCGACGAGAGCCAGCGCGATATCGAAGAACTGCGCAAGAAGATTGAGGCCGTGGGCATGCCCGAGGAGGTCAAGACCGAAGCTTTGAAGGAGCTGCAGCGGCTCGGCAAGATGTCGCCCGCGGCGGCCGATTACTCGGTGACGCGCAACTACGTCGAGTGGCTGGCAGTGCTGCCGTGGTCGCGCGGCTCAGCTCAGGAAATCGACCTTGCCAAGGCAGCCGTCATCCTCGACGAAGATCACTATGATCTCGAAAAGGTCAAGGACCGAATCCTCGACTACCTCGCCGTGCGGCGCCTGAATCCAACCATGAAAGGCCCCATTCTGTGCTTTGTGGGCCCTCCCGGGGTGGGCAAGACCTCGCTCGGGCGCTCGATCGCCCGCTCGCTGGGCCGGAAGTTTTTTCGCCTTTCGCTCGGCGGCGTGCATGACGAGGCGGAGATTCGCGGCCACCGCCGCACCTACATCGGGGCCTTGCCCGGCCAGATCATCCAGGGCTTGCGCCGCGCCGACACCCATGATCCAGTGTTCATGCTGGACGAGGTAGACAAAATCGGCCGCGACTTCCGCGGCGATCCCACCTCGGCCCTGCTGGAGGTGCTCGACCCGGAGCAGAACTTCGCCTTCCGCGACAACTACCTCGACGTGCCCTTCGACCTCTCCCGTGTGCTGTTTATCACCACCGCCAACATGCTTGACACCATTCCCGAACCGCTGCGCGACCGCATGGAGGTGATCGAATTGAGCGGCTACACAGAGGAAGAGAAGCTGCACATTGCGTTCAAGTACCTGATCCCGAAGCAGGCGCAGGAAAATGGCGTGGCTCTGGAGCGACTGGAGTTTCACCACGAGGCGGTGGAGCGTGTCATCCGCCAGTACACGCGCGAAGCTGGCGTACGCGGGCTGGAGCGCCAGGTTGGCAGTCTGATCCGCAAATACGCCCGCCGCATCGCTGAGGGCAAGACGGCGCCGGCGGAGGAAGGCGAAAAGCTCCCTATTACGCCGGAGATCGTGCGGGAGTTCCTGGGCGGCCCCAAGGTGCGCGACGACGTGGAAGTGGTCGAACGTACCCGCCGTCCGGGCGTGGCCGTGGGTCTGGCCTGGACGCCCACGGGTGGCGATGTGTTGTTCATCGAGGCAAACCAGATGCCAGGCGGCAAGGGTTTCACCATGACCGGCCATCTCGGTCAGGTCATGCAGGAATCCATGCAGGCGGCTCTGACGTGGGTGCGCTCGCACGCTGACATCCTGCACGTGGCGTCGGACTTTTTCAAAGAGCACGACATCCACATGCACGTGCCCGCCGGCGCCATCCCCAAGGATGGCCCTTCGGCCGGCATCACCATGGCGACCGCCTTGGCCTCGCTGCTGCTGGAGCAACCGGTGCGCCCCCGGCTGGCCATGACCGGCGAGATCACCCTCTCCGGCGATGTGCTGCCCATCGGTGGCATCAAGGAAAAGGTTCTGGCGGCCAAGCGGGTCGGCATCGAGCATATTGTGCTGCCCGCGGAAAACCGGCAGAACGTCGAGGAAGACCTCAAGCCGGAACAGCTGGAAGGCTTGCAGTTGCACTATGTCAGCACCATGGACGAGGTGCTGGCGTGGGCGCTGCCACCCGAGGCGCATCCGCAGCCCAAAGCTCCGCCCAAATCCAAAGCTGCTGCCACCCCGGCGCAGCACGAGCCGGCTGTCGCGAAGCCCTCTAACTAGAACTCAGATGCAGCCGAGCTGCAGCATGCCGAGGAAGTTGTCGGCGTGGAATTGGCAACCGAGCCAGACCACTTCTAGTCGAGCAGGTGTCCGGTTACACCTGCCGCCGTTACCACCTGCTGCGGCTGGGCGTCGCGAACATAGCCCAGCGCCAGCCATCCGCCCGCGTGCGCGGTCACGCTGGTGAGGTTGCCGGCCGCTCGTCCGGCAACCTCCAGCGGCGCGCCTGCGGTCACCGGCGCAGCGAACAGGAACGCGCCCCAGCGCCGATGGACGGCGCCACGCGCGCGGATGCGTTCGACAATCTCCTGGCCGATGTAGCATCCCTTGGTGAGGCTCAGCCGCTCCTGCTGTCCGGTTTCCTGCGGCAACTCGGTTTCGGTGACGTCGTACCCATATAACGGCTGACGGGTCAGGATCCGGTCCCGCTCCTGGCAGACGCTGCCGGCGGGCGTGGCCCGCGTTTGCAGCCGCTCCCATGTCGCCACTATCGCCGCCGCCGGCGCAACATATTCGATCTGCCCTACCCCTCCCGGCGCCGCCGTCAGCGCCCAGCCCTCCTCCAGCGCCTCTGCGCTCCCCGGCGCCGGAGCGCTCAGCCCGGCTTCTGCCGCCACTGCGGACGCCTTTTGCCCTCGCAGCCGCAGTGCCGCCCAGCTCCCACCACGATTTTCCAGCTTCACCTTCGAGACGAAGACGAATTTGCGCAACCGCTGTTCCAGCTCCTGCTGCTGCGCCTCGTCGGTAAGCAAGAGAAAACTGTCCGTCCCGGTGCAGACCACATCCAGCATGGCAAGGATATGCCCCTTGGGATCAAGCTGAAAGCTGGGTGCGAATTGGCCAGGCCGCAACTCGCGCACATTGGCGCTGATCATTCCGTTCAGCCACTTGCGCGCGTCTGCACCCTCAACCGTCAGCGGCGCGCGCCAACTCGCGTCGTACATAAGCACTTGCTGGTCCGGCCAAGGCAGCAGTGGCGCTTCGGCGGCGCCATTGCGGCCAATCACACTGCCACGATAGAGGCCGAGTTCACCTTGCGCGCCGGGCCAAAGCTGTTGGATCGCGGAATGCAGCATCTCCTTCTAGCGTGCACGAAGCGCCCAAATTCGGCAACTGCGTGCCGACTGTTGGCTTGTGCGTTGAGCATTTCCCGCGTGAACGCGAATTCCACCTTTGGGACCCGCTATCCAAATCGAAATCATCTGCTATGTTGAACTTACATTCTCAAGTACCATTTTGAAATCGCCGGTGAGTACGAACGACTTTCTCTCCAGCGTGAAGTTTTTGCCGTGATGTTTTCGCGACAGCAACATTACAATCCCAGGACTTGCATGCACCGCTATGGCCAGGATTGGCGTACACCCTGCATTGTCTGCAGTTTGGCGCTGCAGTGGCAACCACGCCCCTGCGCAAAAAGTAGAGGTGTCCACGCTTGCGGCGGCCTCGTCGAAATCATGGCGTTCGGCGTGCAAGATTAAAAGGCAAGGTCAGCGAGCGACGCAAGAGCTATTCAACAGATAGAAACAGCGGGGGCCACGCGACTCCCTGGAGGAATCAAAATTATGGCGACGCGAACACAGGTCCAGTTGGAAACCGCAACACCCAACCGCGGCTGTATTCATCAACACGTCCTGGAGAGGAGCTATGCGCGCGAGCGCTGGCGCGTTCATGCGCTCTGTTACTGGATGACCCCCCACCGGGAGGCGGCGCGGAATCTCGAACTGCAGGTGTTCCTGGATGCCTGGATACAACCGGACACCGGAGGCGCCGGGGCGGACGACCGGCTGGTGGCTGCATTGGCCGCCCGCTTCCGCAGGTTGTTTGAGCCCGAGGCCTGCTCGGGAGCGGCCGCGAGCCGCTGCGCTCCCCCAGTGCTCCCGGCGCTTCCCCGTGACGCTGGGGCGGCGGTATCGGCTGCGATGAATACACACGCGGCGGTGCTCGCCCTGCCCGCCCCCCAGCGGCTATTGTATTTGTTGCACGATCGGGAAGGCTACGATCCGGCAACGCTGGCCGTGTGGCTGCATCTTGATACTCGCGATTGCGCCCACCTGATTCATCAGGCCCGCCAGTTCATGTGGCAGTGCCTGCGGGCCGCCGCCTGATTTGTCGCGTACACTACCCTAATGAGCACTCTTGCGGATCGTCCTGCTGCAGCCGGTGAATTCAAGGTTGCGGATTTGTCGCTGGCCGAGTGGGGGCGAAAGGAAATTTCCATCGCCGAGCAGGAAATGCCAGGACTGATGGCCATTCGGCACAAGTATGCGCCCGGCCGGCCGCTCGCCAACGTGCGCGTCAGCGGCTCGCTACACATGACCATCCAGACGGCCGTACTGATTGAAACGCTCCAAGCCTTGGGGGCTTCGGTGCGCTGGGCGAGTTGCAACATTTTCTCGACCCAGGATCATGCCGCCGCGGCGATTGCGGTGACCGGCACGCCCATATTCGCCTGGAAGGGCGAGTCGCTCGAAGATTACTGGTGGTGCACGCTCCAGGCGACCATGCATCCGGGTGGCCTGGGTCCGCAGTTGGTGGTGGACGACGGGGGGGACATGACCCTGCTCGTCCACAAGGGCTATGAGCTGGAAAACGGCTCGCGCTGGTTGGATTTACCCTCGGAAGCCCATGAGGAAAAGGTCATCAAGGATGTGCTGCGCCGCGTCCACGCCGGGGATGCGCGCCACTGGCACAAGCTGGTGGAAGCCTGGCGCGGCGTCTCTGAGGAAACCACCACCGGCGTCCACCGCTTGTACAAAATGCAGGAGGCGGGCATACTGCTAGTCCCCGCCATCAACGTCAACGATTCGGTCACCAAATCCAAGTTCGACAACCTTTACGGCTGCCGCGAGTCGCTCGCCGACGGCATCAAGCGCGCGACCGACGTAATGGTGGCGGGCAAGGTGGCCGTGGTGTGCGGTTACGGGGACGTGGGCAAGGGCTGCGCGCAATCGCTGCGCGGCTTTGGGGCGCGCGTCATCGTCACCGAAATTGACCCTGTCAACGCGCTCCAGGCCGCTATGGAAGGATACGAAGTTGCAACCGTCGAGGACACCCTCGGCCGCGGCGACATTTACGTCACCTGCACCGGCAACTGCGATGTCATCACGCTCGCCCACATGCGCCGCATGAAAGACCAGGCGATTGTGTGCAACATCGGCCACTTCGACAACGAAATCCAGGTGGACGCCCTCAACGCCGCCTCTGACGCTACCCGGACCAACATCAAGCCTCAGGTGGATAGCTTCCGCTTCGCCAGCGGCCACGTCATCTTTTTGCTCGCTGAAGGCCGCTTGGTCAATCTCGGCTGCGCCACAGGCCACCCCAGCTTCGTGATGAGCAACAGCTTTTCCAACCAGACGCTGGCGCAGATGGAGTTGTGGCGCAACCGCGACACCTACAAGCCCGGCGTCTACACCCTGCCCAAGCAGCTCGACGAGGAAGTGGCGCGTCTGCACCTGCAAAAGATCGGCGTGCGGCTGACTTCGCTCACCACCAAGCAGGCCGCCTATCTCGGCGTGCCCATCGAGGGCCCCTACAAGCCCGATCACTATCGCTACTGAGCGCCTGCCCTGGCATTGCGCTCCCACAACAGGCGCAAACCCTCCAGCGTGAGGTTCTCCTCGACGGTGTGCAGGTGACGCGAGCCGGGAACAATCAGCCCTGCCAGGCCGCCGGTGGCAATGACCGCGGTTTCCGGCCCCAGCTCGGCTCGTAAGCGTTCGATCAGCCCGTCCACCAGGCTGAGATAGCCGTAATAGAGCCCGGACTGAATGCTGCCCACGGTGGTCGAGCCGATCAGACGGCCAGGATCGCGGATCTCCACCCGCTGCAGGCGCGCTGTGCGGCTAAACAGAGCCTCGGCGGCGATGGCCAAGCCCGGACAGATGATGCCCCCGCGGTAGTTGCCCTCTGCCGACACCACGTCAAACGTCGTCGCGGTGCCAAAATCCACGATGATGAGCGGTCCGCCATGAGCAGCATAGCCGGCCACAGCGTTGGCGATGCGGTCCGCGCCGACATCAGCGGGCGAGTCATACTGAATCGCCATACCAGTCTTCAGGCCGGGTCCGACGAACATCGGCTCAAGCCGGAACTGGATGCGTAACGCGGCCCGTATGGTGGCATCGAGCGGAGGTACGACCGAAGCCACGATGACGCCTTCGATGTTTTTCGGCGCCCGCGAATTCCGGTCCAGCAGTCCCCCCAGCGCCAGCGCAAACTCATCCGCTGTCTGCTGCCGCGCCGTGGTCAGCCGCCAGGCTGCCTCCAGGCGCTGATCGTCAAACAGGCCGATGACAGTGTTGGAATTACCAATATCGAGCGCCAGCAGCATGGAATTCACTGCGACTCATTGTCGCATGACCTCGACCCGTGCTGCCCCCAACTGCTGATACAACGCGATCGTCTGCTGGGCGATGGCCCGCCAACTGAACATGGCCTCGACCCGCGCGCGCCCTGCGAGTCCCATGGCGCGTTGGCGCTGGGGATCGGCCAGCAGGTCAGCCAGGGCGCTGGCCAAGTCCCGCGCAAAACGCTCCGCATGAAGCGGTGCGTTAGTTTCCGCATCCTGATCGAGTGGCACCAGCACGCCGGTCTCACCCGGTACCACGACTTCCTTGATGCCCCCGGTCGCACTTGCCACCACGGCGGTTTCGCACGCCATCGCCTCCAGATTGATAATCCCGAAAGGCTCGTAGATCGAGGGGCAGCAGAACACGGCGGCATGGCTGTAGAGCTGAATCGCCTCCGGTTTGCTGACCATCTTCTCAATCCAAATCACGCCCGCATGTGTTTTTCGCAACCCCTCAACCTTGGCCCGCATCTCGGCGGCAATTTCCGGCGTATCCGGCGCACCCGCACACAGCACCACCTGGGTAGCGGTGGGCAAGTGGTGTATGGCATCCACCAGGTGTGTCACACCTTTTTGGCGCGTGATCCGGCCCACGAACAGCACGTAGGGCTCGCGGCTATTCACACCCAGTGCGTCGAGGAATTGCGTTTTCGGATCGGGGCGGTACTCCTCGAGATCAATGCCGTTGTAGATCACGTGGATGCGCGCCGGATCCAGCGCCGGATAGGCCCGCAGAATATCTGCCTCCGTCCCACGCGAGACGGCTATGATCGCATCGGCGCCCGCGATTGCGGTCTTTTCCATCCAGGAGCTCATCTGGTAGCCGCTCCCCAACTGCTCGGCTTTCCAGGCGCGCAGTGGCTCCAGGCTGTGCGTGGTCAACACAAATGGCATGCCATAGAGCTTTTTCGCCCAAAACCCGGCCATGGCGGAGTACCAGGTGTGGGTGTGGACCACATCGCAGGCGCGCAGCTCCTGAATAGAGTCCAGGTTGACGCTCAGCGATTCCAGCGCGGCGCGGAATTTCTCCTCCGTTCGCAGCCGCTCCCAGGGCTGATGCCCAATCACTGTGAGGTTGCCGCTGCGGCTGTGCTGCTCGCCGAAGCAATGAACTTCCACCTCGGCGCTGCGAGCCAATTCGCGGCTCAGGTACTCCACGTGTACGCCAGCGCCGCCGTAGACATGGGGCGGGTACTCTCGAGTGAACAGGGCAACGCGCATTCGTCCTCCGGCGAGACGTAATGCGGCCCCGCTTTCTCAGCCTATCATGCCGCTTGTTGCACCGGCGGAAAGGCTTTGCGCGTCGCATCCGGCTGACAGGAAGCGATGAAGTCCGCCATGTCCCGTTCCTGCTCCCGAATGGCCTCGAAGCGGGTGGCATGCTGGGGGTAGCCGACGTTGCGCGCAATTTGGATGAGACCACTGTACAGACCCGCCTCGTAGTGTTCTACGGCGAAGTCGGCTACCGCCTCCATGAGCAGCTTGTCTTCCTTTTCGCTCTCCAGCGCCGTCATCACCTTGCCCATCAGACCTGGCGCAATCGCCGGCTGCACGACCGCCTTGGTGGCCGTCGGCTCACCCGCAAGCGACTGGATGCAGTCGCGGACGGTTTCGCCATGCTGGATGGTCTCATCGCGGTGCTGCAAAATGCGCTGCCGCACCTCGATATTCGGAGCCCCGGCGGCGCGCTTTTTCAGATGCTCCACCAAGCCAATTTCCATGGCCAAGGCGTGGTTGAGGTGCAGTATATAGCGGTCGTGCTCGCTTGAGGATAAAGGCATGGATGAATCTCCTTGGGAACATAGGCTTCCGATGCCCAACCAATGCCCGCTGTTGCCAAAGCGCGCACCGGCTCAGGTTTCGCCTTAGACTGTCCTCATGGCACTGCACCAGCCTTGGCCGCTGCCGGGTCCGCCGCCTGAGGAAAACGACGAAGGTTTGTACGACGAGACTGTCGCGGACTCGTTTCCAGCCAGCGATCCTCCTGCGGGCGTGATCAAACTGGGACCACGGAAGGGCTTGCGCAACCTTCCTCCGAAGCCCTGAGGCCCTCGGCCACACGGCCAGTTTCAATTCGGAATTGCATCTCCCCATTCGGGCGGTTGCTTGGGCGCGTGCCTTTGCCGCCTCCTAAGCAGCGTGAACACACACGCACTGCGGTTGCGCGTCCTCCTCTTGGGGCTGCTCCTGCTCACCATCGCGGCGGCCGGGCAGGCCGCCACCGCGCCGCCGCAGGAGTTCACTCCGCCCCCGAGCGCGCAAGCGCTCGCCCCCGGGGATCTGATTTCAGTCTCGGTGTTCCAGGCGCCGGAGTTGACCACCGAGGCGCGGTTGGCCCCGGATGGCACCTTCCGTATGCCCGAAGCCGGAACTGTGTCGCTCGCCGGTCAAACCGCCGCCCAGGCGGCCGCGACCCTGGCTGCCCGCCTGCGCCAGAACTACCTCCTGCATCCTGAGGTCGAAGTTCTGGTGCGCGCCTTCGCCGCGCAGCCGGTGACGGTGCTGGGCGCGGTCGCCGCTCCCGGCGTGTACTCGGCGCGCACGTATCCGGATTTGGGGGCTATGCTGGCCGCCGCCGGTGGCCTCAAGTCGCCTACCGGCGAGCGCGTGCTGGTGGAGCGCCACGGCGGCGCGCCCGTAACCCTGCCAGCTGCCGCGCTCGCGCGCGGACGCGCGGCTTCCAGTCTGCCTCTGCACGCCGGTGACACGGTGCAGGTGGTGCCGGCCGCTACCGTATACGTCGGTGGCGACGTCGCAAAACCGGGCGCCTTTGTGTTGCCTGCCAGCGGCCTGACGCTGCTGGAGGCGCTCACGTTGGCCGGGGGCGCGCGCCGCGATAGCCGCGCCGCCCAGACGCGCATCGTGCATCGCAGCCTGGACGGCAGCACGCGTATTCAGTGGGTAGATGCGCGTCCGATTATGAAAGGCTGGGCCGCTGATCCCGAGCTGCACGCGTTCGATCTCGTGTATGTGCCTGAAAGCTTGGGCAAAGCCGCCTGGTTTGCGGGGCTTAAGACCGTCACCGCGACTGCCTCGGCCATCGTTTCCGGCGTGATCATCTTTCACTGACGGCGTGGTATGCGCGTACTGCCTCTGCAACGCGAACTGTTTCGCCCCCGCCTTGGCGCAGGTGCCGCACATTCGGTAATGCGCTTGTCCCCGCCGGGTGAAGTGTGGCTGCGCGCGCTGCGCCGCCGCGGGGGCGTGCTCGTGATGGTGCTCCTCGCCAGCCTCGCTGGCGCGGCCGCGTCGGTCTACTGCCGCCAGCCGCAATATGAGGCGGTGATGCGTGTACGGGTGCAGCGCCGAACGCCCTGGCTGCAGTTCCCGCGGGCGTCGCCCGCCGCCCTGCCTGGTCCCACGGCCGTCGAAACCGCCGCCCAGGAACTGAGCAACCGCACCGTCATCGCCTCCGCTCTCGCCGCCATGGGGCCGCAGGCTCCAGGGTTGTTCACGCCACCGCTGCGCCGCCCGCGCTGGCTGGCGCAGCGGTGGCCAGGCCTGCCCTCAGCGCGTCTGCAGGAACAAATCGAAGCCGTCCGTCGGCGCCTCCACATCAGCTACTCCGACAGCAGCCGTTTGCTGGAGCTGAGTTTCACCGCGCCACGTCCGGAACTGGCGCAGGCGTTGCTGCGCCACCTGGCCCTCGCCGACCTGGCACGCAGCGCCACAGACCAACGCGCCGCGGCCACCGCACGGATCGAGTATCTTCAGTCGCAGGCGGCCTCCGCCCGGGCAAACACGCAGGCAGCCGTACGCGCACTCGCGGCGGTGGCAGCCGCGGACGGGCTGAGTGACCCCGCAACCCAACTGCAATTGACGGACCAGCGCTGGCGCCAACTCGCCGCGGCAGAAACCACCTCCGAGCTGATGGCGCTGCAGCTGGGGGACGCGCTCGCGCACCATGCTGCGGTCAGTTCCGGGGTGGCGGCCGCCACCGTGGTGCCCTCCGATCTGCTGCTGCAACAAGCGGAGTTGGAGAGCCAGGTCCAAAGCCTGGCGGTGCAGTACCAACCCCGGGCCGCGCCCCTGCGCCAGGCACGACTGCGGCTGGCCGCCGTGAGCGCCAGCATCCGTGCCGTGCGCAGCCGCGCCAGGGACCAGCAACAGCAAGCGCTCGCCGCCGTACAGCAGCAGACGCGCGATCTGCGTGCCACCCTCGTCCGCCAGAGCCTCAGCCAGACCCGGTTGAGCGCCGCGCTGGCGCGGTTTGATCTTGTCCAGCAACAGCTCGCCGCCCAGCGCCGTACCTACGCCGCCGTGCTCGAGCAACTGCAGCAGGCCCTGGTTACCGCCGGCGCCGTCGTCCCACCCTTGCGCATCGCCGATCCTGCCACGCCGCTCCCGCGCCCTGTCGCTCCCCACGCGGGTTCCGCGCTCGCTGCCGCATCCTTGCTCGGCCTGGCGCTGGGATTGGTAGCGATCAGGGTGCTGGAGGGCTGGGATGACCGCCTGCGCTGGCCCGAAGCTGGCGAAATGGGTGTACCCTTGGCGGCTGTCCTGCCCGCGCCAGCCCTGCCTTGGACCGCCTGGGCAGACACCATCGGGCCTGCCAGCCCCCTACCCGATTTCGCCCTCGCCCGCGAGCGTTGCACGGCCGCCTTGCTGGCGGCGCGGCTCCACGCTGGCCTGCGCGTTCTGTTCCTCACCAGCGTCGCCGGCGGAGAAGG
This sequence comes from Terriglobales bacterium, assembly GCA_050747905.1. GTDB lineage: Bacteria > Acidobacteriota > Terriglobia > Terriglobales > SCQP01 > SCQP01. The sequence continues at coordinate 70,929 of JBOGKQ010000008.1, read as the reverse complement.
CACAACCACCCTGGCGCTGCATTTGGCTGCGTGCTTGAGCCGCATGCACCAATCCGTGCTCCTGCTGGACGCGCATCCGGCCGCCCCCGCCCTGCATCGTGCCTGCGGCGGCAATCTCACCCCCGGGGTACAAGACCTGCTCGCTGGCGGGAGCACGGTCGAGGCGGTGTTGCGCTCCTTTGCGTGCGAACCCGGCATTCATCTGCGATTCGCCGCCGCTGGGATCAGCAGAGCCCTCAGCCCGTGTCTGCTGTTGGCCGGCGGCGCGGCAGCGGAGCTGCTTTCCGCTGCGCGCGAGCGCTTTGACTGGGTGATTCTGGACGGCCCGCCGCTGGCTAGCGGACCCGAAGCCGGACTGTGGGCAGAACTCGCCGATGCCACCTTCGTCCTCGCGCGCTATGGCAAGACCCGCCGCAGGCAGTTGCGTTGTGCGCTCGATCGCATCGAGGCAGCCGGCGTTCCAGAACTTGCTCTGGTAATCAATTTCGCGCCTGCGGCTGGACCCTCGGCGACCCTGCCGCTCTGGCGTCCCATCGCAGATCCCGCTGCCGGCGCGATCCCGCTTCGGCAAAGGGCATAGCCATGTCCACGCTCCCCGCAACCGTATCCGGCCTTACGGCGTGCCTGATGCTGGCCGTATTGGCCGGTGTGCTCGCAGCCACCGGAGCCGCGGCCGCGATGGTGATATTGCTCGGTGTAGGCGTACTGGTGTGGACGGGCGCGCGCTTGAGTTGGATGGACGTCCAGACCATCCTCCTGGCCGCGCTGCTTTTCGTCCCTGACATTGCGTCGGGGAAGACCTTTGACCTGCGGATCACCTGGTCGCACGGTCTCACCTGGTCCAACTTTGTCGTGCCGGCACTGGCGTTGCCGTTGCTGGCAGGCGCGTGGTGGTCTGGACGCCTGCTGTTGCCAGAGCGCTGGCCCGGTCTTGCCTGCGGCCTGTTGGCGCTGCTGGCATGGCTCCTGCTGAGCCTAGGGGCGGCGCTCGTCGCCGGGGATGCGATCCTCACTCGCACCGGCGGCCTCACCGTGCTGGCCCACGCCGCCAAGCTGGCCTTGTTCGTTTTGCTGGGCGTGGCGCTAAGCACGGGCGGTACCGCCTGGCGCCAGCGCGCCGAACGCTTGCTGCTGGGCGGCATCGCCATCAACGCGGCCGCCGGGCTGGCGCAGGCCGCCGGTTGGATCGCAAGCCTCAGCCCCCTGGCACAAAGCCTGCCTCCCCGCGCGACCGGGCTGTTTTACGACGCCAACCTTTATGGAGTGGTGAGCGCCTGGGCTCTGCTCTGGCTGTTGTGCCAGCCCCTGCCGCATGGCTGGCGCGGATGGGCGGGCACAGCGCTGACAGTGGCCGTGGCCGGAAGTCTGCTTGCCGCAGGCTCGCGCGCCGGCTACCTGGCTTGTGCGGCTGGCTGCGTGGTGTTGGCGTGTGCCGGCCGCCGCCGCGCCGTGGCCCGTGCCGCCGTTTTACTCACCGCCCTCGCCCTGGTATTTCCCGCCCGCAGTTGGCAGCGGATCCATGCCGCCGCTCTTACCGTGGACGTCTTGATTCAGCCGTCTTCGACCTCCGTGCCTGCCCCCGACGCCAGCACCCGCCAACGTCTCGCCACCATGCACCAGGCGCTGCGCCAAATTGCGCGCCACCCCTGGCTGGGGCTGGGCTTCGGGCGCGCGCTCTATCTCGGCGTACCCGGGATCGGCAGCGGGCCGCTGGTTCCCACCAAGCCTTTCCGCGGCGCGCAAAACATGTTCCTGACGGTTGCGGCTGCAGGCGGCATGGTCGGACTGGCGCTGTTGCTGTTGGCCGTGGCCGCGCCGCTGCGCCTGCCCGACCGCGCCCGCCGCTGGGCCGTGGCTCCCGTGTTAGCCGGCTACGCCGGCGTGCTCACCGCCTGTCTGACCCAGGAAGCGCTGTGGAACGCCCGTCTGCTGGCGCTGGTGGTGCTGCTCACCGCGGGGATTGGCGTGGGCTGGAGGCGGGCATGAACGTGGCCCGCGGCCCCCTGCCGGACAACTGGCTGATCGTCAAACTAGCCGCCGCCGGTGACGTGCTGCTCACCACCGCGCTCGCCCGCGCCCTGCGCCTGGCGCGGCCGCGCGCCACGATCGGCTGGATCACCAGCAACTATGCAGCGCCCCTGCTGGAGGGTAATTCTGACCTGGACCTTGTCGTGGCGATTGCCTCCCCGGGTGGCAGCGCGCTGACCCGCGCCCGCGCCGCCTGGGACTGGATGCACGCGTTGCAGCAAGGGCGCCGCCACGGACCTGCAACCGTCCTGCTCGCCCATCGCTCCCGCTGGCTCATTCGCAGTGCCCGAACCAGCGGCCATGCCCGTGTGTTCGCTTGGGACGATCCGGTGCCGTTCCGCCGCGACCGCCATCGCCTGGCTCTGCTCGCGGATCTGCTCGCCGCCGCCGGCGTCAGTGGGCCCTCCTCGCCGTGGCAACCGCGCCTCGAGTTGCGGCCGCACGAGCGTAACCAGGGGCAAGTCGGCTGGGCCGGCGCGGGCGCGGCGCCGCGCTGGGTGCTGACTCCCGGCGGTGCGTCCAACCCCTGGTCGGCCATGCCCAACCGCTGCTGGCCGCCTGAACGCTTCCTCGAACTGGCGCGCCGCGCGCTCGCCGCCGGAGTGGCGCTGGCGTTCCTCGGTGGTCCCGCCGACGCGCCGCTCACCGCCTGGATACGTTCGCGCTTGCCGCCAGGCAGCAGCCGCGACTTCACCGGCCGGCTCTCCCTGCGCCAGAGCGCCGCCGTGATCACTGCCGCCGATCTGATTGTCGGCAACGACTCGTTGCCGCTGGTGATGGCTCACGCTTGCGGCCGCCCCGCTCTCGGCCTGTATGGTCCTACCGCCGGGGTCCGTATCCACGCGCCTGGCCAACCCTACCTGCAGGGTTGGGCCGGTTGCGGTCCCTGCTACGACGAACGGGCCGGCCTCCGTGGCCAGGCCTATTTGTGTCCCCGCGCCCGCTGCCTGGAAGAACTTTCAGTGGACGAGGTCTGGCGCTCCGTGCTCGCCTATGCGGACCCCAAGGAGCATGCCCGTGCCGTCTAGCCTGGCCGCTGCCTTCGCCCTGGAGCAGGCTCCCGCCGCTCGCATCGGGCTGGTGAACAAATTCTGGGGCCGCGACCGCGGCGGCGTCGAAGCGGTATTACACGCTGAGGCCTGCGATCTCGGCCACCGCGGCTATCGCGTCAGCGTGCTCGCCTGCCGCCGCGCCGGCACGGCGCCGCAGCCGTTTCCTGCAGGCGTGGCTGGCAGGGAGCTGATTGCGCCGGTGGTCGCCTCGATGCCGGTGCAGCCGCAGTTTTTCTCCGCGCTGCGGGAGCTTGCGCTCTCCAGCGACCTGCTCCATTTTCATCTGCCGTTTCCGCTGGCCGAAGCCGCGGCCCTGCGTTTAACCAAGCGCACACCCTGGATCGCCACACTGCACGCCGAGGTTTGCAACCACCCTGCCTGGATGCGCTCGCTCCAGCGCCGCCTGACCCGCCGCTTCCTCCAGCGCATGGATGCCATCGTGATCAGCTCCGCGCCCAGCGCCCACTGCGCCACACTGGCCCCGTTTCGCAACCGTCTGCGCATCATTCCCTTCGGCTTCGACTTGCGTCCGTTTCTCGCCCTCGGCGAACGCCGCCGCCCCGCGCGCACGCCCGTGGTTGCCTTTCTTGGCCGCCTGGTTCCGTACAAGGGCCTGGACGTGCTTCTGCGCGCCGCCCCCGGCGTGCCTGCCGAGTTTCACATTCTCGGAGATGGCCGGGAGCGCTCCCGCCTCGAGCGCCTGGCCGCCCACCTCGGAGTGAGCTGGCGCGTGCGCTTTTTTGGACACGTGCCGGATGCCGCCCTGCCCCATCACCTGCACCAAGCTGATGTTTTTGTGTTGCCCTCACGCCTGCCCGCCGAGGCCTTTGGCGTCGCCCAGGTCGAGGCCATGGCCACCGGCCTGCCGGTGATCAACACCGCTCTTGCCACCGGCACCGACTGGGTCAGCCCCCACGGCCTCACCGGCTTGACCGTGCCGCCGGGCGATGTCGCCGCCTTGCACCAGGCGCTGCAGGTTATGCTTGGCGACCGTGGCTTCCGTCTGGCCTGTGGTGAGCGCGCCCGCCAGCGCGCCCGCGACCTGTTTGGCATCGAACGCCGCGGCCAGGAACTGGCGGCCTTGCTGGACGAGCTTCTCCCCGTCCGCGCGCGGGCGGCCTCATGAGCCCGATCGCGGACTGGGCGGTCACGAGGCGCTGGATGCGCTGGGGCCTGCGTGTCGCCGATGTGCTCACCCATCCGCTAGTGCCCCACGCTTGCCGACCCGATCGCGCCGAGGTGCGGCGCTTGCTCCTGATCCGCCAGGGCTCGTTCGGGGACTTAATCCTGCTCCTGCCCGCGTTGGAACGCGCGCGCGTTCTGTTTCCGCGCGCCCAGATCACGCTACTGGTCAGGGAACGCTATCGCGCATTTTTGGAACAGGTGCGGCCGCCGGTGGCGCTGTGGAGCGTTGAAAGTTGGTGGCAGGCCGCGTGCGTGCCGCCCCTCAACTATGATGCCGCACTCGACTTCCACGCCGACCCGCGTTGCCTCCTGTTGGGCCGGCGGCACGCGCGCTGGCTGGCGGGCTCCGGTATCCGCGGAGGCGGAGCATGGCTGGACTGCGAAGTTCCCTTCCCTCGCTTTGCGGAGGCGGCGCAGCGATGGGTGGGCATGGTCGAAGCGGCGGCCGGCGTACCCCTGAGCCACGCCCGTGTGCGGCCCCGGGTTCGCCTCGCCGCGGAATGGCAAACAGCGGGCCAGCAGTGTTGGCCCGCCGCCGCTCCCGCGCCCGTCCTGCTGCACCCCGGCTGCGGCACGCCTGCAAAGCGCTGGCCCCTGGCCTTTTGGGTAGGCTTGGCGCGCCGCTGTGTGGCGCAAGGCTGGCCGCTGTTGATCGTCGGCGGACCCGCAGATGCCGCCCTGGGCGCCACGCTAGCTGGCCGCAGCGGCGGCTCCGTCGTTAGCTTGGCCGGTGCGACTGGCTGGGACGCCCTCGCAGGCTTGGCGGCGCGCGCCCGCGCCGTGGTCGCGCCCGATACCGGGATCATCCATCTCGCGCGCGCCTTGGGCACACCCACGCTGGCATTGTTCGGGCCGCAATCACCCGCCGTCTGGGGCGCCGCCGGGTGGGGCGGCGCTGGGCGTGATCCCCGCCACCTCAGCCTGGCCCACCCGCTCGCGTGCAGTTTCTGCGGCCGCGGCCGTTGCGCCTGCCTCCACCCGCCCCAACGCTATAGTCCCTGCATGCAGGCCCTGGATGTGGATCAGGTTTGGCAGGCCCTGCTTGCCGTCTTGCGCCCTGCCGCTTGCATCGCATCCGCCTAAACTTTTCCGATTTCCGCCGCCACCGCCGCCAGCAGGCGCTCGATGCCGGTAGCGAAGCGCGCTTCGGGCAGCAGCAGGCTCAACGCCAAACAGGCCTCCAGTCCGAGACCATAGAAGTGGCCCGGATGCGCGAGCACGCCGGCGCGCTCCACCAGCAGCTCCGCCCACTCGGCGTCGCTATGCAGGCGCGGCAGCCGCAGCACCACACTCCACCCTCCCTCGACCCGCAGCCGCTCCAGCGCCGGGCAGGCAACCAGCGCAGCATCGAGCGTGTCCAAGTTGCGCCGCAGCCGCGCCCGGACCTGCTGCTGCAGCCGCGCCCGCGCCCCCAGCAGCGCGGACGCGGCGTGCTGCACCGGCGTGCTTACCGACAGGTACAGATCGAGCAGCACCTCCAGCCGCGCCCACGCCTCCCGCACCTGCGCCTCCGGCCCGAACGCTGTCATCCACGCCAGTTTCATTTGCGGCAAGACCGCCAGCTTGGAGCAACCATTGAGCAGGAAGGTCAGCGCCGGGCAGGCGGAAAAATCCAGCGCCACGGCTTGCGCGGGCGCAACCGCGTAGTCATAAAACACCTCGTCCACGACCACCGCCCAGCCCCGCGCCGCCGCCAGCGCCTGCACTGCCTGCCACTCCCCCGGCTTCACGTAATTGCCCGCCGGATTGTTGGGATGCACCAGCAGCAGCGCCCGCGCGTCCCCGCCCACCGCCGCCAGTGCGTCCACATCCAGATGCCAGCCGTCCGCGTACTGCATCGGCACCGGGCACAGGCGCACGTCCTGCACCCCCGCCAGCATCTCAAACAGCGGGTAGCTGGGCGTCGGCATGAGCACGCTCTCACCCGCATTGCACAGCAAGCGGAACAAGTGGCTGTAGGCTTCGCTGGTGCTGGCGGTCAGCGCCACCCGCCCCACCGCCATTCCCAGCCCGCGCTCGCGGTAGTAGTCCACCACCGCCGTCCGCGCGCCTTCGAGGCCCAGCGGCTGCGGCTCGTAGCGCAACGACTGGGCATCCGCCAGCACCGCCAGCAGCTCCGCAGGATAGTCAAAGCCGCAGACGGTGGGGTTGGAAACCGTCAGGTCGCACCAGCCCTCGCGCTCGCGCCGCGCCTCCGCCAGGCGGTGCAGCCGGTTGGGAGTCAGCGGCCAGGCGGTGCGGCGGGAGAACACCGCCCATTATCGCCTGGCTAGAATAGAACCTGGCATGGCGACGCAATCGCAAGGCTGGGAACCGGGCGCGGCGCTGCCGAAATTCCGCCGCGCCGTCTGGCTGGGCATGATCGCCATGACCATGTTTTTCCTGGCGCTGACGTTGGCCTACATCGTCCGCCATGGCCTGAACGTCGGCTGGCTCTCGCCCCAACTGGCCACCATTCTAAGCGCCAACACCTTCATTCTGCTGGCCAGCAGCTTGGCGCTGTGGCGCGCCCACCAGTTTCTGAGAGCGCGCCAGCCGCGCGCCATGCTGCGCTGGCTGGGCACCGCGCTCGGGCTGGGGGTCCTGTTTCTGGCTGGGCAGGCGTTCGCCTGGCGCTCGCTGCTTCTCAGCGGCGTCTACATCGCCGGGCATCCCAACAGCGGCTTTTTCTACATCGTCACCGCGACCCACGCCGCCCATATCTGCGTGGCCCTGGGCCTGCTCGCCTGGGTGTTTTCCCGCGCCTGGCGCGGGCGCATGAGCATCGATCGCCCGCTCGCGCTCGACCTCACCAGCATCATCTGGCACTGCCTCGACGTCACCTGGGTATACCTGTTTCTGGTGCTGCTGTTCTACCGCTAGAATCATTAGATGTCCCGCATCGTCCACATCGCCCTGCTGCAGGCGCGCGCCGCCTCCGATGCCGCCGACAATCTTGCCCGCACCTTGCACGGCATCAAGCAGGCCGCGGACGCCGGCGCCGACATCGTCTGCACGCAGGAACTGTTCCGCACCCCCTATCTCTGCCAGGTCGAGGACGCCGGGCGCTTCGCGCACGCCGAACCCATTCCCGGTCCCTCCACCGAGGCGCTGGCAGCGGCGGCGCGGCGCGCCTCCGTGGTGGTGATTGCCTCCTTGTTCGAACGCCGTTCGGCGGGCGTGTACCACAATACCGCCGTGGTGCTCGACGCCGATGGCACGCTGCGCGGCCGCTACCGCAAAATGCATATTCCTGACGATCCCCGCTATCAGGAAAAGTTCTACTTCACCCCCGGGGATCTCGGCTTTCCCAGCTTTCCCACCGCCAAGGGTGCGTTGGGCGTGCTCATCTGCTGGGACCAGTGGTTTCCCGAGGCGGCACGCCTGACCGCGCTGGCGGGCGCCGAAATCCTGTTCTATCCCACCGCGATCGGCTGGCACCCGGGGGAAAAAGCGGAGTACGGCGAGAGCCAGCTCGATGCCTGGGTGACGGCGCAGCGCGCCCACGCCATCGCCAACGGTGTGTTCGTCGCCGCCGTCAATCGCTTCGGCCTGGAGCGCGACCCCGGCCTGCCCGGCAGCGACGGCATCGAGTTCTGGGGCAACAGCTTCATCGCCGACCCCAGCGGCCGCCTCCTGGCGCGCGCCTCCGGCACCCGCGCGGAGATCGTCATGGCCGCCTGCGACCTCGACGAAGTGGAACGGGTCCGCCAGAACTGGCCCTTCCTGCGCGACCGCCGCCTCGACGCCTACCACGACCTCACCCGCCGCCTGTGCGACTGAACATGCGCCCGCCCGACCTCACCCGCCCGCCTGGCCCGCAAGGCTTCCGCATGCCCGCCGAGTGGGCGCCGCACGCGGCGACCTGGCTCGCCTGGCCGCACAAGGAGGCGAGCTGGCCCGGCAAGCTGGCACGCATTCCTCCACTATTCGCCGCCATGGCGCGCGCCCTGGCGCCCGGCGAGCGGGTGCGCATCTGCGTGGCCAATGCGGAAATGGAAGCCGCTGCCTGCGCCCTCACCGGCGCCGCCGGCGCCGCCCGCCCCACCCTCGAGTGCTTCCACGTGCCCAACAACGACGCCTGGATCCGCGATCACGGCCCCATCTTCCTCAATAACTCCGCCGGCGCCCAGGCTATCGTGGATTGGGGCTACAACTCCTGGGGCGGAAAGTATCCCCCCTATGATCTGGACGACACCGTGCCCACCCGCATCGGAGAACTCCTGGACTTGCCGGTATTTTATCCCGGCATGATTCTTGAGGGCGGCTCGATCGAAGTGGATGGCGAGGGAACGCTGCTCACCACCGAAGCCTGCCTGCTCCACCCCAATCGCAACCCTGGCCTCGGCCGGGGCGACATCGAGCAGCGCCTGCGCGACTACCTGGGCGTGGAAACCATCCTCTGGCTGGGCGAAGGCATCGCCGGCGACGACACCGACGGCCACGTGGACGACCTCACCCGTTTCGTCGCCCCCGGCGTGGTGGTCACCGCCCTGGAAGCGGACCTCGGCGACGCCAATGCCGCTCCCCTGGCCGCTAACCTCGAGCGCCTGCGCGGTGTGCGCGATGCCCGTGGCCGCAAACTGGAAATCTTCACCTTCCCCATGCCTGCGCCGGTGCAATGGGAAGGCCAACGGCTCCCCGCCAGCTATGCCAACTTCTATATCGGCAATCAAGCCATTCTTTTACCGCAATTTGCATGCCCCCAGGACGAGACCGCGCGGCGCGTAATGGAAAACCTGTTTCCGGATCGCGCCGTCACCGCCGTGGACTGTCGCGACCTCGTGTGGGGCCTGGGCGCCTTCCACTGCCTCACCCAGCAACAGCCGGCTTCACGGTCCTGAGTGGACGCAACCGCGGTCCGGCCCATCCCATCTCATGCGGAGGTGTTCCACTGGGCGGCGCTTTGGGGTTGGCTCTGGGATGGCGTGGTCATCGCGCTCATGGTTTACTGGACCCGCGATGACGGCCACGACGTCAGGGAATCGCACCTGCGTGATGGCCGGGTCAGTCAGGGTGAGTCACGACGCGTCCTGCCGCCTCGTCACTGACCGAAAAATACGCGCAGCTGGGATGATGGAACACCAGCGCGCTGGTGGACGCCTCCGGCTCCATCATCATGCCCTCGGTCAGCTCCACCCCGATTTCCTGCGGGCGCAGCAGTTTCCACAGGCCCGCCTGGTCGCCGATGTTCGGACAGGCCGGGTACCCGAAGGCATAGCGCTTGCCGCGGTAGCGCGACGTGTGCCGGTCCTTCATGGTCATGCCGGGCGGATCGGGAAAGCCCCAATCCTCGCGGATGCGCCGGTGCAGCCACTCCGCCGCCGCCTCCGCCGTCTCCAGCGCCAGCACCTGCAACCCGTGCGAGTACACATAACGGCCGGCCTCCCGGGCAGCCGCGGCGCGCTCGCGGATGCCGCCGCCCGCAGTCACCACCATCAGCCCCAGATGGTCGCGCCGACCGTCGCGCGCCGGCAGCACATAATCGGCCAGGCACAGCCCGTTGTCCTTCCTCTGGCGCTCGAAGGTGAACGTGTGCAGGGGTTCGGCCCCGGCAGGCGCGCCCGCGGCGAACAAATGAATCGAGTTGCCGTCCGGCTCGGCAGGGATAAATTGCCACACCGCCCGCACCTGGATCACCGGCGCCGCCTCCGCCTTGACCTCCTCCACCAGCGCCGCCAGCTCCAGCGCCTTGGGATCGCGTACAGCCAGCGCCTTTTCGAAATTGCCCTTGAAGCCCAGGTGGTGTCCAAACAGCATGAGCTGGTTGATGTAACTCCAGACGTCGGATATCTGCGGCACGTCGCGCACCATCCGCTCCAGCGTCCCGGGTGTGGGAATCGGCAGCTCGGCGGACACCTTGTTGCTGCGCCGCGTGTTCATTGCGGGTGGCGGCGCCGGCGCCGGGACCACGGCCGCGGCTGCCCGCGCCGCCACTGCCGGCCCCGCGGCGGTCAGGCGCGCGCGCGCGCTGGGGTCCATGAGCGCGTTCATCAGCGCCAATCCGCTCATCGCGTCTTTGGCATAGCAGACCGGGCCTGCATACTCGGGCGCGATCTTGCTGCTGGTGAAACGCTCCGTCAGCGCCGCCCCGCCCACCAGCAGCGGCGTCCCGATGCCGGCATCGCGTAGATCGCCGGCCGTGACCGCCATCTGACCCGCGCTTTTCACCAGCAGCCCCGACAACCCAATGGCATCCGGATGCTCGCGCTGGTGCGCCTCGATCAGCTGCTCCGGCGGCACCTTGATGCCCAGGTTCACCACCCGATAGCCGTTGTTGGAGAGAATGATGTCCACCAGGTTCTTGCCGATGTCATGCACGTCGCCCTTGACCGTGGCCAGCAGGATGGAGCCCTTGGTGGCGCTTTCGGACTTTTCCATGAACTGTTCCAGGTGCGACACCGCCGCCTTCATGGCTTCCGCCGACTGCAGAACCTCGGCCACAATGAGCTCGTTGTTGTTGAACAGGCGCCCGACTTCGGCCATGCCCGCCATGAGCGGTCCGTTGATGATGGCGAGCGGCGCCGCACCCTCCGCGCGCTTCCGGTCCAGGTCGGCGACCAGCCCGTCCTTGCTGCCTTCAATGATGTAGCGCCCCAGGCGCTCATCGAGCGGCAGTGCGGCGGTGACCACGGCCGCGCGCGCGCGTGGCGCGCGAAAATGCTCCGCCAGCGCCGCAATGCGGCGCTGGTTGATGGCCGCGCGCTGGACCTTGCTCTGTAGGCGCCAGTCGGCGGGCCCGCCCTCCGCCGCCAGCGGCGTGTTGAACAGCAGCCCCTCCGCTAGCTCCCGCTCCCCGGCGGAAATCGAGGCAAACCGCTCCAGCTTTTCCGCGTTCACAATCGCCAGGTCCAGCCCCGCCTTGGTGCAGTGGTAGAGGAAGACGGAGTTCACCACCTCCCGCGCCGACGCCGGCAGCCCAAAGCTGACGTTGGAGATGCCCAGCACGGTTTTCACCTCCGGCAGCCGCTGCTTGATCAGCCGCAGCCCCTCGATGGTTTCCACCGCCCCGCCAATGTAGTTTTCATCGCCGGTGGCGCATGGAAACACCAGCGGGTCAATCGCAAGATTGTGCGCCGCGAGGCCGTATTTGCCCGTCAGTAGTGTCACCGAGCGCTCCGCGACGGCCAGCTTGCGTTCGCGCGTAAACGCCTGCGCCTGCTGCTTGTCTTCGTCAATGCAGCCCACCACCAGCGCCGCCCCGTAGCGCCGCGCCAGCGGGCATATGCGCTCGAACTTCTCTTCCCCGTCCTCGAGGTTGATCGAGTTGATCAGCCCCTTGCCCTGGCAATAGCTCAGCGCCTGCTCGATGGCGCGGGCATCGGTGGTGTCAATCATCACCGGCACCTTGATCTTGCGGATCAGTTTTTCGTAAAACAGCGGAATGTCGCCCAGCTCTTCGCGCTCGGTGCTCTGCAGGCAGACGTCAATAATGTGGGCACCGTTTTTGACCTGCCGCCGCGCGATTTCCGTGGCTTCCTCCCACTTCTCCTCCGCCACCAGGTTTTTGAACAGCCGCGAGCCCACGATGTTGGTGCGCTCGCCCACGATCAGTGGCCGGGTGGAATCCTCCGCCTCGATGGTTTCAATGCCGCTGTACAACGCCCGCGGCGAGGGCGGCGGGGGCACGCGCGGCGCCTGCCGTGCCGCCACCGCAGCCAGCGCGGCAATGTGCGCGGGCGTGGTGCCGCAGCAGCCGCCGATCAGGTTCACCCAGCCGTGCTGCGCGAACCGCTCCATCTGCTGCGCCAGCGAGGCCGGCGTTTCCTTGTACTGGCCTTCCTCGTTGGGCAGCCCGGCATTGGGATAGCAGGAAATATAGCGGTGGCTGAGGGTGTGCAGCGTGCGCAGGTGGTCGGTCATGAACTCCGGCCCCGTGGCGCAGTTGAGGCCGATCGAAAGCAGCTCGGCGTGTTCCAGTGACACCCACAGCGCCTCCGCCGACTGCCCCGCCAGCATCGTGCCCATGGCCTCGATCGTGCCCGACACCATGACCGGGACCTTGTGCCCGCGCTCCCGCGTGGCGTCTTCGATCCCCAGCAGCGCCGCTTTGATGTTGCGCGTGTCCTGGCAGGTTTCGACCAGCAGAATATCGGCGCCGCCCTCCAGCAGCCCCTGTGCCTGCTGTCCAAACGCGCGCTGCAACTGCTCGAACGTCACGCCTCCGGTGACGGTGATGGCCTTGGTGGTCGGCCCCATCGAGCCCGCCACCCAGCGCGGCCGCTCGGGGGTGGCCCACGCGTCGGCGGCCTGGCGCGCCAGCCGTGCCGCCTCCCGGTTCAGCTCCAGCGTCTGCGCCTCCAGGCCATATTCGGCCAGCACGATTGCCGTCGAGCCAAACGAATCGGTCTCGACGATGTCGGCGCCCGCCTCCAGATAGGCGCGGTGGATATCGAGAATCACGTCGGGGCGGGTGCGCACCAGGTTCTCGTTGCAGCCTTCCAGGGCTGGGCCGCCGAAATCGGCCGCCGTGAGCTGGCGCTGCTGCAGCATGGTGCCCATGGCGCCATCCAGCACAAGAATGCGCTCGCGCAGGGCGGCGTAGAGGGCATCGCGGCGGTGGTGGGCGTCCAGCATGACGGAATTCCAGTTTATCGTTCCGCCAGACGCTCCAGCGTGGCGAAAAAGTCCGGGTAGGAGATGGACGCGCACTCGGCGCCGCGAATCAGGCTGTCCCCTGTGGCCAGCAGCGCTGCGACCGCAAATCCCATGGCGATGCGGTGATCGCCATGGCTATCAATCTCGGCGCCGTGCAATGGTTGCCCGCCGGGCACATGCAGCGCGTCCGCCCGCTCCTCGCAATGGGCGCCCATGGCGTGGAGGTTTGCGGCTACCGCGGCCAATCGGTCGCTTTCTTTAACCCGCAGCTCGCCCACGTCCTCAAACACGATGCCGTCCCGGGTGCGTGTGGCCAGCACCGCCAGAATCGGGATTTCGTCAATCAGCGTCGCCGCCTCGGCACCGGCGATGCGCGCCCCCGCCAGAGCGGGCGGGCCATCCAAGTGCAGGCTGCCCACCAGTTCCCCGGATCGGTCCTCGACCGACACCACCTGCGGCCGCGCCCCCAGCCGGCGCAGCACATCCAAAAGCGCGGCCCGGGTCGGGTTCAGCGAAATCTCATCCACCAGCAGATCCGAGCCCGGCAGGCAGGCGGCCGCGCACAAGAAAAACGCGGCCGAGCTGGGATCGCCGGGAATCCTGAACTCGCTCAGTGGCGCCAGCCGTTCCACCGGCCCGGTGATCGCCACTGTGCCTCCCAGCTCCACTGGCGCACCCAAATGGCGCAACAAGACCTCGGTGTGATCGCGCGTGGGCAGCGGCTCACGCACGCGCGTGGTCCCGCAGGCGTAGAGGCCGGCCAGCAGAAGCGCGCTTTTGACCTGCGCGCTCGCCACCGGAAGCGTGTAGTCAATGCCGCGCAGCCCGCGGCTGGGGGCAAAGCGAAGCGGCGGTCGCCCCTCCCTGTCTGCCGCGGCCTGGGCGCCCATCCGGCGCAGCGGCTCCAGCACGCGCCCCATCGGCCGCCGCTGCAGTGAGGTATCGCCCCTGATTTCCGACGTAAAGGGCTGCGCCGCCAGGACTCCGCTCAGCATACGCATGGTGCTGCCGGAGTTGCCGGCATCGAGCGGCGCCGCTGGTGCCCGCAGCCCGCCCAGGCCGGCGCCGGTGATCGTAACCTCACCTTCACCGCCGCGGCGCACGCCCACGCCCAGCTCTTCCAGGCACCGCAGCGTGCTTTGGCAGTCCGCGCCCGTGGCAAAATGCGTGATCTGGCTGGCACCCTCCGCCAGCGCGGCCAGGATGGCGCAGCGATGCGAGAGCGATTTGTCCCCCGGCGGACGCACCGCGCCGGATACGTTGCGGGCGGGCGCCAGAACAAGGTCCATAGAAAAAAGGCAAGCGGACTGTAAGCCGGATTCTGTGCCGCAAAGTTGCCTTCGCGGCGGCAATCATTCCTCTCGGACCGCCATTGCTGACGGCCTCTGGCGGCCTACCCGGAAGTTCGTGGCCGACTTGCGCCGACCGTGCGGACCAGGGACGTCCTCCCTCCCCTATTTGGCCTTGCTCCGCGTGGGGTTTGCCCTGCCCCCGGCTGTCGCCAGCGGGGCGGTGCGCTCTTACCGCACCTTTTCACCCTTACCGCTCGCCCGCAGGCGCGCGGCGGTATATTTTCTGTGGCACTGTCCGTAAACCAGCTTTGTGAAGCCGGCCTCCTGGCCGTTAGCCAGCACGCTTCCCCGTGGAGTCCGGACTTTCCTCGTCCGCAACGGCTTGCGCCGCCACGGCCGCGATTGCCCGTCCGCCTGCCGAACTCTTATTCTACCCCGGCCGCCGGGGTGAGGTCTCCCCGCGGCGCTCGCCCATTCCGAATTTCGCAGCCCTTCGCGGCGATTTTGCCCACGGTGCAAAGCGGCGCGGGCCCCAGCGCGGCTGCGCCGCGCGCCCCGTGAACGGTCGCTGCTGATGCCGGGCGTGGTAAAATCAGGCTTCCGAAGGGGCGTGTAGCTCAGCTGGGAGAGCGCCGCGTTCGCAACGCGGAGGTCAGGGGTTCGAGCCCCCTCACGTCCACCACCACTGTGCGCGCTTCCTCTCGGTTCTGGACTTGGCTGGGCTTGGCGTTGCTGGTCTTGGGGCTGCTGCTGCTGCTGCTGCCGCAAATGCCGGCTACTGCCTTGGGCGGCAACCGGCTCGTGGGCGCGCCGGCGATGCCTTGGGACGCCACCGTCGCCGCCATTCTGGGCCTCATTGTTCTGCTTTGGCAGCGCAGACAGGGCGGCAGCCGGCAGTAATAATCAAACCAGAATGAGTCCGCGCTTCCGCCGCGTCCTGCTGCTGGTGCTGGACAGCGTCGGTATCGGCGCCATGCCCGATGCCGCCCGCTACGGCCCCGACGACGCCGACAGCGACACCCTCGGTCACGTCCTCGCCCGCTGCCCCACGCCGCTAGCCACGCTCGAACGCCTGGGCCTGGGCCACATTCGTCCGCTGCCCGGCATCTCCAGTGCCGCCCCGCCGCTCGCCAGTTTCGGCCGCTGCGCCGTGCGTTCCGCCGGCAAAGACACCACCACGGGGCATTGGGAAATGGCGGGCATTCTTCTCGATCCTGGTTTTCCCGTCTTTCCGCGCGGCTTCCCGCCTGAGTTGATTGCTGCCTTCGAGCGCCGTATCGGCCGCCGCACGCTGGGCAACCTTGCGGCCAGCGGGACGGAAATCATCCAGCGCCTCGGCGCCGAGCACCTGCGCACCGGCTTCCCCATCGTCTACACCTCCGCCGACAGCGTCTTCCAGGTGGCCGCGCACGAGCAGCGCATCCCACTGCCCGAGCTCTACGCCCTATGCGTCGACGCCCGCGCCCTCCTGCAGGGCCCCTGGCGCGTCGGCCGCGTCATCGCGCGCCCGTTCCTGGGCGATCCTGCCCGCGGCTTCACCCGCAGCCGCAACCGCCATGACTACGCCGTGCCGCCGCCCCCAGGCATGCTGCTTGATCGCCTGGCCGCGGCGAGAGTGACCGTCCACGCCGTGGGTAAAATCTTCGATATCTTTCTCGGCCGCGGCATCACCTCCCACACCGCCATGAGCTCGAATGCCGACGGTCTGGAAAAAACCCTGGCGGCGATGGCCGATCACCCCCCCGGCCTGATCTTCACCAACCTCGTGGATTTCGATATGCTTTACGGCCATCGCCACGACGTGACCGGCTACGCCGCCGCGCTGGCGGAAGCTGACGCCTGGCTGGCCCGCATCACCGCCGCCATGCGCCCCGGCGACCTGCTGCTGCTCACCGCAGACCATGGCTGCGATCCCACCTCCGCGTCCACAGATCACACGCGCGAGTACGTTCCGCTGTTGGCCTACGCGCCCGGCGTCCGGGGAGTGAACTTGGGCACGCGCGCCTCGCTGGCCGACATCGGGCAGACCATCGCGGACAATTTTGGTGTACAGCTCAGCGCCGGCTCATCTTTTCTAGCCGCGCTGACCGCCGCGGGTTCCGCGCCCGAAGCCCGCGCATGCGGTTGAATTCCCGGTCCGCTGGCCACTCGCGGGGCTCGCGCGGCGCAATTCGCCCCGCGCAGTTCCAGCAGGGCGAAGCAGCCGCGCTGGGGCCCGCGCCAACATTAGTGTTGGTCGCGCTTAGGCAGGCTGAGCAGGTTGGCGAAAATCCGGAAGGCCCCCGGCACCCCGTCGGCGAGTTGGCGGTACAGCGCGACGCCCTCGTAGACGTACACGCCCTTGCCGTATTCGGCGTAGAGCAGTCCGCCCTCCTGCGGCGCCTGGTTGGGATCGTGGGTTTCAATCAGCGCCGTGTAGTGCGGGTCCCAGCTCTGCATGAAGCCGTGTCCGCGCTCCTCTACCCAGCCCTGGAAATCGGCTTCGGTGATTTTATTGGGCCAGTTCAGCAAGGGGTCGTTGGGCTTGAGAATTTTCACCGGGTCGGTCTCGACCACCACGCGCTGGCCGCTGCCGCCCAGCGAGTAGGGATACGGGCCATAGTTGTGGTCGTATTCCGAGGTCTGGTACTGCACGATGAGCACGCCGCCGTTTTTCACGTACTCCACCAGGCGGCCGTTGTAGGTGCGCAGCTCCGGCCGGGCGGCGTAGGCGCGGATGCCGAGCACGATCACGTCGTCGGCCTGCAAATTGCCGTCGGCGATGTCGCCGGGGCTGAGGAAACGCACATGCACGCCCAGGTTGAGCAATTGCTGGGCAACATCGTCGCCCGTGCCGCTGACATAACCGACCCGCAAGCCCGGTGCGATGGCCACGTTCACGCCTCTCGTCTTGTACACAGCCGGGAAATAGAGGTTGTAGGGACGCAGGCCGGCATAGCCGGCGGTGTGATACCCCTCCTCGTAAGCATGGCCGTCATAGTCGGCCACGGCGGTGATGGCATAGTTGGACGTGCTCACGCCCCGTGGTGTAACGGCAAAGGCGAGGGGTGCATCCTCGCCGCTGTGTTGCAGCGCAAACGGCGCGCTCGCCGGCGTGGCGCTCCAGCCGGGTGGTAGCCGCAAATGCACGCTGCCGTGGGCCTCTCCGGGCACGTTGCTGTGCACGGTCACGGTGAGGTTCACGGTGGCGGACGAAAGCGGAATGATACCCTGCCGCGGCGCCACCGTCACCGATAGCGCCGGCGCCACCACCAGCGGATTTTCTACAATGCCACTGGTTTGCGGCCGCTCGACCGTCTCGACCACCTGCGCCATGCTCAGCCTCACGCCCGCATAGCTCATCGTTGCCCAGGCGGAGAGCGGATACGGGGTTGTGGGCAAGGTCACGTAGCGGGCATCATCAATTTTGTACCAGGGCTGGATATCGTTGGGCCGGGAATAATACGGCCGCGTGGCGGGCGCGTTCGCGGGCACCACCACGGAAAACTGGTTGCTGGTCGCGGGCGCCGGTGTGGAGAACGTCCACGGCGGCTGATCGCCGGCGCTGCGCAGCGTGACCGCTTCCAGCTTGACCGCGGCGCCGGTGGGGTTGGCAACGTGCGTGTCCACTTGGAAGGTTTGGCCCGGTATGGCGACCGCCATGCTTACCGCCGGCCCGCCCCGGCCGCCGCGGCCGCGGCCCGCCACCCGCGCCGTGAACTGCAGGCCCAGCGCCTCGACGATGGCGTCGTTGAACTGCGCCCGCTTGATGGTCAGTTCGTGCTTGAGGTTGGCTTGGGCCGCCGCATCCAGATCGCTCGCGCTCACCTGCCGCAGCAGCGCCTCGGTGGCGGCCAGGCCGCGCGCCAGCACCGGCGCAATGCCCTGCGGATTAGCTGCGCGGAATCCGTGTACGGCCGCTTCCACATCCTGATTGATGGCCGCGAGCGGCGCTCGCAGCCGCGCCCGTTCCGGCATCGGCGCCAGCTCAGCCAGGCCCATGAGCGACGTATCAATACCGTCGAAAAAGGACGATTCCTTGGGGCTCGTGGGCACTTGGCTGGCATAGAGGTGATAGGGCGTCGAAGCCGGCGCGAGATCGGGAATGCCGATGCCGCTCAACTGGGTGCGCTGCTCGGCCAGCCCCTGACGCGCAATCTGCACGTAGGAGGCCCCCAGTACCGGGCTGTACGTGCCTTCAGGAATTTCCACGGTGATCGCGGGCTGGCCCTCGATCCAGCGCTGGTGCACATAATCGTAAATGCGGTTGGGTGTGTACACGCCGCTGGCATAGTCAAAAATCCCCTTGGGCGTGAACGCGTACACCGGCACCCGGGCATAGACCCTGAGCACCTGCCAGGGCCTCAGGCCCTCGCGGATTTGTTCCGGAAACGAACGTGGATCGGCGGCGGCGGTGTACGCCTCCTGCGCCAGCTCCCCGGCTGCGGCGTGGTTGCCATGCCCGTCGCTGGGCCCGCCCACGAACGTCGAGACGATCACCAGCGGCCGCACCTCCCGCACTACCCGCACTACATCCCCGAGCGCGCGCTGGTGTCCCCACTGCTGCATGGTCTCTTCCTTGGTCTTGGAAAAACCGAAGTCCACCACACGGGTGAAATATTGCTGCACGCCGTAGTAGCGGTCCGCCGCCAGCAGCTCCTGCGTGCGCACCAGGCCCAGGGCATCGTTGAAATCATTGGACATCAGGTTCTGGCCGCCCTCGCCGCGGTTGAGGGTCAGCAGCGCCGCGCGCACGCCCAGCCCGCGCGCTTCATAGGTCAGCGTGCCGCCATCCTCATCGTCGGGATGAGCGGTGATCATCAGCAGGCTGGCGCGGGTGTGCAGCTTTTCCAGGCTTTGCCAGACGCCCGTAGCGCCGCGGTCCCGGTCGAGCTGTCGGCTGGACACCAGCGGCGCCATGGCCACTGCCCGCGGCGGCGGCGCCTGCGCCTGCGCCGTCAGCACACCTGCCAGCAATCCCACGCCCACGGCGCATGCCTGCATCTTCATGCTCATAGCTCCCAGAGCAAACACTTCATCCTAGCAAAATGGCTTGCGCCGCGGCTGCTATTCTTGAAGGGTGCGGATCGGCATTACCTGTTACCCCACCTACGGCGGCAGCGGCATTGTGGCGACCGAACTGGGCATGGAGCTGGCGCTGCGCGGGCATGAAGTCCACTTCATCACCCACGCCAACCCCATCCGCCTCGATCCCGGCACGCCTCGCGTGCACTACCACGAAGTCGAAGTCTCCAGCTATCCGCTGTTTCAGTACCCGCCCTACGCGCTGGCACTCGCCTCGCGCATGGCCGAGGTCGCTTCCTGCTACCGCCTCGACCTGCTGCATGTGCACTACGCCATCCCGCACTCCATTGCCGCGCTGCTGGCTCAGCAGATGCTGGCAGCCAAGCGGCGCCTCCCCTACATCACCACTCTGCACGGCACCGACATCACCCTGGTGGGCGCCGATCGCTCCTATTTCCCCATCACCAAGTTCTCCATTGAGCGTTCCGACGGCATTACCGCCATCAGCGAGTACCTGCGCCAGCGCACCGAGGAGGTGTTCGGCGTCACCCAGCCGATTCAGGTGATCAACAATTTCGTCAACTGCGATCTCTACCGGCCCGATCCGCAACGTCGGCGGGCCCGTAAAACCCTGCTCCACGTCTCCAATTTCCGCCCGGTGAAACGCCCGCTCGACTGTATCCGCATCCTCGAGCGCGTCCGCCGCGACGTGGATGCGGTGTTGCTGATGGCCGGCGATGGTCCCGAGCGCGGTCCTGCAGAGATGCTGGCGCAAGAGATGGGCGTGGCGGAGTTTGTGACCTTTCTGGGCAAACAGGATCACATCGAGCGGCTGATTCCGGAAACCCACGTCCTGCTGCTGCCGAGCGAGCTGGAGTCGTTCGGCCTGGCAGCGTTGGAGGCCATGGCCTGCGGCGTGCCGCCCGTAGCGACGCGCACCGGCGGGTTGGGCGAGCTGATCACCAGCGGCGACGACGGCTATCTCGAGCCCGTCGGCGACATCGCCGCCCACGCCGCCCGTGCGGTGGAGCTACTCGAGGACCAACGTCTCTATGAGCGCCTCGCGCAGGCCGCCCGAGTCACCGCCGTCCGCCGCTTCGACGCGCGCGGCATCATTCCCCTCTATGAGCGCTATTACCAGGAAGTTTGCGAGGCGGTGCCGGCGTGAACGTTCTGGCCGTGGGCGCGCACCCGGATGACATCGAGTTTGGCTGCGCGCCGTTGCTGCTGCGCGAGGCCGACGCCGGCAACCAGATCACGCTGTTGGTGCTGTCGCGGGGCGAGGCCGGAACCGCCGGCACGCCGCAGCTGCGCGAGCAGGAGTCGCGCGCCGCCGCCGCGCTGTTCCGCGCGCATATCGAGTTTTTGGACTTCCGCGGCGACTGTCAACTGGAAGCCTCGCCCGCCAACGCCATCCGCCTGGCCGGGGAAATCCGGCGTTACCAGCCCGCCATGGTCCTGGCGCCGCATCCTGACGCCAACCAACACCCCGATCATGCCGCCGCCGGCCAGCTCGTGCGCGACGCCTGCCGCCTCGCCCGCTATGGCGGCCTGCTCGAACTCAAAATCCTGCCGCCCCACCACGTCGGCCAGCTCTACTTCTACGACATAACCCAGCACGGCGTGCGCAGTCCCGATCTGGTCGTGGACATCAGTGACTTGGTGGAACGCTGGGGGCAGGTCATGTCCTGTCACGCCAGCCAGGTGCAGAGCAAGGGCTACATCGAGCTGCAGAAAACCGCCGCCCGCCTGCTCGGCCTTGGCATGGGCGTGGACTACGCCTGCGGCGTATACGTCAACGATCCGGTGCGCGTGGAACGGCTGTCGGCGCTGCCGCTTTCGGCACGCAATTTCTGATGCCTGGCAGCGATGAAATTTGGATGCGCCAGGCGATCGCGACGGCGCGCGTGGGCGTGGCCGCCGGCCAATCCCCGTTCGGCTCCGTGATCGTGCGCGCCGGCACCGTCATCGCGGCCTGCCACAATCAGGTCTGGGCCCGTAACGATCCCACCGCGCACGCCGAAATCGGCGCGATCCGCGCCGCGGCAGCCCGCCTGGGCGCCATGACACTCGCGGGCTGCACCCTCTACAGCACCTGTGAGCCCTGCCCCATGTGCATGGCCGCCATCCACTGGGCGCGCCTGGACCGCGTGGTTTACGGGGCTGCCATCGCCGACGCCGCCGCCGCGGGCTTCCACGAGCTCAACCTCGCGGCGGCTGATCTGGTCCGCTTGGGCGGCAGCCCCGTGAGGTTAGAGCCGGGTTGCCTCGCCCCCGATTGCCGTCAACTCTTCCCGGACTGGATGGCGAGCGGCCACGCCCGCGCCTACTGACACCGTTACAGAAAAACCGCGCGCATCCAATCGGGCGGAAAGGATGCGCGCGACCGATGGCAGACGCCGTAGCCCGGGTTAAGGGCGGCCCGAGCCCGTCAGAAATTCATGCGCCTGCCCAAGTGCTTTCCATCTGAGCAGAACAATTTGACAAAATTGTGACAATCGTAGATTTTTTTTACAGCGGCGCTCCCCTCCAGGTAAACCGGACTCCCAGCCGGGCCGAGGCTCGGGGGCCCGGGTAGCCAATCACCTCCTGGTAGGCTCGGTTGAGAACATTATCTACTGCCGCTAGCAGCGTCCAGCGTGCGCCCAGCCGCATGGACCCGCTCAGATTGACGATGGTGAACGCAGGATCAAGATTGTAGTTCGGCAACAGCAATGTGTTGCCGCCCTTGGCGTCGGCCAGGAAGGTACTGTCATCCCGTCGGCTCTCGTAATACGCCGAGGCAGCGCCGCTGAAGCGACCGCCCACGTAAGCGGCCTCGAAGCTGCCCGTCTGCGGTGGCACGCGGAAGGGCCGTTGGCCAACCAGCGGAGAGAAAGCGCCGATCGAGATCGTGGGAAAGGCAGGGTTGAGGGCGGGCGCCACCGCGTCGAAGGAATAGCTGCGCAGCACCCGCGCCGCCGTCGCGGTGTAGTTGCCGCGCACGCGCCAGTGGACGTCAAGCCGGGCTTCGGCCTCCACTTCCACGCCGCGGGCGCGCTCAGCGAGCGAGTTGTACTCGCCCCCGTATTGGGCAATTGCCGCCACCGTCGCCGGAATGCCCAGGGCAGGAAAGGCGCTGGCGGGAATATCCTCGATCAGATCGTAGTAGCGCTGGTCGAACCACGTCAGTCCCACCCGTGCCCGTCCGCCCGCCAGGTCCTGATCCACACCGGCGTCGAAGTCGCGGCTCCGCTCTGGCCGCAACGGCTGCAGGTCAAACTGACGGATCAACCCTGGCCCGGCGGGCGAGCTCAGCAGCTCTTCGTAGAGTGAATACTCCTGCCCTTCAAGCTCCGGGTCTCTCAATCCTTGGCCGGCGCTGGCCCGCAACCGTGTGGCTCCCCAAAAGCCCTTGCCCAGCCGCGGATACCAGGCCGCGCTGGCCTGCGGATCCACGCTGCTGCCAAACGGCGTATTGCGATCCATGGCTATCCCGCCGTTCAGAAACACGCGGTTCCCCAGCCCACCGTTGACGACCACGTACGCACCGTGATCATGGCGGCTGAGTGCCTCATTGGAGCTGAGTCCGCGCTCATCGTAGAAGCGATATCCTTCGATCAAGTTCCAACCGCTGCCCAGGCTCAGCTCCGTATTCGCGTCCAGATCGCGGCGACGGGTGTCGGAGGGACTGAGCTGCGGATAGGCCCCGGCAAAGTCCAGCATCGCCTGCCCCTGCACGCTGTAGCCGTTGGCGCCGGTGATGGTCACCGGCAAGCCCAACGTATCGCCGAAGCCGTCGGGCGCGCCCACCTCCCCGGGCACTTCGCTTTCCAGGTTCGAGCGCGCGTCCGTGTAGCGCAGGCTCTGCCGCCAGACGGGCGTGATTTGCTGCTCGACCATCAGGCTCGCATAGGTCTCGCCCTGGCGCTTGAACGCCCCTTGGCTCAAGCCGTAAAACAGTAATCCTCCCGGCTCGCCATCGTCGGAATAAATGCGCTGCAGTTGTGCGCGCACTTCGGCTTTTTGCTGGCTCCAGGGCGTGGCCACGCGCCAGCCCAGATCAGCGCCATAGGTGTTGTCACGGAATTGCGCCCCGGGAATCTGATTGTGCGAAGAGGTGTAGCCGTAACGCAGCGCATAGTCAAAACCGCCGCGAAAACCCAGCAGTTGATTCGCCTGGAGAATGGTCGCGTAGGCCCCCGCCTGCGTGGCGCTATCGAACTCCGGCGCCTCGACCTGGTCGCCGCGGCGGGTGTGGATGGCAATCACGCCGGCAGCCGCATCCGAGCCGTAGATCACGCTGTCAGGCCCACGCAGAATCTGCATTTGGTCCAGTCCCACAGGCACCAGCGTGGAAAAATCATAGCCCCCCAGATCAATACGTTGAATGGGCACGCCGTTGAGCAGCACCTTGGTGAAGTCCGAGGGCGCACCCCGGACAAGCACCGAAGTGACCGCTCCGGGCTGGCCACTTTGAATCACCGCCATCCCGGGCTCCAGCCGCAGCGCCGCCACCGCCTGCAATGGGTTCAACCGCTGCAGCGCCGCTTGTGTAACCGTCGAGGTCGCATTACCCACTTGCGCTTCCGGCAGTGGCAAGCCGGTGGCGGTCACGGTCACCGAAGTCTGTACCGTGGCCAACCCCAGCACCAGCGGTGCCGGATGGCCGGAGATTGCCTCCTGAGCCGGTGCCAGGCCGGCGCGGGCGGCGCGAATCTGGGCGCCTCCAGGCAGATCGGCAAGCTGGTAGACGCCCTGCGCATCGCTGCGCGCGCGCGCCAACGCCACGCCCTGCGGATTGGTGAGGGTCACGCTGGCGCCGGCCACAGCGCGTCCCAGGGCGTCCTCGACCATGCCGGAAATAGTTTTAGGAGTTTGAGCGAAGGCGGTGCCACCCACCGCCAAAAACAACAGCCAGGAACGCACTTGCACGAGAATACCGAGCCTTTCCGGACTGACCCGCGTCAGCCAGAACGCAAACCAGCTCGACCGAATGCGGCCAAGCCTAACACCTTGGGCAGGTCTCCTGACTCGCAGCGCCTCCTGCCTGGAGAACCGCCTCCTGCCTTCCCCGGGCTGCTTCAGCCTGAGTGGCTTACGACGAGGCGGCTTGCGCCGCTTACAGTGGCGGGGCCGTGCGGGCATTTCACCCGACTTCCCTTTTCAATCCCACACTGGGATCACCCAAAGTAGAACGGTGACATCATAACAAAAAGAAGGAGTCAAATGCATGGTCCGTCGGCTTGCAATCGCGCTGGCAACCATTACCCTGGGAGTGGCTGGTAGGGCCGCGGCCCCACCCGCGATCTTCACCCTGATCGGAAAAAGCACGGCCAGCTATGCTTCCCAAGCCAACTTCCCGGCCACCAGTCCCGAGTTACGCCCCGACCGGCACGACAACAGCTACCGCTCCCCTGCCGTGGGCACATATCACATCCTGCTGCTCGCCGGTCCGCGGCAGGACATGATGTCATTCCGGGTGGGCCAACTGACCAACCCGGCAATCCGCCTGCCCGCCGGCTCCCGCCTCACCCTCAACGTGGTGAACGTGGACGATGACATGGTTCACGATCTCGACATCACTGCGCAGCCTCCGCCCTATCCCCAGGCCGCCCCTGCCAGCCCCATGGGCACGGCCGTGCTGCGTCCCTACAAGGGCAAAGGCTATTCCTCCGCCACGCTGATTCTCAAGGCCCAGCATGCCGGCACGGTCTATTACTTCTGCAGCGTCCCCGGCCACGCCCGGCATGGGATGTGGGGCAAAATCGTGGTCACCCCGTGAGTATGCCGCGGCGCCAACTGGGGCGTGGCGATTTGGAGGTTTCCGCGCTTGGCCTCGGCTGCATGGGCATGTCGGAGTTTTATACCTCCGGCGTGAGCGAGGAGAACGCCATCGCGGTCATCCATCGCGCTCTCGATCTGGGCATCAACTTCCTCGACACTGCCGACATGTACGGCGTGGGCATGAACGAGGCGCTGGTTGGCCGCGCCGTGCGCGGCCGCCGCGATCAATTCGTTGTGGCCACCAAGTTTGGCAACCAGCGGGGGGTGAACGGAAGTTTTCTCGGCGTCAACGGCCGCCCCGAGTACGTGCGTTCGGCCTGCGACATGAGCTTGCGCCGCCTGCAGATAGACCATATTGATCTCTACTATCAGCACCGCGTGGACCCCAACGTTCCTATCGAGGAAACCGTGGGAGCGATGGCGGAGCTGGTGCAAGCGGGCAAGGTGCGCACCCTGGGGCTGTCGGAGGCGGGTGCGGCCACCCTGCGGCGGGCGCACAAGCTGCATCCCATTACCGCGCTGCAGTCGGAATATTCGCTTTGGACGCGGGATCCGGAAGCGGAGGTGCTACCCCTCTGCCGCGAGCTGGGCATCGGCTTTGTGGCCTATAGCCCGCTGGGCCGCGGCTTTTTGTCGGGCCGCATCCGCTCGCGCGCCGACTTGGCCGACCACGACTGGCGCCGCGACAATCCCCGCTTCCAGGCGGACGCGATTGCCGGCAATCTCCCGCTCGCCCAAACCATCGCCGCCCTGGCCTCGGCAAAAGGCTGCACGCCGGGCCAGCTCTCCCTCGCCTGGCTGCTGGCCCAAGGCAGTGACATCGTTCCCATCCCCGGCACCAAGCGAGTCCCCTACTTGGAGGAAAACGCCGCCGCTGCCGCCATCGTACTGACACCGGAGGAATTGCAGGCCATTGCGACCGCCCTGCCGCCCGGCGCCGCCATCGGCGCCCGCTACCCGGAAGCCGGCATGGCCCGCGTCAACGCGTGAGCAGCGCTGCGCGACCGCCGTCACTCAAGCCGCGGCGTGGAAGATGATGCCGAGCGCCCGGCGCCTCGGGCGGTGTGCTGGCCGTCCAGAAAGCGGCGCAGCCGGTCCACCACCCGCGTGCGCTGCAACACCAGCAGGCTCTCCAGCAAAGGCGGTGAGGCGGTCTTACCGGTAATCAGCGCGCGCAGCAGCATGAACACTTCTTTCGCGCTCCAGCCCCGCGCCGTGGCCAACTCGCGCAGCGCCGCCTCGAGCGCTGCATGCTCCCACGGCGCCGTTTCCAGCAGCGTGAGCAGCTCGCCCGCCAGGGCCAGCGTGGCCTCCCGGTCGCGCTTTTCGGGCAAAAAAACCTCAGGCGGCGACTGCACCTGATCCAGAAAGAAAAAGTCCGTAAGGCCAAAAAACTGCCCCAGCGTCTCGATCCGCTCCTGTACTAGAGGTGCGATGCGGCGCAGGTAGTCATCGGGAAACACGCTCGAGCGCACCGCGGACAAAAACTGCTCCGGCGTCAGCGTACGCAAGTAGAGGCCGTTCAGCCAGCGCAGCTTCTCCAGATCGAATACCGGCCCGCCCAGCCGGATCTGTTCGAACTGGAAGCGCGCGATCATGTCGGCGAGCGAAAACTTTTCCGCGCCCGGTTCTTCGCTGACCGGCATGCCGCCGCCCAGCAGACCGAGAAAGTTCACGATCGCTTCGGGAAGGTAACCTGCCTGGCGGTAATAAATCAGCGAGACCGGATTCTTGCGCTTGGAGATTTTCGACTTGTCGCGATTGCGCAGCAGCGGCATATGGCGGAAGCGCGGCAGCGGCCAGCTCAACGCCTGATAGAGCAGCACGTGCTTGGGCGTGGACGAGATCCACTCCTCCGCCCGGATCACGTCGGTGATACCCATGGCGTGGTCATCCACAACGTTGGCGAGATGGTAGGTTGGAAAGCCGTCGGATTTGAGCAGTACCTGGTCGTCCACGTGCTGGTGGTCAAAGGTGATGTCACCGCGCAGTTCGTCGCGGAAGGTGGTCGAGCCGGTTTCCGGCACCTGCAGCCGGATCGTGAAGGGCTCACCCTCGCCAACCCGGCGCCGCACCTCGGATTCCGGCAGTTGGCAGCAAGTGCGGTCATAACGCGGCGGCTGCTTGGCGGCGGCCTGTTGGCGGCGCATCTCCTCCAGCCGCTCAGGCGTGCAGAAGCAGCGATAGGCGTGTCCGGACTGCAGCAGGCCCTCCACCGCTTCGCGGTAGAGCGCGCTACGCTCGGATTGCCGGTAGGGCCCGCTCGGACCGCCCTTGTCCGGGCCTTCGTCCCAATCCAGTCCCAGCCAGTGCAGCGCGTCGAAGATCATCTGCTCGCTGGTGGCCACGAAGCGGCTGCGATCGGTGTCTTCGATGCGGAGAATGAATTGACCGCCGCGTTGACGCGCAAAAATCAGGTTCAGCAGCGCTATATAGGCCGTGCCGACATGCGGATCCCCCGTGGGGCTGGGCGCGATGCGGACGCGGACCGGACCGGCGGAATCCATCCTTTCAGTCTAACAAGCGCCGGCGTGAGGCGGGCATGCTGGAGCCCGCCGCAGCCCTCCGCTCGCAGGGGTCGCGCCGCTTGGCACCGTGGCCAAAATCGGCGCGCCGGGCCGCGAAATTCGGAATGGGCGAGCGTCCCAGCGAGCGCCACCCGCGGTCTGTGGTACATTCCACGGTATGACGAAAGCCGACCTCATCGAGGAAGTGACCCGCAGCGGCGCGCCCACGCGCCGGGACAGCGAAGTAATCGTAGAAACGATTTTTTCCAGCATCATCAATTCCCTGCGGGCCGGCGACAAGGTGGAAATTCGCGGTTTCGGTAGCTTCCGCGTGCGTCAGCGCGAGGCGCGCATGGGGCGGAACCCGAAGACGGGCGCGGCGGTAGCCGTGCCCGCCCGCAAAGTACCGTATTTCAAGCCCAGCAAGGAGCTGCGCGACGGCATCAATGCTCTCCCCTCCGCCGGCGCTTCCACCCAGCCATGATTGCCATCGGCGCGCGCATCCGTGAGGCACGGCTGGCGAGCGGCCTCTCCCAGGGTGATCTGGAAAACCGCACCGGCTTATTGCGTTGTTATCTTTCGCGCGTGGAAAACGGCCACACCGAGCCCTCGCTGCAAACGCTGGCGCGCATCGCCAAAGCGCTCAACATGTCGGTGGCAGGCTTTTTCACCGGCGCGGAGGATGGCGGCGCCGCGGCGCTGAGCGACGACGAGCTGGAGTTCCTGAGCCGCATGCGCGAGTTCGCCGCTTCGCTCTCCGAGCGCGAACGCCAGCAGGTGCTGGAGCTGGCGCACACGATGGCAGCAGAGAAACAGTAGACTTTCGTCAACGGCCGGACGCTTGCAGCGCGGCGGCGAAGGCTGCCAGCGCAAAATCCAGTTCCTCCACCCCATGGGCGCAGCCGAAAAAGGCGGTCTCGAACTGCGACGGCGGCCAGAACACGCCCTGCCGCAGCAGGGCGGCGTGAAATCGGGCGAACGCGGCGGTGTCGCACGCGCTGGCCTGCGCGAAGTCCGTGACCGCCTCCGCTGAGAAAAACACCGTCAGCATGGCGCCCATACGCTGCACCTGCGCCGGGGCACTGCTGCCGACCATCGCCGCCTCCAGTCCCGCCTCGAGGGCTGCGCCGTACCGCTCCAGCGCGGCGTAAAAATCCGGTTGGGCCGCGATGGCCCGCAGCGTGGCCAGGCCCGCGGCCATGGCCAGCGAATTGCCACTCAGCGTGCCCGCCTGGTAA
Organism: Terriglobales bacterium; assembly: GCA_050747905.1. GTDB lineage: Bacteria > Acidobacteriota > Terriglobia > Terriglobales > SCQP01 > SCQP01. The sequence goes on along the minus strand of JBOGKQ010000008.1, from coordinate 42,280 downwards.
ACCGGGCCCAGCGGCGCCACCATGCGCATCAAGTCGGCCCGGCCGCCGTAGGCACCCACCGGCAGCCCACCGCCAATGACCTTGCCGAGCGTGACCAAATCAGGCGTAATGCCGAAGCGCGCAGCCGCACCGCCCCACCCCACTCGGAAGCCCGTCATCACCTCATCAAAAATCAACAACACGCCGTGGCGGTCCGTCAGCCGCCGCAACTCCTCCAGAAAGGAGGGCGCGGGCGGCACGCACCCCATGTTCCCCGCCACCGGTTCCACGATGACGGCGGCCAGGCGGCCCGGATTCTGCTCGAGCGCCTGCTCGACCGCGGCGGCGTCGTTGTAGGGCAGCGTCAGCGTATCCGCCACCGCCCCCGCCGTCACGCCCTTGGAAGCCACCACGCCCAGTGTGGCCAGCCCCGAACCCGCCTTACTCAGAAAGACATCGGCATGGCCGTGATAGGCACCAGCGAACTTAATGATTCCCGGCCGGCCGGTAAAGCCCCGCGCCACCCGCACCGCCGCCATCGTCGCCTCGGTGCCGGAATTGACAAAGCGCAGCATCTCGCAGGCCGGATAGGCGCTCTGAATCAGCACGGCGAGCTCCAGTTCCGCGGGCGTGGAGGCGCCAAAGCTGGTGCCGTGGGCGGCGGCCGCGTGAACGGCGGCTACAACCTCCGCCGCCGCATGACCCAGCAGCAGGGCCCCCCAGCAGGCGACGAAATCCAGGTAGCGATTGCCGTCTACGTCCCACAGCCAGGCGCCCGCGCCACGCTCGATCCAGGGCGGCGCCCCACCAACGGCCCGGAATGAGCGCACCGGCGAATTCACCCCGCCCGGGAAAACGGCCTCCGCGCGCTGCTGCAGCTCCCGCGAACGCGGCCCGCTCATGAGCGCGCTCCGGGCAGCGCCATTTGCACGAGCGCAGGCGCTAGCTGGCGCCACAGCCGCGACCGCAGGCCCAGATAGCTCTGCGCGCCGCTGACGAGATCGCACAAAAGCTGCCGGAAGCGCGGACTGCGCTGCCCAAACTGGGTCATGCGCTCCAGCACGGCGGCGCCGAGAAAGCGGCCCAAGTAGAAGCGCTGGACGATCTCGCCCGCCGCCGCCAGCTCCGGCAGCACTTCGGCATGCAGGGCAGCGTTGTAGCCGCCAAAGCCTTCCCCAGCGAGCAGTTCTGCCGAACGCAGTGAATAGTAAAGACCCTCACCCGTGATCGGGTCCACCAAACCAGCGGCATCACCGATCAGTGCCCAGGGATGGGGCGCCGAGCCGGCAAACGCCGCCTCCCGGAGCCGCGCCGGCGCCGGCGCCGGCAGCAGGTGCGCATAGAATTGCGCTCCACTGCGCCAGGCGATGCCCCACCGGTCGAGCTCCGCCTCCAGCCGCCGCCGCAGCTCGCGCGTGGAATTCGCGCCCAATTTGCCGCAAATGCCAATCGAGGCGTGGTCGCCCCGCGGAAAGCTCCAGATATAACCCTCCAGATCGGGCAAAAAGCGGATAGCCATGCGCTCTCGCGGCCACGGCAGGCCTTCCAGCGGCACGTAATAGCCTGCGGTGGCCATCCAGTCCTGCTCGCCCAGTGGCGACGGCAGTTGGCTGCGGAAGGGATTGCGCGCGCCCGTCGCCACTACCACCGCCTGGGCGTGCAGCAGGGCGCCACCGCTCAGCCGTACGCGCCAGCCGCTCCGCTCCCCAGTCAACGCCACCACGCGCTGCTGCAGCAGCACCGCGCCCGCGCGCCGCGCGCGCTGCAGCAGGAGCCCGTTCAGCGTTTGTCGAGAAAAAATCACCACCGTACGGTCCAGCCGCAGTAGCAGGCGGCGCCCCCGGGGGCTGATCAGCTCGCACTCGCTGACCCGGTTGTGCTGCTCCGCGGAGGCGGCGAGAAAAGGATAGCGGCGCAGCGCTTTGTCGGTCAGCCCGCCCCCACAGGGCTTTTCCCACGCCATGTGCTCATCCACGAGCACCACCGGGCGGCCGGCAGCAGCCAGTTGGGCGGCACAAAACGAGCCCGCCGGTCCGCCGCCCACAACCAGCACGGGTAGCGTCTTGAGCAGCATGCGACCTCCATCATACCCTGCGGTCGCCGGCTCATGGGTTGCGGTGCTTTTTGCGCAAGGCAGTCAGGTATAGTTCCACGTTTTTTTGTTGCTCTGACAGCGTGACCGCAAAGCGGTGGGCGCCCGCGCCGTTGCTGACGAAATAAAGATAATCGGTTTGGTCCGGATGCTGGGCGGCTTCGAGCGATGCCCGCCCCGGGTTGGCGATGGGACCCGGGGGCAGGCCGGCGCGGACATAGGTGTTGTAGGGCGAGGCGCGCTTGAGGTCGGCGGCATGCAGGCTGCCCGTATAGGCGTTCGCCAGCAGGGCCGCGTAGATCACCGTGGGGTCGCATTGCAGCGGCACACCGCGCTGCAAGCGGTTGTCGAATACCCCTGCGATAAGCGCGAGTTCGGCCGGCACCGCTGTCTCTTTCTGGATGAGCGAGGCCAGCGTCACCCAGCGATGCACGTTCGCGGGTTGATCATGCCGCACTTCCTGGCGGAAGCGGTTGGTCATCATGGCCACAATGCGCTCCACCGGCGTGTGGGGGGAAATATGGTAGGTGGCGGGGAAAAGATAGCCTTCGAGTGAAACCGCCTCCGGGTCGAGGTCGCGGATCGGGGCGGGACTGGCCGTGGCCGCCAAAAACGCCGCCGCCGCCGCCAGCCCTTTTTGCTCCAGCTCGCGCGCAATATCGAAGCGGTTGTAACCCTCGGGAATGGTGACGGGAATGGTGTAAACCAAACCCCGCGATAGGGTATGGAACACGTCCGGCACCGATTGTCCGCCGGGAAACTGGTACACACCCGCTTTCAAGGTGCTGCCCACATGCAGCCGGGTCCACAGATCAAATTCCCACGCGCTGCCGATTGCGCCTGCCTGGCGCAACTGCTGCGCGATCTGCCCGCGGCTGCTGCCCGCCGCGATCTCGAGGAGCCGGGGTTGCGGCAAGCGCGGCCCCGCCGACCAAAGGCGTCCCAGTCCAATGCCCAGCACGGCCAGCCCCACCACCACCGCCGCCAACACCGCAGTCCAGCGCCTGGATAAACCGGCCATGATTAGCCTATTGTAAAGCCCTTAATTCGCCCGGCGCGAGCACCGAATGGGGTAAACTCAGGCATTGCTTCTCTCTCGACTGTTCTGATGCGACTGCAAAAAATCCAAGTAGGTCATGCGGCCTATGGGCTGGCTGTGGCAACCCTGCTGACCGCCGGGCTGGCCGCTTGCGGCGGCTCCCCCGCAATCCCACCGCCCATTCCGCCGGTAACCGCGAACTTTCTGATGCAGTCCTCCACCGGCGGGACGCTGCCGGAGGGCGTGGTGGACACGCCCTATGCCTACGGATTCCAGACCAACGTGGGTCAGCCCGGCGTGATTGCCAAGCCGCCGATTGTGTTTCACGAAACCAGCCAATTGCCTCCGGGCCTGACGCTCACCGCGGCCGGCGTTCTCACTGGCACACCTACGCAACCGGGCATATTTTCCGTGGCCATCGAGGCGGTGGATAGCTCCTCGCCCCTGCCGCAGACCGCGGATTTCACCTACCTGATGGACATCCGGCTGCCCGGCGTAACCCTCACCCAGGTCGGCCACACCGGCTTGGGCGGCTATGGCCAAAACGCCGAGGTACGGGTGGCCACCGCAAGCGCCAGTGGCGTGGCCTTTGCGTATGTCGGCACCCGCGGCACTGCGGCAGAGTGTCCGGCCACCGGCATCAAGATCGTGAACCTCAGCCAGATCGCCAACCCGCAATGGGTGGCCACTGCAGGCGGTGTGAAGGGTGCCAGCCAGGCCAATGTGCGCGTGGCCACGGGCATCACCTCGCCGTTTTTCCACAGCGGCGGCAGTGGTGACATCATGGCGGTCACCGAACAACCGTGCGATCCTCGCACCGTCGGCACAAGCCAGACTGGCGTACAGTTTTTCGACGTCACCGACCCCACCAATCCGCACTTTTTGGGCAGTTGGAATTCTGGGCTGGAAGGCGCCGATGATGTGGCCTTCGTCGCCGTTCCCGGGCCTGTCAACAACGTCGGCCAGGTGGATCACACCCAGGACAAGCTCTACGCCCTGGTGGCGGTGCCAGGCTCGGAGACCTCAGCCGCCGGCAACGGCCAGGGGGATCTGCGCGTTGTCGACATCACCAATCCCGCCACCCCAACCCAGATCGGCAACTGGGGCGTGCTGGCGGCTACCGATGAACAGTTGCCGCAGGTGGTGATGGGCCAGGACCCACGGGTGTTTCTGGCGACCATCAATTTATCCAGCGACGGCAAAACCGCTTATCTCGCCTACTGGGATGAGGGCGTGGTGGTGCTCGACGTCAGCCAACCCGCGCAGATTGCCACCAATAATCCCGCCGTCTTTCTGAATCACATCACCTATCCCATCACCTCGCTGGCCACCACCTCCACCCCCGCCGAGCCAGAAGGCAATACGCGCGAAGCCTTGCCCATGGTGAACGACACCGATCTGCTGATTGCGGATCAGGTCTGTGCCTCGAACATGACCCCCAACCCCTCCAACCCGGCGCAGCAGACGCCCACCAATCCGGCGGTCGCCCTCGTGTGCGGACCGCCGGTGGCGCTGACGCTGAACGCGGGCTGGGGCTTTGTGCGCACCTATAGTCTGGCGGCGCAGGGTGCGGCCACGCTCGAGGGCTTTTTTGCAAATCCCCAATCCATGTCCGCGCCGGCGCCCGACGATGGCATTTATACCGCCCATGCGCTCGCCTGGAACGGCGACCCCAACCATCCTCACGCCTACGTTGCCTGGTATTCGGCCGGCGTCGAGGACCTCGACCTCAGCTCCATCGCGCCGCCAACGCGCCTGGCGTCGTTTATCCCCCCCGATGCGCCCGACCCCAACGGCAACAACCCGCTGGTGAACAATCCGCCCAAGGCGCTGGTGGATGGCGTCGCCGCCTATAACGCCAACGGGGTCCATTACATTCTCGCCAGTGATATCAACTCAGGCCTGTGGATCATTCAGGAAACGCCAAGCGCGCGCCTGACCATCCTCACCACCACGCTGCCCGACGGCAACCTTGGCGTTCCCTACAACGCCACCTTGGCCAGCATTAACGGCGCCATGGGCAATTCCAAGATCACCTACAGTCTGGCCTCGGGCTCCTATCCCATGCCCAGCGGACTGACGCTCAACAGCGATGGCACCATCACCGGCACACCCTTGGTGGCGGGCACCGTGGCGATCAACTTCCAGGCAGACGATGGCGCCGGCAATCTCGCCGTACAAACCATCCAGATGACCATTGACCAGAATCTGGCGATCACTCCGCCCACCACCCCGACCATCCTGGGAACCACCAACGAAGCCTTTGATCTAACCTTGGCGGCGGTCAATGGTACGTCGCCGTATACCTGGTCCGTGGTGCAAGGCCACCTGCCCCAAGGCATCAGTATCAACCCCACCACCGGCGTCATCAGCGGCACCGGCACCACCAGTGGCACCTACACTGTCACCGCCCAGGCAACCGACAGCGCGGTTCCGGCCGCCACGGCCACCTTGCCACTCACCATTCAGCTCGCCGGTTTGACGCCGGAAAGGTTGAACCTCCCCAATCCCGTCGTGGGCGCCAACTACGAAGCGGTCGTTACCATGAACAACGGCACCGGCCCCTTCGTTCCCACCCTGATCGAAGGCGCCATGCCGCCCGGCATTACCGCCAGCCAGAGTGAATCGAGCACGCTGGAATGGCTGTTCACGGGCACGCCCACCCAGGCGGGAACTTACAATTTCCAACTTCTGATCACCGATGCTGATGGACAGACGGTGACTCTGCCGTTCATCATGACCGTGCAACCGTTCGCAATCACACCCGCAGTATTAACAGCAGCGGTCGAGGGGCGCGGATATCTGCAACAGCTGAATGCGCAGGGCGGAGTATCACCGTATAAATTTCAGCTTGTGCTGGGCACTTTGCCCGGTGGACTGAGCATGAACGACAACGGCTTTATCTACGGCGTTCCCGACTCCGGCACCGCAGGTACATACAGCTTAAGCATTTCCGTAACCGATACCAACGGACTGAGCGCTCAGCAACCGTTCACGCTGACCGTTTTTAATCCCAATGCGCTCGCCATCACCACCGTCGGGCTGACGCCGGGCCAGGCGGGCCAGGCGTACGACCAGCAAATTACGGCCGATTTTGGCACCACCCCCTACACGTTCTCCGTAATAAGCGGCACGCTGCCGAGCGGGATGACGCTCAGCCCGGACGGCGAACTGCAGGGAGTGCCGGCGGCCAACAGCGCCGGCGAATATTCCTTCACGGTTCAAGTGAAGGATGCCACCGGAGCAACCGCACGCGGTCAGCTCCAGTGGACGGTGCAGCCTTCCGGCCCCTCAAACTGAAATAGTTGCGACGCTGGCCCTTTTAGTCCATGGTGATAGGGTAGAGCATCGACGCGCCGCGTGCCTTGGAGGAAATATGGAAAAAGCCTCGCAAAACATTCAAGACTCGTTCCTCAACGCCGCCCGGAAGGAAAGACAGCCGATTACTATCTACTTGCTGAGTGGAGTAAAGCTAAGCGGCCGGATTCGCAGCTTTGATAAGTATTGCCTCGTACTGGAATCCAGCAGCCAGGAGCAAATGATCTTCAAGCACGCAATATCCACGGTGGTGCTGCTACGCAGCCCAGGGCGCGAGTACCCGGAACACCGCCCGGCGCCCGGCGCGCGTACGCACCCCGATGCCGCTGCCACGGCAGCGGCCACCGCTTCGGGCGCCAGCGAGGAGTAGCTGCGGCCAGCGCCATCCCAGAAACCGCCTTCCTGGCCGGGGTAGCATTTACCTCCTCCCGCATGCTGCCTGAGGTGGAGGCCGCCAGCGCCGCGGCGCGCCCCGGCGCCGGCGAACGTGCTGCCGACCGCGCCCAAGCCTCCCTGACCGAGCTGCGGGAGCTGACCGAAAGCGCCGGTGGGCGCGTGCTGGGCAGCGTGCTGCAGCGTCGGCCCCGTCCTGATCCGGCCACCCTGATCGGCTCGGGCAAGGTCGCCGAGTTGGCCGAGGCTTGCCAAGACGCCAACTTGGTCATTTTCGACTGCGAACTCTCCCCCACACAGCAACGCAACCTCGAACGCGCGCTCAACCGACCGGTCCTGGCGCGCACCCAACTCATTCTCGACATCTTCGCGCGCCATGCTCGTACGCGCGAGGGGCAGTTGCAGGTCGAGCTGGCGCAGCTCGAATACCGTCTGCCGCGCCTCGCCGGCCGGGGCCAGGCGATGTCACGGCTGGGCGGCGGCATTGGCACCCGTGGACCGGGCGAAACGCAATTGGAATCCGACCGGCGGCGCATTCATCAGCGCATCCGCACCCTCAAGCTGGCACTGGAGCAGGTGCGGCGGCAGCGCGGCGAGCAACGCCGTCAGCGCGAAAGCGTGCCGCTGGCGACCGTGGCGCTGGTGGGTTACACCAACGCCGGCAAGAGCACGCTTTTTAACCGCCTCACCGGCGCCGGCGTGCTCACGTCCAGCCGCATGTTCGCCACCCTGGATCCCACCCTGCGGTTGTTGCGCCTACCCTCGCACCGGCAGGTGCTGCTATCGGATACGGTCGGATTTTTACGCGACCTGCCGCACGGCCTCATTAGCGCCTTCCGCGCCACCCTGGAGGAAGTGACTCGCGCCAGCCTGCTGCTGGTGGTCGCGGATGCCTCCTCGCCCGAGCGCGAGGCGCATGAGGCGCAGGTACAGCAGGTTCTGAACGAACTCGGCGTGGGCGCCACGCCACAGATCCGTGTTTGGAACAAGGCCGATTTGCTCTCCCTGCCTCCCCCCCAGCCAGAACCGCAACTGGCGGCCCTGTTGAGCGCGCGCACGGGGGCTGGAATCCCGGAACTGCTTACCCATCTGGACGAGAAAATGCCCGTGGACCGATTGGAGGAAGTGCGCCTGCGGCTTCCTCATCCAGCCGGCAAGCTGCTGCATGAACTGCACGAACGCGGCCGGGTAGTGACCGAGCACCACACCGGCAGGCGGGTAGACGTCGTGGCCCAAGTGCCGGCTTCGCTGCTGCCGCGGCTGCGCCCGTTTTTTGCCAGCCCGCTACGCTGAAGGCGGTAAACTGTGGAAAACACGTGAATATCCTAGTCGGTGCCCCGCCCCCAGGGAGCCCGGCCCGGCGCCCGCACCATCCCTGACATGGGACGCGAGTGCCAGTATTAAATGCTTTATCTCCCTATGTTTAGGCGACGTGTGCTGTAGTGGTGCCACGTTGGGTTCGCCGCGGGTGCAATCCGCAAGGGATTTTGTGCTTTTGCACAGGTCGGCGCCGCTGGCGAGCGGTGATTGGGCAAGCAAAATCAAGCGAATTTTGCGCTTGCCCCAGATTGGTGCGCCTCCGCCACGGGTCCAAATCGGTCTCCACAGTCGCCGCGCACTTTTGCTAATTCTTCGCCTCCAGCACTTCGCGACGACGCCATCCTGGTTTCGCGCATCCGCGACTGGGATTATCCTTGTGGCAGTGAAGTATCTACGCCAATTCGGGGCGCTGGTTCTGCTGGTGGCGTCATTCCTTGCTCCGGCGATGGCCTGCATGATTCCCGATGCGCCGATGACGATGCCAGAGCGCGCCTGCTGCCGAACCATGCCAGGCACGTGTGGAGAGACCAGCATGCCGGCCTCGCACGCGTGCTGCCGGAAGACTCTGTCCGGTGTGTATGATCGCGCCTGTGACACCAACGCAGGAGCGTTTCGTCCGGTTGCCACCCCGGTTTTCGACCTCGCTTTGTCTGAGTTGCTGATGCCGGCGCCGGTGGCTGCCGCAAGGGTCGAGCGTCCCGACATCTCTCCGCCAACGTCCCCGCCCTTGTCCGCTTCCATCCTCAGAATCTAGTCCGCTCCCCTCGCGCACTCTGTTTTGCTGAGCGCACAAGCACGTCCGTGCGGCCAGCGAATTTCCCTGAATTGCACTTGAGAATGGAGCGCTCCTATGACCGTGGCTTCTTTGGCGGCCGTCCTGCTCACGCTGGTCCTCATGTCCTCCGCTTTCGGACAGACACCGGGGGCGAGTAGGCCGACACCGTTGCCCCAGCTGCTGGCTGAGGCCGGCAAGAACAACTCCCGGATCACGGCGGCAGATGACGCCTGGCAGGCGGCCCAACAAGTTCCTCGCCAGGTCAGCACCCTGCCGGATCCGGAATTTACCTATCAGATGTTCAGCGTTGGAAGCCCCGGGCCGTTCGCGGGTTACACCAACAGCAATTTCGCTTATGCGGGCATCGGGGCTTCGCAAGAGTTGCCGTATCCGGGCAAGCTGCACTTGCGCGGCGAAGTGGCCAAGCGGGAAGCGGACGTTATGGGCGTGGAACTGGACGCAACCGAAGCCAGCGTCGCAGACGCGGTCAAGGTGGACTACATCCATCTGGCGTATTTACAGGAGGCGCTCGGCGTTCTGAGAGAGAACGAGAGGGTGCTGGACCAACTGATCAAGGATGCGACGGCGCATTATGAAGTCGGTCAGGGATCGCAGGCGGACGTGTTGCAGGCACAGGTGCAGCGCACAAAGATCGTGCGGGAAATTACCTCGAACGCCGAGGAGAGGGGCGACACCGAAGCGGATTTGAAAGGGCTGCTGCATCGAGATCAGGACTCGCCGGATATCGTGGCCGAGAGCCTGGTCGAAAACCCACTGCGGTATACCTCCGCCGTGCTATTGCAGATGGTGCGGAAAAACAATCCGCAGATTCAGGTCGATACCAGCACGGTCCAAAAGCAGGATGCTGCGCTCACCTCCGCCAAACGCGAAGGAAAGCCGGACTTCGGTCTTGCCTACATGTGGCAACAGAATGACCGCAAGTATCCCGACTACTACATGTTCACCTTCAATATCCGCCTGCCGCGAAGAGGACGCGTTCACGCCGAAGTTGCCGAGGCGGCGGAAAAGCTCGCGCAGTCGAAGGAAGAGCTGGACGCACACCTGCAGCAGCAGCTCGCCCAGGTGAAGCGGGGCTGCGTGACGGCGACGAACGATGAACAACTTCTGACGGAATACCGTGAAGGGTTGATTCCGCAGTCAGACGCCGCCTACCGCTCGACTCTCAGCTCTTACGCCAGCAATCGGGACCTGCTCACGCATGTCCTTCTTTATTTTGTGAATGTGCTGGACATGAAACTCGACGAGGCGCAGGTGCTGGCGGATCACGAAACCACGCTGGCCCATCTCGAAACCCTGACAGGAGCGACACTGCGATGAACAAATACGTTGTCCGCACATCTCTGGCATGGCTTGGCGTTTTTGCACTTGTCCTTGCCGGATGGTTCGTCTACCGCCCCCACAAAACCCCCACGCCGTTGAAGGCGAAGGTATCCGCGTTATCTGAGGTGCAGCCGGTGGCGCAAGGGCCTGCCGCGGGTGCCGCGCCCCAAGGGGCGAATGCCACTGCTGTAGCCGGACCTTCGACAGAACCCTCCCCGCAAAACGCAATGCAGGCGCCGCTGACCCCTGTGCAACTCTCGCCGCAGCGGATGCAGAGCATCGGCGTCGAGACCGGCACGGTCGAGTACAAGCAGCTCGACAACGATGTGCGCGCCACCGGAAATGTCGATATCGACCAGCGGCTCACCGCGTATGTTCAGGTGCGTTTTCCCGGATACATTCGCCAGGTATTTGCGAATGCGATCTATCAATATGTGCATAAGGGGCAGCCGCTGTTTACCGTCTACAGCCCCGATCTTGTCGCCACCGAGCAGGAGTATCTGCTGGCCCGGCAGGACGAAAAGGCACTGACCGCAAGCCCCGTGGACGGGGTTGCGTCTGGCGCCGCTTCTCTGACAGCAGCCGCCGAGCAGCGCCTGGAGCAGTGGGAGATACCGCAGAGCGAACTCCAAAAACTTAGAGTCACAGGAAAGGCGATCACCGATCTGACCATCAACTCGCCGGTGTCCGGCTACATCACGGAATACAACGCGCTGCCCAACATGTATGTGGAGCCTTCAACACGCCTTTACACGGTTGCCGACCTGTCCCGCGTGTGGGTGTACGCACAAGTGTTTCAGGATGACGTCGGACGACTGCAGCCGGGGGATCCGGCCCGGATTACCGTCGACGCGTACCCGGGCCGCGTTTTCCACGGCAGGATCGATCAGATCCTTCCACAGGTCGATCTGCCGACGCGCACGGTGCGCGTCCGGCTGATCATTCAAAACCCCGGCCTGAAACTGAAGCCAGGCATGTACGTGAACTGCGACCTGAAAGCTCCGCTGGGCCGCCAACTTGCGGTGCCGTCTTCCGCCGTATTTCAGACCGGCACGCGGTCTCTGGTTTTTCTCTACAAAGGCAAAGGCTATCTGGAGCCGAAGGAAGTCACCGTGGGGCCACAGGTTGGCGACTATTATGCCGTCCTCAAAGGTCTGAAGCCTCATCAGCGGATCGTCACTTCGGCTAACTTCCTTATCGACTCCGAAAGTCAGTTACAGGCCGCCGCCGGCTCCTTCATGCCGCCGCCTCCCGGAGCGGGCAATGTTGCTTCTCCGTCTTCCGGCGCTAGGGCGACGCAGGACAACATCGAGTTTACGACCGATCCCAACCCGGCACAGAAAGGCGCCAACACCTTCCGCGTGAAGCTGACCGGGCCGGGCAATTCTCCCGTTGCAGGCGCGGACGTAAGCGTGACCTTCTACATGGCCGCAATGCCGGCGATGGGCATGGCCGCAATGAAGACCACGACCAAACTGAACGACAACGGCAACGGGCTCTATGAGGGAACAGGCTCACTCGGTTCCGGCGGGACCTGGCAGGTGACCATCGTGGCTCAAAAGAACGGCCAAACGATCGCTACCAAACAACTGCGTGTCAACGCGACGGGAGGCATGTAAATGCTATCCCGGATCATTGAGGTCTGCGCCCGCAATCGCTTTCTGGTCTTCACCGGTGTGCTGCTGCTGACGCTCGCCGGCATCTGGTCTCTGCGGCATGTTCCGCTCGACGCGCTGCCGGACATCTCCGACGTGCAGGTGATCGTGCATACGCGCTGGGCGGGCGAGCCGCCCGATCTGATCGAAGACCAGGTGACGTATCCCATCGTCACTGCCATGCTGTCCGCGCCCCATGTCAAGGCTGTGCGCGCGCAGTCGATGTTCGGCGACTCCTACGTGTACATCGTGTTTCAGGACGGCACTGACCTCTATTGGGCGCGCTCGCGCGTGCTCGAATATCTGGAGGAGATCAGCGGTCAATTACCGACCGGGGTGCATCCCGTGCTTGGCCCCGACGCAACAGGCGCGGGCTGGGTCTACGAATACGCCATCGTGGACAAGAGTCACCGGCTCAGCCTGGCCGATCTCCGCACCTTGCAGGATTGGGACTTGCGTTATGCGCTGGAAACCGTGCCGGGAGTTTCGGAGGTGGCGACCATCGGAGGCTACGTCAAGGAGTATCAGGTAAAGCTCGACCCAAACAAATTGCTGGCCTATGGCATTCCTCTGTCCACGGTGATTGACCGTGTCAAGGCGAGCACCAACGAAGTAGGCGGGCGGGTGCTTGATCTGAGCGGCGCGGAGTATATGATTCGCGGTCTGGGCTATCTTCACTCCCTCGACGACCTGCGATCGGTTGCCGTCGGCAGCAAAGACGGCACGCCGGTTTTGCTCAAAGATCTGGGCACGGTCAGCTTCGGCCCGGACATCCGCGAAGGCGTTGCCGAGTGGAACGGCGAAGGCGAAACCGTCGGCGGCATCATCGTGATGCGCCAGGGCATGAATGCACTCGACGTTATCAACGGGGTAAAAGCGAAGCTGCGTCAAATCGCGCCGTCTCTGCCGCCGGGGGTCGAGATCATGCCCGGCTATGATCGGTCCGGGCTGATCCATGCTTCCATCCACACACTGCAGCGCGACCTGCTGGAAGAAGCCATCGTCGTCAGCCTGGTCATCATCGTCTTTCTGTTTCACTTTCGCTCGGCGCTCGTTGCCATCCTCGCACTGCCCACTGCCGTCATCGTGGCATTCATTCCGATGTATCTACTTGGCATTTCCTCGAACATCATGTCGCTGGGGGGACTTGCGCTGGCCGTCGGCGTCATGGTGGATGCGTCGATCGTGATGGTGGAGAACGGCCATCGCCATCTCTCCGAGCGGCAGGAGCACGATGCGGCGCCGGTCAAGGAGCCGGAGCGCCAGCGCATTCTCATCGGCGCCGCGAAACAGGTTGGCCCAGCGCTGTTTTTTTCCCTGCTGATTATCGTGGTGTCGTTCCTGCCGGTATTTCTCCTGCAGGCGCAGTCAGGGCGCATGTTCCGCCCATTGGCATGGATGAAGACGCTCGCGGTCGGGTCATCTTCCATCCTCGCCATCACGTTGGTTCCGGTCCTGATGATGATTCTGATTCGTGGGCGGCTCCGCCCGGAAAAAGACAACCCCATCTCACGCGTCACCCAGGCACTCTATCTGCCCATACTGCGTTTCTGCCTGCACCACCGCTGGCTGATCATCGCGGTCAATCTCATCTTCCTGGCCGCGACGCTGCCGCTTGTCCTTCGCATTGGCAGCCAGTTCATGCCGCCGCTCTTTGAAGGCTCTGCACTCTACATGCCGACGGCGTTGCCGGGCATTTCCATCGGACAGGATAAGGTGCTGCTGCAGGAGCAGGACCGGATCATTCGCAGCTTCCCGGAAGTCGTCAGCGTCTTCGGCACCGCCGGACGCTCCGACAGCGCGACCGACAATGCGCCGCTTGGTATGTTCGACACCACCATCATGCTGAAGCCGCGCGAGCAGTGGCCCGCGGGAATGACCTACGCCAAACTGATAGGGGAAATGGATGCAAAGCTCCAGTTTCCCGGCCTCTCGAACACCTGGACAATGCCTGTCGAGAACCGCCTGGACATGGAACTGACCGGCATCAAAACCCCGGTTGGAATGAAAGTGCAGGGGCCGAACATCGATGGCATCCAGCAAGTGGGACTGCAAATCCAGAAAGTCCTTACCGGGATGCCCCAGGTGCGTTCGATCTACGCGGAGAAAGTCGGCCAGGGCTTCTACATCAACGTCCAGCCGAACCGAGAGGAAGCCGCGCGCTATGGCCTGACGATTGCGGCCATTCAGACGGCAGTCGCCTCCGGCATTGGCGGCAAGAACATCGCGGAGAACATCGAAGGACGAGACCGTTTTCCCATCAATGTCCGCTATGAACGCGCTTTCCGCAACAACCTGTCGGAGATGCGTAGCATTCTGATCGGTACGCCATCCGGCGCGCAGATTCCGCTGGGACAGGTGGCGCGCATTTACTTCTCTAAAGGCCCCGCGATGATCCGCGACGAAGACGGGGCATTGACTGGCTACATTTATATCGACCTGAATAACACGAACTATGGTGGGTTCGTCAATCAAGCAAACCGATTACTGCAACAGAAGTTGAAATTGCCCGCAGGCTACACGTACCAGTGGTCGGGAGAATACCAGTTTGAGCAACAGGCGAACCAGCGCCTGAAACTCATCCTTCCCATCGTGTTTATTGTGATTCTTATCCTGCTCTACCTTGTCTTTCATTCCGTGGCCGAGGCGCTGATGCTGATCTTCCCCACCATTTACGCGCTCACTGGAGGCCTCCTGCTGCAATGGTTTCTTCATTACAACTTCAGTGTCGCTGTTGCGGTCGGCTACATCGATCTCTTTGGGATCTCGGTGGAAACCGGCGTCGTCATGGTCATCTACCTCCACGCGGCGCTGAAGGAGCGCATTGAAACAGGCCGGGCACAGACAATGGCCGACATTGAAGCGGCGGTAATTGAAGGCGCCGTGCTGCGCTTGCGCCCGGTCTTGATGACGGTCATTGTTGTGGTGGTCAGTCTCGCCCCGATTCTCCTGGAAACCGGTATCGGTTCCGATGTGATGAAGCCGATTACCGCTCCGATCGTCGGCGGCATGGTTACTTCCAGCATTAACGTACTCATCCTCGTTCCAGTCTTCTTCGTCATGCTGAAGGAGCGCGCCTTGAAGCGTTGAGAAAGCGGCAAGCCCCTGGCCCCGGCGGCAGTCATGGATCGCTTCACTCCACCTTGGCAGCGGCGGCGGGGAGGATGGGGGCCAGCAGCAGGGCGGCGAGGCCGCAGGCAGCGATGGCCCAGAGCACGCCCTGAGCACCCCAAGCGAGAGCGAACAGGCCGAGCGCAGCGACGATAGCGGCGCCGAGGGCATTGGAGAAACCGAGGGCGAGTCCGGAAGCGAGCGAGTGCTGGCGCGGCAGCAGGTCCTGGCACATGAGCACAGTGAGCGGCAGGGTGGCGAACACGGCGATGCCAAACAGGGCCATGGTAATCCAGAGCCAGGCGCCGCGGCTGAGCAGAAATGCCGGCAGCAGCACGCACCAGGCGGCGGAGGCGAGCAGCACCGGGCGGCGGCGGCCCCAGCGCCGGGCCAGCGCAGCGCCTCCCAGGTTGCCGATGACGCCGACCACCAGCATGGTGGTGATCAGACCGGCGCCTTCGGTCAGCGAGCCGCCGCGCTCGCGCCACAGCAGCGGGACAAAAGCGCTCACGCCGATGATCAGCACGGCGCGCAGCGCGGAGTAGGCAATCAGGCCGCGCAGCGGACGGCTGACGCGGCGGAGGCCGTGCCAGGCGCCGAGGCGGGGGGGCGTGGGCTCCGGCGGACGGGCCCGCATCCACAGCAAAGGCAGCGTGGGGATCGCCGCCAGCGAGAGAACCCAGAGGGCGTGCAGGCCCCAGGCGGTAACCAGAATGCTGGCCAGCAACGGCCAGACGCCGCGGCCAATTTCTCCGCCCACCAGGAAGAACGCCGTGGCGTGCTCGCCTCCGCCGCTGGCGAGGCGGCGCACGCCGGCGAGCGCGGGCGGATGAAACAAGGTATTGCAGATGCCAATGAGGACAAGTGCCGCGATCAGCATCACCGGGGTGGAAGCCCAACCGATCAAGGCCGCGCCCAGCGAGGAGCCGGCCAGCCCCACCGTGACCAGAGCGCGCGTGGCGCGCCGGTCGGCGAGCACCCCGGCAAACGGCTGCAGCGCCTGAAAGGCGATGAGCACGCCCATGAGCTCGCCCGCGCTAGCGATGGGCAACGTCAGCGCCCCCAGGATGGCGGGCAACACGCCGGGCAGATAATTGGCCGCGCCATCGTTGAGGAAATGCGCCCACGCCAGCAGCGTGATGGTGCCGCCGGGAGAGCGGCGCTCGGCTGCGGCGGCGGTCACGAGCTGTGGCATGGACCCAATACCGCGACCGACTCCGGCGCCAGACGGGAGCCGGCCGGCGGAGCCGAGGCGAGCATCAGGCGCCAGCCGCCGGACGGCTCGGAGCCGAGCGGCAGCGCCTGGGCGCAGGAGGCGAAGTTGCAGGCGACCCGATACGGGCCCCGGGCGAGCGTCAGCCAGCGGGCGCGTTCGTTGTAGCGCACGCGCACGGCCGCGAGGTCGTGGCCGGCGAGCGCGGGCGTGGCGCGACGCAGGCGGATGAGACTGCGATACCAGGCCAGCAGTTCATGATCCTGCCCCTCCCAGCGCAGGCGGCTGCGGGCGAAGGTGGCCGGGTCCTGAGGGTCCGGGCTGAGCTGCGGCCGGCCAGCGCGCACGGCGGCGCCCAGCCCGGGTTCGGCATGATCAGTGAAGTACAGAAACGGCGTCGCCGCGCCCCATTCCTCGCCCTGGAACAGCAGCGGCACGTGCGGCCCCAGTAACGTCAGCGCGGCGGCGATGCGCACCATGCCGGGTGAAGCAAGCTGGATGAGGCGCTCGCCTTGCGCCCGATTGCCGGTCTGGTCGTGATTCTGGGCGTACCCGATCAGGCGGGCGCCATCGCAGCCAGGAAAGCGGCGGCCGTGGCGGCGGCAGCGAAACGCCGAATAGCGGCCGTCAAGGTAAAAGCCGCGCCGCAGCGTGGCCGCCAGCGCCGCCAGGCATCCAAAGTCGGCGTAGTAGCCGCTGCGCTCGCCGGTAACGGCCGCGTGCAGGGCGTGGTGAAAATCCTCGTTCCACTGGGCATCGAGGCCGAGGCCGCCCGCCAGCGGCGGGGCGCTCAGGCGGGGATCGTTGGCATCGCTTTCGGCGATCAGCACCAGCTCCCGCCCGCACCCGGCCGCCAGCGCACGCACGGCCCGCGCCAAGTCCTCCAAAAACGGCGTGGCCGAATTGTCGGCCATGACGTGCACAGCATCGAGGCGCAGGCCGTCACAGTGGAAGTCACGCAGCCAGTGCAAGGCGTTGGCAATGAAAAAATCGCGCACGCCATCGCTGCCGGGCCCGTCGAAATTCAGCGCCGCGCCCCACGGGGTATGGTAGCGGCTGGTGAAATACGGCCCGAAATCGGCGAGGTAGTTCCCGGAAGGTCCGAGATGGTTGTAGACCACGTCGAGCAGTACCGCCAGGCCTTTTTCGTGGCAGGCGTTGACCAGACGCGCGAAGCCTTCCGGGCCGCCGTAGGCATGGTGGGGCGCGAACAGCGCCACCCCGTCATAGCCCCAGCCGCGCTCGCCGGGGAACTCGGCGATCGGCATGATCTCGACATGGGTCACGCCCAGCTTGCGGAGGTGATCCAGCCGGGCGAGGGCGCCGGCGAAGGTGCCCGCGGGCGAAAACGTGCCGATGTGCAGTTCATAGACGAGGGCGCTCGGCCATGCGGGCGGACGCCACCACGGATCGGTCCAGGCGCAACGGGACAGCTCGAAAACCCGGGAGGGAGCATGGACGCCCTGCGGCTGCCAGCAGGAGCGGGGATCGGGGCGCGGCGCGCCGCCGTCGCGGCAGAAGGCGTAGTCGGCTCCGTGCGGCAAGTCGCACGGCGCCACCCACCAGCCCCCCGCCGCCGGCAGCATCGGCGTGCGGCGGCCGCTTTGGTCCAGCACCATGCGGCGCGCTGCCGGCGCCCACACCCGCGGCTTCATGCCTCCGCCTCACGTGCGAGCAGCGCCACCGGAAAGCGCGCCAGCAACTGCCCGGCCTGGCAGCGGCCCGCGGCCGCCATCTCACCCGTGAGCCAATTGCGCCAGCCGCCACGCGGCAGCTCCAACTCTGCTTGCAAGTCCGGCAAGCCCAGGGTGAGCCGCGGGGTCACCGCCACGATGGCGCCCCCACGCAAGAAAGCGAGCACATGGCCGGCCTGCGGCCCTTCCGCTGCCAGCGGCACGTAGCTGGATTGCGCACCGAAGGCCTCCGGACGCTGGCGCCGCAGGCGCAGTGCCTGGCGGATGAGCCACAGTTTCGGCAAGCCCTCGTCCTGCCGTGCCCAGATGAGCTCGGGTGCGAGGCCCGCGTCGAGCTCAGCCAGCAGCCGCGCACGCCGGGCAAAGTCCACCGGGCGGCGGTTGTCGGGATCCACCAGCCCCATGTCCCAGAGCTCGGCGCCGTTATAAATGTCCGGCACCCCGGGCGCGGTCATTTTAAGCAGCACCTGGGCGAGCGAATTGACCCGGCCGGGAGCGACCAGGGGCGCCACGAAGGCGGTGACCACAGTCATCCAGCCGCTATCGCGCATCGCCGCGGCCACAAAGCGGCGCAGCGCGGATTCATAGGCGGCATTGGGTTTGCGCCAGGAGGTGTGCGCCTTGGCCTCGCGCACGGCCTTGAGCAGATAGGCCTGCATGCGGTCTTCGCTGACCGGCCAGGCGCCGACCAGGGTCTGGTAGAACAGGTACTCGGTGTTGGCGTCCGGACCTGCGGGACTGTGGCGGGTGCGGTTTTGCGCCTGCCAGGCGAGTACCGCAGTGCGCCAACGTTCCGGGATTTCCGACAGCAGGCATAGGCGCGCCCGCACATCCTCGCCGCGCTTGGTGTCGTGGGTAGAGGTGGTCAGCATGGCGGCGGGCCAGTGCCGCTGGGCGGCAGCGCAGGCGGCGTGGAATTCCCCGGGTGGCGTTCCGAAGTGCGCCGGATCGCCGCCGACCTCATTGAGCGCGCACAGCCGGAAGGAGCGGTAGAAGGCGGTGTCCTCCACCCCCTTGGCGTACACCGCGGGTGTGAGCTGCTGGAAGCGGAGCAGCAACTCGCCATCGCGCAGCAGCAGCGCGACCAGTTGGGCGCAGAGTGGCGCGTAGGCGGGAGCGGAAATAGCGGCGCAGCTACCCGCCTGCTCCAGCCGTTCCGCGTCCGCGGTGGGCACCGGGCCCTGCGCGGGCGCGTAGGTACGATACACGGAAAACTGCGCGGCCAACTCGCCCAGGGCGTGATCCAACTGCGCCAGAGGGACGTGCGGCAGTTTCGCCTGGGCCAGCCGGCTGAGCCAGCGCAGCTCGCTGTGCAGCAGGTTAGCGAGAATCTGGCGCTTCGACTCGAGGACCGCCACCTCATAAGCAGGCTGCGGGCCAGTGAAGTCCTGATAAACCGCCCCCAGCGCCGGACCGCCCTCGGGGGCGAGAAACAGCCCCATGACGCGGTTGAGAAAATCGTAGCCGGTGGTTCCGGCCACCGGCCAGGCGGCGGGCAATTCCTCCCCCGGCTCCAGGATCTTTTCGACTACGATCCAGGCGGTGGGCGCGGCGGCTCGCAGACGGGTGAGATAGGCGGCGGGCTCGCGCAGCCCGTCCACGTGATCCACGCGCACACCGGCGAGCGTGCCGTCCGCCAGCCAGTTCACAATGCGGCGATGGGTGGCCGCGAAAACCTCCGGGTCTTCGACGCGGACGCCGATGAGATGAGAGACGTCGAAAAAACGGCGATAGGGGAGCTCGTGGTCGGCGATACTCCAGTGCGCAAGGCGATAGTGCTGGTGATCGAGGTCGTGGTTGGGGATGAGCGGCAGCTCCATATCGCCTACCTTCAGCGTATCCCCCTCGCGGTGCAGTTCGCCGGTAGCCAGGGCGGCGTTCAGGGTATGGCCCAGCCATGGCAGCAGCAGTTTTTGTGGCGTATTCGAACCGGGCTTGCACCAGGCGATATCGAAATATCCAGCGTAGGGGCTGGACTCGCCGTGGCGCAGCACACTCCACCACCAGCGATTGCGGTCGCTGGTGATGGTCATGTGGTTGGGCACAATATCGAGGACTTGACCCAGTCCGAGGGCGCGCACGCGGGCGCACCAGCGTGTGAACGCATCTTCCCCGCCGAGATCGGGGTTGACGTGTTCCGGGTCCGCGACATCGTAGCCATGCTGGCTGCCGGACGCGGCGCTGAGGATGGGAGAGAGGAACACGTGGCTGACGCCCAGCGCGGCCAGATAGTCGAGCGCCTGCTCCGCAGCTTGCTCAAAACCGCATCCGGGGCGGAGCTGCAGCCGGTAGGTGGCCAGCGGAAAGTTCACGACAGCCGTCGCAGCACCTGCAGGGAGCGGCCCTCGAGCGTCAGCCCGGCGCCGGCGGACCACTCTTCCTCGCCGGGCTGCACCGCCGGCAGGGTGGTGTCGAGCACGGCGCGCCAGGAGCGTGCGCCGCCGGCGGCCGCGGGTACCGGCAGATGAAATTGCACCGCTTCGGAGTGCGCATTGAACAGCACCAAAAAGCTGTCATCCAGAACCGGATCGCCGCTTTTACTCCGCGCCGGCATCGCGCTGCCGTTCAAGTACACCGCCAGTGCATGGCCGTGGTTCCAATCCTCACCGTTCATGGGCATGCCATCGGGCCGGAACCAGCCGATGTCGGCACTATTGCCGTGCTGGGCGCGGCCCTGAAACCACTGCCGGCGCCGGAACACCGGATGCGCGCGCCGGAAGGCGATCACGCGGCGGCAAAATTCCAGAAACTCGCGGTCGGCCTGCTCCCAGTCCAACCACGACAGGTCCGAATCCTGACAGTAGGCGTTATTGTTGCCCTGCTGCGAATGCCCCAGCTCATCCCCCCCCAGGATCATGGGCACGCCCTGGGACAGGCACAGCGTGGCGAACAGGTTGCGGCGCTGGCGGCAGCGCAGAGCGAGCACGGCCGGGTCCTCGGTTTCGCCCTCGGCGCCGCAGTTCCAGGAACGATTGTCGTCCGTGCCGTCGCGGTTGTCTTCCCCGTTCGCCTGGTTGTGCTTCTCGTTGTAGCTGACCAGGTCACGCAGCGTGAAGCCGTCGTGGGCGGTGATGAAATTGATGCTGGCGGTGGTGAAGCGCCGGCCGGGCTCGAACAGGTCCGAGCTGCCGGTGAGGCGGGTGGCAAGCTCGCCCAGGCCGCCATTGGCGGCGCGCCACCAGTCCCGCATGCTGTCACGGAATTTTCCATTCCACTCCGACCAGGGCAGCGGAAAGTTGCCCGCCTGGTATCCGCCCGGTCCCAAGTCCCAGGGTTCGGCGATGAGCTTCACCTGCGACAGCACCGGGTCCTGATGGATCACGGCAAAAAACGTGCTGCTGCGATCATAATCCGTGGCGCCGCGCCCCAGGGCCACGGCCAGGTCGAAGCGGAACCCATCCACGTGCATCTCCGTAACCCAGTAGCGCAGGCTGTCCATCACCAGCCGCAGCACCTGGGGATGCGTCAGGTTGAGCGTGTTTCCGCAGCCCGTGTAATCGGTGTAAAAGCGCCGATCTTCGGCCAGGCGGTAATAGGTGGCATTGTCGAGACCGCGGAAGGCGAGCGTGGGACCGAGCTGGTTGCCTTCGCCGGTGTGATTGTAGACCACGTCGAGAATAACTTCCAAGCCGGCGCGATGCAGCGCTCGTACCATCTGCTTGAACTCCGCGACCACTTCCCCCGGCCCGGTGCTGCCGCTGAAGCGGACGTCAGGCGCGAAAAATCCGATGGTGTTGTAACCCCAATAGTCGGTCAGGCCGCGATCGGAGAGCCCGCGCGGCGACACCCGCTGCTGTACCGGCAGCAATTCGACCGAGCTCACGCCGAGGGCATGCAGGTGCTCGAGGGCGGCCGGATGCGCCAAGCCGCCGTAGGTGCCGCGCAACCGGATGGGAATGTCCGGATGCCGTGCCGTGAAGCTCTTCACGTGCAGCTCGTACAGCACGGTTTCCTGCCGGGGCGTGCGCGGCGGTTGGTCGTCCTGCCAGTCGAAGCGGGGATCCACGACCACGCAGCTGGGCAGAAAAGACAGGCTGTCACGCCGATCGGCGCTGAGGTCGGCGTTGCGGGCGCCCACGCGGTAGCCGAACAGGGCGTCATCCCAGCGCAGCTCGCCTTCGAACGCGCGCGCGTAAGGATCGAGTAAGAGCTTGTGGTCGTTGCAGCGCTGCCCGGCGGCGGGGGTATAGGGCCCGTTGACGCGATAGTTGTAGCGCTGACCGGGCTGCAGGCCAGGAATATAGCCGTGCCAGACGTGTCCCGTGCGCTCCAGCAGGGGAAGCCGCGCCTCGCGAAACCCTTCATAGTCACGCAGCACGAGCTGTACGTTCTGCGCCGCCTCGGAAAACAGGGCAAAGTTGACGCCCTCGCCGTCCCAAGTGGCCCCCAACGGCGCCGGTGAGCCGGGACGCAGCCCGATGCTTTCCGGATCCAGACTGGCCCAGAGGACGCGAGGTTTGGGTGGAGCTTTCGACATGAAATGGCGCCGCCTTCCACTCTATTTTACGTGTTGGCGCGCCCCGCTTATGCTCGCGGGGGCCGCGCCTGCGTATTTCCCCGGGGGCGCTCCCTGGGACGCTCGCCCATTTCGAATTTCGCAGCCCTTCGCCCCGATTTTGCCCACGGTGCTAAGCGGCGCGACCCCCGCGAGCGGCGGATTTTGGTGCGGAAGGATTAATTCTAAGTTCGAACCGCATCTCCATTTTGACGCCTGAATCTGTAACCTTCGACCGCCGGAATCGTCAATGTTTATGCGGGCGCGGCGGGGATTTCGGCACCGCGGAGGGCAAAACCCAATGGTTGAGAGCGAAAAACGGGCAATTCAGCTCAGTTTCAACCCTTCGATCCGGGTCGATTTTCAAGGATCGCGGGTCACCTCTGACGGCGGGCTGATGCTCGTGCGAGAGTTGGACGAGCGACTCGGCCTCGGGAAACTCGTTGCCGAGTTCCTGACCGATGCGCGGGCGAGGAACGCACAGTTGCCGCTGGTTGACCTGCTGAGACAGTCGATTTATAGCAGGCTGGCGGGCTATGAGGACATGAACGACGCCGAGCGACTGGCGCAGGACCCCGCGTTCCGGCTGATCGGCTCTGAGAAGGCATGGGAGCGGGGCGCGGCGCTGCCGTCGCGGCTGCAATCTTTCGAAACGCAGATGCTCGCTGAGGATGGCAACTTCGCCGGGCTGGCGCGGATCAACCGTGCGCTGGTCGCCAAAGCTGAAGCTCTCGACGCACGCTGCCGCGTGGTGATGGACATGGACTCGACGGAGATACCGGTGTACGGCGAGCAGGAGGACAGCGCCTACAACGGGCATTTCGAGTCCACCTGTTACCACCCGCTGCTGATGTTCAACCGCGACGGCGATTGCCTGGGCAGCAAGCTGCGTCCCGGCAACGTGCACAGCGCCGACGGCTGGGACGAGTTGTTGTTGCCGGAGATCGACCGCCAGAAGGCGACGGGGAAAGAGGTTGTGTTTCGCGCCGACGCGGCGTTCGCCAAGCCCGAGATTTACGATGCCCTGGAAGAGCGGGGCGTAAGGTATGCGATTCGCATTCCCGCCAATGACAACCTGGAACGGGATATTGTTGAGCTGCTGACGCGGCCCGTGGGGCGGCCCAGCCGCAAACCGTTGGTCGAATACAAGAGTTTCCTTGAGCGCGCCGCGAGTTGGAAGGTGCCGCGCCGCATCGTGGCGAAAGTCGAACATCACGTCGGCGAGCTATTCCCGCGCGTCGGTTTCATCGTGACCAACATGACCCTGCCGAGCCGGGCGGTGGTGCGGTTCTACAACAAGCGGGGAACGGCGGAGCAATGGATCAAGGAAGGCAAGCAGGCCGTGAAGATGACCCGGCTGAGCTGCCACCGATTCCGCGCAAACGAAGTGCGGTTGTCATTGAGCCTGATTGCCTACAACCTGGGGAACCTGTGGCGGCGGCTGGCGCTGCCCGCGAAGATCGCCAACTGGTCGTTGACGAGTTTGCAGCAGCGCCTGGTGAAAACGGGTGGACGCCTGGTCAAGCACGCCCGCTACCGTTGGCCCCTGCTGCCCGAGAGTCACCTCACGCGGCGTTTGTTCGAGAGCATGACGCGACGGATCGCGGCGCTGCCACTGCCGACGGGGTAAGGGACGAGGATGTTGTGCTGAAAAATCCAGCAAAGCGAGAGGAGGATGCCGAGGTGTCCACAAAATGACTCAAAACGCGGCCAATTCTGCCCTGCGGACTCAACCGACGAGCATCCGGCCCGAATGCCGCTGCCCGTCGCAGCCACTTTTCCCCGGTCGCTGCCGACCGGGTGTAAGCTGGCGGCGTATGGGATCGTCAAAAAGGGGATTCCGGTTAAATGTGACCGCAGCCGACCCGGCGACATTCGGGGCGGTGACGGTGCTGTTTGCCGCCGCGGCGCTCGGGGCGGCCTATTTCCCCGCTCGCCGCGCCCTGCGCATTGACCCCGCCGCAGCGCTGCGCAGCGAGTAGGAGCTGAGACATGGAACCTAAAATCGGAACCCTGAAACTCGACACTGTCCTCCAGGACCTGCGCTTTGCGCTGCGCGGTTGGCGACGCCAGCCGCGGTTCGCGGGCGCGCTCGTCGGCATGTTGGCGCTGGGACTGGCGGCGACGACGGTGGTGTTTGCGCTGGCCTATGCCGAGTTGTGGGCGCCATCGCCATTTCCGCACCCGGAACAGGTCATTTCCATCGAGGCCACGGCGGGCGGCATTCACGCGGGCCTGACGGCGGCGGAGTATCTGCGGCTTGCCCAGGCGCCGGGCCTCAGCGCCGTTGGCGCGACCGAATGCTGTCTCGACATGAGCCTGCGCGTTGGCAACCGGGCGAAGACGGTGCGCAGCGCGGCGATTTCGCCGTCCCTGCTGCCGCTGCTGGGCATGGCGCCGCGGCTGGGCCGCAATTTCGCGCCCGTGGAGGCACAGACCGGCCACGATGGCGAGGCGATCATCAGCGACGCGTTCTGGCGGGCGCATTTCGACGCGAACCCGGCGGTGCTGGGGCAGCGCATGGAATTCGACAGCCGCTTCTACACCGTCGTCGGCGTGATGCCGCCGGCGTTCAGCCGCAGCATGGGCAATATGGACGTCTGGCGGCCGTTGGTGTTCACCGCGGCGGAGCTGGCGCAGTCCTCCGGCTTCGGGCGGGTCGGGGCCTACGGACGCCTGAAGCCGGGCGCGACCTGGGCCGCGGTAGAGCCGCGGCTTGCGGCCTTCGGCCGGGCGCAGCACTTCGAGTTGCGCCAGGCGCCGCTGACCTACACCGGCGTCACCATGTCGGCGCTGCAACACGACTCGCCCGGACGCAATCCGCTGCTGGCGCTTCTCGGGGCCACCGGCCTGCTGATGCTGATCGCCTGCACCAACGCCGCCGGACTGCTCCTGGCGCGCAGCGCGGCGCGGCAACAGGAGATGGCGGTGCGCACGGTGCTGGGAGCGACACGCGCACGTTTGGTGCGGCAATTGCTCACCGAGGGCGCGCTGCTCGCGGCGGTGGCGGGTAGCGCAGGGCTGCTGGCCGCTGCCTGGGCGGTGCCGCTGCTGCGCTCATCGCCATTGCAGCGCGAACTCGAGCAGCTGAGCTCCGCGCGGCTCGACGGCGCCGTGGTCGCGTTTGCGGTGGCCGCGGTCGTGGCCTGCGCGCTGATTGCCAGCCTCGCCCCGGCGCTGCGGCTCAGCGCCAAACCGCGCGCCAGCGCCCGGCAGCGCGCGCGCGGCATGTTTCTGGTTTTCGAAGTGGCGCTGACGGTGACCTTGTTGGTCGGAGCCGGACTGGTGGCCGACAGCCTGTTCCGGCTTTATACGAACGCGACCGGGGTGGACGCCGGCCAACTGGCTGTCGCCGAGCTGCAATTTACCCCCGCGCAAGAGCGGCATCCCGAGCAGGTGGCGCTGGTTGCCGGCCGGGCGCTAGCCGCGGTGGCGCACGCGCCCGGCTGGACGCAGGTGACGCTCGCCAGCGCGCCACCATTTGGCGACGATTTTTTCCGGATGTTTCGAATGCCAGGAGGCGCCGGCCTGCTCGATGCCGCCGACCGCGAGGTGGCGCCGGGCTATTTCTCCACCGTAGGCCAAAGGCTGGTGATGGGCCGCGCCTTCTCCGCGGGCGATGATGCCGCCGCGCCCGGCGTCGTGATCGTCAACCAGTCGTGGGTGAAGCGGTTTGCACCGGGCAGCGCGGCGTCGCCGCTGGGGATGCAACTGCTGTGGGCGAACCGCGGCGAGAAGACGCCCGTCGCGCATACCGTGGTGGGCGTCGTCTCCGATGCGCGTGACATGGCGCCGGATCTGGCGTCCGAGCCCGAGGTGTATCTTCCCTATGCCCAGGGCCGCTCCAGCTTCGCGGCGCTGATCGTGCGATCCAAGCGCCCGGCGGCGGCGGCGGTGGCGCTCGAGCGCGCTCTGGCCCGCGATGCGCCCGAGGCAACCATCGCGGAAGCGCAGCCGCTGAGCTACTTCTTCAGTGACGACATTGCGCTGCCGCGCTTTCAGTCCCTGGCGCTGATCGCGTTTGCCGGGTTGGCGCTGATATTTGCGCTCTCGGGAATTTGGGCGCTGGTGGCGTATGCGGTCGAGCAGCGGCGGCGGGAGTTCGGCATCCGGCTGGCATTGGGGGCGCCTCCGGGCGCGGTGCTGCGGCTGGCGCTGCAGCAGTTCATGGCGCTGACGGCGATGGGCATCGCACTCGGGCTCGCGGGCGCATGGGCGGTGACGCGGTTTCTGAGGGCGCTGTTGTTCCAGGTGCAGACGCTGGATGCGAGGACGTTCGCCGCCGTGACCGTGGCATTTGCGCTGGTGGCGCTCGGGGCAGCCTATGTGCCCGCCCGTCGCGCGCTCGACGCCGACCCCGCCGCCACGCTGCGCAGCGAGTAAGGGGCGGCTCAGTTCTTGAGCATGGCCGCGTAGAGCTGCGCCTTGGCGGGGTTGCCGTTGCGCTGATAGAGCGCGACCAGGCGTTGCACCGTACGCGTTACCGCGGTGGGATCGTTGGCGCCGAGCTTGGCGCGCAGCGTCGGCAGGCTCGTCACCAGCAGCGTCTCCGCGGCGGCGAGCTTGCCTTCGGCGAGCAGGCAGCCGCCGAGTTCCGATTGCGCATCGGCAATATCCCTTTTCGAACTAGTTCGGAGCCAAAAGGTTTGCTGCTTCGATGCGAGTACTGGCGGGCGCGTCTATACTGGGGAAAGGGTGCGCTCGCACCTTTCTGCAAAAGCCGATGATCCAGCTTACCGGCGCCGCCAAGCACTTTGGCGGCCGTACCTTGTTCCAGAACGTGGATTTGCTGATTCCGGACCGCATTCGCGCGGGCGTAGTGGGTCCGAACGGCAGCGGGAAAACCACGCTCTTGCGCATCCTCGCAGGCCTCGACACGCTCGACGACGGCAAGCTGGTGCAAAACCGCGACCAGACAGGCGGATACCTGCCCCAAGATGGCCTGCACGCAGAAGGCAAAACGCTGGTGGCGGAATGCCGTTCCGTATTTGCCGCACTGATGGCGGTCGAGCGGGAGTTGCTCGAGATCGAGGGCAAACTGGAACACACCGACGACCTGGGCCTGTTTGAGCGCTATGCCGAGTTGCAGCACCAGTTCCAGGTGGGTGGAGGGCCGGCGCTGGAGGCGAAAATCGGCACCATCCTCAAAGGCTTGGCGTTCACGCCCGCCGATATGGAAAGGCCGTGCGAGGATTTTTCCGGCGGCTGGCAGATGCGCATCGCGCTTGCCAAACTGCTGCTCGCCGAACCGCAGGTGCTGCTGCTGGACGAGCCCACCAACCACCTGGATCTGGAAACCCGCAACTGGCTGGAAGACTACCTCACCCGTTATCCCCACACCTGCCTGCTGGTATCCCACGACCGCTACTTTCTCGACGCCGTGGTGGAAAAGGTCATCGAGCTGGGCCAGAGCAAGATCACGCTGTATACCGGCAACTACTCCAGCTTTTTGCGCCAGCGCGACGAGCGCCTGGAGCAACTCCGCGCCGCGTACAAGAACCAGAAGGAGCGGCGCGAGCAGCTCGAAGTGTTCATCAACAAATTCCGCTACACCGCGACCAAGGCGACCCAGGTGCAAAGCCGGATCAAGGAGCTGGAGCGGATAGAACAGATCGAGATTCCGCCCGGGCAGGAAGCGATTCACTTCTCGTTTCCGCAACCCAAGCCGGGCGGGCGGCGTGTGCTCGAACTGAGAAAGGTGAGCAAGCGCTTCGGGCAGACCCGTGTATTCGAGAACCTGGACGTGGTGCTGGAGCGGGGCGACCGTATTGGGCTGATTGGCCAGAATGGGGCGGGCAAGAGCACGCTGCTCCGGCTGCTGGCAGGCACCGAACCGGTGGACGCAGGCGAACGGATCGAGGGGCATCAGGTTACGGTCGATTATTTCGCCCAGGACCAGTACAAGGCGCTGGACCCCACGCGGCGCATTCTAGACGACCTGACCGAGATCAGTCCGGCGCTGATGGTGCCGCAACTGCGCACGCTGCTGGGCAGTTTCCTGTTTCACGGCGACGATGTGTTCAAGCGCATCGGCGTGCTCAGCGGCGGCGAGCGCAACCGCTATGCACTGGCGCGCATGCTGCTGCAGCCCTCCAACTGCCTGCTGCTCGACGAGCCCACCAACCACCTGGACCTGCAGGCCAAAGAGGTGCTGCTGCAAGCGCTGAAGGAGTACAACGGCACGGTCATTTTCGTCTCCCACGACCGGGCGTTCATTGACGGGCTTGCGACCAAGATCATCCACGTGACACCCTACGGGCAGCGCGGCGGCATCGAAGTCTATCCCGGAGACTACGAGCAATACCGCTGGCACATGGAGCAGGCGAACAAAATCACCAGTGACTCGTTGCCCGTGGACAGCGGGACAACGCGATCGGACAGTGCCGCGAAGACATCCAAGCCGAAGCGGGCGAATCCGCAACGGCAGCAGGCGCTGCGGAACTCGATTGCCGATCTTGAGAAAGCGATTGCCGAGGTCGAGGCGGAAGTGAAGCGCACCGAGGCGGCGCTGGGTTCGGAGGAGACGTTCCGCGACGGCGAGCGCGCTCAGATGGCGCTGAGCGAGTACCAGCAACGCGTGGAGGAGCGCGGGCGGCTGTACGCGGAGTGGGAAGAAAAAACGGGCCAGCTCTCGGCTCTGAGCTCTTAGCAGTAAAACCGGCCCCGCTGGGCCCGGGGGCGGCTAGCTGGAGGGTTCGTTGCCCGCGCGCTTGTGGGAGACGTGCTCCTCGATGGTAGAGCCCGCACTGGCCGGCTGATGGCGATAGGAGTCAATCAGATCGCGCTCGGCATCGTGCAGGGCGGAACGCAGGCTGAGGCCGATTTTCTTGTCCCCCGGGCTGAGCTTGATGATCTTGAACTCGTAGTCGCGCCCCACCACCGGCGGCTGGCCTTCGGTAACGGCGGGGTTGATCTCGGAGTTGTGGCACAAACCCTCGATGCCGCCCTCGAGCTCGACAAAGGCGCCGAAGGGGGCCAAACGGAGCACCTTGCCGGGCAGTACCTCACCCAACTGGCGGGTGGCGAAAAACGTCTCCCAGGCATCCGGTTCCAGTTGGCGGATGCCCAGCGACAAGCGCCGGTTGTCGACGTCAATGCTGAGAATCTTGGCGCGTACCTTGTCGCCCTTTTTAACCACATCGGAGGGATGCTGGATGCGTTTGGTCCAGGAGAAATCACTGATGTGCACCAAGCCATCAATGCCGTCTTCAATTTCGACGAAGGCGCCAAAATCGGTCAGGTTGCGCACCCGCCCTTCGACGATGCTGCCGGGAGCGAAACGCTCCGGCAGTGACTCCCAAGGATTCGGCTGCGCCTGGCGCAGCGACAGCGACATGCGGCGCTCGCCGGGGTTGACGTCGAGCACCACGGCTTCGAGTTCCTGGCCGAGACTGACGATTTTGGAGGGATGCTTGGTGCGCTTGGACCAGGACATTTCCGAGATGTGGATCAGGCCCTCGATGCCCTGTTCCAGCTCGACAAAGCAGCCGTAATCGGTGATGCTGACCACCTTGCCCTTGACGTGCGCGAACTGGGGATAGCGCTCGCGCGCATCGGACCAGGGATCGGGGAGCAATTGCTTGAAACCCAGGGAAACGCGCGGAGGGTTGCGGGTCTTGTCGAACTTGAGCACCTTGACGGTGATTTCGTCGTTGGGCTGGACCATTTCGTTGGGGTGCGCGACCCGGCCCCAGGAAAGATCGCTGACGTGCAGCAGGCCGTCAATGCCGCCTACATCCACAAAGACGCCGTATTCGGTGACGTTTTTGACGATGCCGGTGACCACTTGGCCCTCGGCCAGCGTCTCCAGCGTCTGCACGCGGCGGCCATCGAGTTCCTCCTGCAGGACGGATTTGCGGGAGACGACAATGTTGCCGCGCTTTTTGTTCAGCTTGATGATGCGGACGCGGACTTCCTGACCGAGGAAGGCGTCGAGATTGCGCACCGGACGGACATCGAGTTGCGAGCCGGGGAGAAAGGCCTTGACACCGATGTCGCAGGCCAGACCGCCCTTGATACGCTCCACGATACGGCCTTGCATGATGGTGGCCTGCTCATGGGCGTGCTCGAGTTCATCCCACAAGCGCAAGCGCGAGGCGCGCTCGTGGGAGAGGCGCAGGCCGCGCTCGCCGCCCTCGTGGTCAATGACAACATCAATGATGTCGCCGGGGTGCACTTGCGCCACCCCTTCCGCGTCCAGGAACTCCCGCAGCCGGACCACGCCTTCCGATTTCTGGCCGACGTCCACGACGACGTCTTCACCGTCAATCTTGAGCACCGTGCCCTTGAGCACTTCGCCTTCAGTGGCCTGGTTCTGCTGTTCAAACGATTCGAGGAGTTGTTCGAAATCTTCCATGAGGTTGCAAAAATAAGGGCCGCAACAAGAGGACACGGGTCCCGCCCGCTGCTGTCCAAGGCGCCTGAAAATTGAGCCGGAACCGGCTTCGGAGCGCAGTAGTAATGATAGACCCGCCAACCGGCGGTGTCAACGCACCACGGGGGCGGCGGTGGCGCGGCGAAAGTCGCCGCCATGGAGGGCGACAAATACGCACATTTCGTAGAGACGGGAGCGCAGGCGCTCGCCGACGACCTGGGCCAGGGAAGTGGGGCCGGCCTCGCCAGCGTCGGTGAGTCGGCGGGCGCGGGTTTCGCTGTCTTCCAGGTTGGTGGTGACGATGGTGGCCCGCTGCTGGCTGTAGCGGTGATTGAGGATGTAGTGCAAGGTTTCGAGCGCCCATTCGGTGGCCCTGCCCACCCCCAAGTCGTCCAAAATCAATACTTCCACCTCCAGCAAGGGCTGAACCACACCCGCCTCGGTGAGCGGGTTGGCGGGATCAAACGTCGCCTGAATCTGCTTCAGCAGGGCGCGGTGATCCACAAAGCGGCAGGCGATGCCGCGCTCCAATAAGCGCGCCGCCATGGCTACCGCCAGATGGGACTTGCCCGACCCCACGCCCCCATACAACAGCAAGCCGCTGCGATCGCGGTCCACGCCGCCGGGATAGTCGCGGCTGTAGGCGACCGCGGCGCGGTGCGCCAGGATGAGCTCGCGTGAACCCTCGGTGATGAAGTTTTCCAGGGTGCAGTGCTGATAGCGAGGTGGAATCTGGGCCGCCGCCAGTAGCGCCACCGCCCGCCGGGCGAAGTGGCAGTCACAGCGCACCGCCCGCGCTGGGGCGCCGCCGGAGGCGGAAAGCAACTTCCACCCGGTGCCGCCGCAGGCCGGACAGGTCTCGGCGGGAACGGGCGTGGCCATGGCTGCAGTTTAGCAGGCGCAGCTGCGTGATAGAATTTTTCTCCGTGACCGCCATCGATCTGTCAGGTGACATGGGGCAGGCGGCGCTGGCGCTGCTGACCATCAATATCCTTCTGGGCCTGCTGCTCTCGGTGCGCTACGATCCCTTGCGCTCCTGGCCGCACCGCCAGGTGGACGTTTTCGACCTGCACAACTGGACCGGCTACGTCGCGCTGGTGGCCACGGCCCTGCATCCGCTGCCGTTGCTGGCCACGGCGCGGCTGCGGTTCACCTGGGAACAGATCCTCTGGCCGGTGCATGCGCCCACGCAGGCGTGGGGAAACTTGATGGGCGCGCTGGCGCTGTATGGAGTGGCGCTGGTGGTGCTGAGCTCCTACTTCCGGCGAGTTCTCGGCCGCCAGCGCTGGAAGTTCATTCATTACACGTCTTATGCTGCGGCGATCCTGTTTTTCCTGCACAGCCTGGTGCTCGATCCCGAACTGCTGAACCGGCCGGTGGAGTGGCTGGATGCGGAAAAAGTGTTTGTCGAGGCTTGTTTACTGCTGGTGCTGGCGGCCACGTTTGCGCGCTGGCGCTATGGGCAGGCACATCCGCAGCGGCTACGCGTGACGCCCCGCACGCGCTCCGCACAAGGCTTCCCGGGCGAGCGAAAATAAAAGCATGTCGGAGGCGGCAGCGCGCGGCATTGTGGAACGGCTGCAGGCGCAGGGCTATCAAGCCCTCTACGCCGGCGGAGCGGTGCGCGACCGGCTGCTGGGGCGGGCGGCGCAGGATTTTGATGTTGCCACCGAGGCCACGCCGGAGGTGGTGATGCGGCTGTTTCCGCAACACTCCTCCGTAGGCGCGGCGTTCGGCGTGGTGCTGGTGCACGAGCCCGAGGGCAGCATCGAGGTGGCAACGTTCCGCACCGAGGCCAGCTACCGCGATGGCCGCCATCCCGAGGGCGTGCACTATGCACGCACCGCGCAGGAGGACGTGCAGCGGCGCGATTTCACCATCAACGGCCTGCTGCTGGACCCGCGCAGCGGGCAGATTCTCGACTACGTGGGCGGGCGGGCCGATCTCGAGGCGGGCGTCCTCCGCGCCATTGGCGAGCCCGGGCGGCGCTTCGGGGAGGATCGCCTGCGCATGCTGCGCGCCGTGCGCTTTGCCGCGCGCCTGGGGTTTGTGATCGAGCCCGCCACGCTGGCCGCGATCGCGCGCCAGGCGGGCGAGATCAACCAGATCAGCGCCGAGCGCCTGCGCGATGAAATCCTCAAGATGCTGACCGAAGGGCGGGCGCGGCGCGCCTTCGAGCTGCTGGAGGAAACCGGGCTGCTGACCGCCGTGCTGCCCGAAGTGGCGGCCATGCGCGGCGTCGAGCAGCCGCCGCGGTTTCATCCCGAAGGCGACGTGTGGACGCATACCCTGCTGATGCTGGAGGCGCTGCCGCATCCGGTCGAAGCCGCGGTGGCGCTGGGAGTGCTGCTGCACGACGTGGGCAAGCCGAAAACGTTCCGGCGGGCGCCCGACCGCATCCGCTTTGACGGCCATGCGGCGGTGGGGGCGGCCATGGCGGCCGACATCGCCCAGCGGCTGCGGCTGGCACATGCCGAGGCGGCCCTGGTGGCGGCGATGGTGGCGGAGCACATGAAATGGCCGGAACTGCCCAAAATGCGCCCCAGCACGCGCAAGCGCTTTTTGCGCCAGGCGGGCATCGAGGCGCAGCTCACCCTGCTGCGCCTGGATTGCGCCGCCAGCCATGGCGACATGAGCCTGTACGAGCTGGCCCGCCAGCACCTGCGCGAGCTGACGCCGGAGGAGCTGCGACCGCCGCGCCTGCTCACCGGCGAAGACCTGATCGCCATGGGCCACCGGCCCGGTCCGCAATTCCGGGAGATGCTGGAGGCGATCGAGGAAGCCCAATTGGAGGGCACGCTGCGCGATGCGCCGGGGGCACGGCAATTTGTCAGCGAGCGATTCCCGGTGGCACACTAAACGGAGCCCATGTTTCCCACCCACCGTCCCCGCCGCATCCGTCAGAACCCAGGGCTGCGCGCGCTGGTGCGCGAAACCCAGCTCAGCCGCGAGTCGCTGGTGCAGCCCTTGTTCGTCGTGCCCGGGAGGGGCGTGCGCCAGGAGATCACGTCGCTGCCGGAGCAGTTTCACCTCTCGGTGGACAAACTGGTGGAGGAGGCGCGGGAGCTGCGCGACGCCGGCATCGGCGCGGTGCTGCTGTTTGGCATCCCCGAACACAAAGACGCCGAGGGCTGCGGCGCGTGGGCCGCGGACGGCATCGTGCAGCAGGCCACGCGGGCGCTGAAACGGCATGTGCCCGGCATGCAGGTCATCACCGACCTGTGCCTGTGCGAGTACACCGAGCACGGGCATTGCGGCGTGATCGAAAGGCGCGGCCACGGCGTCGAGGTGCTCAACGACCCGACCCTCGAGTTGCTGGCAAAAACGGCCGTAGCACAAGCGGCCGCGGGTAGCGATCTGATCGCGCCCAGCGACATGATGGATGGGCGGGTGCAGGCCATCCGCCGCGGCCTCGATGGCGCCGGCTTTGCCGGCCTGCCGATTCTTTCCTATGCCGCCAAGTTCTGCTCCGCCTTTTATGGCCCCTTCCGCGATGCCGCCGGATCGGCACCGCAGGCAGGCGACCGCTCCGGGTACCAGATGGACCCCGCCAACGGACGCGAGGCGCTGCGCGAAATGGCGCTCGACCTCGCCGAAGGCGCCGACATGCTCATGGTCAAACCTGCGCTGCCCTACCTCGATGTGTTGCACGCCGCCCGCCAGCGGTTCAACGTGCCGCTCGCGGCTTACCAGGTCTCGGGCGAATATGCGCAGATACTGGCGGCGGCTCGCTTGGGCTGGCTCGATCGCGAGCGCGCGATGTGGGAAACCCTCACCGCCATTCGCCGCGCCGGCGCCGACGTGATCATCAGCTATTTCGCACGCGCGGCCGCGGCGAAGCTTTAGCGAGACTCTAATGTTGGCGCGGGCCCCCGCGCGGCTGCTTCGCCACCCCCCACGCCGCGTTGATTTCGGCTAATTTGGACCGTAGGGGGGGAAAATGCAATGAACAGCAAAGTTTGGTTTATCACCGGCGCGTCTCGCGGTTTCGGGCGCATCTGGGCCGAGGCGGCGCTCAAACGCGGAGATAAGGTTACGGCTACCGCGCGCAGACTGGAAGACGTTGAGGGTCTTGAAAAGCACTTCGGAAATGCCGTCCTGCCACTGGCGCTCGACGTGACTGATTCGCAACAGGTGTCTCGCGTCGTCCAGCAGGCGCACCAGCATTTCGGCAGGTTGGATGTGCTTGTAAACAACGCCGGCTACAGCCTGGTCGCGGGGGTGGAGGAAGCGAGCGACGAGCAGATCCGCAACCTGTTTGACGCGAACTACCTGGGCGTGGTCCGGGTGCTGCGGGCGGCTCTGCCTCTGCTGCGGACCCAGGGCAGCGGGCATATCCTGGGCGTTTCGAGCGGTCTGGGGATTACGGCGCTGCCACTGATTGGCTTCTACTGTGCCACGAAATGGGCAGTGGAAGCCCTGCACGAATCACTGGCGCAGGAGGTGAGACCCTTCGGTATCAAGGTGACGCTGATTGAGCCTGGGGCTTACGCAACCGGCTTCGGCAAATCTGCAGTGATCGCGGATGCTCTGGAACCGTACGCGGAGTTCCGGAAGCAGTTTGTGACCCGCCTTGCCCACCTGGAACGCGGTGATCCCGAGGCCACGGCGGGTGCCGTCCTGAAGCTTGTGGATGCCGACGATCCGCCGCTGCGGTTCGGACTGGGCAGCTCGATTCTGCCGCGGGCGCGCGCTGCCTATGCGGAGCGGATTGCCACCTGGGAGGCGTGGGAGAACGTTGCGAACGCAGCCCAGGGCGAAGCGAAGAAGAATACGGAGGCATGGATCGAGCAACTGCCGGCGACTCCGGATCGGAGGTAAGGCTGCAAATCCCGGCGGTGCGTGTCGCGGACAAAATCCATTGACCAGCGCTGCCCGGGCGCCGACGGCCGGGCCAGCGGCTGCCGCACTCGCGCCGGATACCGCTTGCGGCTCCGGCGCCGGAGCGCTAGCCCCTCCTGCCGATAAAGCCGCAGCCCTCGCCTGTGATTCACTCTCCATCCCTCCCGGCGCAACAGCAGGTGCAGCCGTTCATACCCGAACCGCCGCCGTTCGGCCGCTAGCTCCACCAGACGCTGCCTGAGCCCTGGATTCGGCTCGGCCTTGGCCCGATAGCGCTGACTCGATCGATAGGCCGGGATCACGAACGTGCGCTGGTTCCAGAACCTGTTCGATGCCCGGCGCAAGATTACAGCTTGGCGGAGGGAGTACAACGAGGAACGGCCGCACAGCAGTTTCTGCTATCGAACACGGCGGAGTTCGCGGCGCAGTGCGAGGCGGGACTCGCCAGCCAGAATGTGGGGCAAGGGGCCTCGAACGCCGGCCCCTTGCCCCAAACCCCCATCCCCGCTCGCCATGGGGTGGGGCCAGAGTGAGCGGCCCCCGGAAAACTGTTAGTCCGGCAGAATCACCGACAAGGGGGTTTTGCCAATGAAACGGAAACGGTACTCGGTGGAACAGATCACTGCCGCCGTAAAACAGGTGGAGATGGGCATGCCGGTGGCGGAACTGATCCGCCGGATGGGCATTGCGGAGCAGACGTTTTATCGCTGGAAGAAGCTGTACGCTGGCCTGGAGGTGGACCAAGTGAGACAGCTGCGGCAGCTCAAGGACGAAAACGGGCGGCTGAAGAAGGTGGTGGCGGAGCTGACGCTGGACCGGGCTATGCTGCAGGACGTGCTAAGAAAAAACTGGTAAAGCCCTCGCGGCGCCGCCTAGTGCGGCCGAGTCCCTCATCGCCGCCCTCAAGGACAAACTCGGTCGGGCTGGCAACGGACGTCCGCTGGCGCTCTCCGAGGTGCCGCGAAGGGCGGGGTCGCACGGTCAGGGTTGCCTGAGAACGTCAGCGGCATCGAATCGGTACGCGCGCCGTACCGATGGAACTGCAGACGCGGCGGCAACGGCGGAGACCGCGCAAACGGAAAGGCAGATAGGCCAGGCCGGGATGGTGCCCAGCCATTCCAGCCGGGTGGACACGTAGGCCGAAGCGGCGCTGGCGGCCAGCGACCCAAAGACCAGCCCCGCGACTACGCTCACGACGTGGGGGCCGACGACGGTGCTTACCAGCGCCCGCGGCGGGGCGCCGAGCGCCTGCCTGATGGCGAGATCCTTTCGCCTCTGGTCAAGGATCAGCGCGAGCGAGGCGGCCAGACACGCGGCGGCAGAAAGTGACGCGATTAGAGCGAGCGCCCAGACTAAGATCAGTTCGAACCGCTCGGGCGCGCGGAGGGCGCTAATTTCCGAGCTTAGGGATTTGATTTCGAAGACTGGCGCGGCCGGGACGGCAGCAAGCTCCGCGTTTCTCAAGCCAGCCTGCCATCCGGATGGTGGGCGTTTGCCCGCAGTTCGGACAAGTATCGTGGGGAAGGCGCTCAAAAAGAGGGACTCCGGGACGTAGACATCCGGGATCGTTGGTGGTGCTAGGCTAGGGTCGTCGACGTTCGAAACAACTCCCACGATTTTCCGGATCTGGGGCGCGCCGCCGCCAAGCAGGCGGAGTTCAACTTCAGAGCCGAGGTGGCTGGGCCCGCCAAGTGTGTGAAGCAGTCTTCGATCCACGATCATCGAGCCGGTGCCGTCTGCCTTGGAACCGCTAAACGACCGGCCCGCCAGCAGCCTGATCCCGAGGGTGCGGAAGTAGCCCGGCGTCAGAACATGAGCGTTTACCTCGACTTGATGGGTATCGCCAGCTCGCGGGTTGGGGCTTAGGAAAAGCCGGTTGCGGGCGGCCCCGAGCGGGACTGGGCTTCCCGCGCCGGCGGCGGCGACCCACGGGAGGTCCCGGGCGGCCGCGATCGCACGCCCGTAGGTAGCTAACTGCGAGGCGGGTGGCCCCGTGCCGCCAGGGTCGATCTCGAACGCGAAGACTCCCCTTGTGGTGAAACCCGTGCTTGTGCTTGCCACGCGCGCAAACGCTCCGGCAAGGGCGATTCCTGCCCAAACGAGGACCAGCGTTGACGCGATCTGGAAGACAGCGATTATCCTCAGTCCGCGGCGGTGAGACAGCGAGGATTTCCCGGAGGTCCCGAACGCGAGGTCTGGAGTGCCAGCGCTGAGGACTGCCGGCAGAACTGCGGCCAACAATGTTGCTGTGCATACTGCGCCGACTGCAGCGCAGGCGGCGGCTGTCGTCACATTGAACCGCGATTCGGCGAGGCGCGGGATGGACGCTGGCCCGAGTCGGCGGAACACCGCGAGCGCCGCCCAAGCGAGGGTGCCGCCTGAGATTGCGACAGCCGCGCCGATCAGCGCCGCCTCGCGAGCAGTTTCGGTGATGATGCGGCCCGTCGTTGCACCGAGCGCCTTCGCGATCGCACTCCGCTGGCGGACCTGCGAACTACGTGAGGCCTCGAAGCCGGCGCAATTGCTAGAGGTGAGCGCCAGTAGGAGCAGCGACGCGGCGAGGAGAAACCAAAGGGGCTTGCGGGCGTCCCCGACCAAAACATCCCTTGCACTGCGCACGGAAACGGACTCAACGCCTCCGTCGGATACGGGGTGGGAATGTGCGAGCTCGTTCACAACCGCTCCGAGTTGAGCCGC
Source organism: Terriglobales bacterium (assembly GCA_050747905.1). GTDB lineage: Bacteria > Acidobacteriota > Terriglobia > Terriglobales > SCQP01 > SCQP01. The sequence continues at coordinate 3,942 of JBOGKQ010000008.1, read as the reverse complement.
AGCTGCAGACTCGGTCACGCCCGTGTTCAATCTTCCGAATACGTGGAGAAACCTCAAATTGCGAGTACGCTCTGGGGGAGAAGGCGTCAGGCCCTCAGCCGATGGCCCTGCCCAGACATCGCGGGCCGCGGGCCCCGGCGGGAAACTGAAGCCAGCTGGCATAACGGCGTCCACGACAAACCGGCGGCCGCCTAGGCGGAACCTCGTCCCGATCACGTTGTGACGGCCGCCGAATCGGTGCCGCCACAGATGGTAGCTGATCGCCGCCTGCCCGGTGCTGCCTTCGTCGGCGGTGCGCGGCCAGAACGCGCCGAGTTCTGGCCGAACTCCGAGAGAGGGCAGAAGATTGCTCGTCAAGACGATCGCGTTGACCTCAAAATAGGCGCCACGGATCTGAGTGCGGAAGGTATCAGCCTCGTACGCGTCCAGGCTCGCGAACGCGGTGCAGCGTGACCTCCAATCGAGGAAGTCTGGCCACGAAGCCAAGCCCAGGGCACCCTTTGCCGCCCGGTGTTTCACGGAGATTTGGACGAGGCTGCGGGGGTGCGAATACGGCAGGTTCCCGTAAACCACCGTCACGAGCGCGGAGATGACGGCTAACGAGAGTCCTGCCGCGATGCTCAAGCCGCCCAGGCCAAGCCAGTGCATCGGCGCTCGGTTCGGCAGCTTGCGCCTCAGGTGGGCGAGGCGGCGTCCGCTAATCGGGTTCGTACGAGCCCTCGAAGGAGTGAAAAGGGGAATCCTCATCGCTGTCATCGCTATCCATCGGCGGGTCGAACCTGAACTCAGAGAGCGATGGAAACGCGCTGCGCGCGATGCCGCGGCCACCCTCCCGGGCGGTGAGGAAAATCAGGAAATCCTCGAAGATCCGTGCGCCCGGCACAAGCTCGTCGATCCAGAGGAACTGCCCGGACTCGTTAACCTCCAGAAATCGCCATGTTCCTTGGTTGTCAATGGCGAAATCAAAGCAGCCGAAAACTATACCGGCCAGCTTGGCAAATTGCGAGATTGCGCCAGCCAGGCCCTGCGGGATCTCGATTTCTTCGCCGGAGGTCAAGTGACTCTCCGCCGCGACGCGCCAGTCTAGGGCAGGGCTGCGAATTTCGAAGGCGCGCACGGCCTCGCCCATGAGCATCACGCGCGCATCGCTCCTCTTGGCCACGAGCTCTTGGTAGATAGCAGGCGCGAACGTGAGAACGGGTTCATTATCAACGTGGCTTTCCAACAGCTCGAAGGTTACAGTCCTCGCGTCGGCGCCGCTAGCTTTGTCCGTCCAAACATGGGGCATAAAGCCCTTGCACACTGTGCGTGTACCCGTTGGGGCTCGGCTGGTGATTCGCGATGGGCTGTTGCCCATGAAGGTGCGAGGGACCTCCATGCCGCACTGGCGCGCCAGCAGCAGCTGCGCGGTCTTGGCCCGGATCGCATAAGCTGCGATGGGTGGGTTCACGCACCTGATCCCGACGGCGTCGAACATCGGGGCGAGGCACCGGCTAAAGAAGCGGAATTCCTGCAGCGCAAATCGCCGGTCGCACTCCGCCATTTCGGGACTCAGCATCGGAGGTCGCGGGCGCCGTATCCAGACTGTATCGCCGCCACGGGGTTCGAATCCGCCGATCTCTATTCGCGGACGCGGCGTGACCTCAAGATGCGACTGCCTGCTCTGAGTGCTCCCCGGGCCCTCCCAGTGGTGGGCAGTGTAGCCTGCAAATCTCAGGGCCCAACAGACAGCTGCAGCGTGGAAATCCCTAAGGTCCGAAATTATTGTGATGGCCATGGGCGAGCGTTGGGGCCACAGCCCGACCGAGGCGAGCGCCCGAGCGGGCGCGATCGCACCGGGATATTATCAAGAAATCGTAGCATCGGCCACCTCCTGAACAGTGCCAGCGGTCGAGGGCCGCTCATTACGCCACGAGTACCGTTGGCTCCGACGCTGGCCACTGCGAGTAAACCTGCGGTGAGCTTGCGGGTGCCGTGGTGCGCAGGCGCGCGATTGCCCTTCATTATAGTAGGAGAGGTGATTGATCTTTGCGTCGACCGTCTGCTTTGTGCGATCCTGCTTTCGCCTGGGACCTTGGCGTCGGCCCGCGGCGGCTGCCCAGGCGGCCGCCGCGGCACGGGTTACTCGCTCGGGTTGTCGTCTTGAACCGGGACGTTCTTCCCGTTGCTTGCGACTCCGTTACACCAAGTCATGTTGTTCCCGCCGCCTGCACCGGCGACAGCTCTTAACTCTTCCGCTGTTAGTTCGCGCGCTCCCAAACGGGCAAGCGTACGGTTGCCGTCTGAACTCATTCTGGTCATATTGTTTCCCCTGTCTTGACAGTCTCTGGCACGAGGGCCAGCCCCCGGGCCGGGAGGCCCGGGATCTCGCCGAGCGTTTGGCCGTGGAGGTCCACGGCTCGATCAGCCGAGGCGATTGCCTCGGGTCGGTGGGCCGCGACGATCCGTGTGGCCCCGGTCGCGCTCAGATTCCTCATTATCTTTGCCTCGGTTTCGATATCCAGGTGACTCGTGGCCTCGTCGAGGACGAGGATCCTGGGTGCGCGGTAGAGTGCGCGAGCTATGAGTATCCTCTGCTTCTGCCCGCCTGAGACTCCTTCCCCGGACGGGCCAACGAGCGAGTTAAATCCCATGGGCATTGCCATGATTTCCTCGCCGATGCACGCGATGCGTGCGCATTCTCGCACCCGTTCTACATCCGGGAGCGCATCGAAGAAGTTTATGTTTTGCGAAATGGTCCCGGAGAACAGGGTGTCCTCTTGCAGGACAACCCCAACGTATCCTGCCGGGATATCGCTCTCTGGCCCAATGGCCGGCCCACCGATGAGCACAGATCCACCTTCGGGTCGCAACAGGCCGCAGATAATTTTCATCAGCGTTGTTTTCCCCGAACCCGACGGCCCGACTATCGCGACGAACTCACCCGCGCGCACGTGCAGCGTGAAGGAGGAGATAACTAGTGGGCCGGACGCGTCGTACCTATAGCAAACCTGGTCGACGTCAACAGATCCAGGGCTAAGCGGTGCCGCGACGCGTACGCTTCGCGGCCGGTTCTCCTCGGGCTCGTGGAGAACAATATCGGCAAGGCGGTCGGCGTGTGCGCCTAGCATTCGGAACTCGAAAAGCCTATCGAGGAGGACGCCCGCTCTGTGGTCGAACTCGGTTTTGTAGGCGAGAAAGGCGAACAGCATTCCGATCGTCAAGGTGTTAGCGATAGCCATTCGCGCGGCGACCCAGACAAGTAGCGCCGTCTCGATACGGTGCGATTTTCAGGAATGGACAGACGCGTACTGGGCGAAAGACATTCAGGAATTATTTCGATTGGAGCGCAGAGATTCCTTCCAAAGGTTTACGGAGCTCATCCTGGCCCAAAGTGGAGGGATTTTCGAGGCCACAAGGTTCGCCGCCCCTTGTGAGGTCAGCCGGCCTACCATTGCGAACTACCTTCGCGTGCTGGAAGCAACCTTCGTAGCGCATGTGGTTCGACCTTTCAGTTCCCGCCGACCCACGGAAATCATATCCGCACCAAGGGTCTACGGCTTCGATACTGGCTTCATCTGTTTCTACCGTGGGTGGCAAGAGTTGCGCAACGACGATCTCGGCATCTTATGGGAGCATTTCGTTCTCAATGAGATCATGGCTCACTCACAGACCAGGGATGTCGGGTACTGGCGAGACAAACGTGGGCACGAGGTGGATTTTGTTCTGGCCGGACGACGAAAGAGCCCTCTTGCCATCGAGTGCAAGTGGTCGTCCGACAAGTTCGATCCAATCAATTTAGCGGCATTTCGCACGCAACACCCTGATGGAGACAAGTAAGCGTCCGGTTCTGCTTTCAATTACCCACAAGTTCGGCTGGCCAGTACAGGCGCGGGTTGGCAATCTGAATGCCGCCTCAGCATAATCACTCCCGGCGGCGCGGAGGGGCTGCTGAACTTGCGG